>CAVTQG010000063.1:0-87414 GCA_963736785.1 uncultured Spirochaetota bacterium | reverse complement strand
GACCTTGCCGGACATCTTCGCGTATGCCGACCTCGCGGAGCTTGGCGAGACGCAGGAGTCCGCGGTTCCTCTTCGACCGGCCCGGGCATCTTCTGGGTATCCAACTTCCAGTCCTTGGACGACGCCCGGCGCACGGTGGCGCGGTATCGCGACGAGTATGGCACGCACCTTCTCAAGTGGTACCAGGGGGGCAACCGGCAGCAGCGCCAGTGGATGGTCCAGGCCAGCCGGGAAATGGGGATCGTGCACAACCAAGGCGGCGCGGATGCGAAGATGGACTTGACGCACGCCTTCGTCGCCCCCAGAAGCACCTCGACCTGCGCAAAGGACTCCTGCAACTCCCCTGCAACGCTGCGCCGGAAACGCCGGTAGTCGCTGCGCTCCAGGGCTTCCAGCGCCCGGACGACCAGCCCGGGCCGCGCGGCCGGTTCAGGCGAATAGTCGTAGAACAACACGCGACCCCGCGCGACCCGCCGGGCCTCCCGACAGAACCGCCGCCGCTGCGGCTGGCGCATGCCGTGCAGCACGTGGGCGGCGAGCACCAGGTCGAAGTGCCTGTCCGGGAAAGCAAGGCCCCGCAGCGGATTGCCCACCGCCAACCGGGCGGCCTGCCGGCCGAATCCCGAGCGGCGCAGAAGCCGCCTTGCCGTGGCGACCATCCCCGGCGAAGCGTCCACCGCCCAGACCTCGTGGCCCATTTCCATCAGCACGGAAGCCTGAGCCGCGGTGCCGCAGCCGATATCCAGAATCCTGGCCTTCCTAGGCAAGTCCAGACAGTGCCGTAAAGTCCTGAGGCTGCGCCGGAAAGCCAGGCGCTGGAGGTGAAAAAACAAACCATAGACCCGGGCGATCCGGTCGAAAAGCCGGATGCGGGGACCAGTCGAAAGTCTCATGGCGGCTACGGAGCCAGCCGGAAAAAATCCATGTGCTCCGTCTCCAGCCTCTCCACCGCTGAATAGCCGGCCTCTTCCGCCAGCTGCCGGATTCTCTCGGGCCGCAGGCGATGGTCCAGCGGCGGTCCGTGCTTCTCGCTGCGGTAAGGCCATTCCAGGATGGCCACCCGCGCGCCGGCGACCCTGCGGGCTTCGCGCAGCGCCGCCAAGGGGTCGTCCGCCTCGTGGAGCACATGCCCAGGAAAACCAGGTCGAAAGACCGCTCCGCAAAGGGCAGATCTTCCACGACCCCCGCCCGAAACTCCACGCCGGGAACCGCTGCCCGGGCCTGCGCCAATAGCTCCTCGTTTACGTCGAGGCCCGCCACCCGCAGCCCTACGCGAGGCGAACGCCGCCGCGAAAATCCCGGTGCCCGTTCCCGCATCCAGGACGCTGCGGATCGTCGGGCCTTCCAGGCTCAGGCGCACGACCTCATCGAGGTCAAGCAGGGCCAGCCGCTCGGGGGCGGACAGCCGCCCTGCCCCGCCGTGGTAACGCTTCTGGTCAGCCATGATGCGACAATGTAACCCGGGTGCCGGGGAGGGGGAAGGGAATTCGAAGCTTTCCCGCACCTGGGCAAGCTGTTATGATGGACGCAAAGGATGGTGTCAGCAGGATGAAAATCGCCGTCGCGTCCCTGGGAATCGTTCCAGATGCTCTGGTCGGCATTCGCTTCGGCTTCTGCTCGCAGTTCCTGGTCTTCGACCTGGACACCATGAGCCATGTGGTCGTGAGCGTTTTGCCTGCCGGAGCCGGCGGAAGGCCTCAGTCTCGAGGCCATCCGGGCCATTGCCAAGCAGGATGTCGAAGCCGTCATCACCGGAGACATAAAGGACATCTGCCGGCAGACTCTCATCGAATTGGGCATTGAAGTCATCTCCGGCGTCAGGGGAATGACCGTCATTGAGGCGATTGAACGTTATCAAGTCGACCCGCCTGGCAACACCCGAATCACGACAGGGCCCGCTCGCCCGCATCGCAGTGGCTGCCAGCGGCGAGGGTCTGGATGCCAGCCTGCAAACCGGACTGGACGCCTGCAGATCGCTCACGATCGTGGACCCGGCAACGAAGAAATGGGAGTTGGTCCGGGTTGAGCATGGCGGCCCCGCCCACAAGGTGAACATCGAGGGCGTCCGGGCTATCGTCCAAAGCGGTGCCAGTGTGGTCATCACGAGTCAGCTTATCTCCGGGATGCTGCCTGGCGCTGCAGGCGCTGTCCGTTGCAGCCTACATCGCGCCTCAGGGGACCACCGTGCGCGAGGCTATCGAGCTTTACGAGCGTGGAGAGCTTGAGGAGGTCGGGCCAGCCATAGGCTCTGCGGGCCTCAGCGGCGCACGATCCGGAAGCTGCTCACGTTATGCCTGCTGCCAGGCGCGGCGCTGAAGCCGCGGAATGCCGAGCGGAATCCATTCTGGAAAATATTGATCCACGAGCCACCGCGAAGCACCATGTACTCGAGCTTGGAATCGCTGCGGAAGAAGTACCGATCCGAGCGCGGGGAATCCAATTTCGCCGTCGCCTTGGGCGTTGTCGCTGCACCACTCCCAGACATTTCCGCTCATATCCGCCAGCCCTTGCGGCGTGTCCCCCTGCGGGCTCCTGCTGCCCGCGGCGGCCGTCTTCGAGGCCTTGGGCGCCGAAAGCCCGCTGACCACGTTCTGCGGATCCCATGTGTCACCCCACGGGTAAACTCGCTCCGCCTGACCGGGCGCGCCCTTGGCCGCTGCGTATTCCCACTCAATCTCCGTAGGCAGGCGGTATCCCGAAGCGCCGAGGTCTGCCCACCCCCGGTCGTCGTAGACCGGGGTCAGGCCCTCTCGCAGGGAAAGCCAGTTGCAAAAGGCCACCGCCTCATACCAGCTGACACCCACGACGGGCTGGTCCGGGCGGTTGAATCTGGCATCCCTCCAGAAGGCGGGCTGCACGATTTTTCCCTTCCATGCCCAGCCGTTCGCCGTCCAATACTTCCGCTCGGCGTAGCCGCCATCCTCGATAAACCCGCCGAATTGGGCGTTGGTAATCGCGAATTTGGAGATAAAGAAATCATAAGAGATGGGTTGTGCTACATTGGGGCCCAGCGTGCCGTCCCCCATGGTAAACGAGTCTCCCGCCGCGCGGATCTCGATCAAGATCATTTCTGTCGCGGACTGGGCGCCCGCCCGCGGTGAGGCGCAACAAGCAGCGCAGAGCAGGCCAGAGCACACAATGCGGGTCGAATCATCGCAGCCACTCGCTGAACACCCGCTTCTCCTTGAACAGCCGGTAGCGGATGAACTCGTTCAGGCAGACCATGGCCCGCTCGGCGGTCAGGTAGGTGGGCACCCCTCCGGAGTCCATGACCTGGCCGAAGCGGTTGTAGACCGCGTCGGCCCCCGACACCACGTTCACCGAGACCACGGTGGGCTTCTTGTGCTTGTGCACGGTGGACACGATGCGCGCGGCGATGTTCTTCTCGTAGCTCAGAATCTCCTGGTCGGTGGTGTGCAGCACCTGGGCCTGGGGCAGGATGGAGATGCACAGCGCGTCCACGCGGGGGGAGCTCAACATCACGTCGATGCAGCGCTCGAACTGCTCGTCGCTGATCATGGCCGTCAGGTCCAGCAGCGGGCCCGGCTCCACCATGGGGGGGATGTGCTCGCGCAGCATTCCGATGGTTTGGTCGTCGAGCTCGGCCAGCTCCAGCTCGCCCAGGTTGTCGGCGGCGGAGGTCTTCTCGTAGCCGGCGTTGGCGATCACCGCCACCCGCCTCCCGGACACCGGGAAGTCGGCCAGCAGGGCGAAGGTCTTCACGTAGTCCCCGTGGGCGATCATGGAGCCGGCCACGATCAGCCCGGCCTGCTTCATGGCCGCCTTGGCCACCTCGTACTCCCCGGCGATGGAGGCCGTGTGGGACTGGGCCGCCTGCCGGCCGGCCTCGGTGCGCCCCGCCTTGTACACGATGACCGGCTTGCGGCAGCGGGAGGTGACCTCGAAGAACCTGCGCCCCGCCCCCTCCTTGAAGCCCTCGATGTACAGGCCGATGACCTCCACCATCGGGTCGTCCTCGAAGTACTGCACCAGGTCGGCCGGGTCGATGTCCAGCTGGTTGCCGTAGCTCACCACCACCTTGGGGGAGATGGCGTTGCGCAGGTTGAACAGCTCCATGATGCCCATGGCCCCGCTCTGGCTCAGGATGGCCACGTTGCGCTCGCGGGACAGGTCCACCTTGAACTTCTCCTCCGGGATGAAGAAGGTGTTCAGGCCCGGGTGCTGGCGGTCCCCGGCGTACACCACCCCCAGGCAGTTGGGCCCCATCAGGCGGATGCGGGCCTGGCGGCACACCTCCAGGATGCGCCGCTCCGCCTCGCGGTTCTTGTCGATCTCGCTGAAGCCCCCCGGAATCAGCAGGATGGCCTTGACCCCCCGGCGCGCGCAGTCCTCCACCACCGGCAGGCTGGACTCGGCCGGCACCGTGATGATGGCCAGGTCCACGGTGGCCTCCAGCTCGGCCAGGGAGCGGGCCAGCGGGAAGCGGCGGCCGCCCTCCTCCACATCGCCGCCTCGGCGGTTCACGCAATGCACGTCCTCCCGCCCCAGCTCCAGCAGGTTCCTTAGTATTATGTTCCCGGACTTGCCGTGGTCCGAAGCGCTCACCCCGACGATGGCCACCCCATGGGGCTCGAACAGGGGGCGCAGGGTGTCCTTGGACTGCAGCTGCAGGTCCACCGGCGCGGGCGGACGCTCCCGGAAGGTGGCGTAGCCGTCCAGGGCGACGAACTGCCCGTGCTCGTCGAACACGAACGGGTTCACCTCGAACTCGCTCAACACCCAGCCGCCGGCCCCCGGCCCAAACGAGGAGAAATGCGTGGCCAGGCCGCTCAGGCGCACCTCGGCGTCCACGATCCTCTCGATGTGGTCCTGCCGGCCTTCCGCCAGGTACTTCTTATGGATGTGGGTGGAGGCCAGCAGGGCGGAGGCCCACTCCCGGTCCACCGGCAGCAGCACCAGGTTGGGCGGGGAGAAGTGGGTGGCGAAGTGCTCCGCGTCCTCCCCGCCTTTGCTGAAGGAGAGCACCGGCCCGAAGGCGTCACTTTCCCGGAAGCCCAGGAGGCTCTCGTTGCCCAGGGAGGGGGCGTAGGGCACGAACTCCACCAGAAGCACCCCCTCCACGCGCTGCCCGCGGCTCTCGAAGCGCTCGCGCATTTCGCGCACCGTCCAGCGCACGAAGTCCAGGTCCTTGTACACCACCTTCACCCCGCCCAGCTTCTGCTTGTGCGGCGCGTCGGGGGAAACCACCTTGACCACGATCCGCTCGGTGCCGAACCGGGCCAGGGTGTCCGGCCCGATGTCCTCCTCCCCGCCGGCCAGCAGGTGCTTTGGGGTGGCAAGGCCCAGCTCGCCCAGCACGGCGTAGACCTCGTGCTCGTAGAGCTGGCCGCGGCCGGCCGCGGCGGCGGCGGTGAGGATGGCCTCGACCCGGGGCACCCAGGCGGGCGGGCGGCTCACGGCCGGCCGTCCTGCCCCGCGGTGAAAGCCTTGAGGTTGACCGCCACCACCTCCTGGCCCTTGCCGGCGAACATCTCGGCGATGGCCTTCTCCAGATGCGCGCGCTCCAGCGGCAGGAAGGCGGCGGCGGCCCCGACCAGCACCATGTTGGCCGCACGCGCCGACCCCGCCTCCCGGGCTATTGCGCCGGCGTCCACCAGGCGATGCCGGGGCAGCCGCCGGATCGCGGCCAACAGCTCGCCGGCCGGCGGGTAGTCGGGGATGTTGTCGAAGGGCTCGGTGGCCGTCACCAGCACTCCCCCGGGGGAAAGATAGGACAGGAAGCGCAGGCTCTCCAGGGGGTCCATGCCCAGGACCATGTCCGCCGAGCCGCGGGGCACCAGGTCGCTCGCGATCGGCCGGTCGGCCAGCCGCAGGTGGGCCTGCACCGCGCCGCCCCGCTGGGCCATGCCGTGCACCTCCGACTGGCGCACCTTCAAGCCGGCTTTCAGGGCGCCCGCGGCGATGCAGGCGGCCACGGACAGCACGCCCTGCCCGCCGACGCCGGCCAGGATCACGTCGTACTTCATTCGGCCACCTCCCGCCGGCTCTTCTTTTTCAGTATCTGGATGCACTCGCGCAGGGCGATGACCACGGAGGGACCGCGGTGCTCGATTTCCTCGCGCAGGATGCGCGCGTTCTCCTCGCTGTGCCGCTTCAGCGGGTTGATTAGCCGGATGTGGGCCGGGTCCACGCCCAGGCCGCGGATCAGTTCCGGGAACTGGGCGGAGGGCAGGATCGTGGGCTGAGTGCCGGTCATGGCGGTGGTGGAGTTGTCCATGATGATCAGGGTCAGGTTGGCCTTGGAGGCCACCGCGTCCACCAGGCCGGTCATGCCCGAGTGCAGGAAGGTGGAGTCCCCGATGGTGGCCACCACCGGGTGCAGGCCCGCCTCGGCGGCGCCGCGGGCCATGCCCACGGAGGCGCCCATGCACAGGCAGGTCTCGATGGCCTGGTGGGGCGGAAGAAAACCGAGGGTATAGCAGCCGATGTCGGAGGTGACCAGCTTGTGCTCGTATCCGGTTAGCGCCAGGTTCAGGGCCTCGAAGGTGTCCCGGTGCGGGCAGCCGGCGCACAGCTGGGGCGGCCGGCTCGGCAAGGCCGGTCCGCTGTAGGCCAGACCAGGCCGCTCCGGCAGGCCCAGCGCCGGGCGGACGTTGTCCGGGGTGAGCTCCCCGGAGGCCGGGATGGCGCCGTTCTCCTTGCCCTCCACGGCTACGGGGGTCGCCAACAGCCCGCGCAGCTGCCGCTCCACCAGCGGGTACCCCTCCTCGATGACCAGCACCCGGCGCACGTGCGCGGCCAGGGCGCGCACCTTGGCCGCGGGAACGGGATACACCCCGATGTGCAGGTGCGAGGGATGCCCCCGGTTGGAGGCCAGCTCCTCCAGGTTTTCCTCATAGTAGTTGCGGCCCAGGCCGGTGGTGATCACGCCCAGCTCCCGATCGCTTGGCGAAAGGGTCAGGGCGTTGTACGGCGAGCCTTCGCTGTACTGCCTCAAGGACTCCTGAGCCTTGAGGAGGCGCTCCCAGTTCCGGCGGGCCAGGTTGGGCAGCAGGATCCAGCCGGTCGGGTTGGCGGACTTGTCCAGGGGCCTCGGCGGCTTGGCCTCCCCCACCCGCACCACGGCGCGCGAGTGGGCCAGGCGCGTGGTCAGGCGCACCATCACCGGCAGGTGGAAGCGTTCCGACACTTCGAAGGCTTCCAGGGTCATGGCGTAGGCCTCCTCCTGGTTGCGCGGCTCGAAGCAGGGGACGCGGGCGTAGTCCGCGAAAAAACGGCTGTCCTGCTCGTTCTGCGAGGAGTGCATGCCCGGGTCGTCGGCCACGGCCAGCACCAGGCCGCCGTGGATGTCCAGGAGCGCCGAGTTGATGAAGGGATCGGCGGCCACGTTCAGGCCCACGTGCTTCATGGTCACCAGGGCCCGCCGCCCGGCCAGAGAGGCGCCCACCGCCGCCTCGTAGGCGGTTTTCTCATTCGTGCACCAGGAGGCGATGAAGGAGGTTTCCTGCCCACCAGTCCCCTGCTGGCGCTGCAGGAACTCGATGATCTCGGTGGAGGGGGTACCCGGGTATCCGTAGGCCGCCGACAGGCCGGCGTGCATCGCCCCCAGGGCCAGGGCTTCGTCGCCCAGAAGTACCAGATCGCGCATGAAGACTCCTTGAGCCCGATTTCTACAGCCGATACAGCTCGGGGCGCCGATCCTCCCAGAGATGGTTGCGGCCGGTGATCTTCTTGTCGTCGGCCAGCCGCGGGTCGATTTCCACGACCTCCAGGGCGTCGCCGCTGGCCGGGGCGCGGACCAGGACCTTGCCGTCCGGGGCCGTGACCTGGCTTGAGCCGGTGAACTCCAGCTTTTTGCCGCCGCGGTCCTCGGAGCCGTAGCGGTTGGCCAGGACCCAGAACACCCGGTTCTCGATGGAGCGCACCCGGCTGGAAAGCTGGGCGTACTCGGGCAGGACCAGGTTGGAGGGGTGGCAGATGATCTGGGCGCCGCCCAAGGCCAGGGAACGCGCCGCCTCCGGGAAGAAGTGGTCGAAGCAGACCAGCATCCCCAGTCGGACCTCGACGCCGCCCGCCCGGACCGTGAACACCGGGAAGCCGGTGCGCCCGCCGGCGAAGTGCAGCTTCTCCTCGCCGAAAAGGTGGGTCTTGCGGTACACCCCTTCCACCCCGTCGGGCCCGATCAGCGCGGCGCTGTTGTAGAACCCGTCCGCGGCCTTCTCGGCGATGCCCAGAACCACCCTCCCGCCGGTCTCCCGGCAGGCCTGCTGCAGCAGCTGCGTGGAGGGACCGGGCAGCGTCTCGGCCAGCCCGGCGCTCTCCTCCCGGCTGGAGAACACGTAGCCGGAGGTGGCTCAACTCCGGAGCCACCAGCAGGTCCGCCCGAGCCCGGCGCACTGCGGCGGCCAGCGCCTCGGCGTTCTCGCGCGGGCGGCCGAAACGGGGCTGGAACTGGTAGAATCCGACGCGCATACGACCTTATACTACAAGGAGGAGTGCGCTGCAATGAGCGAAGCCGTGAAGACCTTCGTGATCGACACCAACGTATTCATCCACCGCCCCGAGGCCATCCACTCTTTCCGCGACAATGAGATCGTCATCCCCCTGTGGGTGCTGGAGGAGCTGGACAATCTGAAGAAGGAACGCGACGAGCGCGGGCGAAACGCCCGGGAGACCATCCGCCTGCTGGACGAGGTGAGCCGGCACGGGGACCTGCGCGAGGGCGTGCGCCTGGACAACGGCTCGACCCTGCGGGTGGAGCTGGGCCGGCCTGACGGGGCGGAAAACCTGCCCGCGGACCTGGCGACGGGCAAGAACGACAACAAGATCCTGGCCACGGCCTACGCCCTGCAGCGCGCCGGCCGACGGGTGTTCTTCGTCTCCAAGGACATCAGCGCCCGCCTGAAGGCCACGGCCTTGGGCCTCAAGGCGGTGGACTACGAGAAGCAGAAAGTCAACCTCCAGACCCTGTACCGCGGCTTCGTGGAGCAGGACGCCTCGCACGAGACCCTCAAGGCGCTGCGGGCCGACGGATACGTCCCCTCCAACATCCGCCTGGCGCCCAACGAGTTCGTGGTGTTCAAAGAGGCCAAGGGCGACACCGCCCTGGCCCGCTTCGACGCCGGGCAGGGCCGCCTGGAGCTGGTCGGGGACATCTATTCGGTGAGCGCCATCAAGCCGCTCAACGTGCAGCAGCACATGGCCTTGAAGCTGCTGCTGGACGACTCGGTCTCGCTGGTGACCCTGGTGGGCAAGGCCGGCACCGGCAAGACCCTCCTGGCGCTGGCCGCGGGTCTGAAGAAGGTGCTTACCGAGGAGCGCTTTTCCCGGGTGCTGGTGGCCCGCCCGGTCATCCCCATGGGCCGGGACATCGGTTACCTGCCCGGGGCCAAAGGCGAGAAGCTGTCCCACTGGATGCAGCCGGTTTTCGACAATCTGGAATACATCCTGGGCGCGGACAAGAAGCTGCGGGACATGTCGGTGGAGTCGCTGATCAGCCGGCGGCTGATCGAGATCGAGGCCCTGACCTACATCCGGGGCCGCTCACTACCCAACCAGTTCATCATCATCGACGAGGCGCAGAACCTCTCGCCCCACGAGGTGAAGACCATTGTCAGCCGGGCGGGCACCGGCACCAAGGTGGTCCTGACCGGCGACCCCTACCAGATCGACAGCCCCTACCTGGACTCCAACTCCAACGGGCTGACTTTCCTGGTGGAGGCCTTCAAGGGGCAGGACATGTTCGGGCACGTCACCCTGGAGCGCTCGGAGAGGAGCCCCCTGGCGGAGCTGGCCGCCGAGCTGCTGTAAGGGCAGGCCAGGAGGCCGGATGATCGACGACCGCCGCTGGATCCGCGACACCCTGGCTCACCGCCTGCAGGAGGCGGTTCCGTACAACTTCATGTTTTCCCCTCCTGCCCGCTCAGCCCTCCAGCGCCATTTCGGCGCCGAGACCTCGAAGAGGCGCTCGCTTTCCCGATACGCGTGAGCTCTGCACCCGACACCGTCAAAGTACGGCTTGGGCTGGTCCGCCGTCCGTGCCGGCCGCGGCGCGGCAGGAGGAATCACGTCGCCAGGCAGGTCCGCCCCGCCTCAAGCCGGAGGAACTCGGGCATCACGGTACAGGCGGACGTTCCGCTGCCGAACATGTTGGCCATGATCGAGGAGGCGCGGGCGGGTTGAAGCCTCAGGCCTTGACCGCGCCGCCGGCCAGGCCGGCCACCAGGCGCTTTTCGATGATGTAGAACAGCACCAGCACCGGGACCAGGGCCACGAAGGCCGCCGCGTTGAGCAGCTCCCACTGCGTGGTCCAGCGCCCCACGAAGTTGTACAGCGCGATCACCAGGGGGAATTTCTCCTTGGACTGCATGAAGGTCAGCCCGAACAGGAATTCGTTCCAGGCGGCGATGAAGGAGTAGATCATCGTGGTCACCAGGCCGGGGACCGCGATCGGCAGCATGATCCGGGTGATGGTCTGCACCCGCGAGCAGCCGTCGATCAGCGCCGCCTCCTCGATCTCCTTGGGGATGGAGCGGAAGTAGCCGTTCATCATCCAGATGGTGAAGGCGATGGTGAACACCGCGTTGGCCAGGATCAGCGAAAGGTAGGTGTCCAGCAGCTTCAGGGTGGCCACGATCTTGAACAGGGAGATCACCACGATCACCGGCGAGAACATCTGGATCACCAGGAACAGGTACAAGATGAGCCCCCGGCCAACGAAGCGCAGGCGGGCCACCGCGTAGGCGGCCGGCACGGTGAGCAGCGTGTTCAGGATCATGGTGCCTACGGAGATGATCACGCTGGACTTGAAGTAGGTGGCGAACTGGAACTCGGTCCAGAGGCGCACCAGGTTGGAGAACTGCCAGCTCTTGGGGATCCAGTACGGCGGGTTGGTGTACACCTCCTCGGCGCTCTTAAGCATCGTGGAGAGCATCACCAAGAACGGGAACAGCAGAAAGGCCAGCAGGACGACCGTCAGGATGATCGCCAGCGGCTTGCCGCGGTTACGCCACTTCATGCGCTGTTCTCCTGGCGGAAGTAGATGCGGGCGTAGGCGATGCTCAGGGCCGTGAGCATGAAGAAGGTGACCACGGCCATGACCGCCGCCGGGCTGAACTTCAGGTACTCGAAAGCGTTCTTGTACAGCTTGGTGATCAGGATGTCGGTCATGCCCGCCGGGCCGCCCCGGGTCAGGATGTAGATCGTGTTGAAGTCGTTGAAGGTCCACAGGCAGGACAGCAGCGTGGCGATCAGCACCAGGTGCCGGATTCCCGGCAAGGTAATATAGAAGAACTTCTGCAAGCCGTTCACCCCGTCCAGGTAGGCAGATTCGTACAGGTCCTCGGATATGGCCTGCATGCCGGCCAGGAACACCAGGGCCATGAACGGGATGCCGATCCAGATGTCCACCCAGATGCAGGCAATGAAGGCCGGCAGGGGCAGGCCCAGCCAGGTTGGCGGGTTGGCCCAGATGCCGGTGGCCTTGAGCGTGGCCGTGAGCAGCCCGTACTCAGGGTGGTAGACCCAGCGCCAGAGGATCGAGCTGATCGGCACCGCAGAGGCCCAGGGCACGATGAACAGCATGCGGGCGAACCTGCGCCCGGCGTACTTCACGTTCAGCAGCAGGGCCACGATCATGCCCAGAAGCATCTTCACCGCCACGGCGATGGCCGTCCAGTACAGGGAGCGGGCCGCGATCTGCCAGAACTCCTTGTCCGTGAACTGGAAGATGAAGTTCTTGAAACCCACGAACTCCTTGAGCTGGGCCAGCTTGTTGGTCTTGAACAGGGAGATCAGGAACACGAAGGCGATCGGGTAGACCATGAAGCCCAGCAGCACGAGCACCGCGGGGGCCAGCAGCACGTAGGCCAGCCGGGCCTCCGGGTTCCACAACCGCTGGCGCAATGGAATCGTCGCTGTCGCCATGCTCACCACGCTGAAAGCAGGATGCCCGGCAGCCGGCCGGGCATCCTGAGAATCTCAGTCGCTTACATTTCCCGCAGCCGGTCGACCTTGGCCGCGGCTTCGTCCAGCGCCGCCTTGGGCGACATCTGGCCGAGGAAGGCCTTCACGTTGGCCTCCCAGATGATGTTCGACACCTCGGCCCATTCGTCGATCAGCGGCCAGCCCTTGGCGCTCAAAGCCGCCTTGCCCAGGGCCTGGTACAGCGGGCTCTGGAACTGAGGCAGCTTGGCCGCGGAAATGGTCACCGGCGGGAAGCCCACCAGCTCGTCGAACTTGGCCTTCCACTGGTCCTGGTAGAAGAAGTCCAGGAACTTGCCGGCTTCCTTGGTGTACTTGGCCTTCTTGAAGATGGCCACGGAGTCGGTGATGATCAGGCCGCTCTGCTTCTGGCCGGCGAAGGGCGGAATCAGCGCGTACTGGGCTTTGAATGAGGAGTTGGCCTGCTTCATGGCGCTCTCCACCCAGGCCCCGATCATCACGTAGGCCGCTCGGCCCTCGTAGAAGATCGGGTGGCTGTCCATGCGGGTCAGCCCCAGGTAGCCTTCCTGGACGATCTTGTCCTTGGTGGCCATGTCCACCATGAACTGCAGGGCCTTCACCCCGGCCGGAGAGTTGAAAACGGCCTTGCCCCAGGAGCCGTCTGCGTTCTTGGCGAAGTAGTCGCCGCCGGCGGAGTACAGGTAGTAGCAGAAGTCGGTCAGCTCGGTGTGCAGCTTTCCGGGCATGATCAGGCCGTAGGCCTTCGGCGGGTTGTGCACCCTCTTGGCCTCCGCGCGCAGCTCCTCCATGGTCTTGGGCACCTTGGTCGTGATGTCGTTGTTGATGGTCAGGATGCGCGCCCCGGCCGCGATGGGCAGGCCCATCAGCTTGCCCTTGATGTTGGCTTCCATGGCCCCGGCGGCGATGTTGTCCAGGGTCTTCTTGGAGACGACCTGGTCGACCGGCAGCGCAGAGTCGGTGGACATCAGGTCCAGCAGCCAGCGGGTTCCGATGACGCACAGCTCCGGCGGCTGGCCGCCGGCCACGGCGGTGGTCATCTTCTCCTGCATGCTGTCCCAGGCGATGGGCACGATGTCCACATCGATCGACGGGTTGGCCGCCATGAAGGCGTCCTGCAGGCTCTGCCGGTACTCTTCGGTCAGGCCGTCGTACAGCGCCCAGAAGAAGGTCACCTTGGCCTTCTGCGCCCAGGCGAAGCCGCCGGCCAGCAGAAGGGCCAGAACAAGAACCCAGACGATTCTTTTTCTCATGTGCATCCCCCTTTGGAAAGATTTAGGAGATACCCGACGGGTACAATTTCAGTCTAGGACGTATGGCCCGCGGTGTCAAGCTTCCCCCCACTGTCAAGCTTCGCAGCAGCTCCCCAAGCGGGTCCCGCTCCCGGGCCGAGAAGCCCAGGTGGGAATGCAGCCGCCACCCTTCGGCGAAGGCGAAGCGCCCGGACATGCGCCCCACCTCGGCGCTCATCTCGCGCATGGTGGCCAGGTAGCTGTCCAGGCCCTGGCTCGACGTCCAGCCACTTGCGCTGGCTCTGGTGGCAGGCCAGCATGGCCTGCTTGTCTTCGATCACCCCGCTGATGTCCACGAAAAAATCCGGATGCACCGCCCGGCGCAGCCCGTCGGCCAGACCGTACGGGAGGGCGTGGTAGAGCACCACGTCCTGGAAGCAGGGCGGCTCCGGGGGCAGGGTGACGAAGTTGGGCACGCCCCGGCAGAAGGCCGCCGTGACCCCAATGCGGCAGGTGTTCATGTGGTCTTCCATGTAGTCCTCGGGGGAGGGCAGCAGCAGGATGTCCGGCTTCACCCGGCGCATCACTGCCGCGGCGCGGCGCACCAGCTCCTGGGTGTAGAGCACCTCGAAGTCCCCCACCAGGCTCTCGTGAAAGCTCGCCCCCAGCAGGGCCGCGGCGGCCTGGGCCTCCCCTCGCCGCGCGGCCGCCGTCTGCTCCAGTCCCTGCTCGGTGCTGCCGCAGTTGCCGTTGGCCAGGTTCATGTAATGCAGCGCGCAGCCCGCCTTCTTCAGCAGGAACAGGGTGCCGCCCATCATGAACTCGATGTCGTCGGGGTGGCAGGAAAAGGCGAACACGGTCGTCGGCATGCAATCAGGCGCCCAGCCAGCGGTCCAGCCAGGCGAAGGCCTCGGCCTGCATATCCCGGCTGAAGCGGTGCTCCCCCGGGTAGCGGCTGACGCGCAGGTTTTCCGCCGCGCCGGCCTGACGATAGATTTCCTCCAGCATGGCCCCCGCCCGCAGCGACTCCTTGCGGTGGAACAGGGGGTCCTGCTCACAAGCCAGCACCAGACTGGGCAGCGGCACGCGCAGGCCCAGCACTTCGGGAAAATCCAGCTGGCGCGCCAGGCGCGGCACGAACAGGGCCCAGGTGTGGGTGAACCCGCTGTACAGGGCGAAGTCCTTCCAGGTGCTCAGGAAGCCGGCGGTCACCGCGCAGTCGATGGAATCGTCCAGCCCGGCCAGCAGGCAGGCGCGCAGGCCCCCGCCGGACAGCCCGCAGCAGCCCAGGCGGTCCGGGTCCACGTCCGTCCGGGCGGCCAGGACCCCGAGGGCGGCCAGGTCCTCGGCCAGGACCACCCCGGGGAAGGTGGTGCCCAGCGCGAACAGGGAACGGGCCAGCACCTCCTCGTGCCGGCCGGCGAAGGCCTCGTAGCGGGCCAGGCGCTCGGCGGGCTCATCGGGGGGCACGTCCAGCTCGGCGCGGGACTCCGCCGGCTTCAGCCCTTCGAAGGAGAGCTCCCGCACCGCCTCAGGTGCGGCCATCAGGCGGTCGGCCACGTGCGCCGGGACGTCGGCGGCCAGGATGCGGCGGCTGCCGAAGGGCAGGACGTCGTGGGCCAGCACCCCGTAGCCGCGGCGAGCCAGTTCGTTGGCCCAGGCCGCCCCTCCGTAGTAGTGCTCCTGGTGCGCCCGCAGGAAGGGATGCGTCTCCTGCGCGGTGCGGGTGATCTTGCGCCGGCCGAAGTACTTGATCCCGCCGTGGTCGTGCAGGGCCAGCACGCCGGGCAGCGGCCCCTGGGCCCCCTCCGGCTTGAGAAACACCGCCTCGGTGGGCGGCCCGAAGGGCAGCTGCCAGCTCAGCTCCTCCACGTCCAGGCCGTCGAAGGAGTAGCTGCGCACCGTCTGAGCGCGCACCGCCCGCCCCTCCTCCGCTGCAGGAGGCTCAAGCAGCTCGCGCACGACCGCCCTGCCCTGCTTCTTCCATTCCGCCAGGCGGATCCTGCCGCTCTTCATCACCTTGGCGAAGGACAGCCTTCCGGTCCGGCCGGCGACCTCCGCCGCCCAGGCGCCGTAACCGCCCAACAGATTCAGCTCTTGTTCTTCCATATCCGCTCCATTATACCCGATCCGCACCCCGCCCGTCCTTGCTGCGTGCGGACATTCCCGCTATGCTGGGAGCCATGAATCAGGGCTTGGTGGTGGCGATCGCCGGAGCCTCCTCGGGGTCCGGCAGGGCCATGGCGCTGCACCTGGCCGCCCGGGGCTACCCGGTGGCGGTGTGCGCGCGGCGTCAGGGGCCGCTGGAGGAGCTGCAGAAGGAGATCCACGCCAAGGGTGGCCGCGCCCTGGCCGTTCCCGCCGACATGGCCGTGTGGGAGCAGGCGGAGGGCTTCGTCGAACGAGTGGTGCAGGAGTACGGGCGCATCGACGTGCTGGTCAACAACGCCGGCTGGGGCATCCGTTCGGTGGAGTTCGCCTCCCTTAGCCTGGAGGAGATCCGCCAGGGCGTGGACGTGAACCTGTACACGGTGCTGTACGGCTGCCGCGCCGCCCTGCCGCACATGAAGAAGCAGCGCGCCGGCCACCTGATCAACGTGTCCTCGATACTGGGCAAGCGCGGGCGCATGAACCTGGCCGTGTACACGGCCTGCAAGCACGCGGTGGAAGGCTTCTCCCGGGCCCTGCTGAACGAGGTGAACGGCCACGGCATCAAGGTTAGCGTGCTGGCCCCGGCGGCGATCCGCACGGAGTGGGCGGCCAAGGCCGGCTTCGCCCTGGACCCCAAGGCACAGATTCTCCGGCCGGAGGACCTGGCCCTGATGGTCCAATACCTGATCGAGACTCCCAAACATTTTTCGATCTGGAACATGGACCTGATGGCCCTGGAGCAGAACTTCAACCCGCTTTAAAGCGCTGCGAAAGGAGACTCAACCGTGATTCAGCCGACCGTCGGCTTCATCGTGTACGGGGTGCACAAGGACGGGCTCGCCGATCCCATGGGCGCACCCTTCATCGACGAGCGGATCGTAGCGGCCTCCAAGGCCGCCCTCCGGGCCCGCGGTTTGTCGCTCGTGGAATACCCCCTGGTGATCGCCGGCAAGGCCGAATCCCGCGCCGCCCTGGCCGAGATGAAGAAGAACGACGCGGTGGACGCCGTGGTCCTGTTCTCCGGGACCTGGGTCTGGGCCGCGCACCTGGTGGGCGCGGTCCGCGATTTCGCCATGAGCGGCAAGGCGGTCGCCCTGTGGACCCACCCCGGCTCCCAGGGCTGGCGCCCGGTGGGCGGCTTGGTCATGCACGGCGCGCTCCAGGAGGTGGGCATCCCCCACCGCTTCGTGTACGGCGAGGCGGGGGACCCGGAGGCGCTGGGCCGCCTGGCCTCCTGGTGCCGGGCCGCGGCCCTGCGCCGGCGCCTGAACCTATCTACAATCGGATCCTTCGGCGGGCGCGGCATGGGCCAGACCTGCGGCGTGGCCGACCCCTCCCAGTGGATGAGGGTTTTCGGGGTGGACATCGACACCCGGGACACCACGGAACTGGTTCGCCGGGCCCAGGAGCTGCCGGCTTCGGCGCTCGCGGAGCTGGAGCCGCGCCTGGTGAAGCTGTTCGGGAAGAAGCCCCCCGCCGGCCTGGCCAATGAGCGCTCGCTGCGCCTGTACCTGGCCATCAAGGGCCTGGTGGAGAGGGAGGGCTGGGAGTTCTACACCATCCAGTCCTTCCCCGGCCTGGGCGACGACTACGCGGCCACCTGTTTCGCCCAGTCCATGATGCTGGAGGACGGGGTCGGCACATCCACCCTGGGGGACTTCAACACCGCCCTGAGCGTGTACCTTCTCACCCAACTCTCCCCCGAGCGGGTGTACTACGGCGACCTGCAGCACCTGGACACGAAGAAGCGCGAGATCAAGATCATCGGCGACGGCGCGGTGCCCCCTTCGCTGGCCGGGAAGCTCGGGCCGGCGGGCTTCGCCGAGCACGGCATCCCCACCGAGGGCCAGGCCGGCGGCCTGTCGGTGAAGCTCATCTGCAAGGTCGGCGAGGGGGTGCTGGCCCGCCTGGGCCGGGTCAATGGCGAGTTCCGCATGGTGCTGACCCGCGCCTCGATCTTCGAGCCCCCGGCGGCCACGATCCGGAAGCGCCTGGAGGAGTGCGGCATCCCCTTCTGGCCGCACGGTTTCGTGACCGCCCACTGCGACATGAACGCCCTGCTGGACAGCTGGACCAACGAGTACGCCTGCCTGGGCTACGGGGAGGAGCTGTACCCGGCCCTGCAGGATTTCTGCGAGCAGACCGGGGTGCGCCCCGTGGCGTTATGACCGATCTGCCGCTGCGCGAGTTCAAGCCGAAAAGCCTGCTGCGCGTCCCCGAGCACCTTCCCGAGAAGGCCCGCTACCCGGTCGTAGACGCGCACAACCACCTTTTCGGGGACCGTCCGGCCGCAGAGATGCTGGCGGCCATGGACGCGGCGGGGGTGGCCGTTTTCCTGAACGTGACCGGGAACGTCAGCCTGCCCTTCGACGAAACCGGCTACTCTATCCGCCGGCGCGAGCTGGGCGTCTACCTGGACGGTTACGTGCGGCCGCACCCCGGGCGTTTCGCCTGCTTCACCATGGCGGAGTTCGCCCGCTGGGACGACTTCACCCTCTTCAGAACCCCTGAGAACCCCTCCGGTGACCCGCGGAAGTGGGTGGACCTGTGCCTCCAGCGCCTGGAGGCCGACCTCAAGGCCGGGGCGCTGGGCCTGAAGATCACCAAGGAGCTGGGCCTGCGCTTCCGCGACAACGACGGGAGCATGATCCCCGTGGACGACGAGCGCCTGTTCCCGATCTGGCGGCGGGCAGGGGAACTGAAGGTTCCGGTGCTCATCCACGTCTCCGATCCCCTGGGCTTCTTCCTGCCCATCGACGCGGCCAACGAGCACTACCTGACCCTGAGCGACGCCCCGGGCTGGAGCTTCCTGGGCTCCCGCTTCGGCAAGATGGAGCTGCTGGCCCAGCGCGACCGTCTGATCGCCGCCCACCCGCGCACCCGCTTCCAGTGCGCCCACGTGGCCAACCTGCCCGAGGACCTGTCCCGGGTGGCCCGCTTCCTGGACGACCACCCCAACGCCGTGGTGGACTTCTCCGCCCGCCTGGACGAGCTGGGCCGCCAGCCTTTCACCGCCCATGACTTCTTCGTGCGCTACCAGGACCGCATCCTGTTCGGCACGGACATGCCCTGCGACGCGGCGGTGTACCGCTGCTACTTCCGCTTCCTGGAGACCCGCGACGAGTATTTCGAGTACCCGGACTACGTGGGCCGCTGGGGCCACTCCCGCTGGCGGATCTACGGCCTGGGCCTGCCCGACAGGGTGCTGAAGAAGGTCTACTTCCAGAACGCCCTTCGCTACATACCGGGATTGGAGGTGCGCGCATGATCACGCCCAAGCAGCTGTATGAGTGGTGCCGCATCCCGTACGCCGAGCTGGAGAGGCACCCCGCCCGGAAGGTTCCCTTCCGGCTGGTCCAGGACTCCGCCGCAATGGGCGAGCTGATGGCCCGTGAGCTGGTAGATGCCCTCGGGGCGGCCGGCGCGCGCGGGGAAAGCTACCGGGCCATCATTCCCTGCGGCCCGAGCTGCTGGTACCGGCCTTTCACCGCCCTGGTGAACCGGCAGAAGGTGTCGCTGCGGCACTTCGTGGTCTTCCACATGGACGAGTGCCTGGACTGGCAGGGCCGGGAGCTGCCCCGCGCCCACCCCTACAGCTTTCGCGGTTTCATGGAGAGGGAGTTCTACGGCCCCGTAGACCCCAAGCTGGCCGTGCCGGAAGGCAACCGGTACTGGCTGCGCGCGGACAACGTCGAGCAGACCGCCGCCGCCGTGGCCGCCGCCCCGATCCACCTGACCTACGGGGGCTGGGGGCAGGACGGGCACGTCGCCTACAACCAGGCCCGCCGCCAGCCCTACTCACGCCTCACCCTGGAGCAGCTGGCCACCTCCACCGTGCGGGTGCAGGAGAACAACTGGGACACGGTCCTGGCCCTGGCCCAGCGCACCCTGGGCACGGCCTGGCAGTTCGTGCCCCCGCAATCGGTGACGCTAGGCCTGAAGGAATGCCTCTCGGCGCGGAAGGTGCGCCTTTTCTCGGACACCGGCGCCTGGAAGCAGACCGCCCTGCGGGTAGCCCTGTTCAGCGAGCCGGACCCGGAGTTCCCGATCACCCTGCTGTCCAGCCACCCGGATGCCCTGCTCACCGCCACGGTCGAGACGGCCACCCACCCCATCAGCCTGCATCCCGAGTGGGACCTGGGGCTGTGAGAGGCGGAAGGCGGCGCAGCGCGAAAGCCGGGCGCGAGCCGCACGGTGCCTCAGGCCTGCTGCGCCTCCCGGCCGATATCCCGCTGCGCTACGAAGCCCTGATCGGCACCGGGGGCATCGGCACCGGCAGGTTCTTCCTGCTGGACGGAGATCACACCCTGGGGCGGGAGGAGAGCCGCAGCGGCCGCTTCCTGGACCGGCGGGACTACTGCAAGCTGCACATCGCCTGCCACTACGTGCGGGCTCTGCTCGGGCCGCGGATGACCGTGCTGCCCATCGGCCGGCTCGGTGAGGACGAGGCTGGGAGGCAGCTGCGCGCTGAAATGGAGGAAGCAGGCCTCACCCTTTCCTACGTGCGCGCGCTGGCGGACCGTCCGACTCTCTCCTCGTTCTGCTTCCTGTACCCCGACGGCACGGGCGGGAACCTGACCACTGCCGACTCGGCCTGCGCGGCCGTGGACCCCGCCGCGATCGAGGAGGCGGCCCCCGACTTCGCCGGCCGGCGGGGCCGGGGCATCGCCCTGGCCGAGCCGGAGGTGCCGCTGGAGGCCCGCCTGCGCCTGTTATCGTTGGGAGGACAGCACGGCTTCCTGCGCGCGGCCAGCTTCACCCTGGGGGAAATGCCCGCAGTGCGGGAGAGGGGGCTGCTGGCTCAGGTCGACTTATTGGGAGTGAACTTGGAAGAGGCTCTAGCCGCCGCGGGGATGCCCCGCCCGCTTCCCGCCGAGCCCTCCGGGCGCGCCGAGCTGGCCGCCGCCGCGATCGCCGCGCTCACGGGCGAACACGCCGCGCTGCGGCTGTCGGTCACCGCCGGTGCCGCCGGCAGCTGGAGCTGGGACGGCGCCGCCCTGCAGCACTGCCCCGCCCTGCCCGTGCGCGTGGCGTCCACCGGCGGCGCGGGGGACGCCCACTTCGCCGGCATCCTGGCCGGGCTGGCCGCCGGCCTTCCCCTGCCCTCCGCCCAGGAGCTGGGCACCCTCGCTGGCCGCCGCCTCGGTCACCTCCCCGCACACCATCCATAAAGACATATCACCCGCGATGCTGCGGGAGCTGGCGGAGTATGGCTCCGCATGCCTCCGCAGGACTGAGCAGCCTGATTCAAGGAAATTGAAACTCTGCTGGTTCCGCAAGTATGCTTGTTTCTATAGATGTAGAAAGGAACTTAGGGAGGGAAATCATGAAAATCAAGAATTGGCTGCCTTTGATTGCGCTGGTTGTGGCCATCGCTTCAGTCTGGCAGGCTGCGGCCGAACGTGAACATCATACCTGGCCTTGGATCTACAGCTTGTACGGAACCTCACAATCGTACTTTTCCCAGCGCTGACACTGATTCGTCATTTGGACTACCTACTACGAGCATCCCGAAGGGACCTATTACGGGGAGTAGACCAACGCTTTCTTCTACGACTTCACTACACGATCGAGGTGCATCGGGGATTCTTCCCCGTATCGCCGGGGATGATCGCTACTATACGATGCTGCTGGACCTTGGCGGGCCGGATACTCTATTTCTGTCGATCGTCAGCAGCATCTCTCGCAGCGAAAGAGCTCCAGGCGGTCACTCACGATGGAAGCATGTCAAACGCTCCGGTCGACAGGTCCCTCTATGATCTCGCCCATCCTGAACCATTCTCGTACGAGCGATCTTCCAACGGGGTCACCCTCCGGGTCACCGGGAACCGACGAACTAGCCGTCGAAAAGAAATGGGCGCCCGAACGGGCGCCCTGTTTTTTCAGTGCGATCGTCAATACTCGAAGCTGACCAGGCTCAGGCCCATCTTCCATTCCGGGCCGCGCTCGGTCCGGTAGACGTCGAAGCTCATTCCCTCCGCGTCCAGCACGGACAGGGTAACAGTTTTCAGGCCCCTGGACAGGTTGGTGTTCCACTGACGCTGGTAGTTGAAAGGCCGCACGCACATGTACACAACATTAAAGGTGATGGCGCCGAGTCCAGCGTAGTAGAACCAGTTGGGATCGCCCCAATAGTCATAGCCTGTCGTAACGCCAGCTATCCCTACCGCCATCCAGGACAGCTCCACCAGGGCCCCGCTCGTGTCTCCCTGGACCCAGCTTCCGAGGCTGGTCAGCAGGATGTTCAGCAGCAGCGCCAGGGTGGCATTATCCTTGCGGTTTGTCGAATACAGCATCAGGCGCTCGGTATCGCTCAACTGGTCCGCCAGGCTCATCATCTGCAGCTGGCCGGACTGCCGCATGTGGGCCTTGCCCTGGATCAGTACCTGCATCTGCATGGTGACCGCCGCGTTCCCGCCGGCAGGCGCCACCGCAGGGGTCGCCACCTTGGCCGGCTCCTGCACCAGCTCCTCGGCGCGCTTGTCCGCCACCACGACCCTCTGCCCGGATATCTGCCGGCCCACCGTGCGCGCCACGTCCAGCACCACGTCGATGGTGCCCTTCTGCTCGGAGGAGGCCTGGGCTACGATCTCGCCGGTCACCACGTCGATCATCTTGGCTGAAATCACGTAGGTGGAGCCTACCCGGGAAGCGCTGGCCACGGCGACCAGGTCCGCCCCGAGGTATTCGCCGGCCTGGCGCACTTCCTCGTTCCTGACCACACCGGAAGACAGCTGGAACTCCTTTTCCCTCAGCACCTGTTCCGTGTTAGCCCTATCGATCACCGTGTACTTGCCCGAGTTCACGAGCTCCTCGATGATCTTGTCCGTGATCGGGGCCGCCACGGTCTTGTCCATGCCCGCGGCCAGGATCGTGTCCAGCACGGCCACCTGGGGCTTGGCGAAGGCCAAAGCCGGCAATATCAGGAGGCTGAGGACCAGGAGCGCCGTTTTGCTGTGCTTCATACCCCTTCCTTTTTCATTAGTATATCACCCCTTTCGCAGGGGTCAAGGAACTTGAGAAAAAAGGTTCAATACGCGGCGCCGCAGGACAGCGTTACGGTGAATTGCTTCGTGGAGATCTGGTGGTCGATGCCCGATATCACCATCCCTGTCTCATCCCCGGCATAGCCTGGATCATCCCCGTACCAGGCCTGGGTCTGCAAGGTGTTCGCCTTCAGGGCCATCATGCCGGCTATAAACGACAAATAGGGGCGCACCCGGGATTCGGCCTTTCCCCAGGAGTAGCGCACCGCCAACTCCGCGTACCCGCCGAAGCCCAGGCCCGCTGCTGTTGACAGCTTGTTGCGCAGCACGTGGTCGTCCTCGTCAGCCACAATGGGCACGGCCAGGCCCGCCTCCATTCCCACGGCTACACCGGGCACGGGCTTCAACGTGACCGCCAGCCCTGCGGTAGGCACGTTCCACATAACCCAGTAGGTCAGGGCCAGCTTCGCATAGGTATCCTGGAAAAACCCATCTGGAATGTCGTCATAAGGGGGGACCTCATCAGTATGCCAGCCGTTGAGGCCGTTGACCTTCTGGTCCACGTATTGCAAGCGATAGCCCAGAACGCCGTCCAGCCTGCCCCACCGCCCCGAGGCCAGGGGCATTCTCCAGGCGGCGGAGAGCACGAGCCAGGTCATGCTCACGTCGGATTCCGTATAGCTCCAGAGCCGCTTCGGAATATCCGTATACATCCACCAATCGTAATCTTCCATTTTCCCGAAGGGCGCAAGCAGGTTCACGGCGATCGACGCCTCAAAGCTCCATTCCCTCCGGCCGTCGTGCCGTCCTCCCACCCGCTCTCCGCGGAAGGTGACCCCCTCCAGCAGGGTGCTCAGCGGGAAGATCAGCTCGCTGCTTCCCCCATAAGGGCTGCCAGGCAGCTCCATGAGATAACGGGTATCTCCAGTGCCCACGATGGTATCCAGGCTCGTGGACCAGCTCCAGGCCGGCTCAGCGAACAGACCGGGGGCGCTACCCGCAAGAATGAGCCCCAGCACGGCGGCCAGCAGCAGGCTTCTCATGACCTCTCCTGCAACAGCTCAGCCAGGCGGGTGAAGCCGCCGGCCGCGGCCAGGTCCCCAGCCGTAAGGCCTCCGGTGGTTTCTCGCCGAACGGGAAGCTCCCCGCAGCAGAAGGTATTCGCAGATCTCCGACCGACCCGCCGCCGCGGCGCTGTGCAGCGGGGTGTCCCCTGCCCGGTCGGTGGCGGCCAGCGGGGCGCCGCGGTCCAGGAGCAGCTCCACCAGCTCGAAGGAGCCCCGGGCGCAGGCTCGGTGCAGCGGGGTGGCGCCTCCTTCGCCGGCCGCTGCGGGCTCCGCGCCGGCCTGCAGCAGCTCGCGCGCCAGCTCCGCGTCGCCGCGGCCGGCGGCCGCGTGCAGGGGCCTGTCCCCCGAACGATCCGCGGCGTTCACGTCGGCCCCCTGGGAGAGAAGGAACAGGCAGGCCTCCCGGTTCCCGGAGCGCGCAGCCCAGCCCAACGCCGTGGCCCGCTCGCGAGAGTCCCTGTCGCGCACCGCCGCGGGGCGGGCCTTCAGCCGCTGCACGAAGGCCGGAAAAGGCCCGAGCGCAGCCTCCGCGAACAGAGAGGCGCTGCCGCCCTGCCCCCGCAGGTAATCATACACTTCCTTGCGGCCGGCCCAGGCGGCGTAGCTCAGGGCGTTCCAGCCCAGCCGGTCCTCGGCACGCAGAAGCGCCGGGTCCTTCTCCACCAGCTGGCGCACCCGCCCCAGCTCCCCATTTTCCGAGGCTTCGAACAGCCTGCCGGCGGCCCCGCCGGCAGGACGCGCGGCAGGGTGAGCGGCAGAGCCCGGGGTGGTGCAGGAAATCAGCACCCCCAGGGCCGCCGCGCAGAGCGCCCCGCAAGCCGCCAGCCAGGCCGCGCGCGCCGGCGCGACCCGCCGGCTACGGCCGGTAGGGGAAGAACACATAATCCCGGAACTCGCCGCGCGGATTCTTGTCGCCATAGGGATGGGGCTCGTTGGCGTTGGAATGACAGTCGTAACAGAACTCATAGTCGATGATCCTCTCCTGCCCGGTCGCGGCGTCCCGCACGACCCACAGCCAGCCCCCGCGCGCCAGGGGTCCGCGGCACGAAGCGGCGCATCGGGTGAGCCTCCTTCAGCGGTACAGGGGCACGTCGAAGCCGGCCAGGGCCTTGAGTTTCGGTTCCACCCGCTGCCGGCGGCGGTCGTTGGCCTCCCTCATCGACGCCAGGCGGCCCTCCGCCACCTCCAGGCGCAGGTTCCCCGGGGCCCCGGTATGCTTCTTCCGGGCGATGGCCTCCCGGGGGTCCCGCTTCTCGAGCGCCGGCAGCTCCGCGGCCACCCGGCGGTAGGCGTCCCGGAACGGCACCCCCTCGGCGACCAGCTCCAGGGCCCGGTCGGCGGCATAGATTTCCGGCCGGAAGCCCGCCGCCAGGCGCTCCTCGCTCACCCCCAGGCGCCCCATGAGCAGGTCCACCACCTGCACGCTCAGCAGGCCCAGCGCGCAGCCTTCCATGAACGGACCCTTGGTCTCCTGCAGGTCGCGGTTGTAGCCCGAGGGCAGGGCCCGCAGGATCGACTTGATCTGGGCGCCGCGGGCCCCGACCGCGGCCGCCTTGGCCCGCACCAGCTCCAGCAGGTCGGGATTGCGCTTCTGCGGCATGATGCTGGAACCGGTGCACAGCTCCTCCGGCAGGTTGAAGTAGCCGAACTCGGGCAGCGAGAACAGGATCACGTCCTGGGCCAGGCGGCTCAAGGTGAGCATGACCTGCTCCACCGCGTCCAGGATCACCGACTCGGTCTTGCCCCGGCTGTTGTTGGCCGCCAGCACGTTGTTCTGCACGCGGGCGAAAGCCAGCAGGTCGGCCACCATCTCCCGGTCCAGGGGCAAGGGCACGCCGTAGCTGGCGGCCGAGCCCAGCGGGCAGGCGTCGTTCAGCTCGTAGGCCGCGCCCGCCAGGACCAGGTCGTCCAGCAGCTCTTCGGCGTAGGCCGCCGCCCACAGGCCCACGGAAGAGGGCATTGCCAATTGCAGATGGGTGCGCCCGGGCATGGGGACCCGCTCGTGGCGCCGGGCGAACCCGGTCAGGGTGGCGGCCAGCCCCAGCGCGGACTGCTGGAACTCCAGCAGAAAGGCCCTGCCGTACAGGCGCAGGGCGGCGATCACCTGGTCATTGCGGCTGCGCCCGGTGTGGATCTTCTTGCCCGCCTCCCCCAGCCGGGCCACCAGGAAGTTCTCGATCGCGGTGTGGCAGTCCTCATCACGCGCCTCGATTCGGAAGCTCCCCGCCTGGTTCAGGCGCACGATTTCCGCCAGGCCCCCGTGCAGGGACGCCTTCTCCTGGGCCGAGAGGATGCCGATCTTCTCCAGCATGGCCGCGTGGGCCATGCTGGCCAGGCAATCCGCATTGACCAGGTCCTGGTCCAGCAGGTAATCCCGGCCCACGGTGTAGCGCTCGACCAGCTCGTCCAGGGCCACGCCCTTCTGCCACAGCTTGCTCATGGATTGGGCTGCACCTCGGCGTACCGCCGCGCCCGGACCCGGGCGACCTCGGCCAGCAGCAGACGCACGGCAGTCTCGTCCCGCCGGCCCCGATGCAGCGCCTCGCCTTGCTCGGCCAGGAAGCGCTCCTCCATGTCGTACAGATCGCGCTCCAGAGCCCCGGACCACAGCAGGCGGGTGATCTCCAGGGGCGTGTCTTTCAAGGCCAGCAGGCGCTCGGTCTCCCGGACGGCCAGGAACCAGCGGATGTCGTCCAGCGACAGGTCCAGCTCCTCCAGCAGCTCGGCGATCTTCATGACTGCCCGTAGCGTACCCGCTCCCCCGCCCCCCGTCAACCGGAGGCCGCTCCTGCGTGTGTAACCTGCGATTGCGGCCTGTTGAAGCTAGCCCCCACCCTTTAGTATTCTCAAAGCTATGGCCAAGCACAAATTCCAGACCGAAGTCAGCCGCCTGCTGCACCTGATCGTCCACTCCCTGTACTCCCACCCGGAGGTCTTCCTGCGCGAGCTGATCTCCAATGCTTCCGACGCCCTGGACCGCCTCAAGTACCTGACCCTGACCGACGAGCAGTTCAAGGGATACGCCTTCGTGCCGCGCATCGACGTCGCCTTCGACGGGGCGGAGGAAAAATGGCTCAGCGTCTCGGACACGGGCATCGGCATGGACGCCGAGGAGCTGGAGCGCAACCTGGGCACCATCGCCAACTCGGGCACGCGCCAGTTCCTGGACTCCCTGGCCGAGGATGCCCAGAAGAGCTCCAACCTGATCGGCCAGTTCGGCGTGGGCTTCTACTCCTGCTTCATGGTGGCCGACAGCGTGGAGGTGACCAGCCGGCGGGCCGGGCAGGACAAGGTCTACCGCTGGGTGAGCGACGGGCAGGGCGAATTCGAGGTCGAGGAGGTGGAGGCCAAACAGCAGGGCACCACCGTGAAGCTGCACCTCAACGAGCGCGGCCGGGAGTACGCCAGCCGCTGGCGCATCGAGGGCATCGTGCGCAAGTACTCCAACCACATCCCCTTCCCGATCCACCTGCACTACACCGAGGACAAAAAGGACAAGAAAGAAAAAGTAGAGCAGATCAACTCCGCCTCCGCCCTGTGGCGGCGTCCCAAGGCGGAGATCAAGGACGAGGAGTACAACGAGTTCTACAAGACCATCAGCCACGACCAGGAGGATCCCCTGGCCTTCATGCACACCCGAGCCGAGGGAGCCCTGGAGTACACGACCCTGTTCTTCATCCCCCGCCAGGCGCCGCCGGACCTGTTCTGGGTGAACTACCGCCCGGCGGTCAAGCTGTACGTGAAGCGGGTATTCATCACCGACGACGAGAAGGAGCTGCTGCCCACCTACCTGCGCTTCGTGCACGGGGTCATCGACTCCGAGGACCTGCCCCTGAACGTCAGCCGGGAGATGCTGCAGGAGAACCAGGTGCTGCGCTCCATCCGTACCGCGGCGGTCAAGAAGATCCTCGGGGAGCTGGAGAAGATGGCCCAGAACATCCCGGAGAAGTACAAGGACTTCTATAAGGAGTTCGGGATCTGCATCAAAGAGGGGCTTTACCAGGACCCCGCCAACCGCGAAAGCCTTCTCGCCCTGGTGCGCTACAAGTCCAGCTCGCAGGAAGGCCTCGCCTCACTGGGCTCCTATCGGCAACGCATGGGCTCCGATCAGAAGGCGATTTACTACCTGGCCGGGGACCGGGAGGAGAAGCTGCGCGCCTCCCCCCTGCTGGAGGCCTATCGGAAGAAGGGCCTGGAGGTGCTGCTCATGGACGACGGCATCGACGAGCTGGTGGCCGCGGCCGTGGGCCGCTACCAGGACATCGAGCTGAAGGCCGTCAACCGCAGCGGCGCCGGCGAAGACCTGGCCACCGACGCGGACAAGGCCCAGGCCAAGGATCTCGCCCCCCTGCTGGCCAGGATCAAGAAGATCCTGGGTGGGGAGGTCAAGGACGTGCGCGCTTCCGCCCGCCTGGCGGACTCGGCCTGCTGCATCGTGATGGACGACAGCGACCCGACCGTGCAGATGCAGCACCTGGCCCGGGCGCTGGGCCAGAAGGAACTGCCGGAGGTGAAGCCGATCCTGGAGCTCAACCCGAAAGCCGAGCTGGTGCGCAAGCTGCAGGGCTTGGAGGACGAGGAGCTGCTGGCCGACGCCAGCCACCTGCTGCTGGAGCAGGCCCTGATCCAGGAGGGGGCGGAGCTCAAGAACCCCGCGGAGTTCGCCCGGCGCCTGACCCGCGTGCTGACCAGGGCCGTCTGAGGCACCGCCTGCCGCCTTCCAACATCGGCGGGCATGCGGTACACTGCACGGCGGGCTTCACCGCGGCCGGAGTGGTGGAACTGGCAGACACAGAGGACTTAAAATCCTCAGGCTCGCAAGGGCTGTACGGGTTCAAGTCCCGTCTCCGGCAGGATGGACTGCGACAACCTGAAAACGAACTCTGAAGCGTGCAACTGCACCTACCCGGGCTGTTTGCGGCGGGGACGTTGCTGCCTTTGCCTGGCCTACCACCGCAACGCAGGGGAGCTGCCGGCCTGCTACTTCAGCGCCGCCGAGGAGCGGACCTATGACCGCTCCATCAGCTTTTTTGTGCGGAGTCGCGTCCGCTGAACAGCCACTCCCGGGCCTCGCGCAGGATGGGCGCGAGCAGGGTGACCTGAGGATTCCCGCCCCCGCTTTCCAGCCTCCGCCGCCACTGCTCAGGGCTGAACTTGCCGGCCAGCTCCCGGCGCCCCCGCTCGGCCTCGGCGCGCAGCTCGGGGCTGGGGCAGGCCACCAGCATGTACAGACTCAAGCAGGCGCAGCTCGGGAGCCGGACGCTGCCGCAGCAGGTTCTGCAGTTCCGCGCCAGCCTCGCCCTGCTTCTTCAGCTGCATCAGGCTGAAGGCGTAGTTCCAGCGTATCCAGCCCCTGTCCGCCACGCCGTCTTCGGCGGCCAGCGGCCCGAAATATTCCGCCGCGGCCTGCGGGTCCCCGCGCAGCAGGTACGGCAGGCCGAAGGGCAGCGCCAGGGCCGGCAGCAGCCCGGGCCGGTCCCGGCGCACCCGGGCCTCCAGGGCGGCGATGGGCTCGGTGCTGCCCCTGATCAGGTAGGCGTTCAGCAGCAGGCGGCAGGAGGATTTGGTGATGCGGCCGCGCCGGTAGATGGAGTCCTCCAGGTGGCGGATCAGCGCCGGCCAGTCCTCGCGCTCCAGCAGGCGAAACAGCTTCCAATTCAGGGCGAAGTAGCCGTTAATGATGATGAGGGTGGCCAGGAAAAGTACGCCGGCGATCCAGTTCTTCTGGGCGAACAGCCGGAAGTAGTCCGCGCCCAGGAGGGCCAGCGGCAGCAGGAAAATGATCAGGAAGGCCGCCACGATCACCGCATTGAACAGGATGTACAAGGTTTTAAATTTCAAGCAAAGCTCCTATAATTATGACCCAGAGTCTATGGAATACCAGGGCCCGGGTCAACTGCGAGGCAACCCACCATGAAAAGCCTGCCCCTGTCCGAGCTGCGCGAAAAGCTGTATTTCGACGCCCCTGTGTACCTGGATGAGGGTTATATCCTGCTGTCCCCGGACGTGCCCATGTCTCAGGACCTGCTGGCCCGCCTGGCCCGCTGGGGCTACGAGACGGTGTACTGCGACGGCAACCAGGTGGATGCGCCGGCCCACAGCGGGACGACGGTGGCCGCCAAGTCCACCCTGGAGCTGGACATCCAGGAAAGCCAGCAGATGGAGCAGGCCCGCAAGCTGTATTTCGGCCTCCTCAGCTTCACCGTGGACACCTTCACCCGTTTCGCCGAGTCCAACCGGCTGGACCTGGCGAGCATCTCCGAACGGCTGAAGGAGCTGATCGACCTGGTGAAGTCCAGCCGCGACACAATACTACGCTTGCCGGAGTTCGTGTACATCTCCGACAATTACCTGCACCAGCACAGCCTCAACTGCGCCGTCCTGTCCCTGGCCATCGGGGATTCCCTGCGGCTGCCGCCGCACCGCCTGATCGAGCTGGGCAGCGGCGCCCTGCTGCACGACATCGGCATGCTGAAGATCCCGGACGCCCTCTACCTGAACCCCAGGCAGCTGGGCCCCAGGGAATGGCAGATGATCAAGGCCCATCCGATGTTGAGCTACCGCATCCTGAAGGGCTTCTCCGCTTCCGACACCATCGCCCTGACGGCCTACGAGCACCACGAGCGGCTGGACGGCACCGGATACCCGCGGGCCCTGGTCGGGGAGAAGATCTCCCTGTACTCGCGCATCCTGGCGGTGGCCGACTCCTACGAGTCCATGACTACCAAGCGCCCCTTCCGGGTCAATCGGGAGGGGCACGCCGCCCTGCTGGAGCTGCTGAAGGAGCGCGGGGTGTTCTACGACGAGGTCGCCGTCCGCGCCCTGATCTACTGCCTGTCGGTTTATCCCCTGGGCACCACCGTCCTTCTGTCCAATGGGGCCATGGGCCGGGTGATCCGCACCGACCCGCGGTCGCCCAAGACCCCCATCGTGCAGATCCTGATCGACCGGGACGGCAACCTCCTGACGGAGTTCGCCGCGGCGGGCACCTCGGAAGCGGGCACCGAGCAGGCGCCGGCCATCCGCCGCAACCTGAGCTGGAAGGAGGTAGAGGCCCACAACCTCTACTGATGGAAATCACGGTCACTTTCCCCTCCGGGATCTCCCGTCGCTTCCCAGCGGGCACCACGGCGGGGGAAATCCTGGCGGACCCGCAGTTCGCTCATCCTGCCTCTCCGATCGTGGCCATCCTGGCCAACAACGCCCTCTCCAGCCTGAGCTATCCCATCGACATCAACTGCCGGGTGGAACCGGTGCTGCTGGCCTCGCGCGAGGGGGCGGGCATCTACCGCCGCTCGCTGTGCTTCCTGGCGGCCATCGCCGCCCGGGAGGTGTTCCCGGGGCGGCGCCTGATCGTCGGGCACTCCCTGGGGCGGGGCTACCTGTATTACTTCGACGGGCAGGGGGAAGTTTCCGCGCAGGACCTGGAGGCCTTGAGCGCCCGCCTGCGCGAGCTCGCCTCCATGCGCCTTCCCATCCGCCGGCAGGTCATAGCCTACGAGGAGGCCATCCGCTACTTCCAGGAGGCCAATCAGGCCGACACGGTGCTGCTGCTTAAAAACCGCAACGATCCCAAGGTGCCCGTATACTTCTGCGGGGACTTCATGGACCTGGCCCACGCCCCGTTGGTTCCCGACACGGGGCTGCTCTCGGTGTTCGAGCTCACGGCCTATCCGCCCGGTTTCCTGCTGCGCTATCCGCCCTGGGACAGCCCGCAGCGCATGGGCGAGTTCGAGGAAAACCCCGTGCTGGCCGCAGTCTACCGGGAGTACAAGGACTGGGGCAAGATCCTGGGGGTGAGCTGCGTCGGGCACCTGAACGACCTGATCGCCGGCCGGCGGGTGCGGGAGTTCATCCAGGTGGCTGAAGCCCTCCACGACAAAAAGATCGCCCTGATCGCCGACCGCATCAGCGAACAGCGCGACACGGTGAAGTTGGTGCTGATCGCCGGGCCCTCCTCCTCGGGCAAGACCACCTTCTCCAAGAAGCTGGCCGTGCAGCTGCGCGTGCTGGGCAGGAACCCCGTGCTCCTGGCCCAGGACGACTACTTCGTGCCCCGGGAGCTCACCCCGCGGGACGAGGAGGGCAACTACGACTTCGAGAGCCTGGCGGCCATCGACGTGCCTTTGTTAAACCAGCAGCTGCTGGCCCTGCTGGCCGGGGAAGAGGTGGAGATTCCGCATTTCGACTTCCACACCGGCCAGCGGCGGCAGGAGGGCGTGCGCCTCCGGCTACCCAACCGGGGGGTGGCGCTCCTGGAGGGCATCCACTGCCTGAACGACGAGCTTACCCCGGCCATCCCGGCAGGGGGCAAGTACAAGATCTACGTGTCGGCCCTCACCCAGCTGAACCTGGACGACCACAACCGGATTTCCACCACGGACAACCGCCTGCTGCGCCGCATCGTGCGCGACAACCAGTTCCGCGGGCGCGCGGCCGGGGGCACGTTGAGCATGTGGCAGTCGGTGCGCAACGGGGAGGACCGCAACATCTTCCCGTTCCAGAACACCGTGGACTCGGCCTTCAACTCGGCGCTGGATTACGAACTGGCCGTGCTGAAGGTGTACGCCGAGCCGCTGCTGAAGACGGTCAAGCCCGACCACCCCCAGTTCCACGAGGCGCTGCGCCTGCTTTCCTTTATCGCCAACTTCGCCCCCATCCCGCCCGGCTGGGTGCCGGACTACTCGATACTGCGGGAGTTCATCGGGGAGAGCGCTTTCAAGTACTAACCTGCGGCTATCGCCGCCCCTTAGCGCGCTATTTGCGCACTGACCTGCCGCTACTGCGGCCCCTCAGCGCGGCTATTCTGCCGCACTGAGCTTTTTCTGCACGATCTCGATGAAGTCCGGGTCGGGCGAGGTGAACATCAGACCGAAGCCGCTGTCGGCCAACTCCCCCTGCTTGGACAGCACCCGCGAGGAGCGCACCACCCGGGCCCTGCCCTTGTAGTACTTCCGACCGTCGTCGTCGATCAAGATCTCCAGTTCCTCACCGAGCTGGAAGAGGCTCAGATCCTCGGTGGACACGAAGATGCCCCCGATGCACAGGTCCCGGCTGCGGAACTCCATGATCTCCACTTCGTCGTTGTCCTTGCGCTTGCGCACCAACGTGGTGACCATGACCCGCTTGCGGTCGCCGCTCCTGCGCTCCTCCATGCCCACCTCCCTCGCTCCAGGCCTCAGTATACCCTCGCCTCCAAGGGCTGTCAAATACGTGCTATAATGCAAGCATGAAACGCATACTCTGCATGGTGTTGCTCGTGGTGGCGGCCGCCGGGGCCGCCTGGGCCCAGTTCTACGAGCAGCTCGGGCCCGCGGAGCGCAGAGAGCTGGCCGAAGCCTACTACCTGGTTGGCCGGCAGTACGCCCTGCAGGGCGAGCAGGCCAAGGCCACGGAGTTCGAAGGCATGGCCTACCACATCGACCCGGCGCTGGACCCGGGGGCTATCGCCGCCCAGGCCGCGTCGGAAGCTGCGCGGCCGGGTTCCGGCCCTTCGCCACGGCAGGAGACTCCCGAGGCGGTGGCCATCCTCCTGAAGAGCCGTTTCCTGCGTCTGGTGTCCGCCTTTCTGGCCGAGGATGCCCAGGCCCTATTATCGATGATGGACGGGACGCTCTGGTTCACGCGTTTCGCCGCCGAGCTCACGCAGGAGGCCATTGCCGGCGACCTGCAGGCTTTCTTCGCCCGCGCCGACCTCTCCGGAGGACTGGCTCCTTCGGCTGTGTACGACCTGGACAGCCTGGAGGTGAGCCCGGTGGAAGGGCCCCCCGCCTGGGGTCCGTGCTACGCGGTGCGCATCACCGCCAGGGCGGATTTTTCCGAGGAAATGGCCTTCTGGGAAAGGGAGCAGCAGTACCTGTACCATCCCCGGGACGGGCAGTGGCTGCTGTTTGCGGTAGGCCCGGGGCTTCCCCCGGCGACCTGGAACCCGCAGGCCCCTCAAGTCCGCGTTTCAGCGGCCCCGGCGGTTTCCGGTAACGAGCTGAAGTCCATCCGGGAGGCGTTCCTGGCCTCCCTCCGGCACTTCCTGGCCAGGGAGCCCTCCGAGGCCTCCCGCTACTTCGCCCAGGAAATCCTCATCCTCCGCCTGAACGCCACCCTGACCCGCGAGGAGATGGCCGCCACCTTCGAGGGCTACTTCGAAGGCAGCGATTTCGGCGGGGTGAGCGCCGAGGAGGTGGTGGACACCGGCAGCATCAGCGTGGAGCCCTCGGAGCGGTTCGCCGACCGGAGGCCGGGACCGGAGTACCGCTTGAGCGTGCGCACCCGACTGGACCTTTCCGACCGGATCCCCTTCTGGACCCGCTTCCAGGAGTACTACTTCAGCAGGGAGGAGGGGGACTGGAGGATCTTCGCCATTTTCTGAACGCGTTCACGTACCCGCAGGAAGCCGGAAGGTAGGGGGAGAACAGGGCGTGGAAGATGGTCATGCGCCGGCACTCGGGGCAGGCCCGGAAGCGCAACTCGTACACCCGGCACAGGCGGGACTGCTGGTCCAGATGGCGGCAGGGGCGGCCGTAATCCACGACCCGCCCGCGGCCGGTGTAGCGTTTCTCGTGGCAACAGGCGCCGCAACGACGGCACAGCGCTTCCCAGTGCGCGCTCAAAGCGGGCCTCAATCGGACAGGGGCGCGAAGTAGCCGCTCTGGGCCCGGCCGCTCCTGCGGGCCAGGTTCGCCTCCACCTGCAGATCCAGGTAGCGGCGGCCGAAATCGGCGTCGGCGCGGCTCTTGTAGCGCAGCGTGTACAGGGGGTAGCTGCGCCCGGCTTCCGTCTCCGGCACCGGCTCGATGCCGCGGGGGCCGAAGTAGTAGCAGCTCGCCCCACCGGTCTCGGAAACCAGGAAGGAGAGCTCCTCGGCCAGTTCGGGGGAAAAGTGCACGGCGTAGAAAGCCACCCCGTTGTTGGCCAGGTAACGGGCGACCTGGGACAGGGAGAACTCGCCGAAGGCGCCCGGCTCCAGCCGTCCGCTGCCCAGGAACACCACGGCCCGCCGGGCGTAGCGGCTGGCCAGCAGGGGCACGGCCTGGCGCACCGCCCGGTCGAAGCGCCAGCGGCTGCTCCAGGGCTCCAGCGTCGCCGCGCGGACCGTACTTAATCGGGTGCCCCCGAAGCCTCCCTCCAGAGCGGGCTTCTCCCCGGCGCTCAGCACGGCCAGCTGTCCGAGATCCCGGCCGGGCACCAGGGCGAACAGCCGCTCCACGGCCTCGGCGAGGTCCCCGGCGTAGTCCTTCATAGCCAGCGACTTCTCCACTACCAGCGCCAGGGCCAGGGGCGGGGAAAGGTTCACCAGGTCCGGCTCGTTCACCTCGGCGTAGCGCTCGGTGATCCGGAAGTTGTCGCGGGTAAGGCCCACCAGGCTGTTGCCCCAGCGGTCGCGGACGGTCAGGTCCACGTACACCTCGGGAAAGGAGTCGGCCAGTACGCGCTCCACCTGCACGGTGAGGCCCGTGTACATGTCCGCCATCTCCGAAAGCACCAGGATGCGGCTGCGGTCGAAGTCCACGGCGTACAGGTCCCCGTTGGCGCTCACGGACAAGTGGGTGATCCGCCCGGCCTCCCCCGAGAGGTCCGCCAGGGTTTGCCAGGTTTCGCTCTCGATGCTGAAGGCGAGAAGTCGGTTGCCGTCCGCCACCAGCAGGGTGCCGGGATCGCGGAAGGCGACGCCCTCCGGGCCGCTCAACCCGCGGTATTCGCGCAGGAAGTTGCCGCTGGAATCGAAGCGCAGGACGGCCCCGCGGGCGCGGTCGGCCACGAACACCTCCCCTTCCCGGGCGGCGATGCCGGTGGGGCCGGCCAGGGGGCCCTTGAAGGACAGGATGAAGTTGCCGTCCAGGTCGTACTTGGCCACCCGGGCGTTGCCCCAGTCGGTCACGTACAGGTATCCAGCCGGGTCGGCGGCCAGGTACTGGGGTCCCAGGAAGGCCCCCGGGCCCCGGCCCGCGGTGCCGAACTCCCCGAGCCGCTCCCCGCGCAGGTTGGCCTTGAGCAGGCGGTTCCCGCCGTACTCGGTGATCCACAGGAAGCTCTCCCCCGTGCGGGGATCGGTCAGCTGCAGGCAGTCGAACGGCCGGTTGTAGCCTTTCAGGCCGCCGTTCAGGAGCCGGCGCACGTGGTTGTTCACGTCCAGCTCCCCAATCTGCCCGGAGCCGAAGGCCACCACGTAGGAGCCGCCGTCGGGGCGGGCATGCACCGCCGACGGCCGCCTCAGGGGCGGGGAGCGCAGCTTGCCTGAAGGGAACTCCGCGGCCACGACGTACTGGGGGGGACGGGCGAGCTCCCGGGCCACGCCCCGCCGCAGCTCGGTGAGCTGGATGCGGCTGCGCAGCAGCGAGTCGCTGGGATCGCGCAGCAGCGCCTGCCGCCACTCGGCCAGCGCCTCCTCCTCGAAGCCGTGCTTGTAAAGGGCATTGCCCAGCCACAATCGCGGCAGCACCGCGGCGGGTTTGCGGCTGAGGGACTTTTCCAGTGACAGGACGGCGTCGCCGAAATTGGAGTCGTGGAAGGCCCGCACGCCCCAGCGGAAATCGTCGTCCGCGCGCGCCTGCTCCATGTCGACGCTCTGGGCCGTGACAGTCAGGGCGCACAGCAGCTGCAAGAGCAGAGCTCCGCCGAGCCGAAGCCTGATCATGCAGGTACTATACACGAATCAGGCGAAGGTATCTACGCGATGGCTCTCGACGGGCAGGACCTCGCCCTTCACCCCGAGGTAGATGATGGACTGGATCTCCTCCAGCTGGATGACCGGCGGTTCGGGGGTGGAGGGAGCGGGGCGAGCCTCGGCGGGCTTTATCGTAATATTTTCGACGTTCATCGCCGTCTCCACACTATCAATATCGGCTGATCGGGGGGCGAGCTTTACGAGGGAGTGACGAAGGAAGCCAGGCGGTAGCGGTCCTCGATCTCGTGGTTGGAGGGGTGGATCAGGATGGGAGACAGGGAGGTCGAGCCTTGCTGGATGGCACGGTAGTCCGTGCCGGGCTCCTCCCGGGCTTCCGGCCGCTGTCCGCCCAGGAAGCAGTACAGGTCCCCGTTGGGGGCCTCGAAACGCACCAGGGTGTCCTTGTACACGCGCCTGGCCGGGAAGGTCACCTCCGAGCGACTGGGCCCTTCAGAGTTTGGAAAATTGATGTTCAGGAAGTGGTCCTCGGCCCACAGGCTGACGAAGGCCTGCAGGTTGCAGGCCAGGAAACGCGTCGGAAAATCCAGGTGGTAGGGGGGAAGGTAGGACGCCAGCGAGCAGGCTACGGCGGGCCGCCCCATGAAGGCAGCCTGCCGGGCGGCCGCGGCCGTGCCGGAGTACAGGATATCCGTGCCCAGGTTGGGGCCCAGGTTGATTCCCGAGAGCACCAGGTCCGGCGGCTCGGGCACCAGCCCCATGAGAGCCATCACGACGCAGTCGGCCGGGGTGCCCCAACAGGTGAACTCCCGCTCCCCCGTCCGCCGGAAGCGGCTGGGCGTGCCGAGGGTGATGGAGTGCGAGCTGCCGCTGCGGTTGGAATCGGGGGCTACGATCCAGACCTCGTGCTCCGGGGCGAGGGCCCGTTCTAGAAGGCGCAGTCCGGGACTGGCCACCCCGTCATCGTTTGTGAGCAGAATTCTCATAGGAAATCCGCACGCCGCCGGTGGGCTCGCAGATGAAGGTTTCCGGCTTGAAACTGAAGATGCGCTCGTAGGCCTCCAGGCGCGAGACATAGATGGGGATGGCCTTCTCCTCCACCAGGGTCACGGTGCAGCCGCCGAAGCCCACGCCGGCCATGCGTGAGCCGTAGACCCCCTCGGTTTCCCAGGCCCGCTTCACCAGCCAGTCCAGCTCGGGGCAGGAAACCTCGTACTGGTCGCGCAGGCTCTCGTGCGAGCGGTTCATCAGCTTGCCGAAGGCGGCCAGGTCGCCCTTCTTCAGTGCCGCCTCGGCCTCCAGCACGCGCTGGTTCTCCTCCACCACGTGCAGGCACTTCTTGCGCGTGGTCTCGGGGATCAGCCCCATGCTGTCGCGCAGGTCCGCAGGGGAATAGTCCCGCAGGGAGCGCCCCGGACGCTTGGCCGCCAGCAGACTGACGCAGCGGTCGCACTCGGCCCGGCGCTGGTTGTACTCGGAGTCCCCCAGGGTGCGGGGCACGTTGGAGTTGGTGATCAGGAACCTGGCCCCCTTCAGCGGCAGGCTCACGTAGCGGAAATCCATGGAGCGGGTGTCCAGCAGCATGGCCGAGCCGGGCTTGGCCATCCGGCAGACCAGGTGGTCCACCAGGGTGCCGTGCCCGCCCACGAAGCTCTTCTCCGCGTCCAGCACCAGGTGGGCCAGCTCGATGCCGCCCAGGGCGAGGCCCAGGTAGCGCTGCAGCGCGAAGGCCGTGGCCGCCTCCAGCGCGGCGGAGGAAGCCAGGCCTACGTTCTGGGGCACCGTGCCGTGCACCGTCAGGTTCAGGCCCCCGACCTGATGGCCGCGGGCTAGCAGGGCGCTGATCACGGCCTTGGGGTAGTTGGCCCAGCGGTCCTCCTTCTTGAAGCGCAAATTCGAGATGCTGGTGCGTTTTCGGTCCTTGAAGTCCAGCGAGTAGAACTTCAGGTGCTGGTCCTTGCGTCGGGAGATGGCAACGTGGACGCAATAGTCGATGGCGATGGGCAGCACGAAGCCCTCATTGTAGTCCGTGTGTTCGCCGATCAGGTTGACCCTGCCGGGAGCCGACGCGATCAGCTGCGGAGGTTCACCGTACTCTTCTTTATGGCTGCGGGCGAGCTCATCCATGCCAAACTCCGCGGCTATAGTATGGGAAAAAGCAAAAGAATTCAATAAAACAAGCGCTTCCTGTCGATGAGAATATTGTATGACCGAGCAGGAGCTGCAGTACGGGGAACAACTGCGCGCAGAACCGGGCACTATCCTGTACCAGCCCGGCGACCCGGTGAGTGGTTCTTCCATCTATTTCGTCGTCGCCGGCCTGGTGCGGCTGGACCTGCCCCTGGCCGAGCGGCTCCCCGTCTACCTGCACCCGGACTCGATCTTCGGCCTGGTGGAGACCCTGCTCTCCTGCCCTCGCCTGACGGGTGCTTATTGCCTGGAGAGTTCGATCCTGTACCGCTGGGACCGGGAGGGTTTCGACCTGGCTTCCAGCGTTTCCTGGGAGCTGGCCTTCAACACCATCACCGGGTGCACCCAGTACCTGCGGGTGCTGAACGCGGAGTTCTCCAGCCGCCTTCGTCCGGCCGGCACTCCCAAAGGGGCTTGAGCCATGAGCGACCGGGATTACACGGAAATCATGAAAATCGCCTTCCAGGCGGAAGACGCGATCAACGACGAAATCCGCAGGAAGTTCGGTCACACCTACCCGGACAAGACCATCCTCATCAAGGAGGGGGACGTCGGGCAGCAGATCTACTGGATTCTGACGGGCGAGGTCTACATCACCCGCCGGGAGGGCAACAAGTACAAGGTGCTCAACACCGTAGGCAAGGGGGAGCTGATCGGGGAGATGAGCTTCTTCGACAAGTCCGTGCGCTCGGCCACCGTGATCAGCAAGGGCTCCGTGGAAGCCCTGGTGTTTTCCAGGGAGAACTTTCAGGACATCTTCGCCGCCAGCCCGCAGTGGACCAAGCGCCTCCTGGCTTCCCTGTCCAGTCGCATCCAGTTGATGATCGGCAAGCTCAATTCCCTGCAGCATTAAGCGCCCTTTCCATAGTATGCTGTAGCTCGTGACCGACAGGCGGGTGGAGGTCCGCTGCTACGAGGAGCTGAACTACTTCCTGCCCCCCGAGCTGCGCAAGCACCCTTTTCCCTGGCCGCTCGCCCCCGGCCAGACCGTGAAAAGCCTGGTAGAGTCGCTGGGCATACCCCACACCGAAGTCGATCTGGTGCTGGTCAACAGCCTCTCGGTGGACTTCCGGCACCGCCTGGCGAACGGCGACCGGCTCAGCGTATACCCCGTGTTCGAAACCCTGGACCTCTCCGATTTCACCAGGGTGCGCCCTCTCCCGCTGCGTGCCGTGCGCTTCGTGCTGGACGTGCACCTGGGGCGCCTGGCCCGCCTCCTGCGCCTGGCGGGTTTCGACTCGCTGTACGCCAACCACTGGGATGACCGCACCTTGAGCCGCCTGTCGCGCCAGGAGGGCCGCATCCTGCTCACCCGCGACCGTGGCCTGCTCATGCGCGCGGAGGTGACCCACGGCTACTGCGTGCGCTCCCCGCACCCCCCCGCGCAGCTGGCCGAGGTGGTCGCCCGCTTTGACCTGGCCCGGCGCCTGTCACCCTTCAGCCTGTGCCTGATCTGCAACCGCAGCCTGCAGGCCTTGCCGCGAAAGCGGGCGCGGGAATTGGTGCCCCCGCTGGTGGCCCGCCGCTACCGACGCTTCCGCGCCTGCCCCAATGCGGCCGGGTATACTGGCGCGGCAGCCATTGGGAGCACATGCGGCGCTACCTGCAGGTCGGAAAACCTTAGTCTTTTATGTTGTACTTCTTCTTGAAGCGTTCCACGCGCCCCGCGGTGTCCACCAGCTTCTGCTTCCCGGTGAAGAAGGGGTGGCAGTTGGAGCAGATTTCCACCTTGATGTCCCTGGCGGTGGAGCGGGTCTCGATCACGTTCCCGCAGGCGCAGGTGATCGTGGTCGGTTCGTATTTCGGATGGATTCCGTCTTTCATCGCTTTACCCTCTGTCACTCATCGGCCGCCCCGCCCGTGTTCATGGAGCGGAGGAAGGCCTGATTATCTTTGCTCTTGCGCATCCTGTCAAGGAGCAGCTCGATGATCTCCGCGTCGTCCATGGGGTTGATCACCTTGCGCAGGACCCACATCTTGTTGAGCACGTCCTCGGGCAGCAGCAGCTCCTCCTTGCGGGTGCCGGACTTCTTGATGCTGATGGCCGGGAACAGCCGCCGGTCGGAGAGCTTGCGGTCCAGGTTGATCTCCATGTTGCCGGTGCCCTTGAACTCCTCGAAGATCACCTCGTCCATGCGGCTGCCGGTCTCGATCAGGGCCGTGGCCATGATCGTCAGGCTGCCGCCCTGCTCGATGTTGCGCGCCGCGCCGAAGAAGCGCTTGGGCTTGTGCAGGGCGTTGGAGTCCACGCCGCCGGAGAGGATCTTGCCGGAAGTGGGCACGGTCTGGTTGTAGGCCCGGGCCAGGCGGGTGATGGAATCCAGCAGGATGATCACGTCGCGCTTGTGCTCCACCAGGCGTTTGGCCTTCTCGATCACCATTTCGGCCACCTGCACGTGCCGGGAGGCCTGCTCGTCGAAGGTGGAGGACACCACCTCGCCCTTGACGTTCCGCTGCATGTCCGTCACTTCCTCCGGGCGCTCGTCGATGAGCAGCACGATCACGAAGATCTCCGGGTGGTTGGCGGTGATGGCGTTGGCGATCTTCTGCATCAGGATCGTCTTGCCGGTGCGCGGCGGGGAGACGATCAGGCCGCGCTGTCCCTTGCCGATGGGGCAGAACAGGTTGATCATCCGGGTGGAGATCTCCTCCCCCCGGGTCTCCAGGTTGATCATCTCGTCGGGATACAGGGGGGTCAGGTTGTCGAAGGGGATGCGGGTCTGGGCCGCCTCGGGGGCGTCGAAGTTGACGCTCTCCACGCGCAGCATGGCGAAAAAGCGCTCGCCCTCCTTGGGCGGGCGGATCTGCCCGGACACCGTGTCGCCGGTCTTCAGATTGAACAGGCGGATCTGCGAGGGGGAGATGTAGATGTCGTCCGGACCCGGCAGATAGCTGTAGTTGGGGGAGCGCAGGAAGCCGTAGCCGTCCGGCAGGATCTCCAGGCAGCCGTGGGCGTAAATCTGCCCGCTCCTGTCGGTGTGCCCCTTCAGGATGGCGAAGATCAGCTCCTGCTTCTTCAGGGAGGCCACGCTCTCGTGGTTGACCCCCAGCTTGGTGGCCAGGGACCGCAGCTCCGGCATACCCGTGAGGGACAGGTCGTTGATCAGCAGCTTCTCGCGGTTCTGGGGAGGGTGCGCCCGGCCGCGGTGATGGCCGCCATCCCCAGTCCCGGCCGCGCCGGGGGCCCCGCCGGGGGGAACTCCCCCGCCGTAGGCGGGCGCTACTGCGCCGCTGGAAGCGACGGCGGCAGCGGCGGTGGGCGCGCCCGCGCCGGAACCGGCGGCTTGCGTTTCACCGGAAGCTGCTGAAGCTGCCTCCGCGGGCACGGCGGAACCAGCCGCCTCCCCTGCGGGCTCGGAGCCGTTGTCCGCCGAATCCGGTCCGGACTGCGCAGGCTCCTTGATCAGCTCCACGCGGATCTTGCGGCGCTTGGGCCTGCGGCGGGAGTAGCCGTCCTCGTGCAGCACTGAGTCGGTCAGCCGCTCGGCCAGCTCCTCCTCCAGTTCGGCATCCTCCGGGAGCCCGGCCCCTGGCGCGCCGGCAGGCTCCGGAGAATCCTGGAATCCGGCTCCCGCTTCCTTAGCGTTCTCGGCGGGGTTGCCGTGGGTTATCTTTCGTCTTCGGATGATCGCCATCTTCCGCTCCACCTGTTATATTTCTGAAAAGTGATTATTGATAAACGCGCAAGGCCGCATTCACTGCGACAGATTAGATCGCTTGTCCGGGGCGTAGCCGCCGTTTGCGGCGCTTCAAAGGGACCGTGCGAATACGCATCAAATATAGTAACAATCCTCCGTGGTGTCAACGGGCATTGTGGGACGAAGCCCGGCTATGGCCGACGCGAAGCCCGCTGTTGCGGATAGAGCGCCGGCAGCTCGCGGCCTGCCAGCAGGCACTCGGCGGCCAGCAAAGTGGCCACGGCGCTGCGCCTGCGGATCAGATCCCTCCCTGCCCCGAATCGGAAGCCCCTGGCCAGGCCGCGGCCATCCCGGTGCAGGGTCGAGATCCATACCGTGCCTACGGGCTTCTCCGGGCTTCCCCCCTCGGGCCCGGCGATGCCCGTGACCGCGGCGGCCAGGTCGGCGGAAGAGCGCTCCAGCAGACCGCGGGCCATGCCCGCGGCGGCCTCCTCGGATACCGCCCCGCTGGTTTCCAGTAGAGCCCGCGGCACGCCTAACAGCCTCTCTTTGGCGTCATTGGAATAGGCCGCCACTCCCCCCCAGAAAACACGCGAGCTGCCGGGCAGGTCCGTGAGCCACTTGGCCGCCAGGCCGCCCGTGCAGGACTCGGCCAGCGCCAGGCGCTCGCCCCGCTCCTGCAGGGCCCGAAACAGGAGCTCGCCGGGCCTCCAGAAGCCGCGCCGCAGGCAGGCCTCCCCGAACTCTCCCTGCAGCGCCGCCAGCACGGTCTCGCGCCCGGCCTCCTCCCCGCCCCGCAGGCTGAAGGCGATGTGGTCCTCGGCCACCCGGGTGCCCCAGACGACCTCCGCTCGGCGGTGCCGCCGCAAGGCGTCCTCCAACGCCGACTCCGGGATGAGCAGGGCCGTAGCGGCCAGCTCCCCGCTCCCGCCCGCGCCGGGGAACGCCGCGGCCAGCAAGGGCAGCAAGCGCTGGGCGAACATGGGTTCCAGCTCCGCCGGCGGCCCGGGAAGGGCGGCCAGCCAGGCGCCGGGCCGCGCCGGCGCAGCCCGGCACGGGATGCCGGCGCAGCCGGCCCCAAAAGCCCGGGGCCGTGCCCCAGTCGTTGGCCAGCACCTCAAAGCCCGCGGGGATATAGGCCTGCCGGCGGTTGGACTCCGGCGGCTTCTGGCCGGCGGAGGCATAGCGCTCCAGCAGGCGCTGCCAGAGCTCAGGACGGAACTCCAGCGACGCCCCGGCCGCGCGGGCCACGGCCTCGCGGGTCAGGTCATCGGAGGTGGGGCCCAGCCCCCCGGTGACCACGATCAGTTCCGCTTCCACGCCGGCCAACGCGCGCAGGATCGCCTCCAATTCGTCGGGAAGCTGCACGCCGCCGACCACGCGGAAACCCAGGCTCTTCAGCTGCGAGCCCAGGTAGCGGAAATGGGTGTTCTGGATGACTCCGTCGGTCAGTTCGGTGCCGATTGAGACCAGCTGGGCGCGCGGCCCCGGGCTAGACACTCTGCAGGGTCTTCTTCAGCTCCCCCACGGGGGCGGAAAAGACGTTCACGCTCTCCGGGCCCTTGATCATCTCGCACTTGCCCTCGAACACCACTCCGTCGGCGATGTTGAGCTTGGCGGTGCGGATGTTGCCGTAGACCTGCCCGGTGGCCAGCATCTCCAGGCGCTCGCTGGCCTCCACGTTGCCGCGGACCACCCCGCCGATGACGATGGAGCCGACCTTGATGTTCGCCTTCACCACGGCCCCGTTCTCCACGTACAGGAAGCCGGGCGACTCGATCTCGCCCTCGAACTTCCCGTCGATCTTCAGCGATTCGCGGAACTTCAGGATGCCGTGGAAATTGGTTTCCCTGCCCAGAGTGGTGGAGATTTTCTCGGTACCCTTGTGATCGTTGTTTTTTGGCATATTATTTGGTCTTCATCACGAAAACCCCGTCCCAGTCTTCGGGAGGCGGGTTCTCGATGTAATGCTTGCAGCGGGCCAGGTACACCTTGGAAGGCCCGTCCTCCGCGTCCACGGCCAGGGCCTTGGCGAAGCAGTCCCTGGCCTCCCCGAACCTCATCAGCTTGTAGTGGCGGCGGCCCTCGGCAAACAGCTCCAGCACCTTCCGCTTGGCCTCCGAGATCATCCGGCCGTCTCCTTCTCGTGACTGCGCTTCCAGTCGCGCAGGTGCTTCTTGAGCTTCTTTTCCAGGTCCTCCAGGCTCAGGTCCCCTCGCTTCAGGCGGTCGCCCTTCTCCTGCATCTCCCCGATTTCCTCCTCCAGCCCCTGCAGGGTGGCCAGGATCTCCGCGCCGCGGGCCTTCACCAGCTCCAGCAGGCGCGTGGCCTGGTCGCAGTCGGCCGGTTCCAGGTTCTCGGCCGCCTGCATCAGCTCGGCGATGGGGTTGCGGATGTGCTGGGTGAAGAAGATCAGAGAGGCGTTCAGCGATTCCACGACCGCCAGCCGACGCTCGCGGCGGGCGATCTGGCGCGACAGCTCGCGGCTGCGCAGAACCGCCCGGATGCGGGCCAGGACCTCGGAGAAGTTGAAGGGCTTGGTGATGTAGTCGTCCACCCCCAGCTCGAAACCCTCGATCTTGTCCTTCACCTCGTCCATGGCCGAGAACATGATGATCGGGGTCTGGCGGTGCTTGCGGTACTCCTTGTCCTGCTTGAGCTTCTTGGCCACCTCCCAGCCGCTCAGGCGGGGCATGATGTTGTCCAGGATGATCAGGTCCGGGTTGGTCTCCTGGATCTTCTGCAGCGCCTCCTCGCCGTCGGCGGCCTTCTCGATCTGGAAGCCCAGCCTGGAAAGCATCACGTCGAAGAATTCGAGGTTGATCGGTTCGTCATCAACTATGAGAATCCGCCCGGTGAGCTTCATCGATACGCCATTCTCACCCAGGCCGGGGCGATTGTCAACCCTGCGGGCGCCGCCTGCGGGCCAGGCGCAGGACCGCCGGCAGACCCAGACCCACGGCCAGGGCGGCGAAGGGGAACCAATCCCCCAGGCGGTTGTACAAGGTGCTCGGCCCGTCGTATACCGGCGCCTCGGCGACCAGGACGCCCTCGCGGAATGGCGGCAGCAGGGCCGTGATGCGGCCGTTGGGGTCGATCAGGCAGGTGATGCCCCCATTGGTGGCGCGCACCAGGGTGCGGCGGTTCTCCACGGCGCGGAACAGGGCGATGGACATGTGCTGCATCTCGCAGGCCACGGAATTGGACCAGGAGTCATTGGTCATGTTGACCAGCACCTGGGCGCCGCGCCGGATGAACTCCCGGCACAGGCCGGGGAAAGTGTCCTCGAAGCAGATCGGGGTGGAAAAGCGCACCCCGCCGGCCTCGAACACGGTGTGCTCCTCGCCCGGCTCCCAGAAGTGGGTGTCCGCGTTGCGCAGCCACTCGTAGATGCCGGGCAGCCAGCGCCGGTAGGGGAAAGCTTCCGTGAAGGGCACCAGGCGCAGCTTGCGGTAGGCCTGGCGGATCTCCCCCCCCTGACTCAAGAGGGTGGCGTTGTAGTCCACGCGCACCTCTTCCCCGCTCTCCAGGCGCTTCAGCCTCCCGTCGTCGTTGCCGATCAGGTACGGCACGCTCTGGGCAGCCAGGAACTCCCGCAGCTGCCGCACCAGCTCGTAGGCCTCCCGGTCCGTGCGGTAGCGGGTGTGCCAGTCGATGGCCGGCACGAAGGAGGTCTCCGACCAGATCACGATCTCGGGGTCCTGTTCCAGGGCCTGGAGGCTCAGACGGCGCAGGATGGAAAAAGACTGCCCGTAGGCCTTGTAGCCGCCGCGCCAGGGGTCGATGTTCTGCTGCACCAGGGCCACCCGCCAGGCCCGGGCCTGGCCCAGCTCGACCTTGGAGCCCAGGCCGTAACCCAGGGCGGCGGCGAAGAGCACGGCCCAGGCGGCGGCGGCCGGCCAATCCGCGGCCAGGCGCGCCGCCAGCCCCCGCCGCCCGTCGCGCAGCACGTGGCTCAACCAGGCGGAGGGAAAGACCACCAGCCAGGAAACCCCCCACACCCCGGTGAGGGCCGACACGCGGATGAGCGGGGCGAACAGGTACTGCGAGTAGCCGAGCGTTCCGTAGGAGTACCCCAGGAAACCCTGCACCTTCCACAGCTCGTAGGCCACCCACAGGACAGACTGCGCCAGGAAGCCCCAGCGCGGCAACAGCGTATCGGCAGCCTTGAAGGCCAGGAAGGCCACCAGCAGATAGAAGGCGTAGATCGGGGGCACGATGGCCAGGGTCAGGGGGTGAAAGGTGGCCAGCCAGTAGTTGTGCAGGGCGTAGGCGAGGTACCCGTACAGCGCCCCGTACAGCGCCGCGCCCAGCCAGCCGGTGCGGCGGATGACCGCGAAAACCGGCAGCGGCGCGACGTAGGCCAGGGGAAACCAGCCCCAGTTGGACAGGAAGCTCGGGAAGCTGAGGGCGAAAAGCAGCGCACCCAGCGCGATGAGCGCCAGGTCGACGAGCACGGCCGTCGCGCGCGAGGCCCCATCCTGGGGCCCCGCCAGGGGCGCGGGGCTCAATGGGCTATTTCCTCAGTTCCCAGGCTTTTTGCTTCAGCTCCCGCCCGGGACGGAAGACGGCCACGCCGTGGTTGACCACTTCCACCGCGGCGCCGGTCTTGGGGTTGCGCGCCTTGCGGCCCTTGCGCATCTTGATCTCGAAAGTGCCGAAGCCTCGCAGCTCGATGATCTTGTCCTGCAGCAGGCCTTTCTTCACCTCATCGAAGAACAGGTCCAGAACGGTGTGGATGTTCTTCTTGCTGACCTTGATCAGGGGGAAGATGTTCTCGATGATTTCGGCTTTGGTGAGCTTTTCCTCACCCACCCCGGTTCCTTTCGTGCGCGCTTCGCTTTAGGAGGGCTTCTTGCCGCCGGGAAGCTGCTTGTGCAGCCGGTGCTTCTTGCGGGCGGCCGTGTTCTTGTGAACGATCCCCTTGCTGACGGCGCGGTCCAGGAGGCTGGCGACGGACTTATATTGCTTTTCCGTCTCTTCCTTGGCGCCGCCCTTGACGAGCTCGGCGAACTTGCGCGTGCTGGAGCGCACGCGGGTCTTTACCATCTTGTTCCGCACCCTTCGCTGCTGGCTCTGACGATGCCGCTTGGCCGCTGAACCTTTCCCAGGCAAGTTATCCCTCCGTAAGTTGAAGCAATACAAGAACCTAACAGATATTACTTCGCGGTGTCAAGCGGCCGCCGGGTGCCCGCGCGCGTGTCAAGCCGCGGCCAGCGGCAGGGCTTGCCGGCCAGCGGACAGCCCCGGCAGTCGGGCGAGGCGCGGCAGTGCTCCTTGGCGTGACGCACGACCAGGGCGTGGAACTCCTGCAGCACCGGCGCCTCCGCGGGCAGGCCACGGGCGCACAGGGCGGCCAGCTCCTCGTAGCCGGCCCGCTGCCCCACCCAGCCCAGGCGCTGGAAGAGGCGGCGGGTGTAGGCGTCCACGACCGGCACCGGCACGTGCCAGGCGTACAGGAGGATCGAGTCCGCGGTTTCCGGCCCGATGCCCCACAGCGCGAGCAGCGCTTCGCGGGTCGGCGCCCGCGCGCGGGGAAGGCCGGCCAGATAGGCGGCCAGAGCACGCAGCTTGCGGGCCTTCTGGTTGTAGTAGCCGCTGGGCCGGATCAAGGCGGCCAGGCGCCGCGGAGGGCAGGCCAGGAGGGCGCCGGGGATGAGCAACCGCGAGGCGGCGAGCGCGCGCAAAGCCGCCTCGGCGTTGCCCCAGGCGGTGTTCTGGGTGAGCACGGCGCCGGCGGCCACCTCGAAGCGCTGGCGCGGCCCGGGCACCCCGTAGATCCCCGGATGGTAGCCGCGCTCGTCGTAGCCCGGGCGGCCGGCCCGGCTGGCCAGCGGCCACCAGCCCTGCGGACCGTAGCGGGCGGTCAGCTCCGCGTACAGCCGCGCGACCGCCGCGGAGCTCACAGCCGTCGGCGCACCCTCGGGAAGAGGGACAGCAGGGCAAGCAGGGCCAACGCCGCCCCCGCAGCCTGGGGCAGCCAGTCCCCCCAGCGGGTATAGAGGGTCGTGGCCTGCGGAACGAAACTCCACGTCGACCACCAGGAAATGCTCCTGGTAGTAAGGAACCGCGGCGCGCAGGCTGCCGTCCACCTCGAAATACCCGGTCAGCCCGGAAGCGGTGGCCCGCAGCAGCGGCCGGGCGTTCTCCACCGCCCGCAGCGTCGAATTGACCGCGTGCTGCTTGGCCTCCACCTCGGTGAGCGACCAGTAATCGTTGGAGATGTTGACGATGGCCTCCGCCCCCTCCCGCACGAAGCGCCGGATGTCGCCGGGGAAAGAGTCCTCGAAGCAGATCGGGGTGAAGAAGCTGAAGCGGGGGTGGCGAAAAAGCACCCGCTCGCGGCCCGGCTCCCACAGGTACACGTCGAAATCCAGCAGCCAGCGGTACACGCGCGGCAGGCTTTCCTTGAAAGGGAAGTACTCGGTGAAGGGCACCAGGTGCAGTTTGTGATAGGTCTGGACCCGCCTGCCCTGATCGTCGAAGAGCACGGCAGCGTTGTAGTCCCGGCGGACCTCCTCCCCGGAGGGCCCGGTGGATAGCTCGTAGTCGTCGTTGCCGGTAAGCAGCCACACCCCCAGGCCGCGCTGGTAGTCCAGGAACTCCCGCGTCAGCCGGGCCAGGGGGAACCGCTCAGGGTCCTCCCGGCTCCAGCGCCGGATGTTGGGCACGAAGGCCGTTTCCGACCAGACCACCAGCTCGGCGCGGCTAGCCCGCTATTTGCGGCGCGCTCACTGTCCGCAGCGCCGGCGAGCGCCTGGTCGGTGAGGCGGCGCAGCACGGCGAAAGTCCGGGCGTAGTCGTCCTTCCGCGGATCGGAGTTCTGCTGGATCAGGGCCACGCGCACGCTCTTGCGCACCGGCTGGCGGTCGATGTCGTCCAGGCGCACGATGCCGAAACCCAGGCAGGCCAGGAACACGGCGGAGGAGGCCAGCAGCGCCCGGGCTCCGGGCCAGGGGTCCTCGCCGCGCAACACGCAGGACAGGGCCGAGGCGGCTCCCGCGTTCAGCAGCACGACCACGAAGCTCACGCCCCATACCCCGGCCAGGGAGGCGGTCTGCAGCAGCGTCAGGAAGTGGTGCGGCGCCGTGCCCCACAGCCCCCAGGGGTAGCCCCAGTAGCCCAGCGAACGCAGGTACTCGAACAGGACCCAGGCCAGGGCCAGGGCCAAGGGGCGCAGGGAGGAAAGCCGCCGGGCGAGCCAGAGGGCGGGCAGGAAGAACAGGCCGTGGGCCAACAGGAAAAAACCCGTGACCAGCTGCAGCGTGACCAGGCTGAAGGTGCCCAGCCAGAAGCTGACCAGCATTCCCTGCAGAACCCCGTAGGCCATCACGTACAGCCAGCCGGCGATCAGGGAGGCATTCTCCACGACCAGGAAAAGGGGGATCAGGGCCGCGAAGCACAGAAAGCCCAGGCCGTCCAGCACGGCGAAGGAAGGGAAGGAGAGCACCGTGAACGCCACCGAGGCGAGCACCAGGAGAAGCGCCCAGCGCCGCACCCACGGCTCGCCTCTCGCCCCGGGCCCGCGCCGGCGAATAGCCGCGGCCTGCGCGCCGCAAATAGCGGGCTCCGCGCCGCAAATAGCGGGCTCCGCCCAGCCGGCCTCCCAGGTAGGCGGCCAGGTCGGCCGCGAGCAGCGGCAGGAAGCGCACCGCCGCCGCCAGCCGCTCCGCGCGCGTGTCCAGGGCCAGGCGCACCTTCCCTCCCCCGGCGAAGAAGCGCTGCACGTAGTCCATGTTGGCGTTCAGGGCGAAGATGTAGGCGAACAGGAAGAAGACCAGGCTGAGCGACGAAGAGCAGCTCGCTCAGGTCCAGGCGCAGAAAAGGCCCCTGGCGGCCGCGCGGCACCGCCAGGCAAAGGATGCCCGCCGCGGCGTGCAGGGCCGGCAGGGCCAGGAACAGGTAGTCGGAGGTGACCAGCCGGGACCAGGGCAGAACCCAAGGGCCCCAAAAAGCCAGGGCGGCCTCCGCCGCCGCGGCGGCCAGGTAAAGCCAGCCCATCGGCGGGCTCTCCTACTCCACGAGGAACCGGAAAAAACGCTTCTTGCCGGCCTGCAGCATCAGCTCCTGCCTGCCGTCCGCGCCGGGCCGCGCGTCATCCATGCTCACCCGGTAGTCGATCGACTTCCATTTTGCGCCCGTTGAGCAGGGCTCCGCCCTGGCTGATCAGCCGGCGGGCCTCGCTGGTGGAGGCGGCCAAGCCCGGACCTGACCCAGAGTGTGGCCGAGGGGATGCCCTGTGGCCAGGTCGTGCGCGCCAGGGGTAGGCTGGGCATGGCCTCCAGCGCGAGCCCTGCCCCTCGAAGACCGGCCGGCGAGGCGTCGCGCGCCTTGGCGGCCTCCTCCGCGCCGTGCACGATCGTGGTGAGCTCCAGGGCCAGCCTCTGCTTGGCCCGGTTGATTTCCTTGTCCTTCAGGCGCTCCAGCTCCGCGATCTCCTTCAGCTCCAGGTAGGTGAACAGGCGCAGGAACTTGCCCGTGTCGGCGTCCGGGATGTTCAGCCAGTACTGGTAGAACTCGTAGGGGCTGGTCCGGGCCGGGTCCAGGTATAGGGCGCCCCTCTCGCTCTTGCCCATCTTCTGGCCGTCGGAGCGGGTCACCAGCGGCGAGGTCAGGGCGAAAGCCTCGGCGCCTTCCACCCGGCGGATCAGGTCCATGCCGGCCACGATGTTGCCCCACTGGTCGTCCCCGCCCATCTGCAGGCGGCAGCCGTGCCTGCGGTAGAGCACCAGGTAGTCGTAGGACTGGAGGATCTGGTAGTTGAACTCGATGAAGGACAGGCCGGTTTCCAGGCGCATCTTGTAGGTCTCGAAGGAGAGCATGCGGTTCACCGAGAAGTGCCGGCCGATCTCGCGCAGGAAATCGATGTAGTTCAGGCCGGCCAGCCAGTCGGCGTTGTTCTCCATCAGGCCCCGCCCCTCCCCGAAATCCAGGAAGCGGCCGATCTGGGCACGGAAGCGCTCGCCGTTGGCATTGATCGTCTCCACCGGCAGGATGGGCCGGGCCTCGGTCTTGCCGGAGGGGTCGCCGATGCGGCAGGTGCCCGCGCCGATCAGAGCGATCGGGCGGTGCCCGGCGCGCTGCAGGTGGCTCATGGAGAAAAGCTGCAGCAGGTTGCCCACGTGCAGGCTGTCGGCGGTGGGGTCGAAACCGATGTAGAAGGTGACCCGCTCGCTGTCCAGCAGGCGGGCCAGGGCGGCCTCGTCGGAGCACTGGCTCACGAAGCCGCGGCTCTTCAGCGTCTGCAAGGCGCCGGGGCTGCTCATACCCTCTGGTACTCCTTGGTGGCCTTGCGGATGGTTTGCGGAATGTCCTCGATTTTGATCCGCACCTGCTGCATAGAGTCGCGGAAGCGCAGGGTCACGGTCCGGTCCTCCTTGGTCTGGTAGTCCACGGTGACGCAGTACGGGGTGCCGGCCTCGTCCTGGCGGCGGTAGCGCCGCCCGATGGCCCCGCCCTGGTCGTAGAAGGTGCTGAAATCCTCCCGCAGCCCCACCTCGATGTCCCGGGCCAGCTCGGCCAGGCCGTCCTTCTTCACCAGCGGGAAGACCCCCACGGTGACCGGCGCGATGGCCGGGTGAAAGCGCAGGACCACCCGCTTTTCCCCCTCGGCCTCGTCCTCATCGTAGGCGTCGCTCAAGACCGTGAGCACCGTGCGGGTCAGTCCGGCGGAGGTCTCGATCACGTAGGGGGTGAAGCGCTCGTTTCGCCCGTCGTCCAGGTAGGTCAGGTCCTTGCCCGAGAACTCCCCATGGCGGCGCAGGTCGTAGTCGGTGCGGTTGTGGATGCCCTCCAGCTCCTTCCAGCCGAAGGGGAACTCGTACTGGATGTCGAAGGCCACCTTGGCGTAGAAAGCCAGCTCGTCGGGCCCGTGCTGGTGAAAGCGCAAGCGGGCCTCCCGCACGCCCAGCTTCTTGTAGTACTCGAAGCGCTCCGCCTTCCAGTAGTCGAACCACTTGCCGTCCTCGCTGGGGTGGATGAAGAACTGCATCTCCATCTGCTCGAACTCGCAGGTGCGGAAGATGAAGTTTTTCGTCGTGATCTCGTTGCGGAAAGCCTTGCCCACCTGGGCGATGCCGAAGGGCACCTTGACCCGCCCGGTCTGCACCACATTTTTGAAGTTCACGTAGATGCCCTGGGCGGTCTCCGGCCTCAGGTACACCACCGAGGTGGAGTCCTCCACCGGCCCCATGTGGGTCTTGAACATCAGATTGAACTGCCGCGGCTCGGAGAGCTGGCCGCCGCACTCCGGGCACTGGCGCTTGGCCCACAGCTCCTCGGGGATGGCGTCCGTGCGGAAGCGCTGCTTGCAGTTCTTGCAGCTCACCAGGGGGTCGTTGAAGTTCTCCACGTGACCCGAGGCCTCCCAAACACGCGGGTGCATCAGGATGGCCGCATCCAGGCCGACGATGTTGTCGTGCAGCTGGGTCATCTGTTTCCACCAGAAGCGCTGGATGTTGTTCTTCAGCTCCACCCCCAGGGGGCCGTAATCCCAGGCGGAGCTCAAGCCGCCGTAGATCTCGCTGGACTGGTAGACGAAGCCTCGGCGTTTGCAGAGGGACACCAGGGTATCCATGGTCAGTTCGCTCATTGTCGGCTCCTTTGAGTATCCCGAAGCTCAGCCCAGCGACCCTGCAGCGCCAGCTTCCAGCAGCGGGAGAGCCCGCTCGACCCGGCGCAGCGCCTCTTTGGCGCCCAGCAGCTTCAACGAAGCGAACAAGGGCGGGGAGGCGCGGCTGCCCGTCACCGCCACGCGCAGCGGCTGCAGCAGGTCGCCCAGCTTGACCCCCAGCTTTTCGGCCAGGCCGCGGAAGGCGGCCTCGTTGCCCTGCTCGTCGCGGGCCTCGAAGTCCTCCAGCAGGCCGGCCGCCTGCCGCAGCAGCTGGGCGGCCCGCGCGCGGTCCAGCTTCTTGGGCACCAGGTCCTCCGCGGCCGGGCTCACCTCCCGGAACAGGAAACGGGCCAGGGGGACCACGTCCGCCAGCAGCACCAGGCGCTCCTGCACCAGGGGGACCAGGCCCCGCACCAGCTCCGCTTCGCGGGACGAGGGCGGGTCGGCCACCAGAGCTTCGCGCTGCAAGTAGGGCAGCAGCAGCGCGGCCAGCTGCTGCGGATCCAGCTTGCGGATGTACAGCCCGTTGAACCAGTCCAGCTTCTTGTAGTCGAACACGGCCGGGGCCTTGTTCAGGCGCTCCAGGGAGAACAAGCGCTCCAGCTCGGCCAGGGAGAACTGCTCCGTGGTGGCGTCGTAGGACCAGCCCAACAGGGCGATGTAGTTGAGGATCGCCTCCGGCAGATAGCCCTTTTCCCGGAACTCGGTCAGGCGCGTGGCCCCGTGCCGCTTGGAGAGCTTCTGCCCATCCTGGCCCAGCACCATGGGCAGGTGGCAGTAGACCGGCGGGGTCCAGCCCAGGCCGGAGTACAGCAGCACGTGCACGGGCGTGGAAGGCAGCCACTCCTGGGCGCGCAGGATGTGGGTGATCTGCATCAAGTGATCGTCCACCACGTTGGCCAGGTGGTAGGTGGGAAAGCCGTCGGACTTCAACAACACCGGATCGGGGCTGATGTCGCGGTTGGCGGTCTCGATGCGTCCCAACAGGCGATCTTCGAACACCGTGGCGCCCTCCAGGGGCACCGCCAGGCGCACCACCGGCCGCAGGCCCTGGGCCGCAAGCTTTTCGCGCTCCGCCGCGGAAAGGGAACGGCACCGGCGATCGTAGCCCTGGGGCAGATTCGCGCGCCGCTGCTCCTCCTTGAGCTCTTCCAGGCGCCCGGTGGAGCAGTAGCACTCGTACGCCCGGCCGCCGGCCACCAGTTCACGCGCGTACTGGCGGTACAGCTGGGCGCGCTCGCTCTGCATGTACGGCGCGTGCGGCCCGCCGCAGTCCGGACCTTCGTCCCAGTGGAAGCCCAGCCAGGCGAAGGTCCGGTAGATGTCCTCCAGCGCCTCCGGCTGGTAGCGCTCACGGTCCGTGTCCTCGATGCGCAGGATGAACCTGCCGCCCGCCGAGCGGGCGTAAAGGTAGTTGAAGAGGGCCGTGCGCACCCCGCCGATGTGCTGAAAACCGGTGGGGGATGGGGCGTAGCGGACCCGGACACCTTCCATAGTAGCGCGATTATACGGAGGCGCCCCCCCATGGTCAAGAACGGCCGAACCACGCTATCGTGCAGCGTGACGATCGCCGCAGTGCTGTTGGCCGCCTACGCGGCCCTGATGGTGGCCATCGGGATCCTAGGATCTGGCCCGCGTGCGCACCGCCGAGGATTACCTGGTAGCCGGCCGCCGCGGCCGGGGCCTGCACGTAGGCGGCTCCCTGGCGGCCACGATCCTGGGCGCCTCCGCCACCCTCGGCCTGGCCGGCCTGGCCTACCGCCGGGGGCTGACTGGCAGCTGGTGGCTGCTGGTCGGGGCGCTGGGCCTGACGGCGCTGCTGTTCCTGGTCCGGCGGGCGCGCGCCCACCCGGTCTACAGCCTGCCGGGGCTGATCGGGCACTGGTACGGGCCGGTCATGCGCCGGGTGGCCGCCGCCTTCATCGCCGTGGCCTGGCTGGGCATCGTGGGCGCCCAGGTCAGCGCCTCCGGCCGGCTGCTGTCCGCCTTCCTCGGGGGCGGCTACGCGCCCTGGGCCCTGGCCGCCGGGGGACTGTTCGTCCTGTACACGGTGCTGGGCGGGCAGATCTCCGTGATCGGCACCGACCTGCCGCAGCTGCTGTTCGTCGTCATCGGGCTGGCCGGCAGCGCGGTGTTCGGCCTGCGCGCCGCGGGGGGCATCGGCGGCCTGCGGGCGGCCCTGGACCCCGGCTTCTTCGCCTTTCCGCTTTCCCCGGACTTCTCGGCCTCCGACCTGGCGCTGCTGGCCCTGGTCGTGGGCAGCACCTACGTGACCGGCCCGGACATGCTCTCGCGCCTGTTCTGCAGCCGCGGATGAGTCCAGCGCCCGGCGGGGGATCGCCCTGTCCATCGCGGTGATCGTGCCGCTGGCCTTCCTGATCGCCCTCCTGGGCATGGTGGCGCGGGTGTTGTACCCGGGCTCCAGCCCCGAAGCGGCCCTGCCGCTGCTGATGAAAGGGACCCTGCCCCCCCTGCTGGCCGGCCTGGCCGTGCTGGCGCTGCTCTCCGCCTTCCTCTCCTCCGCGGACACCACCCTGCTCACGCTGGCCACCGTGGTGGCCGTGGACCTGGTGGGCCTCGACTTATCGAAGCTGGGAACCCGGCGGAGCCTGGGCCTGCTGCGCGGACTGACCGCCGTGGCCGGCATCGGGGCCGTGCTGGTGGGGCTGTACTCCGGCGGGGTCATCCCCTCGCTGCTGCTTGCTTACTCGGTGTTTTCCGGGGCGCTTTTCGTGCCCATCCTGGCCGGCCTGGTGGGAAGGCCCCTGCGCTCGCCCGCGGCCATCGCCGCGGCCTTCAGCGGCGGCGCGCTGGCCCTGGCCGGGAAACTCCTGGGCCGCGACTGGCTCCTGGCCTCCGGCTTCGCCGTTGCCCTGGCCTTGTGGCTGGCCGACCGCCTGCTGGCGGGCCGCAGGACAGCTGCCCGCTGAAGCTCAGATCTCGTAGCTGGCGTCGGTCGTCGCCAGCTCCCGGGCCTGGCGGGCCAGAGCGCCGAGAGTGAAAGTAGAAAGCGAGCGCTCGATGTCCTCGCTGAGCTTCTTCCACACCCTGGTGGCCACGCAGGAGGTCGCCCGGGCGCAGGCTTGCGGGTCGTTGACGCAGAGCACGGCGGCGATCTTCCCTTCGATCGCCTCCACTACATCCTTGACGGTGACCGCCTCTGGCGGCTGGGCCAGGGCATAGCCCCCGTGCGAGCCCCGCTGGGAGGTGACCAGCCCGGCATTCTTCAGGGGAATGATGATCTGGCCCAGGTACTTTTCGGAGATCCCTTCCCGTCGCGAGACGTCCCTCAGCAGCGTGATCCCGTTGCCGTAGTTCAGCGCGAGGGCCACCATCAGCCGCACACCGTAGCGCCCCCGCGTCGACATGTGCAATGGCATCGGCTCAGGCCTCCTCGAACAGCCACGTGCTCAGGTACCTCTCGCCGAAGGAAGGGATGATGGCCACGATGAGCTTGCCCTCGCTCTCCGGCCGGCGGGCCACCTCCAGGGCGGCCCACACCGCGGCCCCGGCGGAGATCCCCACCAGGAGTCCCTCCTCCCGGGCCATGCGGCGCGCGATCTTCCCGGCGTCCTCGTCCTCCACCTTGATGATCTCGTCGATGATCTTCGTGTTGAGCACCGCGGGGACGAAACCGGCGCCGATCCCCTGGATCTTGTGCGGGGAATGGGTCCCGCCGGAAAGCACCGGGGACTTGGCCGGCTCCACGGCCACGACCTGGAACGAGGGCTTGCGCTTCTTGAGCACCTCGGCCACGCCGGTGATGGTGCCGCCGGTGCCGACGCCGGCCACCAGGATGTCCACCTTCCCGTCCGTGTCCTTCCAGATTTCCTCGGCGGTGGTCCGGCGATGCACCTCCGGGTTGGCCGGGTTCTCGAACTGCTGGGGAATGTAGGAGTTGGCGGTGGCCGCGGCGATCTCCTTGGCCTTTTCGATGGCCCCCTTCATGCCCTGGGCCGCGGGGGTCAGGACCAGCTCGGCGCCCAGGGCCTTCAGCAGCTTGCGCCGCTCCACGCTCATGCTGTCGGGCATGGTCAGGATGCAGCGGTAGCCCTTGAAGGCGGCGACGAAGGCCAGGGCGATGCCGGTGTTCCCGCTGGTGGGCTCCACGATCACGGTGCCCTTGCGGATCAGGCCCCTGCCCTCCCCGTCCTCGATCATGGACAGCCCGATCCGGTCCTTCACGCTGGAAAGCGGGTTGCGCGATTCCAGCTTCACGACGATCTGGCCGCGCGCGCCTTCCACGATCTTGTTCAGGCGGACCAGCGGGGTGTTGCCCACCAGCTCCAGCACATTGTTGTAGATTTTCATGACGGCTCCCTTCTACAAGCTCCTGAGGGCCTGCTCGATATCCTCCTTGATATCCTCCACGTGCTCCAGGCCGATGGACAGGCGCACCAGCTCCGGGGTCAGCCCGCTTTCCCGCTGCTGCTCCTCGGTGAGCTGGGAATGGGAGGTGCTGGCCGGATGCAGCGCCAGGCTCTTGGCGTCGCCCACGTTGGCCAGGTGGGAGAACAGCTTGAGGTTGTTGATGAACTTCTCTCCCGCGGCCCTTCCGCCCTTGACCCCGAAGACCACCATGCCGCCGAAGCCCTTCTTCAGATACTTGCTTGCGGTCTTGTAGGCCGGGTCGTCGGGCAGGCCCGGGTAGCGGACCCAGGCCGCCTTGGGGTGCTTCTTCAGCCACTGGGCCACGGCCAGCGCGTTGGCGCAATGCCGTTCCATGCGCAGGGGCAGCGTCTCCAGGCCCTGCAGGAAGATCCAGGCGTTGTCCGGGGAGATGCAGGCCCCCAGGTTGCGCAGCGGCACGGTGCGCAGGCGCAGGGCGTAGGCGATGGGGGCGAGGGCCGGGGGCAGGTCGTGGGCCCATTTCAGGCCGTGGTAGTTGGGGTCGGGCTGGTTGAACAGGGCGAAGTGCTTCTGCTTCCAGTCGAACTTGCCCGAGTCGGTGACGATGCCGCCGATGGCCGTGCCGTGCCCGCCCATCCACTTGGTCAGCGAGTTCACCACGATGTCCGCGCCGTGCTCGATGGTGCGCAGCAGGTACGGGCGTGGTGAAGGTGGCGTCCACGATCAGCGGCAGCCCGTGCTCGTGCGCGACCTTGGCGATCTCCCCGACGTCCACGAAGTCCAGCACGGGATTGCCGATGGTTTCCACGAACAGGGCCCGGGTCTTCTCGGTGATGGCCTTGGACGAAGTTCTTCGGATCCTCCTGGTTCACGAACTTCACCTTGATCCCCAGGGTCGGCAGGATGGCGTCGAACATGGTGTAGGTGCCGCCGTACAAATTGCTGGCGGACACGATCTCGTCCCCGGCCTGGGCCAGGTTGATGATGGAGTAGAACACGGCGCTGGTCCCCGAGGCCAGGGCGACCGAGGCCGCGCCGCCTTCCAGCAGGCTCACGCGCTGCTCCAGCACGTCCTGCGTCGGGTTCATCATCCGGGTGTAGATGTTGCCCAGCTCCTTCAGGGCGAACAGGTTGGCCGCCCGCTCGGTGCTCGGGAAGACATAAGAGCTGGTGCGATACACCGGCACTCCGCGCGAGGTCGTGGTGGGGTCTGGCTGCTGGCCTCCGTGGAGGGCCAGGGTCTCGAACCTGGGATTCTGTTCCATGCTCATCCTCTTCTCCTTTCCGGGTAGTCGATTTTCTATAATGTCTATTAATTTACTTCCAAATAGTCAAGAGATATAATAGTAATTCTATAGAAATAATAGCAAATGGTTCTTGACATTTGGATTCGGAATTTGCTATGTAAAAGCATGCCCGTACGAGTACCGAACGATCTGCCGGCGCGACAAACGCTCGCCGAGGAAAACATCTTCGTCATGACCACGGAGCGCGCCGTGCACCAGGACATCCGGCCCTTGCGCATCGCCGTACTGAACCTGATGCCGACGAAGATCGTTACGGAAACCCAGCTCTTGCGTCTCCTGGGCAACAGCCCCCTGCAAGTCGACATCACTTTCATCCACATGGAGTCGCACGATTCGAAGAACACCTCCCCGGAGCACCTGGAGGCCTTCTACGAATCCCTCGACGAGGTCCTGCACGAGCGCTTCGACGGGCTGGTCATCACCGGCGCTCCCGTGGAGATGCTGGCCTTCGAGCAGGTCGACTACTGGCCGGAGCTGGTGCGGCTGATGGACTGGAGCCGGACCAACGTCTGGTCCACGCTGCACATCTGCTGGGCGTCGCAGGCGGCGCTGTACCGCCACTTCGGGATCCCCAAGTACCCCATCCCGGCCAAGATGTTCGGGCTGTTCCCCCATCGCATCCTGGAGCCCCACGAGCCCCTGCTGCGCGGTTTCGACGAGGTGTTCTACGCGCCGCACTCGCGCCACACCGAGGTGCGGGGCGAGGACATCGCGGCGGTGAAAGAGCTGAAGCTGCTGGCCGTCTCCGAGGAGGCCGGCGTCTACATGGCGGCAACGGAGGACGGGCGGATGGTTTTCGTGACCGGCCATCCGGAATACGACCGCTACACGCTCAAGGCCGAGTACGAGCGGGACCGCGGCAAGGGCCTGCCCATCGCCGTGCCCCGCAACTATTTCCCGGACGACGACCCGACCCGCGAGCCGCTCATGATCTGGCGCTCCCACGCGCATCTGCTGTACGCCAACTGGCTCAACTACTACGTGTACCAGGCCACCCCGTACGACCTGGGAAAGCTTCCCGTGACCGATACTCCCCTGGTCAGAGAGTAAAGGCGGGGCACCGCAGGCGATGGCTGGGCGCTACCCTGAAGGGAACAATCAAAGAAATAGCAAAAAATATCGCGATTTATCCGAATTTTTATTTACAAACGGCCCCATCCTATGCTATTGTATCTGACATATTAAGTAGGTTTAACTAGCATGAGACTTACGACTAAAGGAAGATATGGCGTGCGGGCCGTTGTGAATCTGGCTGCCGCCGCCAACAGCGAACCGATCTCGATCAGCCAGATCGCCAGGAAAGAACAGCTTTCCCCCGAGTTCCTGGAGCAGATTTTCTTTCGATTGAAGAAAGCCGGACTGATCCGTTCAATCCGCGGGCCCAAGGGAGGGTTCATTCTCAATCGCAAGTCCTCGGAGATCTCCATTAAGACCATCCTGGACGCGGTCGGCGAGCCCCTGTTTCCGGCGCCCTGCACGGACCACGGAACAAAGGCCTGCCCTCGCCAGGAGGGCTGCCTGATCTCCCCCGTCTGGCAAGACTTCTACGAGCTGATCCGCAACCACCTGGCCGGGATCAGCCTCAAGGACATCCTGGACAGCGCCAAGGCCCCCTCCGGCTCCACCCCCGCGCGCTGAGCCGCGAGGCGATGCGGCTGTTCCGCCTCCTTCCTTCCCCGACCGCACAGCACGCGCCCATACCGTTGCCCGGCGCTCCGGCCGGCCTGCTCGCGGGTATCAGCCTGCGCGCCGCGGGGGACTTGCGCCTGGGCTCCCCTGCCCGCGAGCCGTTCTTCCGTTCTCTAGGCGCGCCGCCGGCGCGCCTTTACTCCTGCCGGCAGGTGCATTCCCGGCGGGTCCTGGCCTTGCACGGGTGCAACCCGGCGAAGCCGGCGCAGGCTCCCGGCGAGGTGGCCGAAGCGGAGGCCGACGGGCTTGCCGCCGATTGCCCGGACTGCCTCCTAAGCGTCACGGTGGCTGACTGCCTGCCGATTTTCGTCTATGATCGGCGGGGCGGGGCCTTCGCCCTGCTGCATTCCGGGTGGCAAGGCACCGGCATCGTCACGGAGGCGGTGCGGGTCCTGGGCGAGGAGTACGGCGCCGACCCCGGCTCGCTGGTGGCGGTGCTCGGCCCGGGCATCGGGCCCTGCTGCTACGCAGTGGATGCCCGCCGGGCCGAGCAATTCCGTCGGCAGTTCGGCGGGCGGTCGGTGCGCGACGCTGATGGGCGCTGCTTCCTGGATCTGCGCGCCGCCAACGCGGGCCTGCTGGAGGCGGCCGGAGTGCGGGAAGTGCATGCGGCCGAGGAGTGCACCGCCTGCACGGAAGAGCTTTTTTCGTTCCGGAAGGACGGGCCCGGTTTCGGACGCATGGCGGCATTCATGGGAGCGATCCAACGATGAACCGGTACAAGGAACTCTGGCGGCGCATCCTGGCCGAAACCCTCACCGCGAAAGCAGGGCGGAAGGTCGAGGAAAGCGAGATCGTGGCCGAGGTCCCGCCGCGCCCGGAGATGGGCGACCTGGCCTTCCCCCTGTTTCCTTTCGCCAAGCTCCTGCGCAAGTCCCCCAAGGAGGTGGCCGTGGAGCTGGCCTCGGCGCTGCGGGAGCGCGCCGCGGAGGGCCGCGGCCAGGCCGAAGCCGCCGGGCCCTACCTGAACGTGCGCCTGGAGCGGCCGCGGGTCATCGCCGAGGTGCTCGCAGGAAGTGCTGAGCCAGGCAGGGCGCTTCGGCGCCGGTCCGCTGAACGCCGGCCGGCGGATCATCGTGGAGTTCTCCAGCCCCAACACCAACAAACCGCTGCACCTGGGGCACCTGCGCAACGACGCCATCGGCATGTCCATCGCCCGGATCCTGGAAGCCACCGGCGCGGAGGTCCTGCGCGTCAACCTGATCAACGACCGGGGCATCCACATCTGCAAGTCCATGCTGGCCTACCGCCGCTTCGGCGAAGGCCGCACCCCGGAGAGCCAGGGCCAGAAAAGCGACCACCTGGTCGGCGACTACTACGTTCGCTACGCCCAGTGGGCCGCGGAGAACTCCCAGGCCGAAGCGGAAGCACAGGACATGCTGCGGGCCTGGGAGCAGGGCGACCCGGAGATCCGGGAGCTGTGGACGACCATGAACCGCTGGGCCATCGAGGGCATCAAACAGACCTACCGCAAGACAGGCGTGCGCTTCGACCGGGTGTACCGGGAGAGCGAGACGTATCTCTTGGGGCGGGAGGAAATCCTGGCCGGCCTGGAGCGCGGCGTGTTCAGCCGCGACCCGGACGGTTCGGTCTGGGTGGACCTGGCCGAGCAGGGCCTGGACCGCAAGGTGCTCCTGCGCAGCGACGGCACCTCCCTGTACGTGACCCAGGACGTGGGCACGGCCGTGCAGCGCCACCGCGACTGGCCCTTCGACCGGCAGATCTACGTGGTGGGCAACGAGCAGCGCTACCACTTCCAGGTCCTGTTCCGCGTGCTGGGGATGCTGGGGCACGCCTGGGCGGCCGACCTGCACCACCTGGCGTACGGCATGGTCAACCTGCCGGAAGGCCGGATGAAGAGCCGCGAGGGCACGGTGGTGGACGCCGACGACATCGTCGCCGACCTGGAAAAGCTGGCCGCGGCGGAAATCCGGGAGAAGCAGCGGGAGGCGGAGATCGAGGACCTGGCCGGCACCGCCGAAGCGATCGCGCTGGGCGCCTTGAACTACTACCTGCTGGCCCCCTCCCCGTACAAGGACATGATCTTCGACCCCAAGGAGTCGATTTCCTTCACCGGCTCCACCGGGCCCTATTTGCAGTATACGGGGGCACGCATCTCCAGCATGCTGCGCAAGTACGCCCAGCGCGCGGAAAGCTTCCGCGCGGGGGAGTTCCGCGCCGAGCTGTTGAGCGCCCCGGAGGAGTGGGAGCTCATCAAAAGCATGGCGGCCTTTCCCGAGACCGTGGACCAGGCGGCCCGGGAGCTCAACCCGGCCCTGCTCACCACGCACCTGTTCGAGCTGGCCCGCACCTACGCCAGCTACTACCACGACCACCCGGTGCTGCACAACGAGGACCCCGCCCTGGTGGTGAGCCGCATACGCCTCTCCGAGGCGGTGCGCCAGGTGCTGTCCTGCGGCATGATTCTGATCGGGGTTCCGTTCCTGGAAAAGATGTAGCCGCCGCGAAGTCCGCGGCTCCCCGCCTGCCCGCCGAGCAAGGAGGACGCCATGCAACAGAGCACCTTTCGAAACCGGATCGGACGCTGCGCCCGGCACATGGAAGAGGCCGGTATGAACGCCCTGCTCCTGACCAAGCCGGCCAACATGTATTACCTGACCGGGGATGGGCGGCTGTGCGCCTACGCCCTGATCACCGCGGAGGGGAAAGTGGCCCTGGGCGTGCCGCAGACCGACCTGGAGGACGTGAAGGCGCTGGCCTGCTTCGACCACCTCGGTGGCTTCGAGGACGAGGTGGGCATGATCCATTCGATCGCCCACAATTTCGAAGGCTTCGGCATCAAGAGCGGAATCGTCGGGCTGGAGTATACCTTCCTCACCCAGTCCATGATGGGCATGCTCACCCATCCGCACGCCAAGCCGCAGGAGGTGGGGGTCAAGGACTGCACCCACATCCTCTCCGAGCTGCGCCTGGTAAAGGAGCCCGAGGAGATCCAGCGCATCCGGCGCTCCTGCCTGGCGGCCGCCGCGGGGATGAAGGCCGCCGTTCGGGCGGTGAAGCCCGGGGTCACCGAGAGCCGGGTGGCCGCCGAGGCCGAGCGGGCCATGCGCTACGCCGGGGCCGAGGAGTTCTACCGCACCTACGTTTCCTCCGGGCCGCGCACCAACATCGCCCACGGGCTGCCCACGAACCGGAAGATCCAGGCCGGGGAGCTGGTGATGATCGACCTGGCGCCCGTGGTGGACGGCTACAGCGCGGACCTGTGCCGCACGGTGGCGGCCGGGAAGCCGACCGCGGGGCAGCAGGCCGCCTACGACCTGTACCGCCAGGCTCAGCGGGCCACGATCGCCAAGGTCAGAGCCGGGGCCGAGATGGCCGATCTGGAGCACACCCTGCGCGGGACCCTCGCGGAGGCGGGGCACGAGAAGCACGTTTTCGGGCCGCCGATCCACGGGGTGGGGATTGAGTTCGAGGAGCCCCCTCTGCCGGCCGGGCACGCCTTTTTCCACGGCGAAAAGGCTCCACCGCCCCTTTCGGCGGGAACCGTGATCGCGGTGGGCAACTGCGGGCTGTATACGGGCCCCTGGGGCGTACGGGTCGAGGACACGGTGCTGGTCGGCCAGTCCGGCCCGGAGCAGCTGACCGACTTCCCCTACGCCTTGCGCCGCTAGCCTCCGGCGCCAGCGAACGGGGGCGCAGCGGTGCTTTCCACCGCCCTCTCCGGATAGAACGCGCTGGTCAGCACGAAATCCCCCGCCGCCGTGCGATACCCCAGGCGATGGTAACGGCCGCCGGCTCCGTCGGGCAGGAAGAAGCGGAACTCGCGGCGGGCCGGGTCCCAGGCCGCGGGCGGCACGGCGGCCAGCCCCGAAAGCAGCACGACCTCCGCCGCCGCGCTCTCGCGGAAGGCTCCCAGAACCAGGTACCCGCCCCCGGGCTGGGCGGCCACGCAAAAGCCCTCCACGCGCTGCTCGGCGAACAGCACCACCCAGACTCGGGCCTGAGAGGCCGTATCCGACCCGTCGGGCCCGGGGGCTTCGCGTTGCGGCGCGCTGCCCGCCCCGACGCAGGTCCAGCGGGGATCCAGGGCCGCCGCCGCGTGCGCGGGGCTGGCCTCCCAGGCCGCCGTGACGGCCGCCAGGTCGGGGCCGGCTCCCAGGATCTCAGCCACGCGCGCCGCGCTTCCCCCGGCCGCCCGGTAGCGCGCCAGAGGACCCTGCCCCTCCCCGTCCCGGTGGGCCAGACGCCCGGAGGCGGCCAGCACGGCGGCGTACGCGGCGGCGGCCCTCTCCAAGGCAGGCTCCGGGGCAAGCGGCGCGAGGCCGTGCGCGGCCCGGAAGCGGCTCACCCAGTCCAAAGTACCGGCGGCGGCAGGCAGGGCGGACAGCAAGGCGACGGACAGCAGGATTGCGATGTGCCGGCTTTTCATAACAGATCCGATCGATTATACATAACTTACGATTTTTTATGGAACAACCCGAGCTTAAGAACATCCGCAATATCGGTATCATCGCGCACATCGACGCCGGCAAGACGACAACCAGCGAGCGCATCCTGTTCTACACCGGCAAGAGCCACCGCCTGGGGGAAGTGGACGACGGGGAAGCCACCATGGACTGGATGGTCCAGGAGCAGGAGCGCGGCATCACCATCACCGCCGCCGTGACCACCTGCTACTGGAAGGACCGCCAGATCAACATCATCGACACCCCCGGGCACGTGGACTTCACGGCCGAGGTGGAGCGCTCCCTCCGGGTGCTGGACGGGGCGGTGGTCATCTTCTGCGCGGTGGGCGGGGTGGAACCGCAGTCCGAGACCGTCTGGCACCAGGCGGACCGTTACCACGTGCCCCGCCTGGCCTACATCAACAAGCTGGACCGCGTCGGGGCGGATTTCTTCGGGGTGGTGGAGGAGATCCGGCAGAAGCTCGCTGGCAATCCCCTGGTTCTCCAGCTGCCCATCGGCCGGGAATCGGAGCTGGAGGGGGTGATCGACCTGCTGGCCATGAAGGAGCTGCGCTGGGAGGTCCAGGACGCCGGCCAGACCATCTACGAGAGCCCCGTGGACGCCTCCCGCCTCGCCCTGGCGCGAGAGTACCGCCAGAAGGCCCTGGACCAGCTCTCCCGGGTCCCGGACCCGTCGCTGGCCGACCGGGTCACGGAGCTGTTCCTGGAGGGGGCCGAGATCCCCCTGGAGCTGGCCCGGCAGGCCGTGCGCCAGGGAACCCTGGCCCGCTCCTTCGTGCCCGTGCTCTGCGGCGCCAGCTTGCGCAACCTGGGGGTGCAGCCCCTGCTGGACGCGGTGGTCGACTACCTGCCGGCTCCGGACGAGGTCCCGGCTCCGGAAGGCTGGCACGTGAAAAAGGAAAAAACCGTCCAGGTGCCGCCCCGCCGGGACGGCCCGCCCTTGGGGCTGGTGTACAAGATCCAGACCGACCGCGAGGCGGGCAACTTGAGCTACCTGCGGGTGTATTCGGGGGAGTTCCGCGACGGGGTGGCCGTGTACAATGTGGCCAAGCGCAAGCGGGAGCGCATCAACCGCCTGCTGCGCATGCACTCCAACCGCTCCGAGCCCCTGGAGAGCGTCGGCGCGGGGGACGTGGCCGTGGTGGTGGGTTTCAAGCTGGCCCAGACCGGCGACACCGTGGGCAGCGACCAGTTTCCGGTGCTGCTGGAGCAGATGCACTTCCCCGAGCCGGTCATCTCCATCGCCATCGAGCCGCGCACCCTCTCGGAGCGCACCAAGCTGGAGAGCGCCCTGCGCCAACTGGAGCGCGAGGATCCCACCTTCACCGTGAAGGAGAACGAGGAGACCGGGCAGCTGATCATCGCCGGCATGGGAGAGCTGCACCTGGACGTGCTGGTCACCCGGGTGATCGACGACTTCAAGGTGCAGGCCAAGGTGGGCGCGCCTCAGGTCTCCTACCGGGAGGCGGTGAGCTCCTCCGCCGAGCACGTGGAGCGCTACCACAAAGTGCTGGCCGGCAAGGAGAACAGCGCCGAGGTCACGATCAAGGTCGAGCGCCTCGCCAGGGGGGCGGGCAACCGCTTCCAGAGCCTGGTGGCCCCCCCGACCCTGCCCAGGGAGCTGGTGGACGCGGTGAAGCGCGGCGTGCAGGCCGCCTTCGGCTCCGGCATCATGTACGGCTATCCGGTGATCGACGTCGGGGTGACCCTCACCGGGGCCGCCTACAATCCCAACACCTCCACCGCCATGGCCTACGAGGCGGCCGCCGCCCTGGGCTTCGACGCTGCCTGCCGCAAGGCCGGGCCCGTGCTCCTGGAGCCGATCATGCGGGTGGATATCCTGGCGCCCCGGGAGTTCCTGGGCGAGGTGCTCGGCAACCTCACCTCCCGCAAGGCGGAGATCACGGGCATCGACTCCAAGCCAAGCGTGGAGAACATCCACGCCCACGTGCCGCTGGCCCACATGTTCGGCTACTCCACCGCCTTGCGCAGCTCCACCCAGGGAAGAGCCACCTTCACCATGGAGTTCAGCCACTTCGCGCCTCGCTCGAATTTCAGTGCGCCCTGAAACCGCCGCCCGCCGAGGGCTTCTCGTTGACAGCCTACCGGATAGCGGCTACAATCGGCTGACTTCCCCACGATAAGGAGCACAGGCATGGCGTTTGACAGCGAGGCGATCCGCAACATTGCCGTCACCGGGCACGGCGCCACCGGCAAGACCTCCCTGGTGGAGCAGCTGCTGGCCTTCGGCGGGGTGATCCCCAAGGCCGAGACCGTGGAGAGCGGCAAAACGGTGAGCGACTTCACCGAGGAGGAAAACGCCCGCAGGATCTCCATCCACTTGAGCCTTTCCCACCTGGAATGGCAGGAGCGCAAGATCAACCTGCTGGACACCCCGGGGGCCTCCGACTTCGCGGGCGAGCTGGTGGCCGGCTTGCGCGCGGCGGAGACCGCCCTGGTCCTGGTGGCCGCGGACGCCGGGGTGCAGATCGGCACCATCCAGACCTGGCGCCGTCTGAGGCAGCGGAGCATGCCCCGCCTGGTGTTCGTGAACAAGATGGACAAGGAGCACGCCGACTTCGCGGGCGTGCTGGCCGGCCTGAAGGAGAACTTCCAGGCAAATTTCGTCCCGCTCGCCGTGCCCATCGGCGAAGGGGCCGCCTTCAAGGGCGTGGTGGACCTGGTCGCCGGCAAGGCCTACCTCCTGCCTGAGGCCGGCCACAAAGCCGCCGCTGTGGAGGTGCCCGCCGAGGTGGCTGCGGAGGTGGCCGAATACCGCCAGGCCCTGATCGAGGCCGCCGCGGAAGGTGATGACAAGCTCATGGAGAAATTCTTCGAGACCGAGACCCTGAGCGACGAGGAGATCCAGCGGGGCCTGATCGGAGGCTTGGCCTCCGGCAAGACGGTGCCCGTGCTCTGCGGCTCAGCTCTGCAGGGCTCCGGGATCCTCAGCCTGGCCAATGCGCTGGCCTCCATCTGCCCTTCGCCCCTGGGCCGCCGGGAGCCTCTGGTGATAAAGGAAGGCCAGGAGCCCGAGGCGAAGGCAGTCGACCTGAAGGGGCCGGCCGCCAGCTTCGTGTTCAAGACCAGCATCGACCAGTTCTCCGGCAAGCTTTCCTTCATCAAGGTGGTGAGCGGCGCCATCCGCTCGGACACGGAGCTGGTGACCGCCCGCGACCGGCGCAAGGAGAAGCTGAACAAGATCTACACCTGCCAGGGCAAGAAGCTGGAAGACGCCGAGGCCCTCGTGGCCGGGGACGTCGGCATCCTGACCAAGCTGCCCACCGCCATCACCAACGACACCCTGCTCGCCCCGGAGCTGGAGCTGGCCTTCCAGCCCCTGGAATTGCCCCAGCCCGTGCATGCGGTGGCCATAAACGCCGCCGCCAAGAAGGACGAGGACAAGCTGAACCAACTGCTGCAGCGGGCCGCGGAGGAGGACCTCACCTTCCGCATCGCCTACAACCAGGAAACCAAGGAGAACGTCATCTCCGGCATGGGCGAGCTGCACCTGGACATCATCCTGGGCAAGATCCGCAACCAGGCCAAGATCGAGGTGGAGACCAAGACCCCCAGGGTGGCCTACCGGGAGACCATCCGCGCGGCGGGCGCCGCCGAGTACCAGCACAAAAAGCAGACCGGCGGGCACGGCCAGTACGCCAAGGTGGCGCTGGAGATCAAGCCGCTGCCGCGGGGCCAGCACTTCAACTTCGTGAACGCCATCGTGGGGGGGCGCATCTCCAAGGGCTACATCCCCGGCGTGGAGAAGGGCGTGATCGACGGCATGGAGGCCGGCATCCTGGCCGGCTACCCGGTGGTGGACCTGGAGGCCTCGGTGGTGGACGGCAAGGAGCACCCGGTGGACTCCTCCGAACTGGCCTTCAAGCTGGCCGCCCGCGGCGCCCTGCGCGAGGCCATGGAGAAGGCTGACCCCGTCCTGCTGGAGCCGGTCATGAACCTGACGGTCTTCGTGGACAACCAGTACCTGGGTGACGTGCTCTCCGACTTGAGCTCCCGGCGGGGCCGGGTGCTGGGCCAGGAGCAGGCAGGCGCCATCCAGGTGGTCAAGGCCCAGGTGCCGCAGGCCGAGCTGCTGCGCTACTCCATCGACCTGCGCTCCATGAGCTCCGGCACGGCTTCCTTCGAGGTGGAATTCGACCACTACAGCCCGATCGCCGGGAAGGTGGCCGAGACCGTGATCGCCGCCTCCAAGGCGGCGAAGGAAGCCGAAAAGGAGTGATGGGCTCTACAGGAACAGGGCCCCCGGCAGCAGGAAGTGCAGGATGGCCGCTACGATGCCGATGAACCCGAGCGGCACCCGGTAAGCCAGCGCCGCCTTCTCCAGCCGGCCCAGCGGCGGCAGGTCGGCCTTCTCCCGCACCACGTGCAGCACCAGGCTGGCTCCCATGGCCATTCCAACCAGCGCCGGGATGAGGTCCCCTACGACCGGAACGTCAGCGGCCGAGGAGCGGATCAGCAGCTTCAGAAAACCGACCGCCACCGCCAGCACACCCACGGAAGCCCGGTAGGCGCGCCGGGAAAGCAGATCGCGGAAGGGGACGAAGACGGGGAAACGCCCCGCCAGGTACTCGCTGGTAAGCGCCACCCCCGCCAGCAGGTTGGCCAGGATCGACAGGAAGTAGAACTGGAGCATCGCCCTACTATACCCTCAGGCGCCGGCCGGCGGCAAGCTACCGGCTCAAATCCCGCGCCAGGGTCCGCCGGCGGTCTCCGAGCTGCAGGTCGGCCCGGACCCGGGTCGCACCCGCCAACGGGAGCGCCTCCCCCACGGTGACTTCCTCGCCGGGGGAAGCGGGCAGCGAAGCGGTTTTCACGACCTCCTCCCCGCCGGGCTCCAGCACGAAGCGCGCGGTGAAGCGCTGCGCGGGGAAGGCCGGGCCTGCGCGTCCCGCGTACCGCAAGCTCAGAGTGACGTACACCGTGCTTTCGTACGGCAGGGCCTCCAGCCTGGCCGTGTAGGGGCCGATGCGGGCGCGGTCCCCCGGGCCCGAGAGCAGGCGCAGTCCCACGAAGCCGACGGCGGCCAGCAGCGCCACGTTCAGCAGCATCACCCGGTAGGTCCTGCTCTTGAGGAAGGAGCCGGCGGAGACCTTTCCCCGGGGGGCCGTCCTGCGGGCCAGGCGCTCTTCCCGGTCATAGCGGTACTCCAGCTCCCGGTGGGCGTCCCGGCGCACGACCAGGCGAGCCCCGCGCGGCGGCGGCCCGCTTTTCGGCGGATCCTCAGGCATCGCGGCGATCCTTCACCAGCAAAGATACGTAGGGCAGCAGGTCCTCGGCCAGGAAATAGCCGCGCTCGCGGTATGCCAGCTCGCCGGCGCGGGCGTGCAGCAGGGCCCCGAGGCGGGCCGCGGCCAGCGGGGGCAGGCCTCCGGCGGTCAGGCCGCCGATGATTCCGGCCAGCACGTCTCCGCTGCCCCCCGTGGCCAGGGCGGGGTTCATGCCGTCCAGGATCCAATACCGCCCGTCGGGCGAGGCGACATAGCTGCAGTGCCCCTTCAGCAATATCACCGCCTCCAGCCGCGCGCTGGCCGCCAGCAGCGGAGGCAAGGGGTCGGCCAGCAGCTCCGGCACCTGCATTCCGGCCAGGCGGGCGAACTCCCCCGGGTGCGGCGTCAAGACCCAGCGGCCGGCCAGGCGCGGGGCGGGCAGGCTCGCCAGCAGGGTGATGCCGTCCGCGTCCAGCACGCCAGGCAGGCCCAGCTTCAGCAGACGCCCGAGCCACTCGGCCCTCGCCGGGCCCAAGCCCCAGCCCGGGCCCACCAGCAGCGCGTTGGAAGCGGCGCGCCGGGAAGTCCCGTGGCTCAAACGGACGGACCATCACCGACTGGAAACGGCGGATGGCGGAGGAGTACAGGTCCCGGTCCAGGAACAGGGTGGTAAGACCCGCGCGGCTGCGGGCCGCCGCCGTGGAGGCCAGCCAGGCCGCACCCGTGGTGCCTTCGGCGCCGGCGAAAACGGCCAGGTGCCCTCGCCTGCCCTTGTGCGCATCACGCGGAAGTGGCTCGAGCTCCCGCAGGACCTCCTCATCCAGCATCTCCCCCGGTATGTCCGGCGCCGTCGTCAACTCTTGAGGAAAGACGCCCGGGACCACCACAATCTGGCCGCAATAAGGCCGGACCAAGGGCAGGTACAGGCACAGTTTGGGAAGACCGATGGTCAGGGTGAGCTTCGCTTCCACCGCGGGGTATCCCTGGCGGAAGGCGTCCCCCACCCCGCTGGGCAGGTCAACGGCCAGGGCACGCCCGGGGGAAGCGTTGATCAGCCGGATCAGAGCGTCCAGAGGCGGCCTGGCCGCCCCCGCCAGCCCCGTACCCGCCAGGCCGTCCACCAGCCAGGCCGCCCGCCCCAGGCGCTCTTCCACCCGCGCGGCGTCGGCGGGGAAGCGCAGGATCTCGATCCCCAGGGCCTCGCAGATCGCCAGGTGCAGGCCGGCCGGGCTGTCGGCAGCGGGCTCGCCGGCCAGCACGATCGACGCCGCGCGGTGCCCTTCCAGCAGGCACTGGCGGGCCATCACCAGGGCGTCCCCGCCGTTGTTTCCGCGCCCCGCCAGGAACACGACCGGCCCGTCGGGTCTGCCCCCGTCCCACAGCCGCTCGCCGGCCAGTCGCCAGGCCGACAGGCCGGCGTCCTCCATCAGCACGAGCGAGGGCAAATGATAGCGTTCCTGGGCCAGGCGGTCGATGAGGGCCGCCCGGGCGCAGTCAACCGCCTTCACCCGCCTCCTCTTTCGTCAGCCGGTCGCTCCGCCACCAGACGATGCGCACGCGGTACTCCTCGGCCAGCAGGGCATAGATGATCCCCTCGGCGGAAAGGTTCAGGACCCTGAAGTACAGCTCGGAGTCCTCCATGACCAGGTTGCGCCGCGCCAGCGGTCGGCCGGCCCGGTCCAGCACCAGCAGCCGGAACAGGTTGGTGTCCTCGCGGCGCAGGAGGAAGAACTCCCCCCGGGCGTTGACCCCCAGCAGCTCGTAGGAGGGAGGCAGCAGCTCCCCCGCCTGGCTGCCCGCGGTCACCTGGCGGTCCGCGTCCGCCGGCACTTCCAGGGGGTCGCCGTAGCGCCCGGTCTGCGCATCGATGCGGTAGATGCGGGTGAGGTAGCCCTGGGTGGGGTCGTCGGCGGGGGCCTGCGGGTCGTGGTAGTACAACACCGCGTAGAGGGTGCCCTTCTCCAAGTCGGGGACCAGCTTGCCCAGCGACGGCGTGGCTTCGGGAGCCTCGGCCAGCGTAGGCAGGCCGGAGGTCTCCACCGTGAGCTGATGCTGCAGGGCCCCGGCGGAGGTGTACCAGTACACCAGCCAGGTGCGCGGGGTGCGGCTGACCACCACCAGCTCGTCCCGGCCCGTGACGTACAGGCTCTCGATGTAGGGGAAGGGAGTCCCCCCCACCCCTTCCTGGCCGATGAAATCCTCCAGCTTCCCGTGCCGGTCGAAGCGCAGTACCACCCGCGACAGCAGCACTCCCAGGGCGCGGTCGGTCACCTGCCGCTCCGGGCCCACCGTGTCCTCCAGGTACAGGCGCTTGGCGGAGTCCACGCACAGCTCGCCGATGCTGGCCAGCGGGTAGGCCACCGCCCTGCGGGTGGCCGCCAGGCTGTCGGAGCTCTCGGTGCTGAAGGAGACCGGCGGGGGATTGGTCTGCGGGTTGTACAGAAGGAAAATCAGGTCGCCGTAGGAGGACAGCTCCATGACCTTGGCGCTGCTGGAGTTGGCCACGTAGAACAGGCCGTCGCGCATGTAGATGCCGATCTTTGGGCGTAGCCCTGGCCCCGCAGCTGGAACAGGTCGACCTGGTTGTCCATCTTGCCGATGCCCAGGCTGAACAGCTCCTCCCGGGGAAGCTCCTCCACCGCCGTCGGCCGGCAGGCGGCGAGCCCCAGGAGAGCCAGGGCGGCCGAAAGAGCCAGAAACAGCGGCGCGCGGGTGTCTGCTTTCATGGGCGGTCGCGGGTGGGCCCACTATACACTCCCGCTTCCGCCGGTGTCAACTTGACCCTCCCTCGGGTGTATGGCTACACTGCAAGCCATGCCCATCGACATCCTCAGCCTGTTCCTGGGCTCCAAGCAGGTCCGCGACCTGAAGAGCCTGACGCCGCTGGTGCGCCGGATCAACGCCCTGGAGCCGGAGTGCACGGCCCTGCCCACCTCCGCCTTCCCGGCGCGCACCGCGGCCCTGCGGCAGCGCCTGGCCGACGGCGGCAACCTGGAGGAGCTGCTGCCGGAGGCCTTCGCCCTGGTGCGCGAGGCCGCGCGCAGGGCGCTGGGCGAGCGCCTCTACGACGTGCAGCTCATGGGCGGCATCGTCCTGCACCAGGGCCGCATCATGGAGATGAAGACCGGCGAGGGCAAGACCCTCTCCAGCGTCACCGCCGCCTACCTCAACTGCCTGGCCGGCGCGGGGGTGCACGTGGTCACGGTGAACGACTACCTGGCCGAGCGGGACTCGGAGTGGATGGGCCGCATCTACCGCCTGCTGGGGGTAACGGTCGGAGTGGTGCTTTCCCAGCTGGACAACGAGGGCCGCAAGGCGGCCTACGCCCGGGACATCACCTACGGCACGAACAACGAGTTCGGTTTCGACTACCTGCGCGACAACATGCGCTGGGAAGCCTCCGGCAAGGTGCAGCGGGGCCACAACTTCTGCATCATCGACGAGATCGACTCCATCCTGATCGACGAGGCCCGCACGCCGCTGATCATCTCCGGGGCGGCGGAGGACGACACCCAGAAGTACTACGAGGCCAACAAGCTGGTGGAGAGCCTCGCGGAGTGCGCCAAGGACCCGGCCACCGGCGAGTACCCGGACGAAGGCCTGGCCTTCCGGATGGAAAAGGGCGTGGACACAGGCGACTTCAAGATCGACGAGAAGAACAAGCGGGTATCCTTCACCGACCGCGGCTTCAACCGCATCGAGGAGCTGGCCCAGCGCCGGGGCCTGTTTCACGGCTCGCTGTTCGAATCGGAGAACTTCGAGTTCATCCACTACACCACCCAGGCGCTGCGCGCCAAGCGCCTGTTCCACAAGGACGTGGACTACGTGGTCAACGAGGGCAGGGTGGACATTGTGGACGAGTTCACGGGGCGCATCCTGCACGGCCGCCGCTACTCGGAGGGACTGCACCAGGCCATCGAGGCCAAGGAGAACATCCGCATCGCCGAACGCAACCGAACCCTGGCCACCATCACCTTCCAGAACTACTTCCGCATGTACAAGAAGCTGGCCGGCATGACCGGCACGGCGGAGACCGAAGCCACGGAGTTCGCCAAGATCTACGGACTGGACGTGGCGGTGATCCCGACCAACCGCCCGCAGGTCCGGGAGGACCGCGACGACCTGATCTACCTCAACGAGGAGGAAAAGCTGCAGGCCATAGGGCAGGAGATCGTCAAGATGCACCGCGCGGGCCAGCCCGTGCTGGTGGGCACCATCTCCATCGAGAAGTCCGAGAAGGTCTCGCGCCTGCTCACCGGCCTGGGGGTGCGCCACGAGGTGCTCAACGCCAAGAACCACGCCCGCGAGGCGCTGATCATCGCCGAGGCCGGCGCGCGCGGCGCGGTCACCATCGCCACGAACATGGCCGGGCGCGGCACGGATATCAAGCTGGGCGGCAACCCTGAGTTCCGGGCTCGCCGCAAGCTGGGTGACCAGGGGGAGGACCAGCTGGCCCCCCTCTTGAGCAGGGAGCTGGCCGCCTGGGAGGGGGACTACAGCGCGGTGAAGGAGGCCGGCGGCCTGCACGTGCTGGGCACGGAGCGGCACGACGCCCGCCGCATCGACAACCAGCTGCGCGGGCGCTCCGGGCGCCAGGGCGACCCCGGCTCCTCCCGCTTCTACATCTCCCTGGACGACGACCTGATGCGCCTGTTCGGCGGGGAGAATCTGAAAGGGGTGATGTCCCGCCTGGGGATGAAGGAGGGGGAGCCGATCTACCACCCCTGGGTGAACAAGGCCATCGAGCGGTCCCAGAAGCGCGTGGAGGAGCGCAACTTCGAGATCCGCAAGCACCTGCTGGAATACGACGACGTGTTGAACGAACAGCGCAAGTTCATCTACGCCAGCCGCGATGAGATCCTGGCCGACGATCACCTGGCGGAACGCGTGCTGGCCTCGGCCATGGACGTCTTCGACGGCCTCTACGAGGAGCTCGGGCGGCCGGAAGGGCCCAAGCGCAACCTGCTGATAGCCCGGCTCAAGGAGGCGCTGTCCTACACCCCGCGCAGCGCCGCCGAGGAATACCTGGCTCTGGACCCCGGCAGCCTGAGGGAGCGCGTCCTGCAGGAACTGACCGCGGAGTTGAGCGAGAAGGAGGCCGAGGTCGGCCCCGAGCACCTGAACCTGTTCCTGCGCTTCGAGTACCTGCGCAACATCGACCAGCGCTGGCAGGACCACCTGGAGAGCCTGGAGGCGCTGCGCGAGGCGGTGTACCTGCGCGCCTACGGCCAGAAGAACCCGCTGCTGGAATACAAGCTGGAAGGCTTCCAGATCTTCGACCGGATGCTGGAGGACATCCGCACCGCCCTGGCGCGCAAGGTCTTCCAGGTCAGGATCCGGGCGGTCGAGGCGCGCCCCCGCGCCCGGGAACGCCTGGGTGATGCCCGCCACACCCTGCTGGGGCAGTTTGGAGACAACGCGCTGGCCCAGCGCGAGGGTCCGCCGGCGCGGCGCGGCGCACCCGCCGCCCGAGGCCGGCCGGCCTCAGGCGAGCTGCGGGAGGCCCAGCCGGAACGCATGCAGGTCCGGCGCTCCTACCCCAAGGTGGGGCGCAATGATCCCTGCCCCTGCGGCAGCGGCAAGAAATACAAGTACTGTCACGGCAGCTGATAAGACCCCGGACCGGCCGGCCGCCGGTCCGGCCGGCATCATCCTCCCCGCGCGCGCAGGAAACGCAGCATCCCGCCGAAGCCGTACAGGGCGGCGACGGCCGTCCCCGCGGTGCCCAGGCCGAACAGGATGCGCCCGAGGGCTTGGAACAACCCCGAGGAAAGCAGGCCGAAGAGGATGCCCAGCAGCGCCGGCCCGCGCAGCACCAGCAGCCCGAGCAGGCCGGAGGTGTAGGCGGCCGCAGGCGGGGCATCGGCGGGCAGGCTCCGCATCCAGAACCCCAGGCGCACGGTGGCTCCCAGGTAGCCCAGGTAGGCCAGCACCAGCACCGCCACCGCCAGGAAGGGGACCACCACGATGCCCAGAACCGTGGCGACCAGCAGGGCCGCTCCGATGGGGATCAGGAAAAGCGCCAGCACCAGATACAGGATAGCCCCCTTCCAGGAGGAGGCCAGGGCCCCAGCCAGCCCCGCCAGGCGCTCGCGGGCGAAGTGCACGACCAGGAACAGGGCCAGAAGGTACAGCACGATCCCGAAGGCCTGGATCAGGAAGCGGAAGGTCGCGGCCGACTGGCCGGAGGAGAGCAGGCGCAGCAGGGGGATCTTCACGTTCGGCAGGCTGTACTTGTTTCCCCGGATCACGGCACCCCGGTCGGCCCGGACCACGCCGCCCAGAGCCACCACGCTGCCGCTCACCACCGCCCGCGGCTCCAGGGCCACGTCGGCGCCGAAGGTCCAGACGTCCCCGAGCACCGTCCCGGCGACGGTGACCTTGCCGCCCACGGAGATCACGTCCCCCTGCTTCTGCCCCGTGACCCGCACGGGCCTGCCGACCCGCAGGCCCCCGGGAGAAAGCAGCGACAGACCGTTCAAGGCCAGGCTCAGGCGCTGATTGCCGGCGGAAAGCTCCACCCGGATGGGGAAAAGATTCCAGGTCCGGGGGCTTCCCCCGGCCCGCTCCAGAAGCCCGAAACCGATGTGCGCGCTGCCTTCCGCCGTGTCGATCTCCAACATCCCGGGCTGCAGCACGTAGCGTGTGCCTCCCGCAGCCGCCTGCCCGTAGGAGCGCAGGATGGTGAACAGGGCCAGCAAGCCCATGACGGCAAAAACGATCTTCTTCACGTCTCTCCCTCGCTTGCCTCTAGCGTTGCGTGCTCAGCAGGCCCGTGGTGTTGACCGTGCGTCCGGCTTTTCGCACCTCGAAGTGCAGGTGCGGCCCCGTGGATTTGCCGCTGGAGCCAACCAGGCCGATGCGCTGCCCGCGGGCCACCGCGGCGCCCGGCTTCACGAAAACCTGCTGGAGATGGCCGTACACCGTGCTGTAGCCGATCTGGTGGCGGATCACCACGTACAGGCCCAGCACCGGGTCCTCCGCCACGAGCGTGACCTTCCCGTCCAGGGCGGCGCGCACCGGGGAGCCCAGGCGGGCGGCGATGTCGACACCCCGGTGGAACTGGAGCACCTCGGTGAACGGGTCCTTGCGGTAGCCGTAGGCGGAGCTGGTCCAGCCCAGCACGGGCCGCAGGAAAGCGGTCCCCACCACCACGCTGCGCTCGATGCCGCGGTGCTGCACTCCGGGGAAAAACAGCGGCTGCCCGCTGCTTCACTTCCCCGGCCTGCAGCCGGTTCACCGCCAGGACGGCCTCCAGCGGCACTCCTCGCGCGCTCGCCATCTTCGACAGGTCCGCCTCGGCCGGCAGGTAGATGCCGTCCTGGTTGGGGATCTGGATCTCCTCGCCCACCTGCACCAGGTGAACGCCGCTGCCCCAGTGCCGGTTCAGGGAGGCGACGGTGTCCAGGTCCAGGCTCAGGCGTTCGGCGATGCCCGACAGGGTATCCCCCTCCTTGACTACGTAGCGTTTGACGTCCAGCGGCAGGACGGCGACGCCGGCCCCGCCCACCGACTGCCCCTGGGCGGCTCCGGCTAGATTATCGGCAGCGGCAGCCTTGGCCGCGAGCAGGCTGCGGTAGCCCCAGTCCCGAGGGTAGTACAGGAAGTCGGCTCTCTCGTAGTAGCCCCGGGCCAGGGTGAACACCGTCGCCCCCAGGGCGGCGGATAGAATTGCGGCGCCTAGCCAAGGCTTGCGCTTCAGCCCGCGAGCCCGGCGGCGTATCCCCTTTGCGAAATGCGGCAGCATGCGGCTTCGAGCTTAATGCAGGTACCGGGAGGGGTCAACCGGCTCGCCGCGGAGGAAGATGGCGAAATGCAGGTGGCTGCCCGTGCTGTAGCCGGAGTTGCCCATGGTTCCGATGAGCTCTCCCTGCTTGACGCGGGCGCCCTTGCGGACCTGAAAACCGTCCAGGTGCCCGTACAGGGTCTGGAAACCCTCCGCGTGACTGAGGATCACGTAACGACCGTAGTTGGGGTTGAATCCCACCATGCTCACCCTCCCGGACATGGCCGCCTGCACGGGGGTGCCCACCTTCCCGGCCAGGTCGATTCCATTGTGGAAGCGGCTCACCCCCGTGAAGGGATCGCCGCGCACCCCGAAGCGGGAGGAGAGGCGGCCCGGGGCGGGCAGGATGAAAAGACGGCCGAACACCCGGTTCAATTCGTGCTCGCTCAGGCGGGCCCCCGGAATGAACAACTCCTGTCCGGGCACGATCAGGCTGGACTCGCAGGCTGTTCCAGTCCAGCAGGTCGTCGAGGGACACCGAGAAGCGGCGGGCGATCCCTTCCAGCGAGTCGCCCCGTCGCACGCGGTACTTCAGTCCGTTGGCGTTGGGCAGGGCGAGCCTGGACCCCACTTTCAGGGCCCGGGCGTCCTGAATGCCATTGAAACTGATCAGGCTGTCCATGGCCAGGCCGAAGCGCTGGGCGATGCCGGACAGGGTGTCCCCGCCCTGCACCGTGTAGGCGGAGGTGCGCAGGGTCAGCGGCGAGCCGCCCTGAGCGGCGGGCGGTGGGCTTTCCGGAGGCACCAGGTAGCCGAGCAGCACGTTTTCCTCGCCGGCCGGCAGGCTGAAGGCGGCCGGCACGGAAGGTCGGAGAGCCAGGGGCAGCAAAGCGGCGGCCAACCCCAGCGCGCCCAAGGCCAGGTGCAGCCGCGGTATAGCGGCCAGCCAGGCCAGGGGGCGAAAGCGCGGCGTGGTCCGCGCCTGGAGCCGCATCTGGGCCCGGCCCGCCAGCCGGAACCCGCGCTCCCGGCCTCGACGCGGGGAGGCTCCGGCAGGCGCGCCGCCGGGCTGCCGCGGGTGGGGATGGGCCGTAGCTCGACGCCGCAAGACCTTTTGTTGCCCGATCGCCGCGATCATAAGGGTGTACACCCCTCATATCGACAATTCAGCGGGGGCATATTACAATAAAGACTCAACTCAGCCATGACCAACGACAGACAGCGCAGGCGGCTCGTGATATTCCTGGGCTTTCTCGGCCTGGTAGTGCTCCTGCTCATCGCTCGCCTGGCGCAGTTGACTCCTGCGCCCCGCGGCTCCAGCCGGAAGCGTGCGGCCCCGCCGGCCGTGGAGCGCGGCCCGATCCTGGACCGCAACGGCCGGGTGCTGGCCATCACCACGCGCCTGTACTCGGTGACCGCCTGGCTGCCCGAGGTGAGCGACCGGGAAGGTTCCGCCGCCCTGCTGGCCGAGGCGCTGGAGCTGGATCCGGCCGAGATCGCCCGCCGCTTCCGGGAAGCCTCCGGGTTCCTGTTCGTCAAGCGCAAGATCACCCCTACCCAGAGCGAGCGGGTCCGTGCCCTGCAGGCGGAAGGACGCCTCAAGGGCATCGCTCTGGTGCCGGAGTTCGGCCGCAACTACCCCAACCAGACGCTGGCCAGCCACGTCCTGGGCTACGTGGGGCTGGACAACGTTGGGCTGGACGGGGTGGAGTACACCTTCAACGAGGAGCTCTCCCCCGCGGCGGTGAGCCGGGCCGACGCTCCGCAGGCGGGGGAGGTTTTCGGAAACCAGGTGTTCCTCACCATCGATGCGGACATCCAGCACGTGGCCGAGCGCCACGCCCGCGAGGCCCTGGCGGCCAATCAGGCCGATTCGGTGCTGGTTCTGGTCATGGAGGCCGGAAGCGGGGAGATTCTGGGCTACGCTGCCGTCCCGGCTCGACCCCGCACGAGTTCAACCGCTTCGAGCGCTCCGCCCTGCGCAACCTGCCGCTGGCCCAGGCCTTCGAGCCGGGCTCCGTGTTCAAAAACTTCTCCATCGCCTCCTTCCTGCATCTGGGAGGGATCACCCCGGAAGACGAGTTCCTCTGCACCGGGCTGTACGAGAAGAAGCTCGCCGACGGGGACACCATCCGCATCCGGGACCTGGCTGCGCACGGCAGGGTGAACGCCGGGCTGATACTGAAATACTCCTGCAACGTCGGGGCGGCCTACGCCTCCGAGAAGGTCCAGCGGGAGGCCTTCTACCAGATGCTGCTCGGCTTCGGCTTCGGCCGGCCCACGGGGCTGCCCCTCCCCGGGGAGAGCGCCGGCATCCTGGCGCCTCCGGCCCGCTGGTCGCTGCGCAGCAAGGCCACCATCGCCTTCGGCCAGGAGATCTCGGTTTCGGCCGTGCAGGTGCTGCAGGCGGCCACGGCCATCGCCAACGGCGGGCTGCTGCTGGCCCCGCGCATCGTGTCCAAGATCCTGTCCCCCAGCGGGGAGCTGGTGAAGGAGTTCGGGCGGCAGCCGGTGCGGGAGGTCATCTCCCCGCAGGTCGCCCGAGAGGTGCTGGAGATGATGGCCGCCGCCACCGAGCAGTCAGGCACCGCGCGCCTCGGCGCCGTGCAAGGCGTGCGCATCTCGGCCAAGACGGGAACCGCCCAGGTGCGCGACCCGGCCACGGGCACCTACTCGCAGTCCAACTACGTAGCCTCCTACCTGGGCATCTTCCCCACCGAGGAGCCGCGGGTCATCGTGTACGTGGTGGTGCACAATCCCAAGGGCCCGGCCTACTACGGCAGCCAGATCGCAGCGCCCGTGTTCCGCGGCGTAGCTGAGGATCTGATCGGCTACCTGGGCATCCGCCGGCAGGGCGACGCCGTGCTGGAGCAGCCCGGCTCACTGCGCGTGAGCATTCCGCCGGCGATCGTCCTGGGAGAGACCATGCCCGACCTGCGCGGCAGTCCCAAGCGCCTGCTCCTGCCGCTGCTGGCCATCCCCGGCCTGGAAGTGCGAATCAGCGGGGAGGGCTTCGTGGTGGAGCAGGATCCTCCCCCGGGCACGCGTCTGCAACCCGGCGCGAGCATCCGGCTGAGGCTGGAATGAACCTGCTCTCCCGCAACCTCCGCGCCCTCTACGCCCGCCACCCGGGCCTGCAGCACCTGGGGCTGGAGTCCGCGGGGGACGGACCCCTGGCCGTCGAGACGGCCGCCTGCGGCCTGGCCACCGCGCAGCTGCAGGGCTCCTACCTGCACTCCCGTTACGACCCGCGGGAGGAGGCACGCCGGCAGCTGGCCCGGGAACTGCCGAGCCGGTTCGGCTCGGCGGTGTTCCTCGGCTTCGGGCTGGGCTACCTGCCCGAAGCCTTCCTGGAGCTGCACCCCGGGCGTCCGCTGGCGGTGATCGAGCCGGAGCCCGCCCTGTTCCGCCAGGCGCTGGCCGCCCGCGACCTGCGCGGCCTCTTGGCCTGCCCCGACGCCTCCTGGCTGGTGGGCCGGGAGGCGGAGGAAGCGGTCATGGAGCTGGAAGAGAAGGCGCCGGGCTCCCTCGCCCTGCTGCGCCTCCGGCCGCTGTACCAGCGAAGCCTTCCTTACTACCGCAAGCTGGAGGCCCTGCTGCAGTCCCTGGCGGACCGCCGGGAGGTGAACCTGAACACCCTGCGGCGGTTCGGCCGCCTATGGGTGCGGAACCTCCTGGCCAACCTGCCGCTGTTCCTGGGCTCCGCGGGGGTGCGGGAGCTGGAAGGGCTGTTCGCCGGAATGCCCGCGCTGCTGCTGGCCGCCGGCCCGTCCCTGGACCCGGTGCTGGCCGAGCTCCAGCCGCTGGCCGACCGCCTGCTGCTCGTGGCGGTGGACACCTCCTACCGCCTCTGCCGGCAGGCGGGGGTGAAACCCGACATCTTGATCACCGTGGATCCCCAGTACTGGAACTCGCGGCACCTGGACTGGGCCGACCTGAGGGACACCCTGCTGGTCTGCGAACCCTCTGTCCACCCGCGCACCTTCCATCGCCCGCACCTGCCGAACCTACGCTTCATGTCTTCCTTCTTCCCCATCGGCGAGCTGTTGGAGCGGGTCACCGGGCCGCGGGGACGCGTGGGCGCCGGCGGCTCGGTGGCTACCAGCGCCTGGGACCTGGCCCGACTCACCGGCGCCCGGCCGCTGTACCTGGCCGGGCTGGACCTGGGCTACCCGGGCCGGCGCACCCATGCCCGCGGGGCTTTCTTCGAGGAGCGCGCCCACACCCTCTCCGGCCGCCTCGGCCCGGCGGAGCGGCAGGACTTCCTGGCCCTGACCGACGCGGGCCTCTTCCCGGTGGCCTCCACTTCCGGCGGGGTCGCCTTGACCGACCGGCGGATGATCCTCTACAAGTGGTGGTTCGAAAACCAGATGAAACAGCATCCTGGCACCAGCTTCACCCTGTCGGCCGACGGGGCGCGAATCGCCGGCCTGGAGCACCGGCCGTTGGTCGAGCTGTTGCAGCTGCCGCTGCGGCGCGCCGAGATCGAGGAGCGGCTGGCCCGGGTGCGGAGCCGGCAAGCCGGCGCGCAGCCCGACGAAGTCGGCCAGGCTGCCGCCCGGCGGGTCCTGGAAGAGCTGGCTCGGGACCTGGGCCGCCTGGAGGAGCTGGCGCGCCGCGGTCTGCAGCTGGCCGGCGGCGCGAAGCCCGCTGGCGGCCCCGCTGCGGCCGGCTTGGAAGAGGTAGACCGCCAGATCCTGGGCCTGGCCTCCCGGCAGGTGGCGGGCTTCCTGTTCCAGCCGCTGATCCGCAAGGTGCTGGGGGGAAGTGCCGGCAGCTACCGCGAGGCCCTCGAGCTGTCCGCCGAGCTGTACCGGGAGCTGGCCGATTCGGCGGGCTACCAGGCCGGCCTGATCCGCCGGGCTCTGGAGCGAAGCGGATTTCTATAAAGCAGGGGCTCGAAAACGCCGAAGCCTAGAAAGAGGGAGGCGATCCCTTGGGACCCCTCCTTTTAGACGGTATGCTCGAACGACGTCCAGGCATACCGTTTTTTATTTGTCAATCCGCCAGCGCCCGGGCGATGGCGGCGGCCAGGCGCTCCGGCTTGAACGGCTTGACGATAAAATCCCTGGCGCCCGCCTTGATGGCCTCCACGATCATGGACTGCTGGCCGATGGCCGAGCAGATCAGCACCCGGGCCCGGGGGTCCAGGGCGAGTATTTCCTGCATCGCCGCCAGGCCGTTCATCCCGGGCATGGTGATGTCCAGGAGCACCACGTCCGGGGTGAGGGTTCGGTACTTCTCCACCGCTTCCCGACCATTCGTCGCTTCCCCCACGATCTGGTAGCCTCCCTCGGTCAGCACCTCTTTCTGCAGCATGCGGATGAAGGACAGGTCGTCGGCGATCAGGACGCGCTTGCCCATGGGCTACTCCGGCAGATCCACGATTCGCGATATGTCCAGGATGAACACGATCCGCCCGTCCCCCAGCACCGAAACCCCCGAGAACAGGCGATGGCGGTTGAGCACCTCGGAAAGCGGTTTGATCACCAGATCCAGCTCCTCCACCAGCTCGTCCACCAGCAGGCAGTAGCGCCGGCCCTTGCTGCGGGCGACCACGCCGTGCAGGTAGCCCGACATGGATGTCGGCGATGGCGGCGCAGAGGCCGGGCCGACCGGCGGCGGCTCCTCAGCTGGGGGGCTGTTCGCCGCCGCAGCACCGCGGGCGCCCGGGGCGGGCTGCGCGCCGCCGGGAAGGCGGCCGGCGAGCAGACCGCCCAGGCGGATGGCGGGGATTTCCTCCTCGCCCAGAGCCATCTGCTCCCCGACGCGGGTCGGGCGCAACGCCGTGGGCTCGACGTGCACCGTCTCGTCGATGTCCCGGATCGGGATGGCGTAGTACTGCCCGCCGCTGGCCACCAGCAAGGAGTGCAGGATGGTGAGGGTGAGCGGCAGGAGGATCGTGATGGTGAGCCCCCGCCCCGGAAGGTTGGAAACCAGCACCTCGCCGCGAAGGTTCTCCTTGACCCGGGTGGCCACCACGTCCATGCCCACCCCCCTGCCGGACAGCTCGCTGACGCTCCTTCGGGTGCTGAATCCCGGCTGGAAGATGAAGTTGATCAGTTCCGCGTCAGTGGTCTCCGGCGCGGCCTGGGCCACCTGGCGGATCCTGTCCAGGTCCAGGCCCCGCCCGTCGTCGGCGACCTCGATCACGATCTTGCCGCCGCGCTGCTGGGCGGAGACGCTCACTCGGCCCGTGGCCTGCTTCCCGCAGGCGATCCGCTCCTCCACGGTCTCGATGCCGTGGTCCAGGGAGTTGCGGATCAGGTGGGTCAGCGGATCGGAGACCGCTTCCACCAGGCTGCGGTCGATCTCCGTCTCCCCGCCGGCCAGCTCCAGCTCCACCTGCTTGCCCAGCTTGCGGGAGAGATCCCGCACCAGGCGGGGAAACTTGTTGAACAGCACGGCGATGGGCACCATGCGGGTTTCCATGACCGCCTGCTGCATCCGCCCGGCCACCCGCTCCAGGGAATCGGTGATCTTCTCCACGTCCTGCAGCAGCTCCGCCGGCCTTGAGCCGGCCAGATCCCCGGTCAGCTTGCCGAAGCGGGCCTTGCAGGTCACTAGCTCGCCGAACCAGCTGCCACAGGTCATCCAGCTTGGCGGTATCCACCCGCACCGAGGTGCGCGAACCGCGCTCGTGGTCGCTCCGGGGCGCTGCGCTCTCCGCCGGCGACGTTCCCCCGGCCGGGGCCGGTGCGACTGCGGCGCGAAGCCCGACGGCGAAGGCCGGCGGGATGTCGGCGCGCGGCCCGTCCTCCGCCAGTCCTGCGCTCAAGGCCGCATCCAACCGAACCAGTTCGGCCTCCACGATGTCCTCGACGCGGTAGGCCCTGGCCAGCTCGGCCTCCGGCAGATCGGAGCTGAACAGGATGTTGACCTCCCCGTAGCCGTCCCCGCCTTCCTCCGGTTGGAGGTCGAGCTCCGGGACGGTCTTGAGGACATTGGCCACCCTTTCCAGATTGCTGAACACCAGGTAGGCCCGGGGGTAGCGCATCAGCGGCTCCCCGGCCGTGCGGAAGCTCAAGCGGTACAGCAGCTCCCCGCGCTCCAGGGCTTCCCGGGCCCTCTGGGCTTCGGCGCTGGACAGCCGCAGGTCGGCCGCGCCTTCGGCGGCAGCCAGCCGGCGCGAGGCCGAGGGCGCCCGCCCAGCGGCAATGCCGGCCAGGCGGGTCAACTCGGCCACGATGGTGCGGGTGTCCACCTCCGCGTCGCTCTGCCCGCGGGCGATGCGGGTGACCATCTCCTGGATCAGGTCGGAAGCCCCCAGGACCGCGTCCAGCAGCTCCCGGCCCAGCAGCAGCGCGCCGCTGCGCAGCCGCTCGAAGACGTCCTCCAGCCGGTGAGCCAGCTCGCTCAAGTTGGCGAAGCCGATCAGGGCGGACTCGCTCTTCAGGGAATGAGTCAGACGGAATATTTCGTGCACGAGCTCCAGATTGGCGCTGTCCTTCTCCAGCTCCAGCAGGCGGTGGTTGAGCTTCTCCAGCAGCTCCTCGGTCTCCTCGAGGTAGGCGCGCAGCAGCCTGTGCTCGTCGCTCATCCGCTCTGGACCTCCTCGGCCTCTTCCGCGGCGAGCGGCTCGCGGCCGGAGGGCGGCCGGGTGGAGGTTTCCGCCTCCAGCAGGCGGCTGCCCTCCAGGATGATCACCAGATTCTCGCGCACCTTGGCGATGCCCGCGACCAGCTCCGCCTTCAAGCCCTGAAGCGGCGGGCCGCCGCTCAGGATGGAGGAATCCTCCAGCTCCAGGATCTCCCTCACCCCGTCGACCAGCAGGCCGTGCTTGGCTCCGTCCCGCTCCACGACCAGCACCCGGCTGCGGCGGCTGGGCTCGCCGCGCTCCAGGCCAAAGCGTGACCGCAGATTGATCACCGGCACCACCTCGCCGCCCAGGTTGAGGATTCCCTCTACGTAGCTCGGCGCCATGGGCACGGGAGCGACGTTTTCGAAACGCAGCGCCTGGGCGATCGGAGTCCAGGGGCAGGGCATAGCGGCCTTCACCGACCTGGAAACAGATGTACTGCCTCATCGCTTGTGCTCCGCCAGCGAAAGAATCAACTCCACCTCCCCGAGGGGCAGCCCCAGGCGTCGGGAGATCAGGGAGGGGCTCAGGCCGGCCTGGGCCAGACGCACCGCTTCTGCCTGCCTGTCCTCCGCCGCCGGGCCTTGCCCGGGCGTTGCCGCCTCCCGCTCCGGCTCGGCGAAGCCCGGCGTAGCCGGCGCCGGCCTTCGCGCCGACATCCCTGTCGGGGTGGAACCCGGCTCGGCCGGCCTTCGCCGCCGGTCGGCCAGCTCGGTGTACAGCCGGTCGGCCAAATCCTGCTTCTCCGCCTCCCGGCTGGCCAGGGCGATCTTCTTATCGGTTTTGGCCAGCAGCTCCGCCAGCGAGGCGATGCGGTCCTCCAGCAGAGTGACGTTGCGATGCGTGGTCTGGTTCAGCTCCACCAGGATGCGGTTGACTTCCTCCCGCACCTCGCGCAACACGGTCGCCGCGGCGAGCGTCCGGGCGATTTTTTTTTTCAAAACGAAGTAGACAACCGCGTAGCCGGCGGCCACCGCGGCCAAGAGCAGAAGGGTGCGTCCCACCTCGCTCACCCCACCAGGTCGACGTTGTGCCCCAGGGCCGGGTCCTCGAACACCTCGCGCCGCTCCTGCAGCGGTCCCTCCGCCGGCGCCTGACCTTGGGAGGCGCGTCGCCGCTCCCGCGAGCCGCCGCGCCGCCGCCGGCGGGGGCTTTCCTCCCGGACCTTCTCCGGGCCCTCCCCCGGCTCCCGGGCCTGGTTCACGGCCTTGTCGTCGTGCTCGCTCTTGCGCACGATCTGCTCGGCCTGGACAGCCTGGTACTGCGGAGGCACCTCCTTCTGCACCGCCTGCTCCCGCCCGATCTGGCTCATCTGGGAGAACATGGTCTGCAGGTCAATGGGCAACAGCGGCATGGCTCTCCACCCCTCGCACCAGCTCCGGGGCCAGCGGCTCGTAGCGGGTCACCCGCACTTCCTTGCCCTCCAGGCAGAAGGTCACCTTCTTGAACTCGTTGCGCACGGTCAGGCTCTCGTTGCGGATGAAGATCTTCACCCCAGGGAATACCCGGTCGGAGGCGGACACCTTGCCGGAGAGTTTCAAGCCGGACAGGTGGGCGTCGATCTCCCGCACCGTGCCGTTCACCGTCTCCAGCTCCGCCAGGGCCTTGGAGCGGGCGTCGGAGAGCGTGGCCAGGTCCTTGGCCTTGTCCTCCGGAAGGGCCGGCAGCACCTTTTTCAGGTTCTCCAGCGTCCGCAAGTTGCGCTCCAGCTCCTCCAGCTGCTTCTCCAGCTGCGCCCTGCCGGCCAGGGCCACGGAGAGCTGTTCCTTGCGCTTGGGATCCAGCCCCACCTCCAGGATGGTCTCGGTGCCGGCCACCGAGCCCAGGGCCTTGGCGTGGATTTCCTCGGTGGCCCGTATCCGGCCGCCGACGATCGAAGCCCGGCGTCCCTGGCAGATGACCCGCTGGTTGGCGTCCACGAAGGAGTGGATGATCCCGTCGCTGACCAGGACGTTCTGCTCGGCCTCCACCCGGGAGTGTTCGATGAACTTGGAAACCAGGTTGGCGCCGGCGTGCACCCGGCCCTCGCTCTTGCCCAGGATGCCCTGGTGCACGATGATGTCCCCCTCCGCGTCCAGGGTGCACTTGCCCACGCTGCCCATCACCTCGATGTTGCCCGCCGCTTTCACGGTGAAGCCGTCCTCGACGCTGCCCTTCACGAATACGGTGCCCAGAAACAGGATGTTCCCGGTCTTGAGGTTCACGTCCCCTTCCACCGTGTAGATCGGCTCCACGCTGACCCGGCCGGCCGTGAGCAGCACCTGCCCGTTGATCATGGCCACCGCGCTCATGCCGTCCTCGGACAGCTTCACGTTCTTGCCGCATTCGATGACCGTGTCCCGCCCCGGTTTGGCCGGCAGGATGCGCCCCGTCACGGTCTGGCCCGGGGTTCCGTCCTCGCGGGGCTCCTTGCGCGCCACCACCTGCCCGGCCTCCACGTTCTGAACCAGGTCCAGCTCCTTGAAGTCGATGCGGCCGTCGCGCTCCTTCAACTGCACCTCGTGGCGCACCTTGAAGTTGTAGATCACCTTGGCGTCCCGCCCGTTGACCGGCTTCACCCCCTCGGCCACCGGGATCCGCTCGTTGTAGCGGGGCCGGTCGATGAAGTTCCGGATGGCCTCCTCCTGGATGCCCAGCACCACCCCCCGCCCCCGCAGCAGCCCGCGGATCTCGTCGGCGGACACCTCCGCC
>CAVTQG010000062.1:0-123061 GCA_963736785.1 uncultured Spirochaetota bacterium | reverse complement strand
GCGTGCGGTCGGTCAACTGCCCCATCAGTGGGTCGTCGATCATGTTCCAGATGCCGTACAGAGTCCAGACCGTGCCAGCGATCGCCGGATTGAGTCTCAAGATATCGATATAAAAGAACTGGGACCCGGTTCCCCCAGCACCTGATACGCCAGGGTGTCGGCGAAATTCCCGCCGCTGAACGTGAAAAATTGCCACTTGGTCTTGCTTTTGGTTTCCGACATGGGCGATTCTCCTTTGGTGGAATACGATAAGTTCTACATGTCCTGAGCAGGCATCCAATTATCTGCTTTGCGCAGCTACCCATGCTTGCTTCCGTTTAACGTCGCTAGGCGTACAGATTGTTGAAATAATCAATCAAAAACTGCGACTGAATATCATCCGACATGGACTCGAGCAGGGTGCTGATCATTGCCATACCAGGCGGCAGACCCTGTCCCTGAATTCCCACCATCGCGGCGGCTTTCTCAAACAGTGCCGGGTCATTGTTAGCCAACAGGGCGTTCAACTGCGCTTTCATACCTCCCACGTCAATCGGCGGCAGTTGTTTGACTTCCTCCACACTTTGGCGCAATGCCGCCAGAAAAAGCATCCACAATTTTGACGGCGCTGTATTGCACCGAAATATGAATGTTGCGCGGTGCGCCGGGCTTACCAAACTGCGACTGCACAGTAAAGCCCTTGGCGAGCATGGCGTCGGTCAACTGGAACATATCGAGCGTGTCGGATGTAAACGCGAACAGGCACATATCGGGCTTGACCATCACCTTCAGTTCGGGGATGGCACTGACCCCTGCCATCATGCGTCTTGTGGCATCCTGCACGGCGCTGACAATTTTTTTGTAGCCGTCTTCGCCGAGATAATTCAGCACCGCCCAGGCTCCAGCCAGTGGGCCCGCCGGTCTTGGTGCTCAAAATGGTCGGGTTGATGAGCGTGTAGCAGGTTGTGCGGGTGGAAGTGAAAATCTGGAAGCGGCGCAGTTCCTTGCTGCGATACATCACCACGATGATGCCTGTTGGGACAGTACCCAAACTTGTGCAAATCGGTCGAGATGGATGTGACACCGGGAACCGTCCAATCGAAGGGCGGCACATCGTAGCCCAGTTTGCGCATGAACGAGAGATGAATGCCGCCCACGCAGGCATCCACGTGGCAGAGCAAGCCCGTTCTTCCTGCCAGCGCCGCAATCTGCGGGATGGACGCCCACTAACGCCCTGCGAATACGCCGGGGCGGAACCCACCAGCAGAATCGTGTTCGGCGTGATGGCGGCGCGCATCGCATCCACCTCGGCGCGGAACGTGACCGGGTTGAAGGGCGTCATCACCACTTTCAAGCCCAAAATACTGAGCGGCTTTGTGGAAAGCGTGGTGCGCCGTCTGGCAAATGATGATTTCCGGCTCTTCGATCTCCGGCTTGTGAAAGCGCGCCCAGTCGCGAGCGGTTTTCATCGCCAGCAGGATGCTTTCGGTGCCGCCGGTGGTCACGTTGCCAACCACATTTTCATCGCCGCGCAGCAGATTAACGACTGCGCGCACAACGGTCGTTTCCAGTTTGAGCAGGCTGGGAAAGGTGGTCGGGTCGAGTCCGTTTTCCACCATGTAGGCCAGGTAAGCCTGCTTGCCAATCTCCATCACATCCTGCCCGGGGTCGTAGACGTAGGCGTACATCCGCCCATCGTCCCATTTCAGGTCATGGGATTTGGCGATCTTCAGGAATTCAAAGATCTCTTCCGAGCTTTTACCTTTTTCGGGATCTGCATTTTGCACCTCATCTACAAAAATGTCTGACCTTCGCCGCGATAGGTTGGGACGCGGTTGATAATTTTTCCGCCTTGCACCAGCGCCAAATCGTTGAAGCGCTCACACAACTCGCCCGCCTTGGCGTGTTGAAAAATGACCGGTTCGCCCAATTCCAGTGTGGGGGAACTTTCTTCGGGAAGTTTCAACGGCGTTTGGACTTCGCCTGCGCCCTCAAGCGGAAGATATTTCAGACCGACAGGTAATACCGTGGGGCGGGAAGTTTCTCCGCTCCCGCCGCACCCGAAGCCGGGTACCCGCCTCCCAGGCAAGTGACCATGCCCGAGGCGGAAATCTGAATCACCGTAGTGGTGAAAAAGGCTGCAGGGCGGTAGTGAACTTCCTTGAAGTCGCGGAAGCGCCAAACATAGAGAATCCCGACCCAATGGTCACTTCCGTTACCAGGGCGTTTTTCAATGACTGACCAGACTGCCGATCCACCGCCATTGACAATCTCCAGTGTCAGCCCTTCGGCACGCAAGACTTTAACGATCTCTGTCGCGGCGAGGTGAAAACTCATTGATGGATTGACGCTTGATGAGGCGCATGAAGGCGTTGTTCAAGCTTTTACCGGGGACATCGTCGCTCGTCCCAGCAATGTGACCTTAATCCAGGACCAGTATAGTAAGCCTCCAGCAGCAGCACCAGCCGGTACAACCTAAGTCTGATTAAACCGTTTTTCTTTTTTATTTTAACTTTTATTTTTATCATTTTTTAACTTAGAAAGGAGAAAACCTTTTTAATTACCAAGAACTTAGTTAATTCATACAAAAACCAGAAGGTGGTCTTTAAAATGGCGCAAACAAGTGTTTGGTATCAATATATATGGTGTTGCCATAAAACTGTTAAATTTTATAGGACCAGATGTATCAGCAAACAATGCAGTACCCATAACATTGACAATCATATTCACTACAGTGTTTGTTTATATGGCATTCAGATATTTCATATTTGAAAGATTCCTGGCAAGCACCAATGTTGATGACAAGGTCAAAAAGACACTTTCTCTTACTGCTTCACTTTCGCTCACAGGTGTGTTGCTTTACACCAATACTATACACTTTATTAATGGAGCACTTGGTTTTATTGGAATACTCATTGGACTTGGGCTTGTAGTTATCCTATTCCTTCTTTTTGCAGGAATGGGTTACCGGGGCTTTGGCATTTCAGCTAAATTAGGCTCAGAAGCCAACGCATAAATCTGCCGAAGCAAAGAAAGAAATAATATCAAGTCAAGAGAATCCTGGGAAGGGAAACAAGCAATACGAGAATTCTAACCAAGTAGAGGACATAGTCACCTCCGCGATGGTGACCCGGGCCGAGAGGGCCGCCTGCAGGGTGTAGTCCACCGACACGCCGAGGCTCAGGTAACCGTGCTCGTCGGGCGGAGACAGCTGGACCAGGGCCACGTCGACCGGCAGGATCCGGTCGCGGAACAGGCGCGGGATCTCCGAGAAGAAAGCAGGGCGTGTAGTCCGCGCGCCCGGCGTTTACCGCCTCCCGGCTGCCCGGGCCCACGAACAGGGCGTTGTGCCGGAAGCTCTTGCCGTACTCCGGTTTCGCGTACTCGCAGCCGTACAGGGGGAACATGTGGACGATTTCCACGCCGGAAAGCCTGCCGGCCTGCCGCATCAGCTCCTCCACCAGGACCCTGGGCTCGCCCGCGGCGTGGCCGAGCACGACCCGCTGGCCGGACCGGACCGCCTCGAGAGCGCGCGCGGCGGTCACGCATTTTTCCCGGTACTCCTTTTTCCAGGCGGCCATGGCTTTCAGTCCTCGATGCGCGCGATGCGCCTGGCCATCTCCTTCTTCTTGTTGAGCTCGGCCAGGCGCGCGATCATGATCCGCTGGGCCTGGGGCGAGCCGGCCCCGTGCATCGATTCGGTCAGGTAGCCGACCGCGGCCCGCCCCATGGTGAGGTTTTCGATCAGGCGCAGGAGCTTGAAGCGGTTCTCGGCCGTGCCGTCACCGGCGCCCCGGAGGTACAGCTCCAGGTACTTGCGGGTCTCCGGGTTGTGCAGTTCCCTGGCCCCCGGCATGGTGACCAGCAGCCCGCCGGCGATATCTTGGAGAAGGCGGGCGATCTCGTAGGGGAAGCGGGTCACGTTCTGTTTGGCCACGTTGGCCAGCAGCAGGTCGATCAGGTAGTTGCCGGCCGGGGTCCGCTCGCCCTTATAGCAGCAGGCCACGCAGCTGGACCAGATGGTCTCGTTCAGGTGGATCATCTCCACGATCTTGTCCCGGACGTGGCTCGCGCCGGCGGTCCCGTTGTACTCGGCGATCAGCGCCGCGGCCCCGATGGCCACGTCCCCCACGCCCGTCTTGCAGGCGTAGCTGGAGCGGTGGTAGCCGGCGAAGGTCTCCACCAGGCGCCCGGAAAAGTCGGTCTCCCCGTCCATGAAGACCCGCTCGCGCGGCACGAACACGTCGTCGAAGACGATCATGCACTCCTGTCCCCCGTAGCGCTGCCGCTGTCCAGGCTCGAACCCGGGGGGTCCTCCAGGAGACGGGTGTCGCAGGACTGCCGCCCGTAGATGTAGGTGATGCCCGGCGCGTCCGCCGGGACGGCGCAGCAGACGGCGAAGTCCCGCTCATCCTCCTTCATGGCGATGGTCGGCATGACCAGGATCTCGTGCGAGTTGACAGCGCCGGTCTGGTGCATTTTGGCGCCGCGGATCACCACGCCGCCGTCCTTGCGCTCCACGACCCGCACGTAGCCGTCCGGCGCCTGTGCCGGGCGCAGGGAACGGTCCTGCTTGGGATCGGTCATGGCCCCGTCCACCACCCAGTCCTTCTCCTCGGCCAGCTTCAGGTACTCCAGGAAGCGCCGGTGGTAGTCGGTGCCGTGGCGCTGGTCGGTCTCGAAGGCGGTGATGTGGATCGAGTTGAAGGCGTCCATGCCGACGCAGCGCTGGAAGCAGGTCCCGCACTTCTGGCCGAGCAGGCGCTGCATGCCGCACTTCTGGTACAGCTCCTCGGGGCTCTGGTGCAGATGGCAGAAGCGGTTGATCTTCCTGCCGGTCAGCGAGCTGGAAACCGTCATGACGTCCCGGTACTTGGGATCCTCCGCGAGCTCGTACGTCAGGGCGATCGAGTTGATGGAAGCGGCGACGATGGGATGCTCGGTCGGGTTTTTCAACCGTTCCCCGTTCATGAACACCGTCAAAGGGCTGCGAGCCTTCAGGCTCTGGCGGTATTCAGATCCTGTCATCATGGCGACCGTACCTCCTGGATCGTTTCATGTGGTATGTTGTGTATTGTATACTAGACCAAGAATAGCATAGTATCCGAAGCCTTGTAAGAAGGAAAATAGCAGAAGAGGTTCCGCGCGGTTCCGATTCTATTGACAAGAAAAGCGAAAGGTTGTACTTTGTATACCAGTTGGGGAGAATGATGGAAACTGACTTCGACCTGATCAGCGACCTGGATGTCAGCAACCTCTCGGACCGGGTCTATCACCACATCAAGCGCCTGATCATGACCGGAAGGCTCAAAGGAGGGCAGCGCATCCCCGAGCAGGCCATCGCCGAGAAGTTCGGCGTGAGCCGAACGCCCATCCGGGAGGCGCTGCGGCGCCTGGAGGAGCATGGCCTGGTGGTCATCGAGCCGCGCCGCTCCACGAAGGTGGCGACCCTGACGCTGGAGGACAAGAAGCACATCGGGGAGGTGCGCCTCCAGTTGGGCCTGCTCGCTGTCCGGCTGCTGGCCGACCGCGTGACCCCGGAGGACTGCGGGACGCTCAGGGACATCGCCGCCAGGTGCCGGCAGTTCGCCGAAACGGGGGACCTGGCTTCCTGCTTCGAGGCCGACAGCCTACTGCACTGCGAGATGGCGGAGCGCAGCGGCAACCAGTATCTGGCCGAGCTGACCCGGATCCTGGATTACAAAGTGCAGCTCCTGCGCAACATCGAGGACCTTTCGCAGGAAAGCGTGATGGAAAAAATCGCCCTGCATGTGCCCCTTGTCGAAGCGATCTGCCGCCGCGACGCCGCGACGGCGGAGAAGCTCATGTCCAAGCATCTCACGGACTATTACTTCGCGCCGGCAGCGGCCGCGCAAACCCCGGGCAACGCGCTTTCCCATTAGTCAGGAATGGCTCGCGCGGCGCTGATTTTTTCAAGAATCTGGTATACAATACACAGAATACATGATACCCTTCGGAGTCGCATGAAAGCCGCAGTGTGGCACGGGAAAGGGAACATCGCCATCGAGAGCCGGGACCTGCCGGAACCGTCGCCAGGGGAAGTGCTCCTGCGCATACGGACTGCCGGCATCTGCGGGACTGACCTGACCATCTACCAGGGGAAGTTCGACCCCAGGCGCAGCGTGCCGCCCCTGGTTCCCGGTCACGAGATGTGCGGCCTGATCGAGAAGCTCGGGCAGGGGGTGGACTGGGTGGAGCATTGGGGAGCGGGTGATCGTGGACCCGCTGATACCCTGCGGGCGCTGCTATGCCTGCCACCGCGGCTTCCCGCATGTCTGCACTTCCCTCCAGCTGCTGGGAATCGACAGGGACGGGGGCCTGGCCGAATACGCCACCGCGCCGGCCGGGCGCCTGCACCGCCTGCCGGAACAGGTCACCGATATCGAGGGAGCGCTGGTGGAACCGGTGGCCGTGGCGGTGCACGACGTACGCCTGGCGCAGCTGGCCATCGGCGACAGCGCGCTGGTGGTGGGCGGCGGCCCCATCGGACTGCTGATCGCCATGGTTGCCCGGTGCGCGGGAAGCAGCAAGCTGGCGATCTCGGAGATCAACGAGCACCGGAGAGAGCTCGCCGGCAGGCTCGGTTTCCGGACCTACTCCCCGGCCGAGGAGCGGTTCCGGGAGCGGCTGCGGGAGGATTTCGAGGGCATCGGGCCGGACGTCGTGTTCGAGGCCGCGGGCAGCGCCCCGGGGTACCAGAGCGCCATCGACTGCGTGCGCGTCCGCGGCCGCGATCGTGCAGGTGGGAATTCCCAAGGGCCCCATCGAGGTCGATCTGCGCAGGCTGAACTTCGCCGAACTCAACATCGTGGGCACCCGCGTCTACGCGCCCGTCGACATCGAGACGGCCATCGGGCTCTTGGCTGGCAAGCGGATCGCCACGGAAGGCCTGGTCAGCACGCATCCGCTGGCCGATTGCGGCGCACTGCTGGCCGAGCTGACCGGCGGGGCTTCGCGCCTGCTGAAGCCGGTCATCGTCATGAGCCTATAGGGGAGGCGGCAATGGAGGAACTGGAGCTCAGCAAACTCAAGGCCAAGGCCAGGGAGGTGCGCAAGGCCGTGATCGAGGCGATCGGCAGCCTGGGCATCGGCCACATCGGGGGCTGCATGTCCATCGTGGAGACCCTGGTCATCCTGTACCACAAGTTCCTGCGGATCGACCCGGCCGACCCCCGCAAGCCCGACCGCGACAAGCTGATCCTGTCCAAGGGCCACGCCGGGCCCACCCTGTACGCCATCCTGTCGGACCTGGGTTTCTTCCCGAAAGATTGGCTGGCCACCCTGAACCGGGGCGGCAGCCGCCTGCCCAGCCACTGCGACATGAACCTCACCCCGGGGGTGGACATGACCACCGGCTCGCTGGGCCACGGCCTGTCGGCCGGGGTGGGCATGGCCATCGGGCACCGGCTGGACAAGCTGCCCGGCAGGATCTACGTGGTCATCGGCGACGGGGAGTGCAACGAGGGGCAGGTCTGGGAAGCGGCCATGGCCGCGGCCCAGTTCGGCCTGGACAACCTCATCGCCTTCCTGGACTACAACAAGTTGGAGCTGGACGGCTACCTGGAGGAGGTCATGGACATCGCCGACATCACCGCCAAGTGGGTTTCCTTCAACTGGTTCGTCCAGCGTATCGACGGCCACGACTACCGGCAGCTGGAAAAGGCCATCCTGCGGGCGCAGGCCCAGCGGGGAAAGCCCTCGATGATCGTGCTGGACACCGTCAAGGGCAAGGGGTGCTCCTTCGCGGAGAACCGCGTGGAGAGCCACAACATGGTCTTCGATATGACAAAGGCCAGGGAGGCGATCGCGATCCTGGATCGCGCGCAGGACTAGCGAGGAGGGGGCCGATATGCCGGAAATGCGGGTGATCTACGGCGAGACGCTTCTGGAGCTGGCCCAGAAGGACGAGCGCATCGTAGTGCTGGAGGCCGACCTGATGCGGGCCAACGGGACGAAGATCTTCAAGGACCGGTTCCCGGAGCGCAGCATCAACCTGGGCGTGGCGGAAGCGAACATGGTCGGGGTGGCCGCCGGCCTGTGCGCGGTGGGGAAGATTCCCTTCGCCAACACTTTCGCCAGCTTCGCCGGCCGCCGCGATTACGACCAGTTCTTCCTCATGTCCAACTACGCGCGCCTCGAACGTCAAGCTGGTGGGCACCGACCCCGGAATACTAGCGGCCTACAACGGCGGCACGCACATGCCCTTCGAGGACGTGGGGCTGATGCGCAACATCCCCCGGTGCGTCGTGGTGGAGCCGGCCGACGGGGTGGCCCTGAAGAAGCTGCTCCCCCAGATCGCCTACCACCCCGGCTCGGTCTACATGCGCCTGAACCGCAAGGCCAGCCCCGCAGTGCACTCGGAGGGCACGGAGTTCAGCCTGGGCAAGGCGAACGTCGTGAAGGACGGTACGGACGTGGCCATCTTCGCCACGGGCTGCATCCTGGTCCCCGAGGCGGTGGAGGCCGCCAGGCTGCCTGGCGGCCGAGGGGATCTCGGCGGCCGTGGTGGACTTCCACACGATCAAGCCGATCGACCAGGAGACGATCCTGCACTACGCCGAAGCGACGGGGAGGATCCTCACCTGCGAGAACCACCAGATCGTGAACGGCCTGGGCTCCGCGGTCGCGGAGGTGCTCTCGGAGAACCGCCCACGCTCCTCGCCCGCCTGGGCGTGAACGAGCAGTTCGGGCAGGTGGGCGACGTCGAGTATCTCAAGAAAGCCTACGGCCTGGACGCCCAGACCATCTGCGACCGGACCCGGCAGCTGCTCGCCTCTCCGGCCGGAAGGAAATAAATTGACAGCAGCGACTGCGTCGGGTATAGAGTAGGACTTCAGCGCTTCAGGAGGTGCAAGGATGAAAGCCAGGCTGGTGCCCCTGTTCTTCAAGGCGGACAAGACGGAGAAATTCGAGAGGCAGCTCGCGAACCTGCGCAACCTGCTCGGGGGCGAGGCCGAGTTCCTGCCGGCCGTCGCTCTGGGCGACCCGGTGCCCGACTGCGACGCGGTCCTCTTTCCCGAAATCCTGGGCGAAGCCTACCGCAGCGTGGAGAAGTTCCGCGCCCTGCGGCACCCCATCCTGATCGTCACCTCCGAGTTCGCCACGGTATCCATGTGGGACTGGGAAATCGCCAACTTCCTGAAAAACAAGGGCGTGGCCACCATCGCGCCCTACAACCTGCAGCAGGCCAGGACCCTCTGCGCCGCGCTGGCGGTGAAAAAGGAGCTTGCCAGCACCAAGTTCCTGATCTTCCAGGACAACCCCGGGGAGGGCTTCCAGCCGGACATCTTCAAGTGCTTCTACTGGTGGGAGAAGGAGTGCACGGACCTGATCAAGAAGCGCTTCGGCGTGGAAATCGTCCGGCGGAGCTTCAAGAAGCTCGGCGCTGATGCCAAGCAGATCCCGGACGCCGAAGCGAAGAAGGAGTGGAAGCGGTGGGACTTCCCCCTGGCCCCGGAGCTTTCCGAGCGGGCCTTGCTCAGCGCGGTCAAGGTGTACCTGGCGGTGAAGCGGGAGATCGGCGGCGACCCCTCCTTCCGCGGCGTGGGGATCAACTGCCTCAACGAGTCCGCCTTCTCCGACACCACCCCCTGCCTGGCCTGGAACATGCTCTACGAGGAGATGGGGATGATGTGGGCCTGCGAGGGGGACACCCTGTCGCTGCTGACCAAGTACCTGCTGCATAAGAGCCTCGGGGCGCCCATCATGATGACCAACATCTACCCCTTCCTCATGGGCATGGCGGCGCTGAAGCACGAAAAGATCCCGGCGTTCCCGGAAATCCTGGAGGACCCGGAGAACCACCTGCTGCTGGCGCACTGCGGCTACTTCGGTCTGGTGCCGCGCTCCTTCTGCACGAGCTGGATCCTGCGACCCGCGGCGCTGGCCATCGTGGACAAGAACGCCCACATGCACGACGCCCGCATGCCCACCGGCGGCATCACCCTGGCCAAGCTGGACAGCACCCTGGCCAGGATGATGGTCATCGAGGGCAGCCTGAAGGGTTACGTGCAGTACCCCGGTTCGGACACCCGCAACGGCGCAATCGTGCGGGTGCCCAACGGCCACCGGCTGATGAAGGAGATGTACTCCCATCATCAGCTGCTCATGACCGGGAAGCGGTACCAGGAGATAGAATTGGTGGCGCCGGTCTTCGGCCTCACCCTGGAAACCATCGCATAGGAGAAGCGTGTATGTCGGTCGAGGGCAAGATCACGGTTGTGAGCGGGGGCACCTCCGGGATCGGGGAGGAGTGCGTCCGCCTGTTCGCCAGGAGGGGCGCCCGGGTCGTGTTCACGGGCACCAGCGAGAAGAAAGCCGCCGTGGTGCTGGAAGCGTTGAAGAAGGAAGGGCTGGACAAGGCGGTCCGCTTCTGCCGGACCGACATCAGCCGCGAGGCCGACGTGCGGGCGCTGGTCGAGTTCGTTCGCAGCGCCTTCGGGGAATGCGAGGTGCTGTGCAACAACGCCGCGACTTTCGTGGGGGGAGCCGCCCACGAGATCACACCGGAGAACTGGGCCAGGCTGTTCGCGGTGAACGTGACCGGCACCTGGTTGTGCTGCAGGTACTTCCTGCCCGGCATGCTGAAAAACCGAAAGGGGGCGATCGTCAACACCGCCTCGATCTCGGGGCTGATGGGCGAGTACAACATGGCCGCCTACTGCGCCACCAAGGGCGCCGTTATCAGCCTCACCCAGTCCATGGCGCTGGACTACGCGGACGCCGGAATCCGGGTGAACGCCGTCTGCCCTGGCGCCACCCGCACGCCGATGTTCATGTCCGGCACCAGCCCCGAGCTGATGATGCGCTTCGAGGCGATCTTCCCGCCCCGGCGCATCGGCCTGCCGCGGGAGGTGGCCGAGGCCGTGGTGTTTCTGGCCTCGGACGAGGCCAGCTTCATCAACGGCGTGCTCCTGCCCGTGGATGGGGGCATTTCGGCGCATTCCGGCCAGCCGCGGCAGGACAAGGGCAAGGCCTGAAGGGCCAGGGGGACGCCCTTTTCAGCCTTGAGGAGTGAAGGGGAATCTGGTAAAGTATATGGAGACCCGAAAGGTCAGGATTGCGAACGATGTTAGCGGCACGCGTACGGCCCGCGAGGGAGGAGGCATGACCCCCACCCTGAGCATGCAGGGGATCTGCAAGAGCTTCTACGGAGTCGAGGTCCTGCACAAGGTCGATTTCACCATCGAGAAAAGCGAGATCATGGGCCTGTGCGGCGAGAACGGCGCGGGCAAGTCGACGCTGATGAAGATCCTGGCCGGCATCTATACCCAGGATGCCGGCGAGGTGGTGTTCAAGGGCAAGCCCATCCGCCGGGGCGCCAACCCGCTGGAGGTCCAGAACCTGGGCATCTCCATGATCCACCAGGAGCTGAACCTGCTGCCGGAGCTGACCGTTGCCCAGAACATCTTCCTGTGCCGCGAGCCCCGTGGCGGACTGGGACTGATCGACTTCGGGCGGATGAACGACGAGGCCGCCGCGCTTGCTGGCCAAGCTCGGGGAGAAGATCGACCCCCGGCGCAAGGTGTACGAGCTGAAGATCGCCCAGAAGCAGATGGTGGAGATCGCCAAGGCGATCTCCTTCAACGTGGAGCTGCTCGTGATGGACGAGCCCACCTCCGTGCTCACGGGCAAGGAAACGAAGATCCTTTTCGACCTGATCGCCAGCCTGAGCGAGCAGGGCATCGCCGTGGTCTACATCTCGCACCGGCTGCAGGAGATCATCGACGCCTGCCACAAGGTCACGGTCCTGCGCGACGGGTATTTCGTGGCCACCCGGAACGTCTCGGAGGTCTCGGCCCACGACCTCGCCTCCCTGATGGTGGGCCGGGAGCTGCAGGAGTCGAAGGTCACCGATTTCGCGGGCGACCCCAGCGCGGTGATGCTGGAGGTCCGCAACGTTTCCGACGACATGCTCAAGGCAGTGGGCTTCAAGGTCCGCAAGGGGGAGATCCTGGGCTTCAGCGGGCTGGTCGGGGCGGGCCGCACGGAGCTGATGGAGGCCATCTTCGGGATCCGCAAGCCGCAGACCGGCGAGGTGCTCATCGAAGGCCGTCCGGTGACGATCCGCAGCGCCATCGACGCGATCAAGGCGGACCTGGGTTTCGTCACCGAGGACCGCAAGGAGACCGGCCTGGTGCTGTGCCGGGACATCGGCGACAACTCCAACTACGTGTTCTGGCAGAAGGGCAGGGGCTTTTTCAAGCCCGCCAGGGCATCGGCCGCCAACACGAAGAAGATGATCGACCGCCTGGCAATCCGCTGCAGCAGCTCCCGGCAGCTGGTCAGCAACCTCTCGGGGGGAAACCAGCAGAAGGTGGCCCTGGCCAAGTGGCTGGTGTCCGGCGCCAAGATCCTGGTGCTGGACGAACCCACCCGCGGGGTGGACGTCGGGGCCAGGCAGGAGCTGTATCGAATCATAAAGGAGCTGGCGGCGGAAGGGGTGGCGATCGTCATCGTGTCCTCCGACCTGCCGGAAATCCTCGCGATCTGCGAGCGGGTGATCGTGATGCACGAAGGCAAGATCACCGGCGAGCTGAAAGCCTCGGAGTTGACCGAGGACAAGGTCATGTACTACGCGACCAACCTCCAGGCGGGAGAGTGACATGGAAGTTGAAGCGAGGACCGAAAGCCGCTTTTGGCAGTTCGTCAAGGGAATCTGGCGCAACTACAGCGTCGTCGTGGTCTTCTTCGTCATCATCGGGATCTGCGGGCTGGCGGCGCCGCGCTTCCTGAAGCCCGGCAACCTGCTCAACATACTGCGCAACACCTCCATCGTCGGCTCCATCGCCATCGGCATGACCTTCGTCATCATCGCCGGCGGCATCGACCTGTCCAGCGGCCCGGTCTTCGCCACCGCGGGGGCCGTGCTCATCTTCCTGCAGCGGATGAAGAACCCGGACGGCAGCCCGGTGCTGCCCCTCTTCGTGGCCATCCTGGCCTGCTGCGTGGTGGCCATGATCTTCGGCTTCCTCAACGGGATGGTCATCACCAAAGCGAAGCTCCCGCCCTTCATCGTCACGCTGGCGGTAGGCATCATTGCCCGCTCCGTCACCATGTACATCTGCCGGGGCGCGACGATCATGGGGAACAACATCGCTCCTTTCAACCGGATCGGCAGCGGCTCCATCTTCAACATCCCCATCCCGTTCCTGGTCGTGGTCGTCATGGCGATCCTCTTCCACATCCTGCTCACCCGCAGCAAGATCGGCACCTACGTGTTCGCGGTGGGCGGCAACGAGAACGCGGCGCGCTACTCCGGCATCAAGGTGGACAGGGTCAAGATCTTCACCTACATGCTGGTGGGGCTGTGCACGGGGGTCGCCGCCACCATGGAGATGTCCCGCATGGTGGCCGTGGCCGCGGCCACCTCGGGCAGCCAGTACGAGTTCGAGGCCATCACGGCCGTCATCGTGGGGGGCACGGCCCTCTCGGGCGGCAGGGGACGGCTCATCGGCACGATCGTGGGCTTCATTATTCTGGGAATAGTCAATAATATGATGATCATGCTCAATATATCGCCCTATCTCTCAGGCGCCGTGAAGGGGGCAGTCATCCTGTTCGCGGTGCTCCTGCAGAGAAGGGAGCGATAATGAGAAATACGTCTTTTCCAAGGAGGCTCTCGTGAAAAGATCCGTTCTAGTGCCTGATCCTGGCGCTGCTCCTGCTGCCCAGCCTGGCGCTGTTTGCGGCCGACAAGTTCAGCATCGCCGTGTCCCTTCCCCCCGCCAACAACGCGTGGCAGGCGAAGATGCTGGACACCATTCTGGCTGAAATCGCGAAGGACAAGGACAAGTTCGACATCGTCGTGAAGAACGCGGTGGACGACGCCGACCAGCTCAACATGCTGCAGACCTTCAAGGAAGGCGGCTACGACATGATCTGCGTCCTGCCGGGCAACGGCACGCTGATGACCCCGATCTGCCAGGAAATCTACAGGGCCGGCATCAAGATCATGATCATCGACCGGCCCATCGAGGGCGACGACTACACCGTGTTCTACGGCGGGGACAACGCCCAAGGCGGCAGAAACGCGGCCAAGTACCTCGGCGACCGGCTGAAGGGCAAGGGCCAGATCGCCATCCTGCGCAGCTACGTGGGCATCCCCATCGACGTGCTGCGCTACGAAGGGTTCATGGAAGTGTTGAAGAAGAGCTACCCGGGATCAAGGTCCTGGTGGTAGGCGACGGGGAGTTCAACCAGGAAGCGGGCCGCAAGGCCATGTCCAACATCCTGCCGGCCTACCCGAAGATCGACGCGATCTACACCCAGGACGACGAGGCTGCGGTCGGCGCGCTCACCGAGATCCGCAGCGCCAGGCGCAAGGACATCCAGTTCATCACCGGCTTCGGCGGCTCCAAGACCGCCTACGCCCTGATGTCCGTGAAGGACCCGATGTACGGCGCCTCGATGTCGTACCTTCCCGCCATGGGCGGACGCGCGGTCGCGCTGGCCAAGCAGATCCTGCTGGGAGCCAAGTTCGAGAAGAACATCATCGAGCCCACGGTCGTCGTCACCGCCGACAACGTGGCCAAGTACGTCAACGACGGGTATTGAGTCCTAACTGTTCCTGCACTGGCAACGGGGAAGGGACGAAAGCCCCTTCCCCGTTTCTTTGGGCCGGGGCGCGGTTGCGGGGGAGATCATGGAACTGACAGCGAGGCTCAAGAAGCTTCAGGACCGGCTGTTCAACGTCGAGTATCACGATCCGGGGGTGTGGCACTTCCAGAACACGAACATCCTCACCAACGACGACATCCGCCGGGAGCCCATGGTCGTGCGCAAGGCCAAGGCCATCGAGCACATCTGCCTGAACCTGCCGGCGATCGTCAAGCCGGACGAGCTGATCGTCGGCAACCCCAACCAGAACAGCGTCGGCTGGGGCACCGTGCTGCCGATCTACTACACCGAGGAAGAGGGCAGCGAAGCCAGGCGCTACCTGCTCAACGAGTCCTCGGTGTGGGGCCACCACCCGCCCGAGTGGGACCGGGTCATCAACGAGGGGGTCCTCGGGGTCCGGGAGGAAATCACCGAGGCCATCGATCGGGAGTTCCGCGAGGTAGAGCCCGACGTCCAGGCGCTCGACGAGTACCGGGCCATGCTCATCTGCCTGGACGGCCTGGTGCAGTTCGCCCGCCGCCACGCCGAGGTGGCCCTGAAGATGGCCCTGGCCGAAGGGGACCCGATCCGCCGCCGGGAGCTGTTCGAGATCCACCAGGTCTGCTCCCGCGTCCCGCTGCACCCGGCGCGCAGCCTGCACGAGGCCACCCAGGCCTACTGGTTCACCTACTGCATCGTCAACTCCGGCGGGGAGTTCGTGCCCCTGGCCCGGGGCGACCAGTTCCTGTACCCGTTTTTCCGCAAGGACCTGGAGGAGCACCGGATCACCAAGGAGCGGGCGATCGACCTGATCGGCAGCTTCCTGGTCAAGTGCAACGAGCGCATCATCGTCGACACGAAAAAGGCGGAGAACCACTACAGCTTCGGGCTGTTCTCTCAAGGGTTGGTCCCGGACGAGGCCAAGCCCAAGTCCCAAACCGGAGGATACGAGCAGCGGGGCCTGTCCTGGCGGGAGGGGGAGGACGTCAACAGCGAGGCCAACTTCAACTACGGCCAGTCGGGCAACGACTGGCTGATGAACTTCATCGTCGGCGGCCAGCACCCGGACGGCAGCGACGCCACCAACGAGCTGTCCTACCTGTTCATCGACCTGATGCACGACCTGAAGCTGCTCATGCCGACCCTGGCTGCGCGCGTGCACAAGAACATGCCGGAATCCTTCTGGCGGAAGATCGCCGAAGCGCTGCGCTACGGGCAGGGCGAACCCATGGTGTACAACGACGAGACCATCATTCCCGGCTTCGTAGACCTGGGGATCCCGGTGGAGGAAGCCCGCGGCTACAGCAACGACGGCTGCTGGGAGACGCTCATCCCCGGCAAGAGCCACTTCAGCTATGCCCACGTGGAGAGCCTGCAGTGCCTGGAGTGGGTCCTGCACCGGGGGCAGAGCACCCTGAGCGGCGCCCACGAGGGCCTGGACACCGGCGACCCGCAAGCCCTGGCCTCCTGGGCGCAGTTCTACCAAGCCTACAAGCAGCAGAGCGACGCCCGCATCGACTTCCACTGCCACCGGCGGCTGGAGAACCTGGGGCTGTCCTTCATGATCGCGCCGGACCCGCTCATGTCCGCGCTCACCCGGGACTGCGTGCGCAAGGGCAGGGACCTGTCGCAGGACGGGGCGCGCTACATCTTCCACCTGATCCTGGTAACGGGCCTGGCCAACCTGGTGGACTCCCTGGCGGTGATCAAGAAGCTGGTGTACGAGGAACGGCAGCTCGCTCTGGCCGAGCTCATCCGGGCCGTGCGCGAGGACTGGAAGGGGCACGAACGCCTCCGGGCCCGGGTCCTGAACGAGGTGCCCAAGTTCGGCAACGACAACCCCTACGTGGACGAGATCGCCGTGCGGGTGCTGAAGGACTTCGAGGACCGGGTCGAGCTGTGGAACCGCAAGCAGAACAAGATCCTGTTCCCGGTCGGGATCGGGACCTTCGAGAACTACGCGGTGCTGGGCCGCGGCCTCGGCGCCTCCCCGGACGGCCGCCTCGCCAAAGGGCCGCTGGCTCCCAATTACAGCCCCACCGCGGGGGCGGACGTCAACGGCCCCACGGCCGTCTTCAAGAGCGCCACCCGGCCGGAGCTGCTCAAGTACTACTGCGGCTGCCCCCTGGACATCGCCGTCAACTCCAACGAGTTCGAGGGGGAGGCGGGGGTGGACCGGATGGTCGCCCTGCTCAAGTCCTTCTGCGACCTGGGCGGGCAGATCCTCACCGTGACCAGCTGCAGCATCGACGACTTCATCGACGCCAAGCTGCACCCGGAGCGCCACGGCGACCTGCGCGTGCGCATGGGGGGGCTTTCGGCCTACTTCATCGCCATGTCGCCGGTGCAGCAGGATAACATCATCAAGCGCTTCAACAAGGGCGCCCTGTAGGTCGGGGTTGGCATGCCGGCGGACCCGCAGCCTTCGGCCTACGTCTCCAACATCCAGCGCTTCTGCGTCCACGATGGGCCAGGGATCCGCACCACGGTGTTCCTGCTGGGCTGCCCCCTGCGCTGCCGCTGGTGCCAGAACCCCGAGACCCTGGCGCGCCAGCCGGTTCTCCTGTTCAACGCGGGCAAGTGCGCCGGCTGCGGGGCCTGCGTGGAGGCCTGCCCCGAGCAGGCGGTGCGCCGCGGCCAGGACGGCGGCCTGTCCTTCGATCGCGACCGTTGCCAGGCGTGCGGGCGCTGTGTGCCTTCCTGCTGCTACAAGGCGCGGGAGCTGAGCGGCAGGCTTTACTCGGTGCCTGCGCTCCTGCAGGAAATCCTCAAGGACCGCGTGGCCTTCCGCAACTCGGGCGGGGGGGTGACCCTGAGCGGGGGGGAGCCCCTGCTCGAGCCGGAGTTCGCGGCCCGAGCTGCTGGAAGCCTGCGGCCGGGCAGGCATCCACACCGCCGTGGAAACCTGCGGCGCGGTTGCCTGGGAGCACTTCGAGCGGGTCCTGCCGCACGTCGACCTGTTCCTCTACGACCTGAAGTCCGATCGACCCCGAGAAGCACCGGCAGTGGACGGGCGCGGACAACCGCGCAGTTCTCGACAATGCCCGCGCGCTGGCCGAGCGGGGCAAGCGGCTCATCGTCCGGGTTCCGCTCATTCCCGGGGTCAATGACGACGACCTGGAGTTTCAGGCCATCGCCCGCTTCGCCGCCGGGCTGCGGAACGTCGCGGAGCTGCACCTCCTGCCGTTCCACCAGGTCGGCTCCTCCAAGTACGCCCTGGTCGGCCTGGAGTACGGTATGCAGGACGTTCCGGAGGACGACGGCCGGCGGGTCGCGCGCTGCCGGCAGATCGCCGAAGGGCTGGGCTTGCGGGTCAGCGTGGGGGGAACGGGCTTCAAGAGCGAGCTGGATGACGCCAGGGTCAGGCGAGACTTGGCCAAGGGTCAAGGGCAGTTCATCTACGATTTGTCATAGGGCAAGGCGCGGCAAGGAGCGAGCGCTGGAAGCGGCCCTGTCAGATGCCCCTGCGCGGAGACGATCGGCAGAGATACCTGCGAGCGGATGTTCAAGGAGCGATACCCCGGGCACAGGATTGCTGACCCAGCAGAAGTCGCCCGCGTGCCCGTGGACGGCCAACCCCGTTTCAACGGGTAATAGGGGTATAGGCTGGTATTGGGGCTTAGCATTTGTTAGCAATTATTGTTATCTTCTATTGACAAAACCGCCGGGCTGCCTCATACTACCCTCGATGCAGGACAATAAGATCGGCGTCTGCGTGATCGGCAGCGGTCGAGCCGGGCTGATCCACGCCCGCAACTTCGCCCGGATGGTGCCGGGAGCCCGCCTGGCGGCGCTTGTGGATCCCCAGGCCGAGGCGCTGGCCGCGGCCGGCCGGGAGCTGGGGGTGGACAGGCTGTACTCCGACTACCGGCAGGCGCTCGCCGACAAGGACGTGCACGCCGTGGTGGTGGTCACCCCCACCAAGTTCCACCGCGACATCGTGGTGGCCGCGGCCGCGGCCGGGAAGCACATCCTCTGCGAGAAGCCCATGGCCATGACCGTGGAGGAGTGCCAGGCCATGAACCGGGCGGTCGCCGGGGCCCGGGTCGTGCTGCAGCTGGGCTTCATGCGGCGCTTCGACGCCGGTTTCCAGGCCGCCCGCGAGGCCATCGACCGGGGGGACATCGGGCCGGTGGTGCAGGTCAAGTCCCTGACCCACGGGCCCAGCGTGCCCCAGCCCTGGATGTACGACCTGAAGGCCTCCAACGGGCCGCTGGCCGAGGTGAACAGCCACGACATCGACACCCTGCGCTGGTTCACGGGCAGCGACTTCCAGGAGGTCTACGCCATCGGCGGTAACTACCGCTGCCCGGAAGCGCGCGAGCGGTACCCCGACTTCTACGACAACGTTTCACTGCTGGCCCGCTTCCGCAACGGCATGCAGGGCTTCATCGGCGGAGCCGTTTCGGTGGGCTACGGCTACGACTCGCGGGTGGAGGTGCTGGGCACGCGCGGGATCCTGCTGGTGGGTCGCCAGGAGCAGCATGCCACCGTCACCTGCACGCCGCGGGGGGACATCGTGCGGCCGTTCGTGAAGAGCTGGCGCAACCTCTTCCTGGAGGCCTACGCCGAGGAGGACCGCGAGTTCGTGCGGGCCGTCGCCGAGCAGAAGCCACCGCGGGTGAGCGGCGAGGACGGGATGATGGCCGTGCAGGTGGTGGAGGCGGGCAACCGCTCGATCCGGGAGGGCAGGCCGATCACCCTCCCGCAGCTGTGAAGGAGGCCCGCATGCGCGCGGCGTTGTTGTACGGGAAAGAGGACCTGCGCATCGAGGAGCTGCCCGTTCCGCAAGTCGGGCCGGAGGAAGTCCTGCTCCAGGTGCAGGCCGCAGCGATCTGCGGCACGGACATCCGCATGTACCGCAACGGCGCCAAGGGGGTCGGACCCGGCTCGCCGCTGGTGCTGGGCCACGAGCTTTCTGGAACGGTCGTGAAAGCCGGCAAGGCGGTGCGGAGCCTGCCGGAGGGCACTCGCCTGGCCGTGGCCCCCAACATGGGCTGCGGCACTTGCGACACCTGCGTGAGCGGCAACACCCAGTTCTGCGAGAACGGCTTCCGCGCCTTCGGCATCAACCTGCCCGGCGGCTTCGCCGAGTACACCCTGGTTCCCGCCGAGGCGGTCCGGCAGGGAAACCTCTGCCCTATCGCCCCGAGCGTGTCCTTCGCGGCCGCGGCGCTGGCCGAGCCGCTCTCCTGCGTCTACAACGCCTTCCAGCGCTGCAACATCCGCCCCGGGGACCGGGTGCTGATCATCGGCGCCGGCCCCATCGGGCTGATGCACGCCAAGCTGGCGCGCATGGGCGGGGCCGCGCAGGTGCTGCTCAATGACCTGAGCGCGGAGCGCCTGGAGGCCTGCCGGGTGCTGGAGCCGGACCTGCTCACCATTCCCGGCGCCGACCCCTCCGCGCGCGTGCTGGAGCTCACCGCCGGCAAGGGGCTGGAGGTGGTGATCACCGCCTGTCCGGCCCCCGAAGCCCAGGTGACCGCCCTGAAGCTGGCGGCCGTCAACGGCCGAGTGGTTTTCTTCGGCGGGCTGCCGGCCGACCGCTCCGTGGTAGGCCTGGACACCAACCTGATCCACTACCGCCAGCTCATCGTGACCGGCACCGCCCGGCAGAGCCTCAGCCAGTTCCGCCAGGTGCTGCGCCTGATCGCCGACGGCCTGATCCGCGTCGACGAGCTGGTGAGCGCCCGCTGGCCGATTGAAAAGACCGGGGAGGCCTTCGCCGCGGTCATGAAAGCCAGCGGCCTGAAGCACGTCGTGAGCTTCGAGGGGAGGTAGGCATGGCCGGCGAGCGCCTGGTCGGAGTGGACATCGGGACCCAGGGAACCAAGGCAGCGCTGTTCGACCGTGAAGGCCGGTGTCTGGCCGAGGCCTTCGAGGCCTCGGAGCTGCTCAAGCCGTCCCCCGGCGCGGTGGAGGAGGACGCCGAGCGCCAGGCGGCCTCGGTGCGGCGCACCATCCGGCAGTGCGTCCAGGCCTCCGGCACGGCGCCCGGGGGGGTGGCCGCCGTGGCCATCGACGGGCAGATGGCCGGCATCCTCGGCATCGGCGCCGACGGCCGGGCCGTCACGCCCTACGATTCCTGGCTGGACACGCGCTGCGCCCCGTACATCGAGGTGATGGAGAAGGAGGCGGGCGAGGAGGTGATGCGCAAGACCGGCGGTCCGCCCAGCTTCAACCACGGGCCCAAGATCCTGTGGTGGCAGCACGAGCGCCCGGAGGTGTTCCGCGCCATCCGCAGCTTCGTGCAGCCCGGCGGCTACGCGGCCTTGCGGCTGTGTGGCCTGAAGGCGGACCAGGCGTTCATCGACCCATCCTACCTGCACTTCAGCGGCTTCGCGGACAACGCGAACCGTAAGTGGGATCCCGGCCTCTGCCGCCAGTTCCGGCTGGACCCGGCCGTGCTGCCGCGGATCGTGCCTTCCGAGACCCGGGTAGGGGGCTTGACGGCGGAGGCGGCGGGGGACTGCGGCCTGGCCGCCGGCACGCCGGTCCTGGCCGGCTGCGGGGACACGGCAGCCAGCTTCCTGTCCTGCGGGGCGACCCGCGAGGGGATCTGCGTGGACGTGGCCGGCACCGCCTCGGTGCTGGCCTTCACCACCTCCGCCATGAAGCCCGACTTCGAGCACCGGACCCTGGCCTGCGGGCAGTCCGCCACGCCGGGGCTGTGGCACCCCTACGCCTACATCAACGGCGGGGGCATGAACATGGAGTGGTTCCGCAAGGACCTCATCGGGGCGGCCTCCTTCGACGAGCTGGAGCGGCTCGCCGAATCGCTGCCGGCCAGGGAGGACGACCCCCTGTTCGTCCCGCACCTCGGCGGCCGCGTGAACCCCAGCCAGCCGGCGCTGCGGGGCGCCTGGCTGGGCCTGTCCTGGAGCCATGGGCGGGCCCACCTTTACCGCGCCGTGCTGGAAGGGGTGGCCCTGGAGTACGGAGTGTACCTGGCAATCCTGCAGGAGCTGTACCCCGGCTTCCGTTCCACCGAAGTGCGGGTCACCGGCGGGGGAGGCCGCAGCGCCCTGTGGAACCGCGTCAAGGCCGACGTGCTGAGCCTGCCCGTGGCCCCGGTGGCGCGCACCGAGGGGGCGCCCCTGGGCGCCGCCCTGCTGGCCGGCTACGGGGCGGGGCTGTTCGCCTCCCTGGACCAGGCCGCCAAGACCTGGGTGGAACCCGGGGAGGCAGTGCGCCCGGATGCGGGGCTGGAGAAACTGGTCGGCTCGCGGATGCGGCAGTACATCGCCGCCCTGGAGGCGCTGAACCGCTGGGCGACAGACAGATAGATAAAGGAAGGAGCAGAAAGCGATGCAGGTGAAATATTCCGGAGGTTATCTCGGGAAACTGCTGCGGGTGGACCTCGGCAGCAAGAGCGCAAAAATCGAACCCATCGACCCGCGGCGTTTCCAGCTGCTGCTGGGCGGAAGGGGCGTGGCGGCCAAGTACTACTACGACGAGATCCCGGCCTCGGTCGGGCCCCTGGAGGCGGCAAACAAGCTGTTCTTCTTCACCGGGCCCCTGACCGGCCTGCCGCTTCCGTCTACTACAAAGTTCCAGCTGGCCACCCGCTCGCCGGAAACCCGCCGCTACCTCTGCTCCAACTGCGGCGGGGATTTCGGACCGCGCCTCAAGATGGCCGGGTTCGACGCCCTGATCGTCGAGGGGCAGGCCGCCGACTGGACCTACCTGACGATCAAGGACGGGAAGGTGGCCTTCGGGGACGCGCGCCCCTGGCAGGGCTACAGTTCCACCCGGACCCTGGAGGAGCTGAAAGCCGCCATGGGCGGGGGGAAGCTCGGGGCCATGTCTATCGGGCCGGCCGGCGAGCGGCTGGTGCGCCTGTCCTACATCAACGTGGACAGCCGGGCCTTCGGCCGGGGCGGTCCGGGCGCGGTCATGGGTTCCAAGAGGCTGAAGGGCATCGCGGTGAGCGGTTCGGGCAAGATCCCCCTGGCCGACCCGGTCCGGGCCGCCGCGATCCAGAAGGCGGCGGTGGCCGACTTAAAGGTCTCCCGCGCCAACCACACCAAGTTCGGCACCCCGCAGTACCTGGAGGTGATCAACGAGCTGGGCTGCATGCCCACCCGCAACTTCCAGACGGCGCACTTCGAGGGTATGTCCAAGATCGACGCGCATGTCATGTACGAGCACTACCTGGAAAAGAACTACGCCTGCTTCCACTGCTCGGTGGCCTGCGGCAAGACCTGCGTGGTGCGCGAAGGGCCCTACGCCGGGGCCCGGGCGCGCACCGAGTTCGAATCCATCGGCCTGCTGGGCCCCAACTGCGGGATCGACGACTACGCGGCCATCATCAAGGCCAACCAGCTCTGCGACGAGCTGGGGCTGGACACCATTTCCGCCGGCTGCGCGGTGGGCCTGGCCATGGAGCTGTTCGAGCGCGGCCTGATCACCAGCGCGGACACCGGGGGCCTGGAGGCGCGTTTCGGCAATCCCGCGGCGCTGCACGGCCTGATCGAGCTGATCGCGGCGCGGAAGGGCATCGGCGACCTGCTGGCCGAAGGCATGATCGGGGTGCGGGAGGCCCACCCGGAGTGGAGCCCCTACATCCTGGACGTGAAGGGCATGCCCCCCGCCGCCTACGACCCGCGCGGCTTCCACGGCAACGGCCTGACTTACGGCACCTCCAGCCGCGGGGCCTGCCACAACGTGGGGGGCTGGACCATCCGCGCCGAGCTGCAGAGCGGCAAGTACGACCGCTTCGCCCTCAAGGGGAAGGGGCCGCTGGTCAAAGGCCTGCAGGACAATCGGGCCTACGTGGACAGCCTGGGCATGTGCACCGTGGTCCGGGGGGCGGTGGGTTTCAGCGACGAGCCCAAGGGGGACATCATGAAGGCCGCCACCGGCTACGACTTCATGCCGGAGCTGATGGAGATCGGGGAGCGCATCTACAGCCTGGAGAGGGTGATCCTGAACCGGGAAGGGGTGCGCCGCAAGGATGACCTGCTGCCCGAGCGCTTCACCAACGAGCGGCTGCCGGACGGGCCCACTAAGGGCCGGATCCTCACCCCGCAGATGTACGACGAAATGCTCGACGAGTACTACGGGGTGCGCGGTTGGGACGCCGAGGGGGTGCCCACCGAGGAGACCCTGCGGCGCCTGGCGGTGAAGGAGCTGATCGCCTGACTATTCGGGTGCGGTATCTGTCGGCTATGCGCGACCGCGCCGGCCTGCGCGAGGAGGCCGTGGAGCTGCCCGCCGGCGCCCGCCTGCGCCAGCTGGCCGACTGGCTCGCCCGCACCCGCGGGGTGAAGCTGCCCGACCCCCTGGTCATGGCTACGCTCAACGGTCGGGGCTGGGGGCAGCACCCGGAGGGCATGGAAAAGCCGCTCGCGGACGGGGACGAGGTCGCCCTGTTCCCGGTAGTCGGCGGAGGTTGAAAAGGAGAAGCGATGGACTACATGAAACCGTTCGGCGTGGACCTGGATCTGATCCAGGGGGTGATGAAGAACCCGGCGACCCACATCGTGCGCCGCGCCTCCAGCATGCGCGGGCACTACGCGGACTCCCAGTCCCTGGAGCGCATCATTTCTGCCGGCGACCCCGTTCATTACGAGGTGGCCGAGCAGCCGGTGCCCGACTCCCCCGGCCAGATGCGCTTCGGCATCAGCACGACCCTCCCCGGCACGGTGGGGGAGGAGTGCTTCATGACCAAGGGGCACTATCACGCCGTGCCCGATACCGCCGAGGTGTACGTGGGCCTGCGGGGGCAGGGCTACATGCTGATGAAGACGGTCGAAGGGGACTGCCTTTGGGAGGAGTTCCGGCCCGGCCGGGCGATCTACGTTCCCCCTTACTGGGCCCACCGCACGGTCAACACGGGGGAGGAGCCGCTGGTCTCTTTCTACGTCTACCCCGGCAACGCCGGCCACAACTACGGCGACATCGAGAAGGAAGGTTTTCCGGTGCGCATCCTGAAACGCGGCGGGAAGCTGGAGTTCGTCAAAACAAGGAGCAAGTAAGATGGGCAAGATCCTCATCACCCCCCGATCCCTGACCAAGGTAGGGCATCCCGCGCTGGACGAGTTGAAGAAGGCCGGCCACCAGGTCATCACCTGCACGCCCGGCAAGATGCCCGACGAGGCGGAGTTGCTGGCCTTGCTGCCTGGCTGCACAGGGTATCTAGCCGGCGTAGAAAAGGTCGGGGCCAGGGTGCTGGAAGCCGCCAAGGGCTTGAAGGTGATCAGCCGCAACGGCGCCGGCATCGACAACGTGGATCTGGAAGCCGCCAAACGCCTGGGCATCGAGGTGCGCCCGGCCCCCGGGGCCAACGCCCGGGGCGTGGCCGAGCTCACCGTCGCCCTGGTCTTCTCCCTGCTGCGCTCCATCCCCTGGAGTGACGGACAGCTCAAGCGCCAGGCCTGGAACCGGCGGCAGGGGCTGGAGGTGGCGGGGCGCACCCTGGGCCTGGTGGGCTGCGGGAACATCGGCCGCCTGGTGGTGGAGCTGGCAACGGGCGTGGGTATGAAGACCATGGCCTTCAAGCGCCATCCCGATCCCTCCTTCGCCCCCCTGCGTTTCCGCTGGGTGAGCCCGGAGGAGCTGTACGCCGGCGCGGATGTGATCAGCCTGCACTGCCCGGCGGGGCCCAAGCCGGTGATCGATCGGGAGGCCATCGCGAAGATGAAGAAGGGAGTGTTCCTGGTGAATACCGCCCGGGCCGGCGTGGTGGACGAGCAGGCGGTACTGGAGGCCCTGGATGCCGGCAAGATGGCCGGGTATGCCGTGGACGTGTTCGCCCAGGAGCCGCCCAAGGATTGGAAACTGGCCGGGCACGAGAAGGTCATCGCCACCCCGCACATCGGGGGCTACACCGAGGAGAGCGTGTCCCGGGCGACCGAGGACGCGGTCCGTAACATACTGGAGGTTTTAAAATGACCCAAGAAGAGCTGCAGAAGAGCCTGAAGGGCTACGGGGTGGTCCCGGTGATCGCCATCGAGTCGGTGGAAGCGGCGCTGCCGCTGGCCGACGCCCTGGCTGAAGGCGGGCTGCCCGTGGCCGAAATCACCTTCCGCACCGCGGCCGGTGGAGAGGTCATCGCCCGCATCGGCAAGGAGCGCCCGAACCTCATCCTGGGGGCGGGCACGGTGCTCAGCCTGGAGAACCTGCGCGCGGCCAAGGCCGCCGGGGCCCGCTTCGGCGTGGCGCCGGGCACCAACCCGGACATCGTGGCCGAGGCCGGCCGTCTGGGGCTGCCCTTCATCCCCGGGGTGGTGACCCCCTCGGAGGTGGAGAGGGCGCTGGCCCTGGGGGCGAAGATCCAAAAGTTCTTCCCGGCCGAGGCCAGCGGGGGCCTGGCCATGATCAAGGCCCTGGCTGCGCCGTACGGTCACACGGGCGTGAAGTTCGTGCCCACCGGCGGGGTGAGCATGAGCAACCTGGAAGAATACCTCAAGAACGAAGCGGTGCTCTGCGTGGGCGGCACCTGGATCGCCACCAAGGAGCTGATCGCAGCCAAGAAGTGGAGTGAAATCCGCGACAATTGTCGAAAAGCCATGGAGATCGTGCGAAAAGTGCGCGGTTGAACTGGGCCAGCTAAGCGTAGATTGTTGTAAAATTTTGTTTTAAAACAGCTTGACATATCTCCATTCTATGCTATTCTGAATCTCGGCACCGGCGTAAAGCCGGGCCGAGATCATGGAAGAGGAGGCACAGGATGAAGAGAGCTCTCGCGATTTTCTGCCTGGTAGTGCTGGTCGGAGCCGGCGCGGCATTCGGGCAGGCCCAGGGCGTTTTCATGGGCACGGCGATCCGTTCCCTGGAAAACCCCTACCATGCCGTGTGGGCGAGCGGCGGGCAGGCCTTCGCCGACTCGGTGGGCGGCGTGCACGTGATCCAGACCTGCGAAGGCTCCAGCGAAAAGCAGCTCAACGACATCAAGGCGCTGGTGGCCAAAGCGGGCAAGACGGTGTTTCTGCATCGACCCCGATGAGTCTCCCAACATCATCCCCATCGCCAAGGCGCTGGAGGCGGCCGGAGTCTACTACGTGAGCTGGTGGAACAAGCCGGAGAACGTGAAGGCCTGGGACTACCCGCACTGGGTGGCGCACGAGGCCTTCGACGGCATCAGCGCAGGGGAGTTCGCCGCCAACGTGCTGTTCAAGAAGATGGGCGGCAAGGGCAAGATCGTGGCCATCAAGGGGATGCTGGCCAACTCCATCGCCATCGACCGCTACAAGGGGCTGGAAAACATGCTGGCCAAGAACCCCAACATCAAGCTGGTGGCCTCGGACACGGCGGAGTGGGACCGCACCAAGGCCTTCGAGAAGATGAAGAGCTTCCTGGTGGCCAACCCGGACATCGGCGGCGTGTGGGCGGCCAACGACAACATGGCGCTGGGGGCCCTGGAGGCGCTGCGGGCCGCGGGCCTGGCCGGCAAGGTACTCGTGACCGGCTGCGACGGGATCTCGGAGATGCTGGACGCCATCGCCGCGGGGAGGCGGCGGCCACGGTTCTGAACGATTCCTTCTGGCAGGGGGGCATGGGCCTGGCCCTGGCCCTGGCGGCCAAGAACGGCAAGATTGATCTGAAACTATCGCAAGGACTCCGAAGTACGACTGGAACGAGCGTATTGTACGCCCCGCGCGCCATGCCCTGAGCGTGAGCCGAAATGCCAAGCCCGTCCCCGCAGCTCGGGGACGGGCCTTTTCGGATTGACAAGCGGGCGCTCCGGGAATAGTCCTATGGAGAACGGGGAGGGCGGTATCAAAGCCCACAAGCAGAACAACATCCGGCAGGTCCTGAACCTGATCCGGGAACACGACACGGCGGCCGTCGCGGAGCTCTCGCCCAAGTGCCGGCTCAGCAAGACCTCCGTGAAGAAGATGATCGACCTGTTGGTCTGCATGGGGCTGGTGTAGTCCGCGGGCAAGGGTCTGTCCACGGACGAGGGCGGCAAGAAGCCGGAGCTCTTCCGCTTCAACCCGGCCTACGGATACGTGATCAGCATTCATGTCACCCCCGAGTCGATCATGGCGGCGGCCAGCGACCTCGCCGCGGAGCTGTCCCACTTCCGCGAGACCGAGGTGGGGCCGAAGCGCGACCTGGATTCGATCCTGTCGCTGCTGGCCGGGGAGATCCGCAGGATCCTGGGCGCCAAGGCCGGCGGCGCGGAGAAGCTGCTCGGCGTGGTGGTGGCCCTGCCGGGACTGGCGGACTCCTCCCGCGGCATCTCGCATCTACTCCCCGCACTATCACGACTGGGGCCGCAACGTGCCCTTCCTGGACCTCCTGCGCGAGCGGGTGGAGGAGCTCGCCGCGGTGCCCCTGTTCGTGGACTGCGTGAACCGCTACCAGGCCTTCGCCGAGCGGGTGAAGGGGGTGGCCGCGGGGGTGAAGAACTTCATGATCATCGACGCCATCACCGTCGGACTGGGCGCCGGGATCTTCCTGCACGGCGAGCTGATGCGCGGCCACCAGAGCCTCTCCGGCGAGATCGGGCACATGACGGTGAACCCCATCGACGGCCCGCTGTGCAACTGCGGCAACCGCGGCTGCTTCGAGGCCATGGTCTCCGCCAAGCGCCTGCGCGAGCTGGCCGACGACGCCCGGAAGAACGGCGAGCACTCGCTCCTGTTCCGCGACGGGAGGCTGGAGGACTTCGACATCGCCAAGGTCTGCGAGCTGGCCGGCCAGGGCGACGAGCTGTGCTGCCGGCTCATCGACGACGTGGCCCGCTGGTTCGCAGTGGGCCTGGGCAACATCATACTGACCAACGACCCGGAGCTGATCGTCATCCAGGGCCAGTACGTCAAGGCGGGGGATTGCTTCCTGAAGCGGGTGCGGGAGGGCATCCGCCGCATCGGGCTCCCGGACGTGGAAAAGACCGTGCGCCTCGAGTTCTCGACCCTGGACGAGCGGCGCGGGGTCATCGGCGGGGCCGCCTTCGTGATCTCGGATTTCTTCGCCAAGCGCCTGTCCTTCAAGGAGAAAGAGTAGCGCCGTGCGACGACTGTTGTCCTTCGCCACGCGGGGCATCATGGGCCAGGTGCTGGCCCTGGCCTTCGTGCTCCTGCTGTTCGGCATCGGCACCCGCGGGTTCTTCCTCTCGCCGAAGAACCTCTCCGCCATCCTTAGCCTGGCAGGCTTCCCGCTGATCATCTGCCTGGGCATCGTCGCCTGGCTTCCTGATCCGCAACCCTTCGAGCGGCCTGGACTTCGGCTATCTGGGCCGTCCCGGCAGGGCTCGTGCTGGCGGCGGCGGGGTGGTGCAACACGCTGCTGGGCGCCCTGATCGCGGTGGCCATTACTTTCGATAGAAAGAAAGTCGCGATCATCAAATAGAGGCGGAGGGAGGACCGAATGAAAATGCAGAGACCTCGGCTTTTCGCCAAGCTTCCGGATTACGTTTGCACACCCGACGGCATGGCCATCGATGCTCAGGGAAACCTCATCCTGGCCTGCCCCAACTTCGCCGACCCGTCCATGCCCGGCTGCCTGCTGAAGATCGACGAGAAGAAGCGCATCCGCAAGTGGGTGGACGTGCCGGTCTCCGAGGAAACGGGTCACGCCTTCCCCATGGGCATCGCCTTCGGGCCCGACGGGGACCTGTACATCTGCGACAACCAGGGCTGGTCGGGGAAACCCGAGCTGGTGTTCAAGGGCCGCATCCTGCGCCTGCGCATCCGTGACGACAAGGTGGTGAAGACCACGGTGGTGGCCAGCGGCATGGAGCACCCCAACGGCATCCGGGTGCACCGCAACCACGTGTACCTGACCCACAGCATGCTCTCCAGGGTGAAGGACCCCTCGGGATTGCTGGTGAGCTGCGTGTACCGTTTCGGCCTGGAGGAGGAGGGCATCCGCATCACCAACACCCTGGAGGACCGGCACATCCTGACCACCTTCCTGACCTACAATAGAATCACCCAGTACGGGGCGGACGGCATCGAGTTCGACAAGCAGGGCAACCTGTACGTGGGCAACTTCGGCGACGGGGCGGTGTACAGGATCCGGTTCCACGACGACGGTTCGGTGAAGGAGAACAAGGTCTGGGCGCAGGACCCCGCAGCAGCTCAAAAGCACCGATGGCATGATCATCGACGCGGAGGGCAACCTGTACATCGCCGATTTCTGCGACAATGCGGTGGCCAGGGTGGCGCCCAACGGCAAGGTGACCCGCATCGCCCAGAGCCCGGACAGCGACGGCCTGCACGGCGAGCTGGACCAGCCCGGGGAGCCGATCATCTGGAAGGGCAAGCTGGTGGTGACCTGCTTCGACCTGGTCACCGGCCCGGACAAGGTGAACACGAAACACGAGATGCCGGCCACCCTGTCGGAGCTGGAGCCGCGCTGAAGAGGCAGTATATGAACGCGCACGGCGGCACCTGGACACGGACAAGGTGCAGGAGCACGACATTTCCTATTTCCTCAGCAGGAAGAAGATAATTTGGTAAGGAGCGAGGCATGACGAATTTCACTTTTACCTACGGAACGAAGATCTACTTCGGCAAAGGGGTGGAGGCGGAGGTGGGCAAGGCCACGGCCGCGTTCTCCCGCAAGGTACTCCTGCACTACGGGCAGGGCAGCATCAGGAAGAGCGGCCTGTACGACCGGGTCTGCCGCAGCCTCCGCGAGGCGGGGGTGCAGTTCACGGAGCTCCCGGGGGTGGTGCCCAACCCGCGCCTGGGGCTGGTGCGCAAGGGAATCGAACTGTGCCGGCGGGAAAAGATCGACTTCATCCTGGCGGTCGGCGGCGGGAGCGTGATCGACTCCGCCAAGGCGATCTGCATCGGCGTGCCGTATTCCGGGGACGTCTGGGACTTCTTCATGCGCAAGGCAACGGTGCAGAAGGCCCTGCCGGTGGGCGTGGTCCTCACCATCCCCGCGGCGGGAAGCGAGTCCAGCAACGGGATGGTGGTAACCAACGAAGAGGGCTGGTACAAGCGGGACGTGGTGGATGAAATCGTGCGTCCCCGCTTCGCCATCCTCAACCCCGAGCTGACCTACAGCCTGCCGGCCCGCGACACGGCCAACGGGGTGGCCGACATCCTGGCCCACATCCTGGAGCGCTATTTCACCAAGGAGCCCGGGGTGGACCTGACCGACCGGCTGTGCGAGGCGGCGATGCAGGCGGTGATGCGCACGGCCTCCCTGCTGGCCGGGGAGCCGGACAGCTACGAATACCGCGCCCAGATTATGTGGGCGGGCACCATCGCCCACAACGACTTCCTCAGCCTGGGGCGGGTGGGGGACTGGGGCTCGCACATGATCGAGCACGAGCTGAGCGCGATCTACGACGTGGCTCACGGCGCCGGGTTGAGCGTGATCTTCCCGGCCTGGATGCGCTATTTGTACAACGGTGCGGTGCAGCGTTTCGCCCAGTTCGCGGTGCGGGTGTTCGGCCTGCCCATGGACTTCGAGCACCCGCAGGCCACCGCGCTGGCCGGCATCCGCCGCCTGGAAGCCTTCTTCCGCGAGCTGGGGCTGCCGGTGACCCTGGGAGAGCTGGGAGTTCCCCTGGATCGCCTGGAGGAGATGGCCCGCAAGTGCACGGAGCGCGGGCCTATCGGCAGCTTCGCCCGACTCAGCGAGAAGGACGTGCTGGCCATCTACCGGCTGGCCGCCGAGAGCGCCGGGCGGGGTTGAGGCAAGCCCATGAGCTTCCCGACATTGCAGGTAGTGGCCTTCAACGGCAGCCCGCACCCCACAGGGAACACGGCGGCCTTGATCCGCATGGTGTTCGCCGAGCTGGAAAAGGAGGGGATCGGCACGGAGCTGGTGCAGCTCGGCGCGGAACCGCTGACCGGCTGCACGGACTGCCGCGGCTGCCGGCGGGCGCGCAACCAGCGCTGCTCCCGCGAGGGGGACCTGCTCAACGAGTACCTCGGGAAGATGCAGCGCGCCCATGGGGTCCTTTTGGGCTCGCCCACCTACATCGCGGACATGAGCGCCGGCATGAAGGCCCTGGTGGAGCGCTGCACCATCGTCTCCCGGGCCAACGACCACCTGCTGGCCCGCAAGGTCGGTGCCGCGGTGATCGCGGTGCACCGGGCTGGGGCGACCAGCGTCCTCTCCTCCCTGAACTTCTTTTTCCTCATCAACCAGATGATCGTGCCCGGCTCCTCCTACTGGAACCTGGGCATCGGCAGGGAACCGGGCGAGGTGGAAGGCGACTCGGAAGGCGTAAAGACGATGTCCACTCTGGGCCGGAACATGGCCTGGCTGCTGAAAAAGCTCGCCGGGTAGCGCCGAGGAAGCAGAAATGAGCGAATCAAGCGAATCCGCCCTCGCGGGCGCCGGGCTGTTCGTGGAGGAGCGCCAAGCCAAGATCCTCGAGTACATCGAGGAGCATCGCAAGGCCACCGTGACCCAGCTCTGCCAGCATTTCGGAGTGTCCAGCGCGACAATCCGCAACGACCTGCGCGACCTGGAGAATCGCCGCCTGATCATCCGCACCCACGGCGGGGCGATGGTGCGCAGCAAGACCGGACAGGAGCTGGACTCCAGCCAGAAGGTGGTCCAGAACCTCGAAGCCAAGAAGAGGATCGCCCTGGCCGCGCTCCGGCAGATCGAGGACGGGGACACGATCATCCTGGACACCGGCACGACGACCATCGAGCTGGCTCGCCTCCTGGAGGCAAAGCGCAACCTCACCATCGTGACCAACGATCTGGAAATCGCCCGCCTGCTGGAGGGCAACGATACCCTGCAGGTGGTGGTGATGGGCGGAATACTACGGAGGGGCTTCCACTGCACGGTTTCCTACGGCACCTCCGATAAGGATGCGTTGGAGGGCTTGAGCGTGGACAAGGCGTTCATGGGAGTGAACAGCTTCACCCTGAAGCGGGGGGCCAGCACCCCGGACATCCGGCACGCCGAAACCAAGAAGGGCATGATCGCCATCGCCACCAACGTGATCCTGCTCTGCGACTCGGGCAAGTTCGGCCGGACCTCCTTCGTGCAGTTCGCCAAGCCCGAGGAGATCGACGTGATCATCACGGACGGCATGCCGGAGGCCGACCGCCGGAAGATGGAAGAACTGGGCATCCAGGTGATCGTCGCGGAGTAGCCCGGAAACCGGCTGGCTACAGCCGGCGAACCGAAAACCCGCCGTCCACCATCAGCACCTGGCCGGTGGAGTAGGCGAGGTCTCCCCGGGCCAGCATGGCCACCGCCCGGCCCACGTCCTGGGGGGTGCCCCAGCGGCGCTGCAGGGTCACACCCTGCTGCAGCAATTCATCGTATTTCGCGGCCACCCCGGCGGTCATGTCGGTCCGGATGATCCCGGGCCGCACCTCGTACACGGCGATTCCCTCCTCCGCCAGGCGCGCCGACCAAAGCAGGCTGGCCATGGCGAGGCCCGCCTTGGAGACACAGTACTCGCCCCGATTCACCGAGGCCACGGCGGCGGAAATCGAGGTGATGAAGACGATGCAGCCTCGGTACGCCGGGGCGGCGGCTTTCTGCTCCAGCATGTAGCGGGCCGCGGCCTGGGTGAGGAAGTAGGGCCCGCGCAGGTTGATGCGCAGGAGGCGGTCGAAGCTCTCGCGGGTGGCCTCCAAGAGGTCCTTGCGTTCCCGCGGAGCCACGCCGGCGTTGTTCACCAGCAGGTCCAGCCGTCCGAAGCGCTCGCGCACGGCGGAGAGCAGGCGCTCGGCGGCGTCATCCTCCGCGATATCCGCGCGCACGTAGGCCACCTCTGCGCCGGCGGCGGCCAATTCGTCCAGCGCGGGCTGAACCGCCTCCTGCTCCCGCACCCCACACAGCGCCAGGTCCCAGCCCTCGGCGGCAAGCGCCTGAGCGCAGCCCAGGCCGATGCCGCGGGTCCCGCCTGTGACCAGAGCCACGCGCTTGCTCACGTTCAGCCCTCGCCCAGCTCCGGGATATCGACCCAGCGGCGCAGCCGCGAGGACTCCAGCGCGGCCTCCGCGAGCTGGACCCCCTTGGCTCCCTCCAGCAGGTTCCAGGGGAAGGGCTCGTCGAGGGCCACATGCCGCAGGAACAGCTCCCACTGGGCCTTGAAAGCGTTGTCGTATGACTTCTGCTCGGGCAGCTTCTGCCAGGTGGCGAGGAAGTCGATCGGGTTGGGCAGGTCGGGATTCCATACCGGACGGGGAGTGGCGTTGTAGGGCTGGATCCAGCAGTCGCGCAGTCCCGCCACGGCGGAGCCCCGGGTGCCGTCCACCTGCAGGGTGAGCAGGTCGTCGCGGCGGACCCGGACCGCCCAGGAGCTGTTGATGTGGGCAGACGATCCCGTCTGTCCAGCTCCAGGGTGCCGTAGGCCGCGTCGTCGGCGGTCGCGCGGTAAGGCCTTGCCGGCTTCGTCCCAGCGTTCGGGAATATGGGTGGCGGCCAGGCAGGAAACGGCCTTCACCTTGCCGAACAGGTTGTCCAGCACGTAGCGCCAGTGGCAGAACATGTCCAGGACGATGCCGCCGCCCTCCTCCAGGCGGTAGTTCCAGGAGGGTCGCTGCGCCGGCACCACGTCCCCCTCGAACACCCAGTAGCCGAACTCCCCCCGGACCGACAGGATCGGCCGAAGAAGCCCTTGCGGATCAGGTCGGCCAGCTTCAGCAGCCCGGGCAGCCACAGCTTGTCCTGGACCACGCCGTGCTTCACCCCCCGCTTGCGGGCCAGGGCGTACAGCTCCAAGGCTTCGCGGCAGGTCCGGCGCAGTGGGCTTCTCGCAGTACACGTGCTTGCCCGCGGCGATCGCCTTTCTTACCCCCGCGGCCCGCTGCAGGGTGGTCTGAGCGTCGAAGTACACGCTCATCCGAGGGTCCGAGAGAGCGGAGTCCAGGTCGGTGGTCCAGCGGGCCAGGCCCGCCGCCCGGGCCACTGCCTCCAGCTTGCCGGCGTTTCGTCCGACCAGCAGCGGCTCGGGCAGGATCAGGGTGTCCGCGGCCGGAGCTCCGCCCTGCCGGATGATCGGCAGGATGGAGCGCAGCAGGTGCTGATTTGCGCCCATGCGCCCCGTCACTCCGTTCATGATGACGCCGATGGTCCGGGTGCTCAAGTCAGGCCTCCGTGTGCTGCGGCCGCGCTCCCGCGGGCAGCGGGGGGGCCTGGCTGCCCGCGCGCGGGAGCGTGCCGTCCAGTTCCTGGCGCCAGTGCGCCACCTCCCCGGCCGGGCCATATACGTAGATCAGGACCAGGGGCTCCTCGCCCAGGTTGGTGAGCTGGTGAAAAACCCGCGGCGGGATGTACACGGCCTGCCCCGCCCGCAGGGTCTCCCGCTCCTGCCCCAGGCAGGCCTCGCCGGTGCCCTCCACGATGAAGTAGACCTCTTCCTGCTCCTGGTTGTGCCAGGGCACCTGGCCGCCCCGGGGCTGCAGGGTCACGTAGCCCATGCAGAAGTTCCGGGCCTGCAGCGGGGAGGCCCCGCCCACCAGTGCTTGCGTGCGGCGCCGCGCGGGATAGGTGCGGCCCGCGATTTTCGACAGGTCGGCGACGGTCATGCGCCCTCCCTTCCCCTCCAAAACACCAGGTACGGCCCCCCGCCGGCCAGGCGCTGCGCGTACAGCCCCGCTTCCCGCAGGTGGTAGTCGCCCCACATGCTGGACTCCCCGCAAGGCACGCTGCGCCCCGGGGGAACACGGTCCCAGCCGTTGGGCCGATGGTAGACCGAATGCAGCAGCAGCCCCTGGTGATGCGCCTCCACGCTCAGATAGGGCTCCTCCAGCAGGCGCGCCAGCACCCCCAGGCCCGCGCCCAGGTACCGCGGACCTTGCGGGTCGCCGCGCGAGCTCAGGAAGGTGCCGCAGCGCATCAGGCCCTGGCAGGCGATGGCGGCCGCGGAGCTGTCCACCGGCTCGAAGGCATTGTACGGGTCCGCCGGCATTCCGCGCCAATCCCCCAGCCGGTCGAGGCCCGGGGCGCCGGTGTCCCAGTAGGGCAGGCCGTCGGCGGCCGTGTTCTCGAGGTAGAAATCGCAGGTGGCCCGCAGGGCCCGGAGCATGAAGGCCAGGGCCTCTTGCCTGCCCCCGGTCCGCCGGCCCCCAGTCGGCCAGGCTGTCGAGGAACTCCAGCTGCTCGGCGAAGCCCAGGATGGCCCAAGCCAGCCCCCGGGTCCAGGTGCTGAAGGGCGAGTAGCCCTGCTGGGTGTTGGGGCAGCGGTAGTTGCCGTCGTTCACGTTGAAGATCGACTCGTGGGCGACCCGGCCGCGCACGTCGTAGTGATCGCGGCCCTCGCCGTAGTACACGGAGTAGCGGGCGGTGGCCGCCGGCGTGCTCGAGCAGGCGCTCCAGCAGCGACACCCGCGCGATCGTTCTCCTCCAGCAGCGCGTGCCCCAGCGGGTGGGCCAGCGCCAGGGCGCGCAGGCGAGCGGATCGTGTCCACGAACAGGGAGTGCGGGCCGTTGAAGGAGTAGATGAAGCCGCCGCCGTCCGGCGATCCGGGTCCAGCGCCGGGCCTGCACGGCGCCGCTCACCTTCAGGGCCAGCTCGTAGAAGGAGCGCTCCCAGGCGTCCTCCGGGATGCGGCCCTCGTTCATCAGGCGCAGCAGGTTGCCGTAGGTGCTGACGTTGTTGAAGCCGTGGTCGTGCACGCCCGACGTGGGTGAGGTGCGGCGCCATGCGCCGCACCGTGTCCGCTCCGGCCGATGTCCAGGAACTGCTCGCTCGCCGGTGGCGTCGAACTGCAGGATGGCCGAGCCGTACTGGAAGCCCTGCGTCCACTCCGTCCAGCCGCGGGAGGTCCAGCGCCCGCCGCCGGTGAACACCGGCGAGCCCTGGTTCGGATCGCAGGTGCGTTCGGCTTCCAGGATCTTGGCGGCGGACAATTCCCACATGCGGGCGATGCCGCGGGCGAGGGAGCCGGGGGCCAGGGCCGCGTCGACCTTCATCCCTGCGCCGCCGCCCGCAGGAAGCGGCCGCTGTCCATGACCATTCCGAACTTCATGGCGAAATTCTTGAGCGTGGCGGCGTGCAGCTCCGGATCGAAGGAGGACACCGCGTCGGAGAGCAGCACGGTCTGGAAGCCGTGGTGAAAGGACTCGCGGCCGCTCTCCTCCACGCAGATCTGGGTGACCGTCCCGGCGATGATCACGGTGTCGGTTCTTTCGGGAGGCCAGGATGTCCGCCAGGTTCGTGCGGAAGAAGGCCCCGTAGCCGTACTTCTCCACCACCGCGTCCCCCGGCTCCACGGGGAGCTCGTCGATCACCGCGGTGCACTCCCGCTCCGCGGCGATGTCCGCGTAGTACCGGCGGAAACCGATGCGGCAGCAGTTGACCGGCGGGTAGATCTGGGGCGACCATTTCCACAGCAGCGTTTCCCCAGGGCCGGCCACGAAGCGGGTGTAGACCACCGGCCGGCCGGCCCGCCGGAACGCCTGGCTGACCTCCCGGATCGGGGCGATGGTCCGTCGCGTGTCGGGCACCTCCAGGGGCGCCCCGACGCGCACGAAGTCGTTCTGCATGTCCACGATCAGGAAAGCCGAGGAGGAGAGGCGGACCCGGAAGGGGTCCGGGTTGCTCGACGCTCATGATACCCGTCACCCTAATCGCACCGGGGCGGAGGGGTCAAGCCTTGAAAGCGATACATCGTGATGTTACGATGCGTGGCATGAGGCTGACCGCAGGGGACATCGCACGGTTGATCGACATCAGCGCCGTGCGCACCGCGCACGGGGAGGCGGAGATCCGCGACATGGTGGAGAACGCCCGCAAGTACTCCTTCTATGCGGTGCACGTGCTGCCCTGCTGGGTTTCCTTCCTGCGCGGCCTGTTGGCCTGCTGCCCGGAGGTTCTGGCCGGGGCCCCGGTGGGATTTCCCGCCGGAGCGCACCGCACGGACATCAAGGCGGCCGAGGCCCGGGCCCTGGTGGCCGACGGCGTGCAGGAGATGGACATGATGCTCAACGTGGGTAAGCTGCGCTCCGGGGACCGCCGCTACGTGCTGGAAGACATCCGCGCGGTCGTGCAGGCCGCCGGCCATGTGCCCGTGAAAGTCATCATCGAGGCCCCCCTGCTCAGCGACGACCAGATCCGCCTGGCCTGCGACTTGTGCATCGAGGCAGGAGCCGCCTTCGTGAAGACTTCCACCGGCTGGCTGCCGGGCGGCTCGACCCTGCCCATGGTGCGCCTCATCACTTCGCACGTGGGCCAGGCCATCCGGGTCAAGGCGGCCGGCGGCATCCGGGACGTGCAGACCATCGTGGAGATGCACCGGCTGGGCGTGGCCCGCTTCGGCATAAATCTGCGCAGCGCCGTGCAGATCGTGACCGAGGTGGCCGCCCTGCCGGGCGGGGCCCTGGAGGTGTAGCGTGCCCGGGAAGATCATCGCCTACGACCTGGGCACGGGCGGCAACAAGGCTTCCCTGTTCGACGAGCAGGGTTCCTGTCTGGCCTTCAGCTTCGTTCCCTACCAGACCCATTATCCCGACGCCGGCTGGCACGAGCAGCGGCCGGAGGACTGGTGGCAGGCAGTGGTGGCCAGCACCCGGGAGCTGCTATCCAAGACGTCAGTGGCCGCCTCCGACGTCGAGTGCCTGGCCATCTCCGGGCAGAGCCTGGGGGTGGTGCCCGTGGACGGGGCTGGGAAGCTGCTGCGCGAAAAAACCCCGATCTGGTCGGACACCCGCGCCTCCCGTCAGAGCGCGGCCTTTTTCCAGAAGGTCGACCGCCGGCGCTGGTACCTCGCCACGGGCAATGGCTTTCCCGCGGAATGCTACGCGCTGTTCAAGATCATGTGGTACCGGGACAACGAGCCGGATATGTTCGCCCGCGTGCGGACCGTGCTGGGCTCCAAGGACTACGTGAACCTGCGCCTCACCGGACGCGCCTGCACTGACTATTCCTACGCCTCCGGCAGCGGGGCCTACAGCCTGCTGGACTGGGGCTACGAATCGGAGTTCCTGCAGGAGAGCGGCCTGCCCCCGGAGATCTTCCCCGAGATCGTACCCTCCACCCGGATCCTGGGTACCCTCGCCCGGGAGGCCGCCGAGGAACTGGGACTGCCCCGGTCGGTGAAGGTGGCCTGCGGCGGGGTGGACAACTCCTGCATGGCCCTTGGGGCGCGCAACACCCGGGAGGGCCGGGTGTACACCTCTCTGGGTTCCTCCTCCTGGATCGCCGTGTCCTCGAAAAAGCCGGTGCTCGACTTCCAGGACCGGCCTTACGTGTTCACCCACGTGGTGCCGGAGCTGTTCACCTCCGCGGTGAGCATTTTCTCCGGCGGCGGCAGCCTGCGCTGGATCCGGGACAATGTTTTCTGCGCTGCCGAAGCCGGGGAGCGGGACCCCTACGAGGTGATGGGCGAGCTGGCCGCCTCCTCCCCTCCGGGAGCCAACAAGCTGCTTTTCAACCCCAGCCTGGCCGGCGGAGGCATGCAGGAGCCCACGCCGAACATCCGCGGCTGCTTCGCCGGCCTGGACCTGCGCCACACGCGGGCCGACCTGATCCGCGCCGGCCTGGAGGGCATCGCCCTGAACCTCGGGGCGGTGCTGGGCGTGCTGCGCCGCTTCGTGCCCCTGGACAGCCAAATGCTCATGGTGGGGGGCGGGAGCAAAAGCCCGCTGTGGCGGCAGATCTTCGCGGACGTTTACGGCATGGACATCGTGAAGACCAACATCGACCAGGAGGCCGCCTCCCTGGGGGCGGCGGCGGTGGCCGCGGTGGGCGCCGGGCTGTGGAAGGACTTCGCCCCGGTGGACGCCGTTCACCGGGTGGCCAGCGTGGAGAAACCCATCGAGGCCAACGCCGCGGTCTACCGCAAGCTGATGCCCGCCTTCGAGCATCTGCGGCAAAGCCAGGCCGCCCTGGGCGACATGCTGAAAGCAATAAATATCTGAGGCCTCAGGAGGATTTGAGCATGAAGATCGGACTGTTCACCGCCACCTACCTCGACACGAAGCTGGAGGAGGTGTGCAAGATGGCCTCCGGCCTGGGCTACCAGGCGGTGGAGCTGCCCGCCTTTTCGGGCAACCCCCACCTGGACCTGGACGAGGTTTTGAAGGGCTCCAACGCCAAGGCGCTGGCCAAGATGATCGGCGGCTACGGCCTGATCATCTCGGCGCTGGCCAACCACACCGAAGGCCAGATCGTGCTGGGCCCCTACGGCAAGGACACCGACGGGATCTGCAAGGGGTCCAAGGAAGACAAGATCAAGTTCGGCACCGAGCGCATGATCAAGACCGCCCAGGCGGCCAACGCGCTGGGCGTGCCCGTGGTCACGGGGTTCGTGGGCTGCGAGAACTTCGGCCGCTTCTTCCCCTTTCCGTACTCCAAGGGCTGGGCGGACATGGAGCAGGAGTTCGTGGAGCGCTGGGGGAAGATCCTGGACAAGTTCGCCGAGTACGGGGTCAAGTTCGCCCACGAGCCGCACCCCAACGAGCTGATCTACGACGTGGACACGGCGCTGCGCAGCGTCCAGTTGATGGGCGGCCGGAAGGAGTGGGGCTTCAACTTCGACCCGGCCAACCTGATCTACCTGGACATCCACGTGGAGCGCTTCATCGACGAGCTGAAGGACCGGATCTACCACGTGCATGCCAAGGACGGGGAGGTGGTGGAGCACAACGTGAAGCGCTCCGGGCGCATCCCCCAGGGGGACTGGCAGAGGCTGGGGCGGGGTTTCCGCTTCCGCATCCCCGGCTGGGGCTCAGTGCCCTGGAAGAAGGTGATCACCGAGCTGTCTCTGATCGGCTACGACTACGTGATGAGCTATGAGCACGAGGACGTGACCATGAGCCGCCGCGACGGCATCACCAAGACGATCGCCTACCTCAAGCCGCTGCTCATCGAGAAGCCCTACGAGGGCCGGCACGACGTGCTGTTCGCGTAAGGACGGGAGGAGTTATGGCTCATACTATGAAGGCCGCGGTGGTCGAGAAGCCGGAAGTCCTGGTCATCAAGCAGGTGCCGGTGCCCCAGATCGCCGAAGACGAAGTCCTGATCAAGGTCAAGTACACGGGAATCTGCGGGACCGACTGGAGCATCTTCACGGGCAGGTATTCCGCGGACAAGCTGCCCCTGATCCCCGGGCACGAGTTCTCCGGCACCGTGGCCCAATTGGGCAGGAGGGCCAGGGGACTCAAAGAAGGGGACCGGGTCACCGCTGACATCAATATGTCCTGCGGCATCTGCTTCTACTGCCGCAAGGGGCAGAAGCTCATGTGCCGGGACTTCCACCAGCTGGGCATCCACAGCGACGGCACTTTCGCGGAGTACGTGAAGGCCCCCTTCGACCAGGTGCACAAGCTGCCCGACAAGCTGGACTTCCTGGCCGGGGCGTTCATCGAGCCGCTGTCCTGTGTCGTCCACTCCTCGAAAGCGGCCAGGGTCACGCACGGCAGCTCGGTGGCGGTGATCGGCAGCGGCCTGGGAGTTCTGCACGGGGCGCTGGCGCGCCAGCGCGGGGCGGCCCTGGTGATCGTGATCGGGGACAACGCCCGGCGCCTGGCCGCGGCCAAGGAGCTGGGCGCGGACGTGGTGCTCAACATCAAGGAGGTCAAGGACCCGGTGGCCGAGGTGAAGCGGCTTACCGAGGGCCGCGGCGCGGACTTCGTGGTGGAGGCCGTCGGCACCTCCCGGACCTACGAGCAGGCCTTCGAGATGGTGCGCCCCGGGGGGACGGTGGTGGCCTTCGGCATCTGCGCCGGGGACGATACCATCAAGATCAGGCCCTTCGATCTGGTGCTCGGCGAAAAGACAGTGGTCAGCTCCTGTGCGGGGGTGGGTCCGGACTGGCCTGACGCCATGGCCCTGCTGGCCAACGGGCACATCAAGCCGCAGCCCCTGTTCTCCATGATCGTGCCGTTGGAGGAGCTGGAGGCCGCCCTGCGCGAGCTGCGCACCAACCCCGATCTGTTCAAGGTTTTCGTCTCCAGCGACATCTCCAAACGCGAAATCCTGTCGAAGTGAGGGCGGGATGCGGATTCAGGGGATCGACCACGTCTCGCTCAATGTGAAGGACATCAGGGCGTCGGCGGACTTCTACGGCCGGGTGCTGGGTTTCCGGCAGATGGAAACCGTGCCCTGCGAGGGCTTCTCCCTGGTCTACTTCCTGATCCCGGGGGGCGGGCGGCTGGAGCTGTTCGACTACGGGGGCAAAAATCCCGGGGCCGAGCGGGGCGAGACTGAGCCGGGGCTGCGGCACCTGGCATTCACCGTGGACGACGTGGACCAGGCCGAGAATCACCTGGCCGCGCAAGGGGTCAAGATCACCCTGCCGGCCACCGACCTGCCGGACCTGGGATGCCGGGTGCTGCTGTTCCTGGACCCCAACGGGGTCACCCTGGAGTTTTGCCAGAGGCTGAAGTAAAAGGAGAGCCATCAGGACATGGACCAGAAGATGCCGCTGTTGACGGGCACATCCAGGTCGGCAGGAAGGAACTTCCCAACCGCATAGCCATCAACGCCATGGAGTGCTGCGACGCGGATACCGGGGGGAACCCGACCCACACCGCCTTCCGCCGCTACGAGCGCCTCTCCAGGGGCAACGCCGGGATGATCGTCGTGGAGGCCCTGTCCGTGGTGGACGAAAACCTCGGCCGGCTGCACCAACTCACCGCGCTGCCCAAGAACCAGAAGGGGCTCACCGATCTGGTGTCGGCCATGCGCCGGTCCAATCCCACGCCGCTCATCATCTGGCAGCTCACCCACAACGGGGAGCTGGCCAACCCGGAGTTCTCTGAGCGGGTGTGCGTGAAACCCTTTCCAGGCTACGAGGGGCGACTGCTCTCCGAGGAGGAAATGGACGAGATTCTGGAGAAGTTCGTGACGGCCGCCAAGATGGCCCATGATTGCGGAGCCGACGGGGTGGATCTCAAGCTCTGTCACGGCTACCTGGGCTCCCAGCTCCTGCGGCCCTTCAACGATCGCAAGTGGAAGTACGGTGGATCGTGGGCCAACCGCACCCGTTTCGCCTACGAGTTCTACGAGCGCATTGCCAGGGAGGTGAAGGATCCGGACTTCTGCGTGGGCTCCAAAATCACCGTGTGGGAAGGCCTGCCCGGCGGCCAGGGATCGGCGGGCCCGGACACGCCGCTGCTGGACCTCACCGAAACCCTGGATCTGGTCAGAGGCCTGGAGGCCCGCGGCGCCAAGTTCATCATCGAGTCCGCGGGCAACCCGTCCCTGACCCTGCCCCTGGTGCAGACCGACAAGCGCGCCGCCGAGTACGGCTACCTGCGCTTCTGGTTCCAGAAGCAATTGAAGCAGGCTCTCCAACCGCGGACCCCGCTCATCGGCTCGGCCTACTCCATCTACCGGGATGGAAAGAACGCCTTTCGAGGGGTGAAGCGCGAGGAGTCCTCGTTCCTGTACTGGGCCAACAAGAACATCCGCGACGGGGTGTGCGACATGGTGGCTATTGGCCGGCAGTCCCTGGCCGACCCGCTGCTGCCCGCCAAGCTGGAGGCGGGGCAGGCGGCGGAGGTCAACTGGTGCACGGCCTGCGACGACTGCATCGAGTTCCTCATCCGGCAGCGGCCGGTGGGCTGCTCCACCTACGAGCGGGAGTACACCCTGGAGCTCAAGGAGATCCGCAAGGAGCAGGGCAAGCTGGCGGAGACGGAGAAGCACACCTGAGCGGGGAGGCCGGGCGGAACTTCTATTTCATCGGGGTGAGCACCGGAGGGTCGCTGGCCCTCGAGCTGTTCCCTCTCTGGCTGCGGACCCTGGGGCTGCCGCCGACCGAAATTCAGGGCCACGACATCCCCGTGCGCGGGCCGCGGGAGGCGTATCGCTCGATTGTGCGCAGCATCCGCGAGGACAGCAGGACCGTGGGGGCGCTGGTCACCACGCACAAGATGGACATCCTGGCGGCCGCCGGGGATCTGTTCGACTCCCTGGACCCCTACGCCCGGGCGTTCCGGGAGGTGTCTGGAATCTCCAAGAAAGGCGGCAGGCTGCATGGCTCGGCCAAGGACCCCTTCAGCTCGGGGCTGGCCCTGGAGCATTTCCTGCCTCCCGGGCACTGGCGCGAGCACCCCGAGGCGGAGGCGCTGATCATGGGCGCCGGCGGGGCTGGACTGGCGTTGAGCGCCTACCTGCTGCGCCCGGAGAACGGGACCGAGCGGCCCGCCCGCATCACCCTCTCCGACCTGAACCCCGGCAACTTGCGCACCTGCCAGGAGGTACATGCCCGCCTGGAGCGGGGCACCGGGCTGCGTTACGTGGAGCTGGGCGCTGAACGGACCAACGACGGCCTGCTGGCCGCCCTGCCGCCCGGCTCCCTGGTGGTCAACGCCACCGGCCTGGGCAAGGACCGACCCGGCTCCCCGCTCTCGGGGCAGGCCCTGTTTCCCCTGGAGGGGTACGCCTGGGAGTTCAACTACCGGGGGGAATTGGAGTTCCTGAAGCAGGCCCGCTTCCAGGAGCGGTCCCGCCGCTTGACCGTGGAGGACGGCCTGGTCTACTTCATTTTCGGCTGGGCCCTGGTGATCGGGGAGGTGTTCGGCCGTGAGCTTTCCCGCGAGGACCGCGCCGCCCTGTGCCGGGTCACGCACGAAGCCCTGGGCAGCCCGGCCGACCGCCGACCCTGCGGCTGAGAGGCGCTATTTCGGCAGCAGGGCCCGGTACTCCGGTTCGAACACGGGGCAGCCGACGCGCTGGTTGGAGCCCAGCAGCTGCGTGCACTGGCCGCAGGTGGTGCACCAGCGCACCTCGCCGGTCTTGCCCTGCAGCAGCTTGCGCGCGAAGTCCGGGTCGGCAATGGCCTGCCGGCCGACGCCTATCAGGTCCACGTTCCCGTCGCGCAAATTTTTCTCGGCCCAGTACAGGAAGCTGGCCTTCTCCCGGTCCCCGACGTGCAGGGCCGGATCGCCATCAGCTAGACGGCTGTACCCCGAGCCGATCACGGGGATGGAAACCGCCTGCTTGATGGCCCGGGTCCAGCCGAAGTGGCGGTACACCCCCTCGGGGTAACTGGAGGTGGGCATGAGCAGCTCCAGGTTACCGGCCGCCGAGCCGGCCGACACATTGATGAAATCCACGCCTTCCTTCTCCAGCAGCCGGGCGAAGGCCAGCGGCTCGGCGAGGTCCTCCAGGATCTCCTCCGGGCCGGAGGTGCCGAAGCCGCCCGGGATGGCCTCGTAGGGGCTGATGCGCGAGCCCACCAGGAACCGCCGGTCACGGACCTCCTCCCGGATGCGCTTCAGGCTCTCGCGGAAGAAACGGGTGCGGTTTTCCCAGCTGCCGCCGTAGCCGTCGGTCCGGGTGTTGGCCGGGTGCAGGAAGTCGTCCCCGAGGAAGCTGTGGGCCTGTTTGAAGTCCACCCCGTCGGCCCCCACTTTCCAGGCGCGGACCGTGGCGGCCACGAACTCCTCCCGGGCCTGCTCCACCTCGGCGGTGCTCATGGTCCTGACCCGGGCGCCGGCCGGTGCGTACACGTACATGGGCGGCTGGAAGCGCGGGTCGCTCAGGCGGCCCGCGTGGCTCAATTGGAAGATGACCAGCGCCTCGCGGTTGGCCTTGCGGATCTCCGCCACCAGGCGTTCCAGGCCGCGGAGGTTGCGGTCCAGCAGCAGCATGCGGTTGGAGCGGGCCTGGGTCTTGAGGGTCACGTCCATGGACTCGAGGTGGATGATACCGGGGCCGCCCCGGGCAATGGCGGTGTACTTGGCCAGCGTATGCTCCGTGGGGCTGCCCTCCGGGTCGCAGTTGTTGCTCTCGGTGGGCTGGTACACCAGGCGGTTGGGCGCGGTCTTGGCGCCGACGGCCAGGGGCCTGGACAGGTATTCGATCTTCATGGGCTTTCAGACTCTCCTTTTCGCGTAGAATGAGACCGCCAGGATCAGGACCACGCCTTTCAGCACGATCTGCAGGTAGGCGTTGACGTTCATCAGATTCATGATGTTGTAGAACACCCCGATGATGAGCACCCCGGCGAAAGTGCCCAGGAGGTTGCCGGCGCCGCCGGCCAGGCTCACCCCGCCGATGACCACGGCGGTGATGGAGTCCAGCTCGTAACCCACCCCCACCTTCGGGCCCCCGCCGCCCAGGCGCGCCGCCATGAAGGCGGAGGCCACGCCGACCAGCAGGCCGCAGATCAGGTAGGCCAGGAAGCGCACCCGCCGCACCGGGATGCCGGAAATCTGCGAGACGTAGGGATCGGAGCCCACGGCGTACAGGTGCCGGCCCAGGCGATTCCCGGACAGCAGGTAGTAGCTGGCGGCGATGATCGCCACAAACAGGATAATGCTGAACGGGATGCGGGCGATCTGGCCTTCGGCCAGAAAGCGGAAGGAGGCGGGAATCCCGCCGATGGTCTTGGGAGCGTAGAACAGGACCGCGCCCTGGAAAAGAGACATGGTGGCCAGGGTGGCCATGAAGGGGGGAACCCGCAGGCGCACGACGATGAAGCCGTTCAGCGCGCCGGCGGCCGCCCCCAGTCCCACCAGCAGCAGGCCCACAGCCAGGGCGGGCACCCCTGGCTGGGCCCGGAACAAGCCGGCGGCCAGCGAGGAGAGCAGGGACATGACCGCCCCGATGGACAGGTCGATGCCGCCGGCGATCACCACGAAGGCCTGGCCCAGGGAGGCCAGCCCCAGGCCGATGGGCTGGGTCAGGAACACGTTGCGCAGGTTGCGGGGTTTGAGGAACAGGGGCGTGGCCAGCATGCAGGCCACGAGCAGCACCCCCAGGATCATCCAGACCAGGAGGTGCGGCTCCAGGAGGCAACGCCGCAGCGCCAGCATCCAGCGGCGGTGCCAGGCCGGGCGGACTGGGCGGGCGGGGCGGTTCGCGCGAGCGGTATTCATTCCCGCGGTACCTCCCTGGTGCAGGGAATAGGTGTGCCCGACCGCCAGGGACATCACCGCCTCCTCCGTGGTCCGCCCTTCGTGCTGGTCGATCGTCCCCCGGATCTGTCCGTTCTGCATCGACCAGCACCCGGTCGGACATGCCGATCACCTCGGGCAGCTCGGAGGAGATCATGAGGATCGCCTTGCCGGCGCGGGTCAGCTCGCGCATGATCCGGTAGATCTCGGCCTTGGCCCCGACGTCGATGCCCCGCGTCGGCTCCGAGAAGATGAAGATCTCCGGCTCCCGCAGCAGCCAGCGGGCGATGAGCACCTTCTGCTGGTTGCCGCCGCTCAGGGTCTCCACGCTCTGGGCGATTCCGGAGCTGCGGATGCTCAAGCGTTGGACCTGGGCGCGGGCGTCGGCGTTCTCGCGCCGACGACGCAGGAAGCCCCAGGCGAGGTAGGACTGGAGGCTGGCGATGGTCACGTTCTCCTTGAGCGATCGCGGCCCCAATATGCCCAGGGCCTTGCGGTCGTCGGTGATGTAGCCGAAACCCGCCTTCATGGCCTCGCGGAAACCGCGCGGTGAATGCCTGCGGCCGCGCAGCAGCACCTCCCCGAGATCGTGCGGTTCCAGTCCCAGCAGGCAGCGCGCCAGCAGGTTGCGGCCGGAGCCCACCATGCCGGCTATACCCAGAATCTCACCGGCGTGCAGCCGGAAATTGATTTCCGACAGGCGGCCCGTCCTGGCGAGGTCCCGGACTTCCAGCACCACCTCCCCCCGATCCCCGGAAAGCGGCGGGAAGTAGTCCTCGATCTGGCGGCCCACCATCAGGCGGATGAGCTCTTCCTTGCTGAGTCCCCCGGTGGGGCGGGTGGCCATCGCCCGGCCGTCCTTCAGAACCGTGACCCGGTCGGCGATCTGGAAGACCTCCTCGAGCATGTGGGAAATGTAGATGACCGTCACCCCCCGCTCGCGCAGCGTGCGGATGATCCGGAACAGCCTGGCCAGCTCCTTGTCGGTTAACGCCGCGGAGGGCTCGTCCATGATCAGCACCGAGGCGGTGAAGGACAGGGCTTTCACGATCTCCACGACCTGCTGCTCGACCACGGACAGCTCGTCCACCCTGCGGTCCACGTCCAGCTCGATGCCGATCTCGGCCAGGAGGGCTCGGGTGCGCTCGCGGGCGGCTTTCCGGTCCAGGTGGCCCAGGAGGCCCGCCGGTTCCCGGTTCAGGAAGACGTTCTCGGCCACGGTGAAGCCGCGGATCAGGCTGAACTCCTGGAAGATGATGCTGATGCCGGCCTCCTGGGCCTCGCGCGGGTTGCGGAAGGCCACCGGCTCTCCATTCAGCGTGATGCGGCCCTCGTCGGCCTGGTAGACCCCGCTCAGGATCTTCATCAGAGTGGACTTGCCCGCCCCGTTCTCGCCGACCAGGGCGTGCACCTCCCCCCGCTCGAGGTCCAGGCTGACCTGATCCAGGGCCAGTGCCCCGGGAAAGGACTTGGAGATTCCTTCCAGCCGCAATACCGTGTCCACCCTTGCCTGCCCCCGCTTCAGTTTGGAATGGCGCCCGGCGCGTCGCGCCGGGCGCCTGTCGATTCAGCGCTCTGGAAAACCGCCCCTACAACTGCGGCAGGAACTCGGCGGGCATCTGGTCGTCGCCGATCCACCACCAGTCGGACAGGTCCGGCTTGGTGAGTTGCTTGATCTGGTCCGGGCCGTAGCCGGTGATCTTGATGTACACGTTCTTTTCGACTTTTTCCCCCTTGGCCGCTTTCACGGCCTGCTTCACCGCCTCGCCGGAAAGCTTGGTGGTCATGGGGTAGGCGTAGCCGCGGGCGTTGTTGGCCACCAGGAACTTGGTGTAGCCGTTCAACTGGTCGCCGGTGGAGGGCACCAGGGGCCGGTTGGCTTCCTTCATCGCCTGCAGGGCGGGCCAGGACTCGAGGCCGGAGTCGGCCCAGATGCCGTCGATTTGCGGGAAGGCCTGGATCATCGCCTCCATGATGGACTTGGCCTTGGGCGGGGACCAGTCGCAGTACTGGTGGTCCAGTACCTGGATGTTGGGGAACTTCTTGAGCACTTCGCGGGCGCCGGCCAGGCGGTCCTCCGCCGTGGTGTTCCCGGCGATCCCCGACAGCATCACGATTTTGCCCTTGCCTTTGAGCTCTTCGGCCAGCCACTTGGCCTGGGCGCGGCCGAACTCGATAAGGTCCTGCTCGACCGAGCAGGTCAGCTTGGTGGTGCCGATCTTACCGCCGAACACGATGACCGGGATGCCCTGGGCGTAGACTTTCTCGATGGCCGGAATGATGGCGTCGGCCACCGTGGGGTAGACGATCAGGGCGTTGACGCCCTTGACCAGCAGGTCCTCGATGTCCGCCAGCTGCTTCTCGGGCTTCTCGTCGGCGTTGGTGATGAAGTACTCCTTGATCTCCGGGTGCTTGGCGCACTCGGCCTTGAAGTTGGCCACCAGGAACTGGCGCCAGGAGTCGCCCATGCCCGCGTTGCTGAAGCCGATGACGATGCCTTCCTTCTTGGTCTCCCCCCCGCCGGCGGCGAAAGCCGCCAGGCCCACCGCGGCCATCAGGGCCGCGAGCAGGGCGATGCGGATGATCCGTTTCATCTTCTTGCTCCTTTACAAATCGTATACATACGCCCGTTGACAACGGGCTTTGGTGCCTATCGCACGCGGCGGCCGTTCAGCCACAGGGCCAGCACGATGACCAGCCCTTTGATCACCATCTGGCTCTGGATCGGGAAACCCATCAGCAGCGAGAGGTTGGTGATCACCAGGATGATCACCGCCGCGATGATCGTCCCCCGCACGCTGCCGCTGCCCCCGCCGATGGCCGCCCCTCCGAGCACTGCCACGGCGATGGTGTCCAGATCGTAGCCCTCGCCGATCTTCTGGTCGGACATGTTGGCGTAGCCCCCCAGCAGGATGCCTACGAAGGCGGAGGCGACCCCGCACAGCACGTAGCTCAGCACGATGGTCCGTTCGGTGCGGATCCCGCTCAGGGAGGCTACGGCCTGATTGGTGCCCACGGCGTACAGACGGCGGCCGTAGCCCATGCGCGTCAGCAGCAGGGAGGTCAGCACGGCTGCCGCCAGAAAGACGTAGAACAGGTTGGGGACCCCCAGGGTCGTGCCCACGCCCAGCTCGTTCAGGTTGTCGGGGATGTAGCCGCGGGGCAGGCCCTTGGTCCACATCAGTCGGGCCCCCCGCAGCACGATGGAGCTGCCCAGGGTGGCCACGAAGGCCGGGACCTGCCGCCGGGTGATCAGGGCCCCGTTGAACAGCCCGACCAGGGCTCCGAAGGCCAGGGTCAGGAGGGTGATGGGCAGGAAGAGCTCATTGCGGCCGGCCATGAAGGTGGCCGCGAACACGTTGGCGGTGGAAATCACCTCCGCCACCGAGAGGTCCAGGCCTCCGCCGATGATCACCAGGGTCTGGCCCAGGGCTGCGATGCTCAGCATCGAGAAACCGCGGGCGATGTTGAGCAGGTTGGTAAATTTGAAGAAATTGACCCCGGTGGCGATGTAGATTGCCAACGCCGCCGCCAGCAGGCCGGCTACGGCGAAGTACAGGCCCCGCTCGCCGGCGACCCCGGCCCCCACCGCTTTGCCCGTCATCAGGTTGAGCCTAGACCCGGCGGGTTGCCCTGTAAATGCAGGAAAGCGACTTACGATTTGGATTTTTTTTCCGTCCTTGACAGCCTGCGGCCTCACGCCTACCATTTCCGCACCGTGAAGAGCGTGCGGGCCACCCTTTTCTCCTCGTACCTCCTGCTCATCCTGGTCTCCATCCCGCTGCTCACGGTTTTTTCCTATTTCTACACGGCCAACGCGTTGAAGCGCCAAGCCATCGACGCCCTGAAGGACCTCTCTGCCACGGTGGTCGACTCGCTGGACGCCGAGCTGTTCAAGATGAACGCCGTGTCCGCCAATATCGGCTCTTCGGAGCTGGTCCGGGAGCTGGTCCAAGAACACGCAGCGCTGTCCGCCCGGCGGACCGGACGCGTCAGTACCTCAGCACCGTGCGGCTGGCCGGGGTCATGCAGGCGATCGTGGGCGCCTACAAACCGGTCCCCCAGGTCAACTTCTACGACCTGGCGGGCACGATGGTCGGGGCTGGGATATACAGCCAGGCGGCCCCCCTGGCCGCAAAGGCGGTTCCCTGGCTGCGGGACGTGGACCTGGACTCGGGAACCAAGCAGTTCTCACTGCCGCACGCGGATCCCCTGCTGGAGAAGACCTTTCCGATGTACGAGAAGCGCAACTACATCTCGCTGTATCGCACCCTGTACGACGAGTACCGCCAGCCTCTGGGCGTTCTGGAGGTGAAGCAGTTCACGGACACCATTTTCCGGAGCCTGCCGGCGCAATCCAGCCGGGTGCAGGTGTTCGATTCCGCCGGGGTCCGCCTGTACCCCTTCGACAGCGAGCTGCCCGACCCCGCGTATGCCGTGCTGCGCGGGAGGCCGGACGGGCAGCTGCTCACCCTGGGCGGGCGGGTGCTGGCGGTTGCGGCCTCCAGCGGGCAATCCGGGTGGCGGGTGGTGGTGTCCCAGGAGCAGCGCCGGCTGCTGCAGCCGGTGCGGGAGTTTGCGACGATCCTGGCGTTTTTCGGCCTGGCCCTGCTGGCCGCGGCCGTGCTGCTGGCCTCGCGGCTGGCCGTCCGGATCACCGTGCCCCTGCGCCGCCTGCACGACACGGTGCGCGGCCTGGACTGGAACGCCGTCTCGCGGGGGACGCCGGCGGGGCCCCGCTCGAACCTGGGCGAGCTGGAGGAGCTGGAGCAGGCCTTCCGGGACATGCGGGGCAAGCTGAAAGCTTCCATGGATGAAGCCCTGGAGGCCCGGGCCCACGAGCTGCAGGCCACCATGCTGGCCCTGCAGGCCCAGATGGATCCGCACTTCGTCTACAACATGCTGGCCACCATCGGGATCATGGCCGAGGAGGGCATGGTCCGGGAAATCGCCGAGAGCATCGAGCACCTGACCCACCTGCTGCGCTACATCTCTTCCGGCAAGTCTTCGCTGGCCACCTTGAACGAGGAGCTGGAGTACGCCAGGCGCTACCTGGCCTGCATGAAGATCCGCTTCCGGGAGAGCCTGTTCTTCGACATCCAGGTGCCCCCCGAGCTGCTGGAGGTGCGCGTGCCCAAGCTGATCGTGCAGCCGATCATCGAGAACGCCATGAAGTACGCCGTTTCGCGGCGGCCGCCCTGGAATCTGCTCATCCGGGGGAGGCCGCTGGAGGGCGCTGGACCCTGCGCATCCACGACGACGGGCCCGGCTTCGAGCCGGGGCGCCTGGCGGAGCTGGAGTCCCAGATCGCCGCCCGCATGAGCTCGATCCCGGAGCCCACGCTGGCCATCAGCGGTCTGGGCCTGCTCAACATCTCCTCGCGCCTCCGGCTGTTCTACGGGGAGGAGGCGGTGTACCGCATCGGCAACGAGCCGGAGGGCGGGGCCACGGTTCTGATCGGTGGAAGCTTTGAGCCCAAGGCGCAGCTACTCGGTTCTGGTCGCTGAGGACGAGGTCCTCATCCGGGAGAACCTGGTCAAGAAGCTGGCGGAGCACCGCCCCGTGTTCGAGGTGGTGGCCCAGGCGGCCGACGGCCGGGAGGCCCTGGAGGCGATCGCCGAGCTGGTGCCCGACCTGCTCATCACGGACATCCGTATGCCGGTGCTTGACGGACTGGAGCTGATCCGGGAGGTGTACCTGAATTACCCGGACCTGCTCGTGCTCATCGTCAGCGGGCACGACGAGTTCCGCTACGCCCAGGCCGCGCTGCAGTACGGGGTCACTGACTACCTGCTCAAGCCGGTGTCCGCCGGCGAGCTGCGCGCCGCCCTGGCCCGGGTCGCGGTGCGGCTGGAAGCCCGGGAGCGCGACTGGCAGCAGGAACACCCCGGCCTGCCCGAGATCTCGGCCCAGGAGGAGGTGGTAGGCCTGGTCCAGGAGTACCTGCGTGCCCATTTCCGCGAGGAGCTTCTCCCTGGGTGCTCTGGCCGCCCGTTTTCACCTGAACCCTCCGTACCTCACCCGGCTCTTCAAACGGCTGACCGGCCAGGTCCCCGTGCGCTACCTGCGCGACCTGCGCATCGGCCAGGCGCGGCGCCTATTAGAGAGCCGGCCGGAGCTGGAGGTCAAGGAAATCGGCGAGAGCGTGGGATACCCTGACCAGGCTTACTTCTCGCGGGTGTTCAAGCAGGCCGTTGGCGTGAGCCCGCTGGAGTACCGCGAGGGCCGCGCCGCCCGCTAGGCCGGCTGGTTCGGCCTACAGCCGGTAGGTCACGCGGAAGGCGGCCTCCGCGCCGGGAGGGGCCTCGGGCAGCGTCTGGAAGCCGATCGGCTCCGGGAAGTTCCCGGCATCCTGGGCCGGCCTGGCGCACGGCGCCGGTCACCAGGATCTCCCAGGCCTTGGCCGTGTCCTCGCCCAGCTTGGCGGCGGCGTTGACCTCGGCGCCGAACACGTCGTGGTCGCCGATGCGCAGAAGGCGCCCGCAGCCCAGGCCCACGCACAGAGGACCTGCTCGGCCTCGTCCCGGCCCTCGATTGTAGTCCCGGGCCGTGCGCTGCATGGCCAGCGCGCACTCCAGGGCCCTGGTCGCGGAGCGGAAGATCACCAGCAGGCTGTCCCCTTCGGTCTTCAACAGTATCCCGTCGTGCCGCTCGATGCACGGCACCAGGATGCGCTGCGACTCGTGGATGGTCTGCAGGAAGTGGATGATCCCGAACTCGGCCACCCGGCGGGAGAAGCCGGCCAGGTCGGTGAACATCACCGCCCAGTGCTCGCCGAACAGGTCCCAGATGCGCGCGTCGATGCGCTGCTTGTCCGCGCCCGGCTTCAGGCGCTCCTCGATCAGGCTCTCCAGGCGCTCCTGCGAGGCGCTGGTGGCGATGCGTCCGATGAACGACATGGGGCAAGTTTACCCGCCCGGCCTGATCCCGCGCAAGCCTGCGGCGCGGCTTGACGTGGCGGCAATACTCGACTGCCGGTATTCGCCAAACTCCTGCGCCCCCGGTGCCGGCGAAGAGGTTCCAAACGTGGTGTTGGCCGGCAACCCCGCATCGACCGTGGCTGCAGCCTACCGGGGCAGTTGCCCAGCAGCCTCCAGACCCAGCGGTGGAAGCGATGCAGGCTGCCCACCGGTTCGGCGAACATCAGGATGCACTCGCCGCTGACCACCGACAGGCCCTTCTGGCGGGCCAGCTCGAGGGCGCCGGCGGACTGGCAGCCCTGCTGGATCCACAGGTGGCGGATGCCGGCTTCGGCCGCTTCCCGCACCACGCTCTGGGTCTGGGACGAGTTGGTGATCACCAGGGCCCCCTCGGGCTTGTCCGGTATGTCGCCCAGGCGGTGAAAGCAGCGCTCCCCCTCCAGGGAGTCGGCATTGGGGTTCACCGGGACCAGGCGGTAGCCTTTTTGCTTCAGCTCCCGGTAGGCTGTGTTGCTGAAGTCCTTGCCGGAGCGGGAAACCCCCACCACGGCCAGGTACTTGCGGGATAGAAACTCCTCGACGGCTTTCTTCGTGTTCAAAGCAGCTCCTTTCGAATGTCCCGCGCCCACGAACCGATGAGCTCCCAGTTCCGGGAGTCCCCCGGCGTGGCGCCAATGATCAGCATTACGAACAGCATATGCAGGAAGGATAGCTTGCCGTAGTCCAGTTTACCGGCGAAAAAGGCGGCGCTCACCGGCCGCACCTCCGCCAGGGCCGCGCGGACCGGCCGCAGGTAGGACTCCACGGTTGTGTGCCGCTCCTTGAAGGACAGCCGTCCCGGGCGGGCCGGCTCTGTCAGCAGGCGGGGGTCCAGCAGGACCGGGAAGCCGTGGTCCTGTTCGCCGCCAGCGCGGGTGACCTGCATGGCGGTGAAAAACAGGGCGACCGGGACCCGGGCCAGCTCCCGGCGGCGGACACGGAGGAAGCGCGCGGTCCTGCGATGCCAGCCGACGATCATCGGGCCGCCCAGGACGACCGCCGCGTACCCGCCCAGGTCCCGGACCTCCTCGAGGCGCCGCGTTTCCACCGCGGCCTCCGGGCCTTCCAGGCCCTTCCGGATGGCCTCGGCCACCTCGGCGGTGGAACCCGCGTTCGTGCTGAAGGCGACCAGGATGCGTTTCATGACTTCCCTCCGCCCCGGCGCGGCCCCCGCCGGCCGTGGGGGGCCGGCCTGCGTGGGGTCTGCGGGCTCGCCCAGACGTGGATGCTGGCGGCCACCCGGTCGTCGACGGCGATCAGCGACCCTTCGCACTCCAGCACGAAAGAGGGGTGCCGCTGGTGCAGCTTGATCCGCGCCCCGGGGCGCAGGAGCAGGTTGTCCAGGCGGTGCAGCTGCTGGTCGCTGGAAGCGTAGACGTAGGCCACGCGCGCCTGCTCCCCGACGCGCAGCTCGGGCAGGCTGCACCACGGAGCTCTCCACCGCCTGGGTGCCCTGGCGGCAGCACTCCCCCTCGGGGATGGGCATGCCGTGCGGGCATTCCCGGGGGTGTCCCAGCAGGGTGCAGATGCTGTCCACCAGGTCCGGGTTGAGGATGTGCTCGAACTCGCAGGCCCCCTTCTCGTACTCCACGCCCAACACGTCGTGCACCAGCCGCTCGGCCAGGCGGTGGGAGCGGATCAGCTTGCGCGTGTGCTCACTTCCGGAGGCAGTGAGCCGGATGCGCTCCGCTTCCAGTTCCATGATGCCCGCCGCTGCCAGCTCCTCCAGCAGCTGCGGGCGGAACTCCTCCCGCAGCTGCTCGCGGAAGTGGGCCAGCGAGGCGTCGCTCTCCTCCTTCATGCGCCAGAGGACCTCCAGGTACTCTTCCTTGATCCGCTCGTTCTCCATCAGCCCACCCTCAGGAGCAGCAGCAACCAGTTCAGCGCCCCCGCCAGCAGGAAGGAGGAGAGGTTGATGGCCAGGGTGATCAGGACCCCGGCGCGCACTCCCACCTGGCGGCACATGGCCACGATGTTGGCGAAACAGGGCACGAACATGATGGTGATGGTCACCGCCACGATGGACTGAATATAGCTTAACGCCCCCTGGTTCACCAGGCTGTAGATCAGCCCCGCGGCCGCCTCGTGGCGGGCCATGGTCAGGATCAGCACCTCGACCATGTTCAGCGGGAGCCCCAGCCAGCCCACCACCACCGGCTTCAGGCCCCGCTGCAGCAGGCCGAGCAGCCCGCTCCTGTCCGCCAGGAACAGCGCCGCGGCGGCCACCAGGAAGATCGGCAGGGCCTCCTTCAGGAACCAGTACAGGCGGTAGCCGGTCTTTTTCAGCACCGCCCCCGGCTTGGGCACCCGGATGGGGGGCAGCTCCTGGATGAAATCCCCCTGCAGCCTCCTCCGGCAGCAGGCGATGGAGCACCCAGCCGGCGGCGACTTCCACCAGGGCCAGGAAGGCGAAGGCGATCAGGAAGGCCGGCAGCCCGACCCGGCCCAGGATGGCCATGCTGATGCCCAGCTGGGCGGAGCAGGGGATGGCGAAGGCGATCAGGTAGACGGTGATCAGCCGCTCCTTGCGCGAAGGGATGCCGCGGACCGTCAGGGTGGCCATGGTCTTGCAGCCGAAGCCCAGCACCAGGCTCAGCACGGAGCGCCCCGAAAGGCCGATGCCCTTGAGCAGGCGCTGGGTGAGCACGACGAGATTGGGCAGGTAGCCGATGTCCTCCAGCAACCCGAGCACCAGGAAGAAGACCGAGAGGATGGGCAGGACCGTCACCAGGGCATTGAATATCCCCAGGGTGAGCAGGCCGAAATCCCCGATCAGCAGCTCCTGCCAGAAGCCGGCCGGCACGGCCTGGCCCACGGCTCGAACCACCGGGACCACGACCCAGGAGGTGAGCAGCGACTGGATCAGCCCCGCCACCCGGACCACCAGCAGGTAGAGCACGGCCACGATGCCCGCCAGGATGGGCAGGCCGAAAAGGGGATGCCGGCACAGGCGGGCCACCGCCGTGGCCGCCCTCCCGCCCGTGCCCGGTTCCCGGGTAGTGACCTCCGCCACGATGCCTTCCACCAGCTGCGCCCGCTTGCGCCCGAGAAGCCGGCTCCAGCCGGCGCGGCTTTCCCGGCGCAGGCGGCGGACGCGCTCCCGCAGCTCAGGGGTGACTCCGCCCTCCGCCCGCAGCTCCTGCGCCACCTGGGGGTCCCGGTCCAGCAGCAGCAGCGCCTTGAGGCGGGGGAAATGCACCGAGGCCGGCAGGGCCTCCTGGAGCCTGGCCAGGGCCCGTTCCACCTGCTCCCCGTACGCGGGTTTCCATTCCGCGGGCCGCATGCGGGCCATGGCCGCCTTGATCTCCTCCACGCCGCGGTTGAGGGCGGCGTTGTGCTCCACCAGCTCCACGCCCAGGCGGCGGGCCAGCCGGCGCGCGTCGATCCTCAAGCCCTGCCGCTCCGTCTCCTCCACGGCGGTGAGGCAGAGCACCAGGGGCAGTCCCAGGGCCAGTAGGTCCAGGGTGAGCAGCAGGGACTGCTTGAGGCGGTTGGCGTCGACGCACTGGATCAGGCCGTCGGGCGGGTCCCCGAAGAGCAGCTCCCGCACGGCGATCTCCTCCTCCGAGTGGATGTAGGCGCTGTGCAGGCCGGGGGTGTCGATGATCTGGTAGCGCTCGCCGCGGTAGCTCATCGGGCCGCTCTTCGGTTCCACGGTGGTCAGAGGATAGTTGGCCACCAGGGTGTACTGCCCGGTGAGCTCATTGTACAGCTGGCTCTTGCCGGTGTTGGGCAGGCCGACAATGGCGATGCGGCGCACCACGGCTTCCTGCAGGTTCCGGCGGTCTCTCACGGGGGTCTTCAAGCCGTTTCATGGATTGGCATTCGCGCCCTTATTCTACCAGAGTGCGCCTGACCTTGGGAACCGCCGGGAAGCGTGGCGTGCGCCCCGGCACTATGGTAGTATGCGCGGCAAGGGGGTGACGATGATCGCACAGGGATACTTCACGATTCCCAATGGGCTCTCCCTCTCCCGCCTGGTCCTGCTGCCGCTGCTGTACGTGTTCGCCCTCCGGGGCATGGCAATCGCCTTCGTGATCGGCTATGCCGTCCTGGGGGCCACGGATTACTTCGACGGGCTGGCCGCCCGCCGGCTCAACCAGCGCACGCGAGCTGGGCAAGGCCCTGGACTCGATCGTGGATATCCCGTTCTACCTTTCCTCGGCCTACTTCATGGCCCGGCTCTACCCGGAGTACCTGCGGCCCAACATGGTCCTGCTGTACGTGTTCTTCGGAATTTTCGGGCTTTCCTTCGTCGTGTCGGCCATCCGCTGCGGCAAGCCCATCATGATGCACACCTTCCTGTTGAAGTTCAACGGTGTGCTGGTCTACCTGCTGGTGATCCTCTCCACCTTCGTGAACACCACGGTCTTCATCACCGTGATCCTGGCCATCTATTACCTGGGCTTCGCCGAGGAAATCCTGATCTTCCTGATTCACGGCGAGGTGGACCCGGACTCCCTGACCTTCTTCCGGCTGCGGCCGAAAAACGGCTGAGGGCGCGCGGACCCGCAAGGGGCCCGGCGCGGGGACTTGCCCGGGGGCCCGGCCGAGGGTTCAGCCCTCCGCGGCCAGGCGCCGCAGCAGCTCCAGCCGCTCGGGCGGGGCGCTGACCGGCACGCGGTCGGCCACACCCAGCAGGGCGCGGGGGTCGGCGCGGGCCTCCCGCACGGCCAGCGCGGCGGCCCGCTGGAAATCCGCCTGCGCCGTGCCTGGAGCGAGCAGGTCCTGCGGCAGGCCTCCCCAGAGTATGACCTTTTCCCCGCACAGGCCTCGGGCCTCGCGCAGGCCGGCGTCGCTTTGCGGCGGTCCGCAGATCCCCTCGATCAGGTCCACGCCCGCCTCGCTCAGGCCGGGCAGCAGGACGCGCACCGGGCCGCCGGCGTGGACCGCCAGGAGCTTGCCGGCGGCATGCAGCGTGTCGGCCGAGGCCCGGTAACTGGGCTGGTGGTGCGCGGCGAAGGCCGGGGGGGTGACGAATTGGGTATCCAGGTTGTCGGGGGAGAGGGCTATGTCGAAGTCCAGGCCGGCCAGCTCCCGCAGCAGGCCCTGCAGCCCGGCCTCCAGCGCCGCGAGCAGGCCGGCGATGCGCTCCGCCTCCTGGAACAGCAGGAGAAAGCCCTCGCCGAAACCCAGGAAGGAGTGCAGCAGTTCCTGGTAGGGGCGCATTGGCAGCTCCAGCACGGCCAGGTCGCCGGGAGCATCTTGCGCGCCGGCAGCGGGCTTCGCGCCGGCAGCGGGCTGCGCCCCACCCCGGGACAGGCGGGCGGGCTGCGGGCGGTACACCCTGGCCTCCGCAATCTGGGCGGCGGCGGCCAGGTCCCCGCCGTTCTTCACCGGGTACTCCGTCTGCCACCAGTCTCCATCCGGTCCGAAGGTCCAGCGCGCCTGCAGGGTGCCGGCAGGCGCCTGCCAGCGGGTCGTGCGTTCCCGGGCGCCGTGCGCGGACTCCACCCGGATGCCCGGCATGTCCAGGCTCCAGGCCCGCACCGGCTGCCAGCAGGGCAGGCCCATCCGCCGGCACACCCCGGCCAGCGATTCTCCCGCCCAGGCGGCGGGCAGGGTGCCGCGGGCGGAGTGCCAGGGGTACCACAGGCTCAGGTCGGGCAGAAACAGGGAAGGCAGGCGCTCCCGCAGCTCCGGCACCTCATTCTCCTTTCCGGGGAGTAAGGCCCAGCGCCCGGCCCACCAGATGGTCCAGCATCCGGTCGGGCAGCGCCAGGGGCAGCCACCAGCCCAGGAGTCGGCGGCGGGGAACGGCGTACCGCGCCCGGGGATGAGGGCTGTAGAGGGCCCGCAGGAGCACCCGCACCACGCGCTGGACCGGAAGCGCCCCGTCGGCGCGGTCCAGGCCGGCGGCCTTCAGGGCGGCCTGGACCGAAGGCCACCAGTCGGTTCCCCGGAAGGCTTCCGCCTGGGCCACGGCCTTTTCGACCATGGGCGTGCGCACGATGGACGGCTCGATCAGGATCACCCGGACCCCGTAGAGCTGCAGCTCGCGGCGCAGGGAGTCGGACAGGCCCTCCAGGGCGTGCTTGGAGGCGGCGTAGAACCCGAAGAAGGGCATGGCCAGCCGCCCGCTGCCGGAGCTCAGGTTGACGATCCGGCCCGGCGGCCGCCGCGGCCGCGCCGCTGGCGCCGGCGCCCAGCAGGGGCAGGAAGCGGCGCGTCACCTCGAACAGCCCGAACAGATTGACCTCGAACTGCTCCCGCAGCGCTTCGACGGACAGGCAGGCCAGCGGGCCCCAGGCGGGCGATGCCGGCGCTGTTGACCAGCGCGTCCAGATTGGCCCCGCCCAGGGCGGCTTCCACCGCCTTGGCGGCCTCGCTCCACGGACCGCGGGTCGGTGACGTCGAGCAGCGAGGGGCGTGAAGCCCGCCCCCAGCTCGGCCCGCAGGCTGCGGGCGTCCTCTTCGCGGCGCACGCCGCCGAACACGCGCCCACCCGCGGGCCAGCAGCTCGCGGGCCGCGGCGCGGCCGATGCCGCCGGAGGCGCCGGTGATCAGGACCCGGGGGGTCCGGCCGCGGGTCCCCGGCATCAGCCCAGGGCTTCCCGCGCCAGGGGCACCGTGTCCTTGGGGCTGACCTTGTACCAGGCCCGGAGGATGCGCCCGTCCCCGTCGATCAGGAAGGAGGAGCGCAGGATGCCTTCGTACTTCTTGCCGTACATGGACTTCTCCCCCCAGGCCCCGTAGGCCTCGGCCACCCGGTGCTCGGGGTCGGAGAGCAGGCGGAAGGAGAGCTTGTACTTGCGGGCGAACTTCTTCTGCCGGTCCGGCGGGTCGGGGCTGATGCCCACGGCGTCGACCCCCAGCCCGGCCAGATCCAGCAGGGCCTCCTGCACGCTGCAGGCCTGGGCGGTGCAGCCCGGGGTGTCCGCCTTGGGGTAGAAGTACAGCAGCAGCTTCCGGCCGTGGAAGTCGCTCAGGGCCGCCCGGGCGCCGTCCTGGTCCTGGAGGTTGAAGTCGGGGGCCCGGTCGCCGGGTTTCAATTGGCCCACGAGTCCTCCCTAGAAAACGAAAAGGATGCCCGTGTTGAGCGTGCAGCACCCGCAGTTTGTCGCCGCTCTTGGAAGACCCAGGTCGTACTTGCCCTGCACGAACAGGTCCAGGTTGCCCACCAGGCGGAAGGAGCCGCCGGCCAGGAGGCCCACGTTGGGGGCGGTCACATCCGCCACAGCGGTCAGGCCGGGGACCAGGCCCACGTACAGGTCGAAGCGCGACAGGGGCACGATGAACTTGAAGGCCAGGGAGATGTCCGTGGCGTTGGTGCCGTCGAGACGGTACAGCTCCGCGGAGGGGGTCAGGTGCAGGGTGGAGATGATCGGGATGTTCACGTAGAAGCCCCAGTTGAAGCTGGTCTTGCCAGTCCGTGCTGGGGATGTCCGGTGCGTGCTGCCCTGCGGGAAAGCCAGGCCGACGGCCACGCCCAGGCCCACGGAGTCGGCCGAGCTCTGGGCCGCGGCGGGAAGGGCCGCGGTCAGCAGCAGCAGAAGCATGGCCAGGGCAGCCAGGAAATACCGGTTTCGTGCCTTCATACCCGGATCATACGCCGATCCTCCGGCCCCGCGTCGAGGGCCGCGGACCGCAAATGCGGCCGGGATGATCGCCCGCTGATGGCTAGAGTTCAAGCACTGCCAGAGCGCGCTCCACTTCGCCGGCCGCGTCGGTGGGGTCCGGCCACTCGTGGGCGTAGCCCAGGCAGCTGGCGATGAAGAGGGTCCGTCCGGCCCGGTGCCTGCCGGCGGTAGTGCACGTGGCCGCAGACCGCGATCTCCACCCCGTGCCTGGCGCCAGCTCCCCGTACTCCGGGCTGCCGAGAAAGGCGTTGAGGTATTCCCAGAGCGCATCCGGCGGGCGCACGGTGAACTCCGCCACCGGCACCACGTGGGTCGCCAGGATCAGGCGCCGGCCCCGCAATCCGGCAAGCTGCCGCTCCAGATCCTCCAGGAAGGCGCGGTGCACCTCCCGGGTCGGGACGGTCCCAACGGGCGTTGACCTTGTCGTACCACAGCCGCTCCCCGAAGCGCATCCGTTCGAAATCCTCGGCGGAAAAACGGGGGTGGCCGAAGCCGAAATCGTACCAGCCCGTGGCCCCCGCGACGCTCCAGCCGCCGGGAAGGTCCACGGGCCCCCGCGCCAGGTTGCCGGGGAAGGCCTTGAGCGCCTCGTGGCTGTCCCGGGCGCCCCAGGCTTTCCCGAACGGGCGACCCGGGGATTCGTTCCACAGATCATGGTTGCCGGGCACGAACAGCACCCGCAATCCCGTGCGCGCCTGGATCTCCTCCAGGGTCCGCAGGCTCAGGTCCCAGCGGTTGGACAGGTCCCCCGGGATCAGCAGCAGCTCCACGCCCCGGCGGGCGGCCGCGGCGGCCAGATAGCCGGCGAAGGCCTGCGGGCCTCGCCCTGTTCAAATCCACGTGCAGGTCCGAAATCAGGCCGATGCGCATGCGGGGCGGTGGGAGCTAGAGCTTGGGGTTCAGGCGTTCGGACAGGGACGTCGCCCAGGATGTTGAAGCACAGCACCGTGAAGGCCAGGGCCAGGCCGGGGTACAGGGCCAGCCAGGGGGCCTGGACCAGGTAGTCGCGGGCGTCCTTGAGCATCAGCCCCCAGCTGGGGGTCGGGGGCTGGGCCCCCAGGCCCAGGTAGGACAGGGAGGCCTCGACCACCACGGTCAGCGCGAAGGTGATGGAGCACTGGACCACCACCTTGCCCAGGAGGTTGGGCAGGATGTGCCGGAACACCACCTTGGCCAGCGTCGTGCCCAGGGCGTGGGAAGCCTCCACGTAGCCCTCGGTCTTGAGGGCCAGGGTCTCGGCGCGCACCAGGCGGGCGAAGGTGGGGGAGTAGATCACCCCGATGGCGATCATGACCTGCACCAGGCCGTAGCCCAGGAAGGAGACCACCGTGATGGCCAGCAGGACCGTGGGGAAGGACAGCAGGCTGTCCATCATCAGCATGAGCAGGTTGTCCAGCGCCGCGCGGGGACAGGGCGGCCACCAGGCCGACCAGCGAGCCCAGCAGGCAGGAGATGGCCACCGAGACGATGCCCACCAGCAGCGCGGAGCGCGAGCCGTAGATCGTGCGGGAGAGCAGGTCCCGCCCCAGGTTGTCGGTGCCCAGCGGGAACTCGCCGCCCGGCGGGGCGAAGCGCCGGTCCAGGTGCTGCTCCGTGGGGCTGTGGGGGGCCACCCAGGGGGCCGCGACGGCCGCGGCCCCCAGAATGGCCAGGAAAACGAGCGCGGCGTAGAACAGCCGCCGCGCGGCAGGGCGTCCGATCACTGCAGATCGGTGTAGCGGAAGTCGAAGGTGTCCAGGATCGGGTCCATGCGGAAGCCCTTGACCCGCTTGTTGGTCACCACGCGCCGGTAGGAGGTGCCGGTGAACATGAAGGGCACTTCCCGGGCCATGATCATCATGGCCTGGTCGTAGAGCTTCTTGCGGTTTCTCGTAGCCGACGGTGGTCGCCCCCTTGGCGATCAGGCTCGGCGACCGTGGGATTGACCCAGCGCACGTAGCGCTTCGCGGTGCCGTAGCCGCCCAGGGTCCCGTCCGGGTCCAGCTTGCCCGTGTGCCCGACGACGGTGAGGTCGTACTTGGCCGCGGTGTACACGTCCTTCAGCCAGGTGGGCCAGTCCACCAGCTTGATCTGCACGTTCAGGCCGACCTTGGAGAGCATCTCCTGGAACATCTCCCCGGCCTTGACGTGGGGCGGGTAGTTGGAGGGCAGCACCATCTCCAGCGCGGTGTCCTTGCCCACGCCCGCCTGGGCCAGCAGGCTGCGGGCCTTGGCCGGGTCGTAGGGGTACAGGGAGGTGAAGTCCTTGTAGTAGGCGTTGCCGTAGTTCATGAAGGTGCCGATCGGCTTGCCGCCGCCGTAGGCCACGTCCAGGACCACCTGCTTGTCGATGGCGTAGTTGATGGCCTGGCGCACGCGCAGGTCGTCCAGGGGCGGCTTGCTGCAGTTCAGGCCCATGACCAGGATCAGGGCGGTGAGCGGCGTTTCGATGTTGACCCTGCCGCTGGCCTGCAGCATGGGCACGTCCTCCTGGTCGATGATATCGCTCGCGTCGATCTGGCCGGAGGCGAGGCCCTGCACCTGCACGGCGCGCTCGGGGATGATCTGGAAGATCAGGCTGTCGAACTTGGGCAGCCCCTTCATCCAGTAGTCGGGGTTCTTGGCCAGCACGATCCGGTTGTCGCGCACCCACTCCTTGAACACGAACGGGCCGGTGCCCACGGGCTTGGAGGCGAAGTCGTGCCCCGCGTCGATCAGGCTCTTGGGCAGGATCGCGCCCCAGCCGGAGGCCAGCGCCGCCAGCAGGGGGGAGAACGGTTTGGCCAGCTTGAACACCACCGTGCCGGCGTCCGGGGTCTCGATCGAGGCGATGGCCGCGTACTCGCTGGCCTTGGGGGAGGCGAACTCCTTGTTCCCGATCCTTTCGAAGGTGGCCTTCACGTCGGCCGAGGTGAGCAGGTCGCCGTTGTGGAACTTGACCCCTTTGCGCAGGGTGAAGGTCCAGGTCAGGTTGTCGGCCGAGGTCTGCCAGCGCTCCGCCAGCGCCCCCACGATCTGGCCGTCGGCGGCCGGCTCCACCAGGGTGTCGAAGATGCTGCGCACCGTCTGGAAGGTCAGCGTGCCCGCGGTTTTCTGCGGGTCCAGGCTGTCGGGGTTGCCCGACAGAGCGAATACCAGGGGTTTCGGCGCGGCCCAGGCCAGGCAAGCCAGCAGCAGCAGGCCGCAGGCCAGAAGCGCCAAAAGGGAAAGCTTCCTCATCTCATCCTCCTTGGTCGTTTTTCTCGGGCTTCAGGCAGGCCACCAGGTGGCCGCCGCCCGCCTCTATGAGCTCGGGATCGTTCTGGGCGCAGGCCAGGTCCCCCCGAGCGCACCGCTCCGCGTACCGACAGCCGGTGCCCTTCGCCCGGGAGGCTTCCTCGGCCTCACCCTCGGCCGCCATTCTGGGGACAATCCGCCCGCCGGTCAAGCGCGGCACCGAGGCGAACAGGCGGCGGGTGTAGGGGTGCAGCGGGTCCTTCAGGATCTGGGTCGTGGTGCCCAGCTCCACGACCCGGCCCCGGAACATCACGGCGATGCGGTCGGCCAGGTAGGCCACCAGGTTCAGGTCGTGGGAGATGAACAGGTAGGTCAGGGCCAGCCGGTCTTTCAGGTCCAGGAGCAGGTTGATGATCTGGGCCTGGATGGAGACGTCCAGGTTGGAGACCGGCTCGTCCAGGACCAGCAGGCGCGGGTCCAGGGACAGGGCGCGGGCGATGGTGATCCGCTGTTTCTGCCCCCCGGAAAACTCGTGGGGGTAGCGCTCGGCGTGGTCGGGCTGGATGCCGACCAGCTCCAGGGCCGCGGCCGTCCGCCGCTCCCGCTCCGCCCGGGCGACCCCGAGGTTGGCCAGGCCCTCGCCCATGCTGGCCCGGACGCTCATCTTGGGGTCCAGCGCCCCGTTGGGGTCCTGGAAAACGATCTGCATGTTCCGCCGGAACTTCCGCAATTCGGCGCGGGAGAGGCCGCCGAGCGGCGTGCCCTCGAACAGCACCTCCCCCGCCGTGGGGGGGTCCAGGTACAGCAGCGCCCGGGCCAGGGTGGTCTTGCCGCACCCCGACTCGCCAACCAGGCCGAAGGTGGAGCCGGCCTGCACCGCGAAGCTCACCCCGTCCACCGCCTTCAGCCCCGCGCCGGCGCGCTTCAGGATGCCGGAGGCGCTGTAGCGCTTCTCCAGCTTGCGGAGTTCGAGGATGGGCGCGCTCATGATTGGCCCGCCAGGTGGCAGGCGGCCAGGTGGGCGGCGGCTCGCCAGGCGCCTCCCGCGCGGCGTGAGCCCGCGCAGCGGCTGCCGGCCCGGCCGCGTAGTCCAGCAGGGCAGGGACCTCCACCCGGCACTTCTCCACGGCCAGGGGGCAGCGGGGGTGGAAGGCGCAGCCGGCGGGCACGTGGGCGGCGTCGGGCACCGTGCCGGGGATGGCCCGCAGGCGTTCGCCGCGCCGGGAGGCCTCCGGGACAGAAGCCAGCAGCGCCTGGGTATACGGGTGCAGCGGCCGACCGAAGACCGTCTCCCGGCTGCCGCTCTCCACGATTTTTCCGCAGTAGATCACCGAGATGCGCTCGGAGATGCCGTGCACGACCGCCAGGTCGTGCGAGACGAACAGCACCGCCATGCCCAGGCGCTCCCGCAGCTCCAGCAGCAGCCGCAGGATCTGCTGCTGCAGGGTCACGTCCAGGGCGGTGGTGGGCTCGTCGGCGATCAGCAGCACCGGTTCGCAGCTCACGGCCATGGCGATCATGACCCGCTGCCGCATCCCGCCGGACAGCTCGTGCGGGTAGCGGCGCAGCACCTTGCGGCCCCCGGGCAGGCCGACCAGCTCCAGCAGCTCTGCTGCCCGGACCAGGGCGTCGCCCCGGCCCAAGCCCAGGTGCAGGATCAGGGCCTCCACGATCTGCTCGCCGACCCGCATCGAGGGGTTGAGATACTTGGAGGGCTCCTGGAAGACCATGCCGATGCGCCGCCCGCGGATCCTGCGCCGCTCGGCCTCCGGGAGGCCGAGCAGCTCCCGGCCCTGGAAGCGGATGCTGCCCGCCTCGATGCGGGCGGGGGGCACGGGCAGCAGCCCCAGCACGCTGGTGGCGGTCAGGGTCTTGCCCGACCCCGACTCCCCGACCAGGGAGTGCACCTCCCCGGGGGCCACCTCCAGGTTCACGCCGCGCAGCGGCAGGCAGCTGTTGCCGTCGCGCCCGCGGAAGCTGACCGCGAGGTCGCGGATGGAAAGCAGGGCTTCCGCCATCAGCCCACCCGGATCCTGGGGTTGACCAGGCTGTACAGGATGTCCACCAGGAAGTTGATCAGGGAGAAGGCAAAGGCCACGAAGACCACCCCGCCCTGGATCAGGGGGAAGTCGCGCTGGAACACGGCGAACAGGAAGAGCCTTCCGAGGCCGGGCAGGGAGAACACCTGCTCGATGATGATGGCCCCCCCGAGCATGTAGCCCAGCTGGATGCCGGCGATGGTCAGCACGGGCAGAAGGCCGTTGCGCAGGGCGTGCTTGTACTTGACCATGCGCTCGGTCAGCCCCTTGGCCCGGGCGGTGATCACGTACTCCTTGGACAGCTCCTCCACCATGGAGGCCCGGGTCAGGCGCAGGAGCACCGCCGCGCGGGCGACGCCCAGGGCCACGGCCGGAAGGACCAGGTGCTGAAAGCTGCCGGAGCCGAACAGGGGGAACAGGGGGATCTTCACGGCGAAGGCCAGCAGCAGCAGGATGCCTAGCCAGAAGCTGGGCACGGCCATGCCGACCTGCGAGAAGCCCATGCCCAGGTAGTCCCACAAGGACCAGCGGTGCACCGCCGAGACCACGCCCATGGGCAGCGACACCGCCAGGGAGATCAGGAAGCCCAGGAGGGCCAGGGAGAGGGTCAGGCCGAAGCGCTCGAAGATGAGCCCGGTGACCGGCTGGCCGCTGGTGAGCGAATTGCCGAAGTCGAAGCGCGCCACCCGCCAGAGCCAGTCCAGGTACTGCGCCCCCAGCGGCCGGTCCGTACCGATCTTGGCGCGGATGGCGGCGATGTCCTCCTCCGAGGCGTCCACCCCGGCGATCACCAACGCCGGGTCCCCGGGGATCACCCGGATGACGAAGAAGATGATCGTGGAGATCAGCCAGACGGTGAGCAGCAACCTGCCCAGGCGCCGGAGGATGAACAGCAGTACCTCCGCCATGCGGCCATATTTGCAGACGACGACCGGAAAAGCAAGTCCCGGGCCGGCGCAATTTCGTGCGATTTTTGGTAGCATCGGGCATGAACATGAAGCGGCGCTGGCTGGCCTTCTGCCGCCGCGCTGGGGCGCAGGGGCAGGCAGAAGAGGCCTTCGCCGAGCTGGACCGCCGCTACCGGGAGCCGGGCCGGCACTACCACACCTGGGCCCACGTGGCCTCCTGCCTGCGGGAGCTGCGGCGGGCGCGGCCGCAGGCCGGGGAGGCCGCGGCGCTGGAGCTGGCCGTGTGGTTCCACGACGCCGTGTACGAGCCGGGCCGAAAGGACAACGAGGAGCTCAGCGCCCAGCTGGCGCTGCGCTGGGCCTCGACCCTGGGCCTGGCCCCCGCGCTGGGCGGGCGGGCCGCCGGGCTGATCCTGGCCACCCGTCATGAGCAGCCTTCCCTGCCGCGCACCGATCCCGCGGAGGTGCTGCTGCGGGACATCGATCTGGCGGTGCTGGGCGCGCGCCGGGCCAGGTATTTGCGCTACGAGCGGGGCATTGCCCGGGAGTACGCGGGGGTGCCGCCGGCGGACTTCCTGGAGGGCAGGGCGCGCCTCCTGCAGGGCTTCCTGGCCCGGCCGGCGCTCTACTCCACGCCCGCCTTCCGGCGGCGCCTGGAGCGCCGGGCCCGCAGGAACCTGGCCCGCGCTGTAACCCGGCTTACTGGCCGGCCCCTGGCTCGGCTGGAAAGGGGCCGCCCTATAGGCCGTCCAGGAGGGCCAGAAGCTCGCCCAGGCCCGTGATGAAATCGCAATCCGTGATTTCCTCCGTGCCCAGGCGCCCGAAGCGGTTGATGATCAGGGACCGCATGCCTACCTTGCGGCAGCCCACGGCGTCGTCGTAGTAGTTGTCCCCCACGTACAGGCATTGCTCGCCGCGCAGGCCCGCGCGTTCCAAGGCGATGCGGAAAATTTCGGGCGCGGGCTTCTCGCAGCCCACCTCGCAGGAGATCACGATCGGATCGAAGTACTCTTCCAGGCCGTTGCCGGCCAGCAGGCCCCGGGCGCTGGAGTCCCAGTTGCTGATCACGCCCAGGCCGAAGCCCCGCCGGCGCAGCTCGCCCAGCACCTCGCGGGCCTCCGGGAACGGCACCCAGTAGGGCCCGCCGCGCTGCTGGCGTTCCCGCCATAGCGCGGCGGCGGCGCACAGATCCGTGCGGACCCCCAGGCGGTAGTTGACGCCCCCGAGAAACCAGGGCATGGCCGAGTAGTGCGGATTGCCGAAGACCCCGGGGAACTCCCTCATGAAGCGCTTGTCCTCCAGGTGAAAAGCCCGCTCGATGGCGGCCAGCTCCACCTGGAAGCCCAGGCCGTGCAGCACTTCCTGGTAGGTCGAGGCCCCCCGGGGGGAGAGCAGGGTGAGGCCGATGTCGAAGAAGACGAACGAAGGTCGGCTCATGGTCGAGGTTTCCCACGATACGGACTCCCCGCCCGCCGTGTCAATGCCCGGGCAGGAAAGAATTGGTTGAAATTTGGGCCGCCGGGGGATATGCTCGAAGGAATACCATGGATCTCAAGAATTACCAGGAGGACCTGGTCCTGCACATCGCCCGGATCGTGCTGGAGGACCGTCCCGACGTCCAAAGAAGCGAGGGGCTGCTTTTGGACGTGGCGGCCTACGCCCTGAATCGGCTGCCGCCGCGCTACATCCTCAGCGAGCGGGGCTTCACGCGCCTGGCGGCGGACCACTACGTCGAGGGGGACAACGGCGACGGACTGGCCGGAATGGTGGAGGTGCTGCTGCTGGTCAACAAAGCGGTGGACACCATCACCGGCCGGCGCAAGCCGGCCGACGGCCACCCCGCGGGCGGCGAGGAGGAGCAGAGCCTGCTGGGCTACTGGCACAACCTGCCGTACCTCATCGGCCGGGTGGCCGAGCGCGGGACCGCGGTGGTCGGGGCCTCCGTGACCCTCTACGTGAACGGCAAACCGGCCTCCCCCGCGGCGGAGGCGGGCTGGACCAACCCCTACCTGACCAACGCCGCCACGCGCGGTTTCTACAGCTTCCTGCCGAAATCCTGCCGCTCCCGGGCGCGGGCGCGGCATTTCCGGCTGCGGCTCACCGTCGAGCACCCGGATTACCGGGAGGCCGCCGTGGAGCGGGAGCTGGAGACCGAGGGGGAGTTCTCCCCGCTGGGCCGTATCGACAGCGACCGCATCCTCAACCTGGGCACCCTGGAGCTGGTTCGCCGGTAAGACCGCTCCCCGTTTCCGCGCCCGGCTGAGTATATTCTACTCGTATGCCGGAGCGGGTGCTGATCATCGAAGACGACCGGGAAATCGCGGACCTGGTGGCCCTCAACCTGCGGGATCTGGGCCTGGCTCCCGAGCGCGCCGCCGACGGCCGCTCCGGACTGGCCAAGGCGCTGGGCGGCGACTGGTCTCTGATCGTCCTGGACCTGATGCTGCCCCAGCTGGACGGCCTGGCCGTCTGCCGGCGCATCCGGGAGGGCAACCCCTTCACGCCGATCCTCATGCTCACCGCCCGGTCCGAGGAGGTGGACCGGGTCATGGGGCTGGAGCTTGGCGCCGACGAGTACATCACCAAGCCGTTCAGCGTGCGGGAGCTCGCGGCCAGGGTCAAGGCGCTGCTGCGGCGGGTGCGCACGGACCGCGAGGCCCAGGCCGGGCGGCCGGCGGGGCGGAGCGAAGCGGAGCCCGCTATGGCGGCGGGCCGCATCGAGCTGGGGGGCCTGGCCATGGATCTGCAGAAGCGCCGAGTGACGCTGCAAGGCCGGTCCGTGGAGCTGACCGCCAAGGAGTTCGACCTGCTGTCCCTGTTCGCCCGCAACCCGGGGCGGGCCTACAGCCGACCCGAGCTGCTGGCCCAGGTCTGGGGCTACCAGTACGAAGGCTACGAGCACACGGTCAACTCCCACATCAACCGCTTGCGGGGCAAGATCGAGCAGGATCCAGGGCACCCGGTATACCTACGCACGGTCTGGGGGGTGGGCTACCGCTTCGCCGAGCCCGCGGAGCTGGGGCCGTGAGCGGGCTGTTCCGCACCTTCTACGCGCGCCTGTCTGCGATCTTCCTGGCGCTGGTGCTGGCGCTGGCCGCCGGCATCCTGGCCATCGCCTTCCGCCTGGCCGGGCACTTGTTCGACGAGGTGGAGCAGCTGCTCAACCGGGATTACGCGAGGAGCATTGCCGCGGAGCTGGAGCCCCTCGTGGCCGGCGGGTTCGCCTCGGGGCGGATCCGCCAGGCCATCCACTACATGATGGTCCTGAACCCCCGGGTGGAGATCTACATCCTGGACGACGGGGGCGCGGTGCTGGCCTACTTCGCTCCGCCCGCCGAAAGCGTGCCCCGCGAGAGGGTCGACCTGGGGCCTATCCGCAGCTTCCTGTCCAATGACCGGTTGATCCTCGGCGAGGACCCGCGCTCGGCCCGCCGCAAGCCCTTCTCCGCCGCCACCATCGACCTGGGCGGCCAGACGGGCTTCGTCTACGTCATCCTGGGCGGGGAGCGCTACGACCGCTTCCTGGGCTCCAGCCGCGACAGCTACTACCTGCGGGCCGGCCTGGCCACCTTCCTGCTGGCCATCGCCGCCACCCTGCTGGCCGGCTTCGCCCTGTTCTTCCTGCTCACCCGGCGCCTGGCCTCGCTGGCCCAGGCGGTAAAAGCCTTCCAGCGCGGGGAGCTGGACCGCCGCCTGGTGGCGCGGGGCGGGGACGAGCTGGGAGCGTTGGGCCGGTCCTTCAACGAGATGGCGGCCGGCATCCAGGCGGGGCTGGCCGAGCGAAGGGATATGGTGGCCAACATCTCCCACGACCTGCGCAGCCCGCTCTCCTCCATCCGGGGGAACCTGGAAACCCTGCTGTTGAAGGACGGTCAATTGGAGCCCGGCGCGCGGCGGGGCTTCCTGGAGGCGGCCCTGCGCAACATCGACGGCTTCCAGAAGCTCGTGGAGGAGCTCTTCGAGCTGGCCCGCCTGGAGTCCGGCCAGGCGCGCCCGCGCCTGGAGAGCTTCCACCCCGGGGAGCTGGCCCAGGACGTCGTGCTCAAGCTCCGGCCGCAGGCCGAAGCCGCCGGGGTGCGCCTGGCCGTCGAGCTGCCCGCGGAGCTGCCGTTGGTCCGCGGGGAGCTGGGGCTGATCGAGCGGCTGCTCACCAACCTGATCGAGAACGCGCTGCGTTTCACGCCGGCGGGGGGCAGCGTGCGGGTGAGCCTGGCCGCGGAGGGCGGGGGCACCCGGGTGTCGGTCGCCGACACGGGCAGCGGCATCGCCCCCGAGGACTTGCCGCACGTCTTTGAACGTTTTTACCGGGCGGACCGCAGCCGCGACCGCTCCGCCGGCGGCGCAGGGCTGGGGCTGGCCATCGCCCGCCAGATCGCGGAGCTGCACGGTTCCCGTCTGGAGGTGGAGAGCAGTCCCGGGCGGGGCTCCCGTTTTCACTTCCTTTTGACGTGATGATTTTTTATCTTTTCCGTGATCTTTTCGTGACCTTCTCTCCGTAGATTCCATTGTACGGAGGTGCATGATGAGAGCTTCTACTGGCGGCGCCGGGGCCGCGCGTCCTGCGCCTGGAGGTTCAGGGCAGGCTCCGGCTGTTCGCTTTCACATTCGGCTGAGGCCGAGGAAGGAGTTTGAGATGAGAGGGTTTTTTGCCATGATGATTCTGGCGGCTGCGGTCCTGGGCCCGGCGATTGCCGGCGCTCAGGAAGTCAAGTACAGCAAGCCGCCGCGCGCCGAGCTGCAGAAGAAGCTCACGCGCCTGCAGTTCGAGGTGACCCAGAAGGAGGGGACCGAGCCCGCCTTCTTCAACGAGTTCTGGAACAACCACCAGGCGGGCATCTACGTGGACATCGTCTCCGGGGAGCCCCTGTTCAGCTCCACGGACAAGTATGAGTCGGGCACCGGCTGGCCCAGCTTCGTCCGGCCCCTGGAGCCGGCCAACGTGCTGGAGCGGTCGGACATTAGCTTCGGCATGGTGCGCACCGAGGTGCGCAGCCGCTACGCCGACTCGCACCTGGGCCATGTTTTCCCGGACGGGCCGCCGCCCACGGGGCTGCGCTACTGCATCAACTCCGCGGCCCTGCGCTTTATTCCGGTGGAGCGGCTGCAAGCCGAGGGCTATGGCCGCTATCTGACCCTGTTCAAGAAATGAGCGGAAGGGGAGGAGATATGAAGAGTTTGTTCGCATTGCATCGCGCGGCGGCGCTAAGCGCCGCCGCGCTGTTGTTCCTGCTGGGCGCGGCCCCCGCGCGCGCGGATTTCCCCGATCCGCCGGTGGACCCGCCGGCGGGTGCGGGGCCGCGCACCGCGGTGTTCGCCGGCGGCTGCTTCTGGGGGGTGGAGGCCGTGTTCGAGCGGCTCAAGGGGGTGCAGGAGGTGGTTTCCGGTTATTCCGGCGGGGAGGCCAAGACTGCCCATTACCAGATCGTGAGCACGGGCAGCACGGGTCACGCGGAATCCGTGCGGGTCACCTACGATCCGGCCCAGGTGAGCTACGGCACGCTGCTGAAGGTGTTTTTTTCCGTGGCCCATGACCCCACCCAGCTCAACTACCAGGGCCCGGATCACGGCACCCAGTACCGCTCGGCGATCTTCTACTCCGACGACACGCAGCGGCGCGTGGCCGAGCAGTACATCCGCGCCCTGGACAAGGCCAAGGTATACCGGGGCAAGGTCGTCACGCAGCTTTCCCCACTCCAGGCTTTCTACCCGGCCGAGGAGTACCACCAGGACTACCTGCAGCACAATCCCACGCAGCTGTACATCATGATGTGGGACCTTCCCAAGATCGCCGCCCTGGAGAAGGAGTACCCCCAGCTGCTGCAGCCGAAGCCGCAATAGCGGGCTCGGCCAGCCGGAAGCGGGTCGGCAGGAAGCCTGCCGCAAGAACGGGGTCCTACGGCGCCGCCTGGGTGGCGTGCTCCAGGTCTGCCAGGGCGTTACTGTACTGCTGGCGGGCGGTGGCCAGGTCCAGCCCCGCCTGCTGGTGGTCGTCCAGCGCCTGGCGGAGCGCCGTGAGCTCCGTCAAGCCGGCAGTGTACTCTGCGCTGCGCAGCTCGTAGACCTTGCGGGTCAGCTGCTCGTTCTTTTGCAGAACGCCCAGCGAAGCGGCCAGCGCCTGCAGCTTCAGGACCAGGGAGCGGATCTCCACCTCCGCCGAGCGCCGGGTCTCCTGCAGAGCCAGCTCGGCCTTGGCTATCTCGTCCCCGGCTTCCGCCACCTGCACCCCGCCGGCGGAGCCGGGGAGCCAGGAGTCCAGCGGCACGCTCAGCGAGAGCGTGGCGCTGCCGCGGCCGGACCAGTCTGCGGAACCGATCGCGGAGCCGCCGTTGAGCGAGTAGGAAAGCGAGGCCGAAGGAGCCCGCGCCTGGGCGGCTGCCAGGCCGCGCTGGCTGCGCCTCAGGTCCAGGTCCAGAACGGCCGCGCGCACGTCCGGGCGGGAGGGCAGCCGGTCGCGCACCAGTGCATCTGCGTCCGGCTGCGCTTCCGCAACGCCCAGGGTCCCCTCGATCTGGACCGCTGCGCCCGGCTCCAAGCCCGCGAGGCTCTGCAGCTCCAGCAGCCCGGTCCGGTAGTCCGCCTGCGCCTGCTCCAGCTGGGGGGTGAGCTTCTCCAGCACCATCTGGGCGCTCAAGGCCTCCACCTCTGAGATCAGTCCCGCCTCGTAGTTGCGCCGCGCCAGGTCGGCGGAAAGGGAGGCGCTTTGGATGCTCTCCTGCAGCAGGGCGATCTTCTCCTGGCCGAGCAGGAGCGCGTTGAAGCTCTGGCGCACATCGCGGCGCAGTGCGCTCTCGCTCTCCCGCAGCCGGATCGCAGCCGCCCGGTACTGCAGGGAGGCCGAGCGCACGTCGAACGGCGTGGCCGCCGACAGCGGCAGGCGGGCGGAGAGGCTGAGCGAAAAGTCCCAGGGGGAGCCGGTCGACAGGGAGGAGTCCTGCGTTTCGCTCAGGCTCGCCCCCGCGCTCAGGGAGGGCAGCAGCGCGTTCCAGGAAGTGGCGCTCCGGCGGCGCAGCGTCTCCAGCTCGATGCGGCTGGTTTTCAGGGGCAGGCTGTTCTGCAGCGCCAGCTCGATGGCCGAGGACTCGGTCAGCACGACCGGCTCCGAGAAGAGCGCCGGCAGTGCGCCGAACAAAGCCAGGCAGACAGCGGCCGCGATCTTTCTATTCACCAGAACCTCCCGTCTGAGATGAGAAATGCAAGACCCGTGCCATCTGCAAGGCCCGGCCGGTGGAATCCGGCCCCGGATAGCGCTCATTCGGCGCCTGTACGCCGTTGGGTGATACGGAATGGTCCATTGCAGTGTGCTTTGCGCCCGCGCGGCAGTGCAAGAATTGCGCGTTGAGGTGATGCGCGCAGGTTTTGCGCACTTGTTCCCCCGAGCCGACCCAGGAAGCGCGGCAATTCACCGCGAATGCCGCCTTTTCGTGCGAAACCTGGCCCGGACAGGCAATGTCTTTGGCATGGTTTTTGATTATAGTATGGCATGAGCAAATCGCAACATCCCCGGCGCTGGGTCCTTTGGCTTCTGGTGGCCTGCCTGCCGGTGCTCGGAGGGGGGGCGTACCTCTACTTCGGGCGAAGCAAGGCCACCTCCTCGGCGACCGCAGCCACGCCGGCGGTCTACCAGGTGCAGGCTGTTACCCGCTCCTCGGCCATCGATGTGACCGGCCACCTGGAACCGGTGGAAAGCGAGGACATCGGCTTCGCGGCCAGCGGCAAGGTCGCCCGGGTGTACGTGAAGGAAGGGGACCGCGTGCGCGCGAGGGACCTGATCGCGGAGCTGGACGACAGCCAGCAGCGCTACGATCTGGCCAGCCTGGACTTCCAGATCGAGAAGGCCAAGATCTCCGGCTCCAAGAGCGAGCTGAAGCTGCTGGAGCTGGAACGGGAGATGAAGCAGGTCGCCCTGCAGGAGAACAAGGTCTGGACCACGATTTCGGGGATCCTCTCCACCGTCGATGTGCGGGAGGGAGAGTACGTGAAGGCTGGGGAGACCATCTCCCCCATCGCCCGGGTCATTGACCTGTCCGCCCTCAAGGCCAAGGTCGAAGTCGACGAGCTGGACGTGCCCAGCGTGAAGATCGGCCAGAAGGTCGTGTTCCACATCGACGCCCTGCCTGATCTGCAGGTCACCGGCCGGGTGTCCCTGTTGCCCCTGGAGGGGCGGGTGACCACCGAGGGCATCGCCGTGCTGGATGCGGAAGTTCAAATCAACAACCCGCCGAGGAGCCTGCTGCCCGGGTACTCCTTCAGCGCCCAGATCGTCGCCGGCGAGGACGAGCGCCTGCTGGTTCTAGATGAAAAAGCGCTGCAGAAAACCGACGAGCGCACCTACGTGCTCCTGCTGCCTTCTGCCCCCGGGGGAGCGGAAGGCGCGCTTCTGCGCCGACCCGAACGCCGGGAGGTGAAGACTGCGGCCTACGAGACCGGCAAGGTGCGCGTGCTGGAAGGCCTGGCCGAGGGGGACCGGGTTCTGGCCGCGGCAGCGGCGGCAGGCGGGAAGGCGGCCGCCCAGCAGTCGGCTAACCCCCTTTCCATTTTCGGTTTCCGCGCCCCCGGGAGCAGCAGGCGGGCAGGCGGGGCCGGCGGCGGCCCGCCGCCGGGGGGCCCGCGGTGAACGCGGAGGGCGCGGGGACGGCCAGCGGGCCGGATGCGGCGTACTCCGATGCGCAGGGCCTCCCGCCGCTGGTGAGCGTGCAGGAGGTCACCAAGGAGTACCGCATGGGCCAGAGCACCGTGCACGCCCTGCGGGGCGTCAGCCTGCAGGTGGCCGCCGGCGAGCTGATGGCCATCATGGGGCCCTCAGGCTCGGGCAAGTCCACGCTCATGCACCTGATGGGCTGCCTGGACACGCCGACTTCAGGGCAGCTGTACCTCGACGGGGAGGCGGTCGCCGGCCTGAGCGAGGAGCGGCTGGCGGTGATCCGCAACCGGAAGATCGGTTTCGTGTTCCAGCAGTTCAACCTGTTGGCCCGGATCACGGTGCTGGAAAACGTGATGACCCCCCTGATGTACGGCAGGGTGGGGCCGCGCGAGCGGCGCGAGCGGGCCGCGGAGGCCCTGGAGAGGGTGGGCCTGTCGGACCGGCTGCGGCACCGGCCCACCGAGCTTTCGGGGGGCCAGCGGCAGCGGGCGGCCATCGCCCGGGCGCTGGTCACCCACCCGTCGCTCATCCTGGCCGACGAGCCCACCGGCGCGCTGGACACGGATACCGGCCGGGCCATCCTGGAGCTGTTCGCGGCGATCTGCGCCGAGGGCAAGACCGTCATCGTGGTGACCCACGACCCGCAGGTGGGAGAGTTCTGCAGGCGGCGGGTGCGCCTGCGCGACGGCCTGGTGGAGTAGGGTATGTTCTGGGAAAACATCCGCATGGCGCTGCGGGAGTTCGGCGCCAACCGCCTGAGGACCTTCCTGTCCCTGCTGGGGATCGTGATCGGCATCGGCTCGGTCATTGCCATCACCACCCTGGGGCAGAGCGCCACGGCCAGCGTACAAAAGCAGGTGGCCCAGGGCGGCCTGGAGACCATCATGGTCTTCCCCGGCAGGGACGCGGCCAAGGAAGTTCGCCGGCTGTTCACTGTGGCTCTCGCCGAGCGGCTGAAGAGCGAGGTCCCGGGCATCCGGGAGGTGACCCCGGTGGCCCAGGCCAACTATTACCTGAAGCACGGCCGGGACACCTATGAAAACGCCAGCGTGCTGGGCGTGCAGGCCTCGTTTCCGGGAATCTACAGCTACCAGAGCGCGGAGGGCTCCTTCCTGTCCGCAGAGGACGAGCTGAAGAGGCGCTCCGTGGTGGTGCTGGGCGCCGAGGTCGCCTCGGCGCTGTTCCCGGCGGGGGACGCGCTGGATCAGTACGTGCGCATCTACCGCAAGGGGGTGGCCCGCAGCTTCAAGGTGGTCGGGGTGATGAAGGAGAAGACCGGGACCATGGGCATGGACTTCGACGGCAGCGCCTTCATCCCCTTCGAAACCTACTCCGCCCGCCTGGAGCGGCTGGAGAACGTGCAGCGCTACGCCATGGGCACCGCCGACGGCGCCGACGTGCTGAAGGTGGCCGAGAAGGTCAACGAGTTCTTCACCAGGCTCACGGGCAACGAAGACTCCTTCCGCGTCATGTCGCCCTCCACGATCGCGGAAATGTTCACCAACGTGACCAAGACCCTGAACCTGTTCCTCACCGGCGTGGCGGCGATTTCCCTCCTGGTTGGCGGCATCGGCATCATGAACATCATGCTGGTCTCGGTGGCCGAGCGCACCAAGGAGATCGGCATCCGCAAGGCCCTGGGCGCCTCCCCCAAGGCCATCCGCGGGCAGTTCCTCACCGAGGCCGTGACCCTCACTCTGGTGGGGGGCCTGGCGGGCATGGCCCTGGGCACGGCCCTGAGCTTCCTGGCCACCGCCCTGTTGAAGTGGTCCTTCGCCCCCCAGGCGGCCTCCTACGCGCTGGCGGTGGCCTGCTCCAGCGCCGTGGGCATCTTCTTCGGGTTGTACCCGGCGGTCCGGGCCGCGCGCCTGCAGCCCGTGGAAGCCCTGTCTTTCGAATAGGCCGGGCGCGGGCTATACTGGCGGGGTGCGAATGGCCAGGGCAGTGCGCAATAGCGCGCTGAGGGGCCGCATTAGCGGCAGGTCAGTGCGCAGGGTTCTGCGGGCAGAGTGGGTTTTCTACGCCTTCCTGGTGCTGGTGTACCTGGCCCTGGCTGCCCTCCTGCTGCGCGTGACGCGGGGTGAGAAGGATAGGATCCGCCTCGCGGCCTATTCGGAAGCCGAGCATGCCCTGTTCTCGGCCGCCACCGCGCTGCGCAATGGCGTGCCGGGGGAGGAAGTGGCCCAGGGCCGCCTGCTGGGCCTGGGCAGCTACGACGCTCGAGGGCAAAGCGCTGGAGCGCTTCGGCTCCGCCCCGCTGGGCGTGGAGGCGGCGGGGGAGTGGCGCTGGCGCACCGAGTACTCCCTGGCCGAAGGCAGCAAGACGGTGACCATCCTGCAGCAGGTGGGGCGGCCGCCGCGGCTGCCGCGGGCGGGGGAGGCCGGGAGGGCGGGCGAGCTCTCGGCGCAGAGCCCGCGCGGCCAGGAGCCGGCTGCGCGCGGCGAAGCGCCGGTTTCACGCGGCCAGGAGCCGGTTTCACCCCGCCGGTTTCCGCGCTTCCTGTTCGCGGAGCTCCAGGCCGCGGAGCTCTGGCGCCGGGAACGCCTCCTGGACTTCAGCCTGGGGCTGTGGCTGTTCCTGTCCTCCGCGGTGATGGCCTTCGTCTACGTTCTGTACCGCCGCAGCTCGCGCGATCGCAGGCGCCTGGAGGAGCAGAAGCAGCTGGTGCACCTGGGCGAGGCGGCTCGCACCCTGTCGCACGAGATCAAGAACCCGCTGGCCGCCATCCGCCTGCGGGCCGACGTGCTGGCCCGCTTCCTGCGCCCCGGGGGGGAGGAGGACCTGCGAGACCATCCGCAAGGAGGTCGACCGGCTGCGGGAGCTCACCGACCGCGTCGGGGATTTCCTGAAGAACCCGCTGGGCGAACCGCGGCCGGTGGAGCTGGGCGACTTCCTGCGGGAGATGCTGCCGCTGGCCGGCCGGCGCGTGCGCCTGGAGGACGGGGCGGCCGGGGTGGTGCGCTTCGACCGGGGCCGGCTGCGTTCCGTGGTGGACAACCTGGTGAGCAACGCCCTGCAGAGCGACCCCGCGGGAGGCGAGGTGCTGGTGCGCGTGCTGCAGGGCAGAACGACCGTGACCCTCTCGGTGCTGGACCGCGGGGAGGGGATCGCCCGGGGAATCCGCGGCCAGGTTTTCGAGCCCTTCTTCACCACGCGCCTGGAGGGCTCGGGCATCGGGCTGTCGATCACCCGGCGCTTCGTGGAGGCGGCCGGCGGGAGCATCGCCCTGCTGGCGCGCGAGGGGGGCGGCACCGAGGCCCGGGTCACGCTGCCCAGGTGCCGGACGTGAGAATCCTGGTCGTGGACGACGAGCAGGCCGTCCGGGACTCCCTGCGCCGGGTCCTGGAGCTGGAGGGTTTCGAGGTCAGCACGGCCGGGGACGGCCTGGCCGCCGAAAGCACGCTGCAGGAGCAGGTCCTGGCCGCGGCCCTGGTCGACCTGCGGATGCCGGGCCTGGACGGCCTGGAGCTGCTGCGCCGCATCCGGCGGCAGGGCTTGCGCCTCCCGGTGCTGATGATCTCGGCCCACGGGGAGATTCCGGACGCGGTGGCCGCCATGAAGGAAGGGGCCCAGGACTACCTGGTCAAGCCCTTCGGCGCGGAGGAGCTGGCCCTGCGCCTGCGCCGGGCGATCGAGGACCAGAGCCTGCGCAACGTGGTGGAGGCCGGCCGGCAGGCCGGGGAGCAGGACCTGATCGGGGAGAGCCCGCCGATGCGGGAAATCCGGCTGCGGATCGACAAGCTGGCCGCCACCCCCTCCACGGTGCTGATCACGGGGGAAAGCGGCAGCGGCAAGGAAGTCGTGGCCCGCCTGATCCACGCTCGCTCCGGCGCCGCGGGCCCGTTCGTCGCGGTCAACATCGGGGGGCTCCCGGAGACCCTGATCGAGAGCGAGCTGTTCGGCTACGAGCGGGGGGCCTTCACGGGGGCCGGGGCGCGCAAGCTGGGCACCTTCGAGCTGGCCGCCGGCGGCACCCTCTTCCTGGACGAAGTCGGGGAGATGCCGCCCAGCGTGCAGGTCAAGCTGCTGCGCGTGCTGCAGGACAAGAGGCTGCGGCGGCTGGGCGGAACGCAGAGCGTGCCGGTGGACGCCCGCATCGTTTCCGGCCACCCACCGCGACCTGGCCCGGGTGGTGGAGGCCGGCGCCTTCCGGGAGGACCTGTACTACCGCCTGAACGTTGTGCACATCGCCGTGCCCCCGCTGCGCGAGCGCGCCGAGGACATCCCCCTGCTGGCCGGCCGGCTGCTGGAGAAGCTGGGCCGGCGAATGGGGCGGCGCATCGAGGGCATCAGCCCGGAGGCCCTGCGCAAGCTCCAGGGCTACCCGTTCCCCGGCAACGTCCGGGAGCTGGAGAACCTGCTGGAGCGGGCCTGCATCCTGGCGGGCACCGGCACCATCGAGGCGGCCGACCTGGACCTGCGGGGCGTCACGGGAGGCGGGCAGCCGGCCACGCTGCAGGAGATCGAGCGCCGGTCGATCCTCTCCGCGCTCCAGCGCTGGGAGGGAAACCGCACCCGGGCGGCCCGGGAGCTGGGCATCTCGCGCCGGTCGCTGCAGTACAAGCTCAAAGCTTACGGGGCGGAGGAAGCCTAGCGAAGGCGATAGCCTGCTCCAGCGGCATGAGCCTGCCTTCGGCCATGAGCGACTCGGCCCGCTCGCGGCTTAGCGCAGAACTGGCGGTCGCCAGTTCTGCGATGCGGTTCTCGGCGAGCTCCAGTATGCCCGTCTGGCTGGCCGCCTCCAGCCCGGCCGCGGCGCCGGCCAGGCGCAGGGCCCGTTCGGGGTCCCCGCGGGTCAGCGCCAGCTCCGCAAAATCGCGCAGGAGCAGGACGATCCCCGACACGTCCCCATCGGCGGTGAACATGGCCAGGGAGCGCTCCAGGTCTGAGCGGGCCTCCTCCAGCGCTGCGCGGCCTAGTCGCACCACCCCCCGCATGCGGTAACTCCACCCTTGGATGAACGCCGCGTCGGTTCCGGCCAGAGCCTCCAAAGCCCGGTCGTACCAGGGTTCCGCGGCTGCCTTCTCTCCTCGCACCCAGAAGGAGGTGCCGATGCCCCAGAGCACCTCGCCCTCCAGGGCGGCGTCGCCCAGCTCCCGCGCCGCGGCCAGGGCCTCCGCCAGCAGCCGCTGGGCCTCTTCACGCTCCTCCTGGAACATGTGCGGGAAGGCGGCATTGTACATGGCCAGGGCCAGGAGGCGCCGGTCGCCCAGCCGGCGCGCGCGCTGGAGTGCCTCGCTATAGGCGGCCCCCGCACCGGCCATGTCCGCCTGCCAGTACGCCATGCCCCCGGCTGCCAGCAGGGCCCCGATCCGCTCCGGCTCCCCGCCCCCGTCCAGGCCCAGCGCCTGGCTCGCGCGCTGGCGGCCCTCCCGGACGTGCCCGCGCATCTGCCAGAAGCGCCACAGAGCCGCGACCAGCCGCAAGGCCCTCTCGGCCTGGCCGCCGGCGATGGCCCCGGCCAGGGCTTCCCGCAGGTTGCCGGACTCCTCCTCCAGCCGCTCCAGCCAGGACCGGCGGCCGGCGCGCGTCAGGTTGGGCCCCGCGCGTTCGGCCAGCTCCACGAACACGGCGGCGTGCCGCTCCCGCAATAGCTCCGTCTCGCCGCTTTCCGAAGCCAGCTCTCGGGCCAGGTCCCGCACGATCTCCAGCATGACAAAGCGCGGCTCCCCCTCGCCGGGCAGGCGTCCGACCAGGCTGTGATCGCAAAGCTCCGCTACCGCCTCCAGGGGCTCAGCTCCCAGGTCGGCGCCGCAGACCGCTTCGATCTGCTCAAGGCGCGCGCCGCCGGCGAACACCGACAGGCGGCGGAACAGGCTGCGCGCCGCTTGGCCCAGCAGGTCGTAGCTCCAGAGGATCGCGGCGCGCAAGGTTTGCTGCCTTTTGGGCAGGTCCCGGGGGCCTCCGGTCAGGAAGGCCAGGCTGGAATCAAGGCGGGCCAGCAGGGCGGCGGGCGGGAAAAGGCGGACGCGCGCCGCCGCCAGCTCCAGGGCCAGGGGCAGTCCGTCCAGCCGCCGGACGATCTCGGCAACCGCGGCCGCGTTCTCCGCGGTCAGCCGGAACCCCGGGCTGACCGCCTCGGCCCTGGCCACGAACAGGGCTACCGCCTCGCTCGACTCGACGGACCGCGCATCAGGCTGCGGCAGGGCGAGCGGGGGAACCGCGAACTCCCGCTCCCCGTACAGGCGCAGAGGTGCGCGGGAGGTGACCAGGAGCTGGAGCCCGGGGGCCTCGTGCAGCCATTCCGCCGCCTGGGGGCCCGCCTCCAGGAGCTGCTCGAAGTTGTCCAGGATGAGCAGCAGGCGCCGTGGTTTCAGGTATTCGCGCAGGGCATTCCCGGGGTCCGGCTGGGCCGGGGGCAGGCGGAGGGCGGTCGCCACTGCCGGGCCCAGCAGGCCAGGGTCGCGCAGGCCCTCCAACGGCACGAAATGCACGCCGTCGGGGAAGGCGGCGGCCGCCTCGGCGGCTGCGCGCAGGGCCAGGCGGGTCTTGCCGGCGCCCCCCGGCCCGGTGAGGGTCAGCAGGCGGCTGGAGGAAAGCTGTTCCAGCACGCTGGCCAGCTCCCGCTGCCGGCCGATGAAGGTGGTGAGCGGCAGCGGGAGGTGGATAGGCGAGGAGCCCAGGGTCCGCGGCGGCGGAAAATCCGCGCCCAGGCCGGGGCCGGCGAGCTGGAAGAGCAGCTCCGGCTCGTTCAGATCCTTCAACCGGTAGCGGCCCAGCTCGCGCAGGCTCAACCCCGGGCTGAAGCCGGGGCCGGCCAGCGCGGCGCAGGAAGCGGAGACCAGCACCTGCCCGCCGTGGGCGGCGGCGGCGATGCGGGCCGCCCGGTTCACGTCCAGGCCCAGGTAGCTGTCACCGCCCAGAACCCCCTCGCCGCTGTGCAGGCCCATGCGCACCCGCAGCTCGGCCCCCGAGGGCCAGCTCTCCGCCGACAGCAGCCTCTGGGCCTCCGCCGCGGCCCGCAGCGCAGCCGGAGCCGCGGTGAACACGTAGAACAGGCCGTCCCCGCGCTCCCCGGCCTCCACCCCTTGGGCCAGAGCCCTGCGCAGCAGCTCGGCCTGGCGCTCCATCATCGGGCGGTGGCCGTCGCCCAGGCGCTGGATCAGCCGCGTGGAGCCCTCCACATCGGTGAACAGGAAAGTGACCGTGCCGGTGGGCAACAGGCCGCCAGCGGGGCGCAGCCCGCTCAGCGGCTTTCACGCCGCTAGCGGGTTTCACGCCGCTCCTCTCGGCGGCCCAGGAGCAGCCAGGTGTCCATGGGGCCGATGCCTTTGACGCTGATGCGCCCGCGGTGCCGGCAGAGGAAGTTGTCCTGGAGCAGTTCGTGCGCCGCCCCCGTGATCTGGATCTGCCCGGGCAGGCCGTGCGACTCCATGCGGCTGGCTGCGTTGACCGCCTCCCCCCAGACGTCGTACTGGAATTTCTTCCTGCCGATCACCCCGGCCACCACGGGGCCGCTCGCCAGGCCGATGCGCAGCTCCAGGGGCAGGGTGGTCGCGTAGTCGCGCATCTCCAGGGCCATCGCGGCCAGGGAATCGGCGTGGTCGGGGCAGGGACGCGGCACGCCGGCCACGACCATGTAGTTGTCCCCGATGGTGCGGATTTTTTCCAAGTCGTACTTGTCGACCAGCGAGTCGAAAAAGGAGAACACCTTGTTGAGCAGCCCGACGATATCCTCCGCCCCCATGCGGGCGGACAGCGCGGTGAAGCCCACGATGTCGGCGAACAGGATGCTGGCCGCGTCGAAGCTCTGGGCCACGGTGCCGCCGCTGGATTTCAGCTGCTCCGTGACCTCCCTGGGCAGGATGTTCAGCAGCAGCGTCTCGGACTTGCGCCGCTCCTGCTCGATGACCAGGGACTGGCGGAAGTTGACCCGCTCGGCCCGCTCCCGGGTGTAGCCCGAGAAAGCCGCCATCAGCAGGGACCCGGTCAGGAAGAAGGTGTTGTTGACGACCACCGGGAGGGGCAGGGGGCTGATCACCAGGGCGAGCAGCTCATAACCGGCTACCAGGTACACGCTGGCCCCCAGCGCCAGAGGGAAGCGCAGGTCGGCGAACAGCATGGTCCACATGATGGCCAGGATCAGCCCCACGTAGTACAGCAGGCGTCCGGTCTCGCCGCTGGCCGACATGATGGTCAGCATGCCCAGGCCGCCCAGCAGGGGCAGGCTGAGCAGCAGCCACTGGTGAGCGCGGGCGAACAGGCGCGTGCGGGTGGCCAGGATCAAGGCCGCGCACAGCCCCAGCACCAGCCCGCGGATGAGCCAGGCCCGCCGCACGATCTCCGGCACGATCCAGGGATCCAGCAGCCCGAAGGCGGTGTAGAGAACCAGCACCAGGCCCACGGCGATCGCGGTGCGCCCGCGCATGCGGGGCAGCCGGCGGGTCCAGTATTCCCGCTCCATCTCGCGCGAACGGAAAGCCAGGGTCAGCGGGTGCAGCTCGCCGAACTCCATGAGGCCGCCTCTATTCGGGTCGGAAGCGCAGGATGGGTCGCCGCGGGGAGCGGCGGGCCACCTCGGTGAAGCCGGCCCGCAAGAAAGCATCCAGCAGCCCGGTGAAGGCCGCCCCCGGCCGGTCGGCGGAGTGGCGGGGATCGATGGGGTAGGCCTCCACGGCCGGGGCCCCCCGGGAGCGGGCGTATTGCACCGCGGCCCGAATCAGGTGCCCGGACAACCCGCGGCGGCGGTTCTGTCGGGGGATGAAGAAGCAGACGATGGACCACACCGGCTCAGTATCCACCGCCTTGAGGTTGGGCGAGCGGTCCAGCGCGGGAAAGCACCGCCGGGGGGCCACGGAGCACCAGCCCACGGGGCGGCCCTCGTGGTAGGCCAGGATGCCAGGGACCTCCCCGGAGCGGAGGAGCTTCTCCATGGACTTGCGGTTAGGCTCCCCGTGCAGCTGCTGGAACTGCTCGCGCGTCTGGCGCCACCACATGCACCAGCAGCCGCTGTCCGCGCCGTTGGGTCCGAACAGCTTCTGCAGATCGGGCCACTGCTTCAGGGTCACGGGCCGGAAGTCCAGGTCGGCATTGGCGAAGGCTTCCATCGTTCCTCCCTCCCGGGGCTACCGCTTGAGCCAGGCGTCGCGGAACCGGGTGCGGGGCCAGTCGGAGGCCAGGCTGACCCCTTCCAGGTCGGAGCGCACCCCGGCCACGGCCTTGACGAAGTACGGCACGATGAGCGGGCCCCGCTCGATCAGAATTTCCTGCGCCCGGTGGTACAGCTCCACCCGCCGGACTTCGCTCATTTCCCGGTCGAACCCGGCGATGAGCGAGTCGAAGGCCGGGTCCGACCAGTGGGATTCGTTCCAGGGGGCGTCCGTGACGTAGGCCAGCTTGAAGTAGCTGAGCGGCGTGGCCCGCGTGCCCCAGTCGGTGATGCCGAAATCCACCTTCAGCCAGCTCTGCTCGCCGTCGCTGTAGTACAGCTCGGAGGGGATCACCCGCGTCTGCACCTCCACGCCGATCCGGGCCAGCTGCTCCTTCCAGACCGTGGCGATCGGCACCGCGTCCAGCTGGTTTTGGGCGTGCAGGAGGATCTTCAGGCCGTTGGGGTACCCCGCCTCGTCCAGGAGACTGCGCGCTTTGGCCAGGTTCATGAACGGCGGGCGCACCAGGTGGTACCGGCCGTAGGCCGGGCCCACGGGCGTGAAGCCGTTGCCCACCGAGGCCAGCCCGGGGCGAATGGCGTCTACCAGGGCCTGGTGGTTGGTGGCCAGCTTCAGGGCTTGGCGTACGCGGTTGTCGGCTGCCGGACCCCGATCGGAGCGCAGGCGGATCGCCCAGTGCATGTTGGAGTCCACGCTCAGCACCCTTACCCCGCCGGAGTCCGCCAGGCTCTTCACGTTCTCGGTGGTTAGTCCGCCGACGTAGCCCAGCTGCCCGCTGCGCAGCGCCTCCACCTGGCCGTTCAGGTCCTGGGAGAAGATCATCCGTATTTCCTCCAGGTAGGGCAGGGCGGCGCCGGAGGAATCCTTTACGTTGTAGAAGGGATTGCGTTTCAGCACCACGCGGCGGTCCGGCGTATAGGAGTCGATGCGGAAGGGACCGCTGCCGATGCGCTGCCTGGCCGGTTCGGCGATTCCCGCGGGGAGGATGGCGGCGTGGTAGTCGCCGACATCGCTGGGGAACTCGGGGTTGGGCTGGGAGAGCAGGAAGCGCACCCTTCGGGCGTCCAGGGCCTGCACCTCCCGGATGTTCTTGTACAGGGCTGCCGCGGGGCTGCCGAGCTTGGGGTCGCGCAGGCGGTTGAAGCTGGCCAGCACGTCCCGGGCGGTCACCAGCTTGCCGCTGGAAAAGCGGGCGCCCTCGCGCAGTGTGAAGGTCCAGGTCTTGCCGTCCGCGGACTCCCAGCTCTCGGCCAGGTCGGGCACGGGCCGGTTGGAGGCGCCGATGAAAGTGAGGTGCTCGTAGACCTGCTCCAGGAGCTGGATGTCCGAGATGGAGGTGGCGAAGTGCGGGTCCAGGTTGGTCAGCGGCTGCGTGCCGATGGCCAGCGCGCCGCCGGCCCGGGCCTGCGTCACCTCCCCGCCTCCTCCCGGCCACAGGGGCGCAAGGGCGGAGAGAAGGAGCATGACGGCTGGCGCGTTTCTTCGGGACATTGGCATTCCCCCCGGTCAGCCGGAGGATACGCTTAAAATAGTGAAACCATGGCGAACAAAGCAATGCGCAGCGCGCGTCGAAAGGCGACGACACGGCCCCCGGGGTGACTGGCCGCCCTCAGGAGGATTCGTAGGACACGACGCGGATGATGCCGATGGTGGCCCCGTTCTCCGTGGCTGTGCAGGCGTCGCTTACCGAGATCACCCGGGAGACGCGGCCGGCCTGCAGAAAGGAGTTCACCTGCTCGTCCAGACTCTCCAGTTCGCGCCTGGCGAAAAAGGGCTTCAATTCCGAGGTGAAGGTTTTGACCTTGATCATGGGCAAAGCATACTCAGCGCGCTTCCCGGGAAGCAAGCCCGGTGCTCAGCGCAATACCGTGGAGCCATGGTTTGACGATTCGGACTTCGCGGCGGTATTATTCTTCTGTTAGGTGATTTAACAAGTCAGGTATGGACGGGCAGGGGTAAGTTATGGCCAAACCGGTGATTCTGGCGGTCGATGACGAGCCGGACGTGCTTAACGCCGTGGAAAGGGACCTGCGCCGCCGCTTCGGGGCCGAGTACCGGATCCTGAAGGCCTCCTCCGGGGAGGAGGCTCTGGCCGCGGTGCGGGAGCTGAAACGGCGCGGCGCCGAGGTTGCGCTTCTGCTGGCCGATCAGCGCATGCCGGTCATGAGCGGCACGGAGTTCCTGGAACAGGCCATCGGCATCTACCCGGAGGTCAAGCGGGCCCTGCTCACCGCCTACGCCGACACCCAGGCGGCCATCCAGAGCATCAATCGCCTGGGCCTGGACTACTACTTCATGAAGCCCTGGGACCCGCCGGAGCGCGAGCTGTACCCGGTGCTGGAGGACCTGCTGGCCGACTGGGCGGCGGCCCACCGCCCGCCCTTCGAGGGCATCCGGGTCCTGGGCACGCTGTGGTCCCCGCGCAGCCACCAGGTCAAGGACTTCCTCACCCGCAACCAGGTCCCTTACCAGTGGCTGGACGTGGAGAAGGACGAGGAGGCCCGCCGTGTTCAAGAGTCCCTGAACGGGGAGACGCGGCTGCCAATCGTGCTGTTCCCCGACGGCGGCCTGCTGGCCGATCCCGACAATCACATCCTGGCCGAGCGCATGGGCCTGCAAATCACCGCGGCCCGCCCGTTCTATGACCTGGTGATCGTGGGCGGGGGTCCAGCGGGGCTGGCCTCGGCGGTGTACGCGGCCTCCGAGGGACTGCGCACGGTGCTGGTGGAGCGGGAAGCCACCGGCGGGCAGGCGGGCACCAGCGCCATGATCGAGAACTACCTGGGCTTCCCCAAGGGCTTGAGCGGCGCGGACCTGGCCCGGCGTGCCACCAGCCAGGCGCGGCGCTTCGGGGTGGAAATCCTGAGCACCGAGGCGGCCGGGGTGCGGCGCGAGGACCCGTACCGCTTCCTGAAGCTGGGCGACGGCACCGAGCTGAGCTGCCACGCGCTGCTCATCGCCACCGGGGTGTCCACCCGGCGCCTGGAGGCGCCCGGGGCGGAGCGCCTGGCGGGCGCCGGCCTGTACTACGGGGCGGCCCTGACCGAGGCCCGGCACTACCGCGGGCAGGAGGTGGTGGTGCTGGGCGGGGGCAACTCCGCGGGACAGGGGGCGCTGTTCCTGTCCGGCTTCGCCCGCACGGTGTACCTGTCGGTGCACGGCGAGTCGCTGGCGCCCACCATGTCCGCCTACCTGTCGCGGCAGCTGGAGGCCACTGCCGAACATCCGCCTGCTGCCCGGACACCGAGGTGCGGGAGCTGCGCGGCGAGATCCCGCCTGGAGTCGGTGGTGCTGGTGCGAGCGCGAGAGCGGCCGGGAGCAGAGTCCTCCCCGCCGCGGCGCTGTTCGCCTTCATCGGGGCGGTGGCCCACACGGAGATCGTGGCCGGGGTGGTGGAGCGCGACTCCTCGGGCTTCATCCTCACCGGGCGCGACCTTGGCACAAATGGCGCGCGGCCGCGGTCCTGGAACCTGAAGCGCGACCCTTTCCTCATGGAGACCAGCGTGCCCGGCATCTTCGCGGCCGGCGACGTGCGGCACATGTCCGTCAAGCGGGTCGGTGCGGCGGTCGGGGAGGGCTCCGTGGTCGTGTCCCAGATCCACCAGTACCTCAAGTCCGTATGACCCCCACCAGCCAGAGGGAGCGCTTCGAGTTCCTCAAGCAGATCCCGCTGTTCGCCGAGCTGGACGAGCCGGATTTGAAGAAACTCTGCTCCCTGGTGGGGGACGTACGCCTCCAGGCCGGCGAGGAGCTGTTCCACCAGGGCGGCGCCGGCGAGCTGGCCTACGTGATCCGCGAGGGGGAAATCGAGATCAGCCGCTTCTCGGACGGCCGGGAGATCCCGTTGGCCGTGCGGCGCCAGGGAGAGGTCATCGGGGAGATGGCCCTGCTGGAAGAGGCCCCGCGCATGGCCTCCGCCCGGGCGCGCACCCCGAGCGTCCTGTTGGCCATCGGCCGGGGCGAGCTGGAGCAGCTGCTGACCTCCAGCCCCACGGCCGCCCGTTCCATGCTGGGCACCATCATGCAGCGGCTGCGGGAGACGGAGGCCGCGTTGCGCCAGAGCGAAAAGATGGCCCACCTGGGGACCCTGGCCGCCGGCATGGCCCACGAGCTGAACAATCCCGCGGCCGCCGCCCTGCGCGGGGCCGCCGAGCTGCGCGAAGCCTTCGGGCAGCTGCTGAACGGCCCCAACCGCGTGGCCGGCCTGGGGCTCACCGCGGAGCAGTTCCAGGAGCTGGCCCGCCGGATGGAATCCGCCGGGAAGGGCAGGCCGCGCGCGCTGGGCGCCCTGGAGCGGGGCGACTTATCGGAGCAGGTGGAGCGCTGGCTGGAAGCCCACGGCGTGCAGGATGGGCAGCTGCTGGCCGGGGAGCTGGTCGAGATGGGCTACGACCAGGAGGAGTTGGGGCTCGTGGAGCGATTCTATCCAGGCCAGCAGCTGGGCGAGATCCTGCACCTGGTTTGGGTGTCCTGCCGGGCCAACAACCTGCTGACGGAAATTTCCCAGGGCGCGCGGGAGATCTCTTCCATCGTCAAGGCCATGAAGAGCTACGTCTACCTGGACCAGGCCCCGCTCCAGGAGGTGGACCTGCACGAGGGCCTGGAGAACACCCTGGTAATATTGAAACACAAGCTGAAGCGGGGAATCGTGGTCCTGCGCGACTTCCAGCCGGACTTGCCGCGCGTACCGGCCCACGGCGGCGAGCTGAACCAGGTGTGGACCAACCTCATCGACAACGCGGCCGACGCGCTGGGCGGCAAGGGGAAGATCACGCTGCGCACCCGCCGGGAGGGGTCCTGGGCCGTGGTGGAGGTGGAGGACGACGGTCCCGGCATCCCGCCGGAAGCCCAGCCCAAGCTCTTCACCCTGTTTTTCACCACCAAGCCCATGGGCCAGGGCTCGGGCCAGGGCCTGCACACTTCCTACAACATCGTGCGCCGGCACGGCGGCACCCTGGATTTCCACTCGGCGCCGGGCCGCACCGTGTTCACCGCCCGCCTGCCGCTCAGCGCACCACCTTGAGGTTGAACAGGGGAGTGTCCAGGACCCCGTAGAGGCGCAGCCAGGCGCCGAGCAGCATCTCCGGGCCGCGCGCCGTGTCGATGTCCCCCAGGTCGATGATGTCCTTCCAGCCGAGGCTGGCCAGGAGCTCGCTCACCGTCTTCTTGGCCTGGGCGTCGTTGCCGCTCAGGAAAACCGAGTGCTCTCCGCCGGCCAGCCGCCCGGGCTCGATCATCAGCGCGGCGGTCATGGTGTTTAGCGTCTTGACGACCTTGGCATTGGGGAATGCCCGCTGTATCTGCTCGGCCAGCGAATCGCTGTCCTTGACGAACAGCGTCGGCGGCATGCCCCTGGAAAAGTCCAGGGGATTGGAAACGTCGATCAGGACCTTCCCCTTCAGCCTGGCCTCGCCGGCCTTCTCCAGCGCCTCCAGCGAAGCGCTGCCCTGGGTGGCGTTGACCAGCAGCTCCCCGTGACCGGCGGCCTCGGCGAAGCTGCCCAGTTTCAGGCGCGGGTTCTCGGCGAGCCAGGCGCCCAGCGGCGGATTGCCGTAGGCGTCGGGCGTGGTCCGGGCCAGGGTCTTGACCGGATCCCGGGTCCCGAGCATTACCTCGTGTCCCAGCTCCGATAGGCGGGCGGCCAGCATACGCCCCACGGTTCCGGTGCCCAGCACTCCGATTTTCATGGAAGAGTTCCTCCCCTCGGGCCGCGACCCCCCTGGGACCGAGGCCTGCCTGCGCCTAATGTATTCATTTGGATTATACTTTGGCAAATTAGTAATGTATAGCACAGGCCAGGCATGGATATCCTGATTCTGCACACCTACGACGAGGCCCGTCCCTACTGGGAAGAGCTTGCCCGCAGCCATCGCTCCGGGGAGTTGTGCCTGGACTGGCAGGCGCACCGGATCATCTGGGAGAGCTTCTACGCTCCGCGCGGGGCCGAATTACGCGTGTATGTGGCGCTGGAGTCAGGCCGCCCGGCGGGTCATCGTCCCTCTGCTTCTCACCCGCGAGGACCGGGCTGGCGGCGGCCCCTGGACCTTCACCGATGACTTCCTGCTGGCCCGGGAATACTTCTGCCCGCCCTCGCTCCTGCCGCGGCTGCTGCCGCTGCTCCCGGAGCACCTGGCCGACGACCTGAGCTGCTTCGAGGCCCCGGAGCCGCAGGCAAGGGAGTGCTTCGAGTCCTGCCCTGGGGCGATCGCCGACCTGGGGGCGAGCCAGGAGGCTTACTTCGACTCCCTGCCGGGCCGCCACCGCCGACAGCTGCGGGCCGTGTGGGAGCGAAACCGGGACCTGGCCGTCGAAGCGGACCGCCGGGTGCGGCAGGACCTGCTGGAAGAGCTTCTGGAGGGTTACCTGGGCTATTGGCGCGACCGCTTTTCCGGAGTGAAGGAGCGGCAGGATTACAGCCGCGACAAGGTGCGCACCGACCTCGCCCTGATGCAGCGGGCCGCCGAGCTGGGCCGGCTGTTGGCACTGTACCTGCGTCTGGACGGCCTCCTGGTGGCCGCCAATTTCGCTGTCTTCCACGGACAAGACCGCCTGGACGATTACCTGTGCCTGCGCGACCCCCGGGAGCAAGCCCGCGGGCTGGGCAACTATGCCATCCTGGCGAACATGCAGGAGGCGCGAAAGGCGGGGGTGCGCTGGTACGACCTGAGCGCCATCCTGTCGGATTACAAGAGGCGTTTCCTCAACACCCAGGCCGTCTTCTATCGCTGGCGGTGCGAAAGCAGGCAGGAGGCGGCGTCATGAAAGTGCGCGCGATCCGGGGCTTGAGCGACCTGCGCGCAGTGGTGCGCCTGTACCGTGAGGTCTGGAAGAACTCCTTCGGCATCGTGGACCTGCTGGCCGACGCCAGCACGGGCCTGGTCCTGGTGGACGAATCCGGCGGCGTGGCAGGCTACGCGTTCGTGGAGGAGGATGCGCGCCGGGGCTTCGGCGAGGTGGTGGACATCGCCGTGTCCGGGCGGCACCGCGGGCGCGGCCACGGGCGCCGCCTGCTGGCGGCCCTGCAGGCCCGCTACCCGGCGCTGAAGCTGGTGGCCCGCAGCGGCTCGGCCAAACTGCTGCGCTTCTACCGCACCATGGGCTTCGAGGAGGAGGGCCGCTTCGAGAACTACTACGCCGCCGGCCGCGACGGGGTGCGCCTGGCCTGGCGGCGCCGGCCCAGCGGCTCCGATCCAGCGGCCGACTCCGGCAGCGCCCGCTCCGGCGGTGTTGCCGGCCGGCCGCGGAAACCGGCCGCAAAAAGCTTACAAAAAAAGTAAGAATTATCTTGCCTGTGCGCGCCCGCCGCAATATGTTAGGGCCAATGAAACCGCGACACGAGCTGCTCGTGGACGTTCCAACCTAAGCCCCCTCCTGTCCTCATCACCCACCATCATTCCCAAGGAGCGCTACGATGTACGATGCGTCGAGGACCCTGGCGGTTCTCAGCGAACCGGCCGAAGCCATAGAGGACCCATACATAGGCCAGCCCCCGGCAGCGGCGTTGCCGCTGGAGGAAACCGGGGAGGACCGGCAGATCGCGGCGGACCCGGCCATGCCGCTGGAAAGCCGCCTTCAGGCTTACGAGAACATCTTCGAGTCAGAGGTAGGCGACACCAGCCTTTCGCGAGCCCGCAACCTGGAACGGGAGCTGGGCCTGCGCCAGCTGTATTTGAAATTCGAGGGGGGCAACCCCACCGGAACGCAGAAGGACCGTATCGCCTTCGTGCAGGCCATGGATGCGCTGCGCCGCCGCTACGAGACGATCACTTTAGCCACCTGCGGCAACTACGGCGTGGCCATGGCGCTGGCCGCCTCCCTGGCGGGGCTGCGCTGCCGGATCTATCTCCCGGACGCCTATCACGCGCCGCGCCGCGACGAGATCCTGGCCCGCGGCGCGGAGCTGGTTCGCGTCGAGGGAGACTATGAGCAGGCGGTGCTGGCCTCCCGGCGGGCCGCCGAGCTGGAGGAGCTGTATGACGCCAACCCCGGCGGGGCCAACACGGTCCTCCAGCTGCGCGCTTACGGGCAGATCGCCTACGAGATCTACGACGAGCTGCGCGACGCCCCGGCCGTGGTCGCCGCCCCGGTGTCCAACGGCACGACCCTGGCCGGCATCCACTGGGGCTTTGCCAGCCTGTACCGTCGCGGCAAGACCTCCCGTATTCCGCGTATGGTGGCCGGTTCCTCCTACAGCAAGAACCCCATCGTGCAGGCGGCGCTCAAGGGCCTGCCGCACTGTCGCAACCTGCGGCCCGAGGCGATCCACGAATCACCGGTGAACGAGCCGCTCATCAATTGGCACTCCAGCGACGGGGAGCACGCGCTGCAGTGCATCCGGGCCAGCCGCGGCTGGGCGGGCGATGCCAGCGACCGGCGCCTCTCGGCCTGCTCCCGACTGCTGCGCGACCGGGAAGGACTGCACGTGCTGCCGGCCTCCACCGCGGGACTGGTCGCCCTGGCCGATCGGGGCCAGGTGGAGCCGCTCCCTCCCGACCGCTACGTGGTCATCCTGACCGGGAGGCGCACGTGAGCCCGGAGGGCAACGCCGTGATCTATTGCGAAGGTGCCTTCCGCACCACCTATGGCAAGACCGCCCACGGCCTCGTGCGCCGCAGTCGGCGTTACCAGGTGCTCTCGGTCGTGGACTCCACCTGTGCGGGGCAGGATGCCGGCACGCTCCTGGACCGCCGCCCGTCGGGGGTCCCCATCCACCCCTCCATCGGGCGGGCGGTGCGCGAGGCGCGCGAGCGGGGACTGCCTGCCACCCACCTGGTCGTCGGACTGGCCCCCGACGGCGGGCGCCTGGGGGCCCGGGACCGCCGAGCCGTGCTGGAGGCCATCGACCTGGGGCTGCACGTAGACTGCGGGCTGCACGACTTCCTGGCGGAAGACCCGGACATCGCCACGCGGGCCGCACTGCGCGGCGCGCGCCTGCGCGACGTGCGCCGGACCCCGCCGCGCGCCGAGCTGCACGCTTTCACGGGCCGCATCGAGGAGGTCCGCGCGCTGAAGGTGGCGGTGCTGGGCACCGACTCGGCCGTGGGCAAGCGCACCACCGCCTGGGCGCTGGTGGACGCGCTGGAAGCGGCCTGGCGCCGGGCCCGGCTCATCGGCACCGGGCAGACGGCCTGGCTGCAGGGGGCGGAGTACGGGATCATCCTGGACTCGCTGATCAACGACTTCGTGGCCGGCGAGCTGGAAAACGCCATCTGGCGGGCCTGGAGCGAGACCGGCGCGGAGGTGCTGGTGCTGGAAGGGCAGGGCAGCTTGATGAACCCGGCCTACCCGGGGGGCCTCGAGCTGCTGGCCGCCGGGCGCCCGGAGGCGGTGATCCTGCAGCACGCCCCGGCCCGCCGGGACTACGACGGCTTCCCGGGCTACCCGATCCAGCCGCTGGAGCTCCAGATCCGGGCCATCGAGCTGTTGAGCGGCCGGCCTGTGGTGGCCGTGACCGTGAACCACGAGGGGCTGGAGCCTGAAGAGGTGCCCGCGCTTTGCCAGGCGCTGGCCCGCCGCACGGGGCTGCCGGTGCTCGACCCGCTCCTCGAAGGCGTTGGGCCGCTGTTGCGGATCGTGGAGGGAATGCTCCCGCCTGCCCAGACCGCGGCGCAGGCCTTGCCGGCGGCCGCGGGCTGAGGGTCGGGTCACGGACAATTCCTGGCGAAATACGACCCGGGTCCTGCGGGCCTTCGACCGCCTGGAGGTCGGGCCGGTGCAGGTGGAGCCGCGCCGCCTGCTCTGTCCTTACACGGTGGTCCGGGGTGGCCGGGCGGAGAGCTTCCGGCTGATCTACCGCTACGAGGAACCGGTCTTCCGCTCCGGGGACCCGGACAGCTTCGCCCTGGCCTCGATGATCGCCGCCCAGGTGGCCCTGAACTATGGGTTGTTCTGCCGCACTCTGCGCTTTCGGGGGGATTACAGCCGGCAGGATCGGCGGTTCCTGTCAGACATGGCGGAGAACACGGCCCGGGAGATCTTCGTCAACAAGTTTCTGCGCCCGAACCGCTTCCTGATCGGCCCCGCGAGGGGGCTGCAGGATGCCCGGGTCGAGGCGCCGGAGAGGTTCTGCATTGCGCGCCTGGTTTTCGATGGCGCGGGGAAGCAGAGGAACCACGGCGGGCGCGCCGGAACCCCACGGCAGGCCGGAGGTGCGGCGCGCGCCCGCGACCCGGGCTGGAGCCCGCCCGGCGCGGGTGGCTGGAAGCGGCCGGCTGGCGGCCGCGGCGGGTGGGCAGTGCTGTCCAGCGGCGGCAAGGACAGCCTGGCCAGCTATGGCCTGCTGCGGGAGCTGGGCCTGCGGCCGCACCCGGTGTTCGTCAACGAGAGCGGCCGGCACTGGTTCACCGCCCTGAACGCCTACCGCGGCCTGCGGGCTTCGGACCCGGCGACCGCCCGCGTGTGGACCAATGCGGACCGCCTGTTCTCCTGGATGACCCGGCGCCTGCCTTTCGTGCGGCCGGATTTCGCGCGCCTGCGCTCCGACGACTACCCGATCCGCCTCTGGACCGTGGCGGTGTTCCTGTTCGGGGCCCTGCCGGTGCTGCGCGCTCGGGGGCTTTCCCGCTTGGTTGTAGGCAACGAGCACGACACCACCCGCCGGGTGCGCTTTCGCGGCATCCGGCACTACGACGGGCTGTTCGACCAAAGCCTGGACTTCGACCGGGCGGTCAGCCGGTACTTCCGGGCCAGGGGCTGGGCGGCGCAATGCCTCTCGCTCCTGCGGCCTCTGAGCGATCTGGGCATCGAGAAGCTGCTGGCGGAGCGCTACCCGCGCCTCCTGGGCTGGCAGGTATCCTGCCACGCCGCGCGCCTGGTCGGCGGGCGGGCCCTGCCCTGCGGCGCCTGCGAAAAATGCCGCCGCATCGTGGCCCTGCTGGCCGCCGCCGGGACGGCCCCGGCGCGCTGCGGGTACCGGCGCGAGCAGGTGCGCGGGTGCCTGCGCGTGCTGGCCGAGCGGCGCGAGAAGGCCCTGGCCCTGGAGCCGGCGGACGCGCGCTCCCTGCTCGCGCTGCTGGAGGCACGGGGGCTGCTGCCCGCTGGCCGAAACGGCGCGCGTAGCGGCCGCGACCGCGCGCGCAGCAGCGGCAACGGCGGACCGGGCGGCGGGAGGGCCAGCGGCGGGGCAGAGAACGGCGCTTCGCGGAACGGCGGGGCAGGGAATAGCAGGGGCCGCGGCGAACAGCAGGCGGCAGAGCGCCGACTGCTGGCCGTGCAGCTGGACCCGCGCCGCAGCCCGCCGGGGGACATCCCGGTGGAGGTCCGCGGGCGCCTTCTGGCGATCTACCGCCGCCAAGCCGCGCTCCGGCCCCTCCGCAGCCGTGCGGCGGCCCGCCGCGGCTGGCCGCCCGGGCCACCCTCTGAATAGATTATACAAGGATACAGGCATGTCCACTCAGCGCATTGCGATCGTGGGCGCCGGCTCGGTGGGCGCGACCCTGGCCTATCAGCTCAGCGTGCAGGGGCTGGTGCCGGAGATATGGCTGATCGACGCCAACCCGGCCAAGGCCGAAGCGGAGGCCCTGGACATCGCCCAGGGCACCCCGTTGGGGAATACCGTGCGCGTGCAGGCGGGCGGGTACGAGGGCTGCCGCGAAGCGGGGATCGCGGTCATCACGGCGGGAGCCAAGCAGAAATCCGGCGAGTCCCGTCTGGACCTGCTGGAGCGCAACGCCTCCCTGATGCGCGGCGTAACCGGCTCCATCCTGAGCACCGGCTTTCAAGGAATCATCCTGGTGATTTCCAACCCCGTAGACGTGCTGACCTGGCTGGTCCGGGAGGAGAGCCGCCTGCCGGCCTCCCGGGTCATCGGTTCGGGCACGATCCTGGACTCGGCCCGCCTCAGGGAATATGTGAGCCGGCACTGCCGGGTCAGCCCTCAGAACGTGCACGCCTACGTGCTGGGCGAGCACGGCGACACCTCCGTGCCCGCCTGGTCCATGCTGAGCATCGCCGGGGTGCGTCTGGTGGACTTCTGTCCGGCCTGCGGGCACAACTGCCGAATGTTGCTGGTCAAAGAGGAAGCCCGGCGCTACGTGCGGGAAGCGGCCGCCGCGATCATCAAGGCCAAGGGCTCCACCTATTACGCCATCGCCCAGGCCGTCTCGGTCCTGATCAGGGCTATCGTGCGCGACGAGCGGCGGGTGCTGCCGGTTTCCACGGTGCACGGGCAATACGGGGAGGTGCAGGATGCCGCCTTCAGCCTGCCCACCCTGATCGGGGCCGGCGGCGCGGAGCAGATCCTGGAAGTGACCCTGACCGCGGAGGAGAGTGCGGAGCTGGCCGACTCGGCTCGTTTCGTGGCCGGGGCTATCGGCAGTGTCAGGAGGAAGTGATGAAGAGATTTTCCCAGTCGCTGCAGGCGGCCTTCCTCGTGCTGGCGGTGCTGGCCGCGGCAGGGGCATTCGCGCAGGAAACCCTGCGCCCGACGCCGCCCGACGCTTTGGGTCCGTTCTACAAGCCGGGATCGCCGTTGCGCTCGTCGGTGGGTCAGGGCTACTTGCTGGCCGGGCGCGTGCTGTCCGCCCGGGACGGCTCCGCGCTCCCGGGGGCCTTGCTCGAGTTGTGGCTGGCTGGGCCGGACGGCGACTACACGGACGACTACCGGGCCTCCGTCATCGCGGATGCCGAAGGCCGTTATCGCTTCACCAGCCACGTGCCGGTGCCCTATGCCGGCCGCCCTCCGCACATCCACCTGCGCGTGAGCGCCGCGGGACACGAAACCCTGGTGACCCAGCATTACCCGCAGCAGGGCCGCCGGGAGGCCGTTTTCGACCTGGTGTTGCGGGTCAGGGCGCAATAGCGCGCTGACGGTAGTCAGTAACGGATCACCACCAGCCGGTCGGCCGCGGACTCGGCCCCCCACACCTCGCCGGGCCGCCCCAGCAGCTGGCGCACGTCTCCGCTGGAAAGCTTGAAGCTGTCGAAGCCTCGGGAACGCGGGTCGTAGCGGAGGATGGCCTTGGCGCCCCAGTCGCTGATCCAAACCAGGTCGCGCTCATCCACGTACACGGCATAGGGCTGGGGGCGCTCCCCCGGCAGGCGGATTTCCTGCCAGGCGCCATCAGCGGGATCGAAGCGCAGCAGCCTGCCGGAGTACCAGCCGGCAATCCAGAGCACGCCCCGGGAGTCCGCCCAGACCCGCCGGGTGCCCTGGCCCTGGCGCGGGGGCTCCAGCACCCGCACCTGGCCGGAGGCGGGGTCGATGCGCCCCAGGTAGCCGGCGGCCAGCGAGACGTAGTAGACGAAGCCTCCAGCCGAAGCGATGCCGTACGGACCGCGGCCGCGCGGCGCCTCGAACAGGCGCACGCTTCCGCTGACGGGCTCCACGCTGCCGTAGTGCCCGCGCTGACCGGTGAACCAAAGCACCCCGCGGGAGTCGAAGGCTGCCGTGTTCAGATCCGCTTCCGGGCTGCCGGCGGGAAGCGGAAAGCGGGTGACAGCCCCCGTGGCCGCTTCCACCCGCACGACGGCGTTGAGCCCGCCGTCGGTGACCCAGGGATTGCCGTCCGGCCCCACGATGACCCCGTGCGGTCTGGAGCCCCTGCCCAGGGGGATCTGTCCGCCGCCGCCCGTGGCCGGGTCGATCCAGCCCAGGGCCCCGGCGTACTGCGCCGTGTACCAGACCCGCCCGTCGGGGGCCGGAGCCACGTCGTGCGGATGGGACCCGGCGGGTACCGGATATTCTTTGAGGACCGGCTGCGCATATGCCCGCGGCGCGAAGGCCGCGCCGCCTGCGGCCAGCACCAGCAGCAGAGCCAGCACCGATTGCCCAGCGGTCCGGATTCGCTTGATACGCATGGATAGAATATACGGAAGGGGGGCGGCGGCGGGCCAGAAGCGGCTGCGGCACGGACTTCCGAGTTGACAACCCCCGGGATTCGACCCTACGGTGTGCCAGGAGGAAAATCATGAAGAGCTTCGGCGATCTGGAGATGTGGTTCGTGACCGGCAGCCAGCAGCTGTACGGGGAGAAAACCCTGCGGCAGGTGGCGGAGGATTCGAAGACCATCGCGGGCGCCCTGGACGGCTCCCCGGCGATTCCCGTCAAGGTCGTGTACAAGCCGCTGCTCACCACCCCCGAGGCCATCCGCGCCCTCTGCCTGGAAGCCAACCTCTCCGCCGCCTGCATCGGCCTGGCGGTGTGGATGCACACCTTCTCCCCGGCCAAGATGTGGATCGCCGGCCTGACGGCGCCTGCAGAAACCCTTCGTGCACCTGCACACCCAGTTCAACCGGGACATCCCCTGGGACACCATCGACATGGACTTCATGAACCTCAACCAGTCCGCGCACGGGGACCGGGAGTTCGGCTTCATCGGCACCCGCCTGCGGCGGCAGCGCAAGGTCGTGGTCGGGCACTGGCAGGACGAGGAGGTGCTGGCCCGGCTGGCCGTCTGGGCGCGCGCCGCCTGCGCCTGGCACGACGCCCAGGGCGCCCGCGTGGCCCGCTTCGGCGACAACATGCGCGAGGTGGCGGTCACCGAGGGGGACAAGGTCGAGGCCCAGATCCGCCTGGGCTACGACGTGTACGGCTACGGCGCGGGGGACCTGGCGGAGAGCTTCGAGCGGGTGAGCCCGGCCGAGGCGCAGAAGCTGCTGGCCGAGTACGACGAACGCTACCCGATGGACAAGTCCCTGCGCAAAGGCGGAGAGCGCCGCGGCGAGCTGGAGCAGGCGGCCCGCCTGGAGGCCGGGATGCGCGGTTTCCTGGAAGAGGGCGGCTTCAAGGCTTTCACCACCAACTTCGAGCACCTGCACGGGCTTCCCCAGCTCCCGGGGCTGGCCGTGCAGCGGCTGATGGCCGCCGGCTACGGTTTCGGGGCTGAGGGGGACTGGAAAACCGCCGCCCTGGTGCGGGCTTTGAAGGTCATGGGCCGGGGCCTGCCGGGCGGCACTTCCTTCATGGAAGACTATACCTACCATCTGGATCCCCGGGGCATGAAGGTGCTTGGGGCGCACATGCTGGAGCTGTGCGAGTCCATCGCCGGCAGCAAGCCGTCCCTGGAAATCCATCCCTTGTCCATCGGCGGGAAGAGCGACCCCGCGCGGCTGGTGTTCAACGTGGGAGCGGGCCCCGCCGTGAACGCCTCGCTCATCGACCTGGGCAACCGCTTCCGCCTGGTGGTGAACGAAGTGGAGGCCGTGGCCGTGACGGAAGCCCTGCCCAGGCTGCCGGTAGCCCGGGCGGTCTGGGTGCCGAAGCCCGACTTGAAGACGGCCGCCGCCGCCTGGATCCTGGCCGGGGGCGCCCATCACACCGCTTTCAGCCAGGCGGTGGGCACCGAGCACCTGGAGGACTTCGCCCGCCTGGCCGGAATAGAGCTCGCCCTGATCGACGCCGGCACCACCCTGCGCCAGTTCGAGAAGGAGCTGGGTTGGGAGGAGATGTACCATCTCCTGGGGCGGGCTCTGCGATAGACCAGCCGAGGCGGGCTGGAAGTAGTATCTTTCTGCACATGCAGTCGGCAGGGGCGCGCGGATCCGGAGGTGAACGATGATCGCCCTATACGTCGTGGGTTCCCTGGTGGTCCTGGCCGTAGCGGTCTACTTGCTGGAGCCTTTCCTGTACGCGTTCCTGTTCTCCAAGCTCATCGAGCTGTTCGTGAAGAATCCTCCCTTCCTGGACGTGGAGGCGGTGTTCCCCGAGGCTCGCCTGCTGCGGGAGAACTGGAAGGTCATCCAGGAAGAGGCCCGCGCGCTTCTGGAGGACGTGGAGTCCATCCCGCAGTTCCACGAGGTGGACAACCTGCAGCGCTTCATTTCGGCCAAGGACAACGTGGCCTGGCGCACCTTCTTCTTCAAGGGCTTCAACAAGTGGCTGCCCCGGAACTGCGCCCGGGCGCCGCGGACCGCCGAGCTGCTGCGGCGCCTCCCGCTCGTCTCTACCGCCATGTTTTCTATTATTGACGGGGGCAAGCACATCCCGCCCCACGTGGGTTTCTTCAAGAGCGTGCTGCGCTACCACCTTGGTCTGGTCGTGCCCAGTGACGCGCCCGTGTACATCGTCGTGGGCGGCCAGGAGTACCGCTGGCGGGAGGGCGAGGACGTGCTTTTCGACGACACTTACCTGCACGAGGTCTGGAACAAGAGCCGGGAGCGGCGGGTGGTGCTGTTCTGCGACGTGCTGCGCGACCAGACTCTGCCCCCCCTGTTTCGGTGGATGAACCGGTTGATGTTCCGCCTCTTGAGCAGCTCGCGCAAGCTGCAGCAGGCGGCCCGGCGGGCGGAGGTGGCCCGCGACATCCGCAGGGAATAAGAGGGGCGATGGAAGTCGCGGTGCTGCTATCCGGCGGGGTGGACAGTTCGGTCGCCCTGAGGTGCCTGCAGGACGCATGGGCCACGCGACCGCACGGCCACGGCCCGACCGCTGTCGGCAGGGCAGGGGTGCTGGGAGGTACGCCTGGAGCGCAAGGACCCTGGCATCGCCCCGGGGGCAGTTCACGGTGTTCTACGACGGCCAGTCCTGCCTGGGCTGCGCCCGCGTGCTGTCCTAGCCTACTCTTCCGCAGTCTCTATGGCAGCTCGTAGCGGGAGAAGCCGGCGGTGCGGTGGATCTGACGGTCGCGGGTGATCAGCAGTCCTTCGTAACCCTTCAGGGACTCGATCATCTTCATCCCTTTTTCCAGTCCGAGCACGAACACGGAGGTGGCCAGGGCGTCGGCGTCGAATGCCGCGGGCCCCACGATGGTCACGGAGATCAGCTCCGTGGCCGAGTAGCCGGTCAGGGGATTGACGATGTGGTGGAATTTCTTTTCCGGATCGTAGTAGCGCTCGTAGTCCCCGGAGGTGAGCACCGCCAGGTCCGAGGCCCGGATGCGGGTGATGAAATCGCCGGGGTCGCGCGGGTTGCGCAGGGCGACCAGCCAGTCGCGGCGGCCCTCCGCGCGCCCCACGGCCCGGATGTCCCCGCCGGCGTCCACCAGGGCGTGGCGCACGCCCCGGGCCCGCAGGACCTCCAGGGCCCGGTCCACGGCGTAGCCCTTGGCGATCCCGCCCAGGGTGATCTTCTGGCCGGGGCCCAGCCTGATGAATCCTTCGCCCAGCTCGATGCGCCGGTAGTCCACCCGGCGGAGGGTCTGGAGCACCTCCTCGCTCGTGGGGGCTCTTTTCAGCTCCCGAAAAGTATGATCGTAGAGGTCCAGGATCGGCTGCACGGTGATGTCGAAGGCCCCGGCGCTCAGACGCCCGTACTCCAGGGATTTGCGGATGTTGGCTTCGAGCTCCGGTGAGGGACCGGCCAGGCGGCCTTCACGATTCAGACGGCCGACCTCAGAGCTGTCCGAGTAGTGGCTGAGCAGGCCGTCCAGCCTGCGGAACTCGGCAAAGGCCGCTTCCACGGCCTCCTCGGCCTGCCTCTCGTTCCGGGCCGCCACGGTGATGTTGATCACCGTGCCCATGGACTCCCGGCTGCGGGCCACGGTGGCCAGCGGAGGCGAGCAGGCGGCGGCCAGCAAGCCGGCAGCCAGAACCGCCAGGAGCGCCGGCGAAAACCGCCTTGTAGAATTACGCACGCACCTAGAAGATACTAGCGGGGAAGGGTGGAGGAAAGAACCGGGAGTGGGCCGACTCCACCCCCGGGAACGAAACTCAGTCCGGATCGCCTACCAGCGGTTCTGAGGCCTGCCCCGGCCGCCGCCGCGGGAACTGTCTTCCCGCGGCTTGGCGAGGTTGACGTTCAGGCTGCGTCCTTCGAATTGGGTATTATTCAAGGCGGCGATGGCCTTCTCGGCCTCCTCTTGGGTGCCCATCTCCACGAAACCGAAACCGCGGGAGCTGTCAGAGCTTCTGTCCCTGACAACATTGGCGGATTCCACGGTGCCGTGGGCGGCGAAGAGGGCGCGCAATTGCTCGTCGGTGACCGAATACGACAGGCCGCCGACATAAAGCTTCTTCTGCATCTGTTCCTCCTGCATTCTTTCATCTTCCATCATCGTTCTCGCCACATGCCGCCCAAAGGTGCAGAACGGGATCTGGTCGGTTGGTCCTTCCGGGATAATGTGTTAAGCACAATGATTGGTTCGTTGGGTTAAGGGGCCTCAAGCCCCGTGAGCTCCGGAGGCCCGCAGTGCGCGCAACGCGCTCTTGAGGGCTTCTCCGGTGATCGATCGGAATTCTTTCAGGATTTGCCGAATTCTGAGATTTCGCAGTGCCGCCGGCATCGCCGGGGCCTCCGCGGGACCCGCCGCCTGGTCGGGCGGATTTCCGGCCGCCTCCTGGCGTAGGACCTTGAGCCGGTGCAAGGCGCGCTTGCATTCGAACTGCAGCCGGGACAAAGGAGCGGAGCCATGGTGAGTGTCCAGGTACCTGTGCCAGGCGGAGCAGTACTTGGAGCCCTGCAGGCAGTCGCCGATGCGCTGCCCGCAGTGCGCGCAGCTTCTTTGCCTGCTTTGCAGCTCGGCGCGAACTCCACGCTTCAGGGTCCAGATTTCTTTTTGCAGCAGATCCAGGTCCTCCGCCGAAAAATCCTTGAGATTCTCTGCCTGGAAAAATCTCACTCTCTACCTCCTGCCCACGCGCCGATTCGCTACCGCGTCACGCATAAGCTCGATGATACCTTCCCTCATGGTCGTTCCCCGCTCGGCGCAGATCGCCTTGAAGAGATTTCTCAACTCGTCGGGCACGTCTTTCACGAGGATTGCCGCCATGCAATAATTATAATGAATATTAGAAATATTTCCAAGCCCCCAATGCCTCACACCGAAAGGGGGGAGCGGGCGGGGAGAGCTGGCGACAGCGGGCCTCTACTTCCAGGCTCCGCCGTGGGCCGAGCGTTTCAGGTATTGCCCCCGCCCGGCTTTGCCCAGGAAGCGGTCCCCGTCCACGATCAGCTCGCCGCGGGAGAATACCTGGCGGGCATTGCCCCGCACCTGGAAGCCCTCGAACATGGAATAGTCCACCCGCATGTGGTGCGTTTTGGCGCTGATGGTGTGCCGGGCCTCCGGGTCCCAAAGCACCAGGTCCGCGTCGCTTCCCGGGGCGATCTCCCCCTTTCGCGGGTACATGCCGAATAGGCGGGCGGGGGTGGTGGAGGTCAGCTCCACGAAGCGGTTCAGGGAGAGCTGGCCGGCGTTCACCCCGTGGTGGAAGATCAGCTGCAGACGGTTCTCGATGCCCGGACCGCCATTGGGGATCTTGGTGAAGTCGCCCTTGCCCAGGGACTTCTGATCCTCGAAGCAGAAGGGACAATGATCGGTGGAGACCACCTGCAGGTGGTCCTGCTTCAGGCCCTCCCATAGCCGTGGCTGATGCTCCTTGGGGCGCAGAGGCGGGGTGAAGACGTACTTGGCCCCTTCGAAGCCCGGGCGTTCCAGCTCTTCGAGGGACAGAAGCAGGTACTGGGGACAGGTCTCGGCATAGGCCGGCACGCCGCGGTCGCGGGCCTCCCGCACCTCGTTCAAGGCGTCCGCCGAGGAAAGGTGCACGATGTAGACCGGCGTGCCGGCGATCTCGGCCAGGGCGATGGCCCGGTGCACCGCCTCCGCCTCGGCCCGGGGGGGGCGGGTCAAGGCGTGGTAGACCGGCGCGGTCTTGCCCTCGGCCAAGGCCCTGGCCACGAGCACGTCGATCACGCTGCCGTTCTCGGCGTGCATGCAGATCAAGGCGCCGTTTTTCGCCGTCTGGGACAGGGCCTTGAAGATGGTGGCGTCGTCCACCATCAGCACGTTGGGGTAGGCCATGAACAGCTTGAAGCTGGCCACCCCCTCCCGCACCATCTCGTCCATGTCCTCCAGGCCGGCCCCGCCCAGGTCGGTGATGATCATGTGCAGGCCGTAGTCGATCGCCGCCCGCCCTTCGGCCTTCTTCCACCAGGTGTCCAGCGCCTGGCGCATGCGCGTACCCCGCGGCTGGATGGCGAAATCCACGATCGTCGTGGTTCCTCCGAAGGCCGCGGCACGCGTGCCGCTCTGGAAGTCGTCGCTGGAAGTGGTGCCCCCGAAGGGCATGTCCAGGTGGGTGTGGGCGTCGATGCCCCCGGGCAGAACGTACAGCCCCCCGGCTTCGATCACCCGGGAGGCCGCCGAAAGCGGGATGCCCGATCGGATTTCCTTGATGCGCTCCCCTTCGATCAGGACGTCGGCGGTTTTCGTTTCAGTTGAACGGACGACCTTCCCGCCGCGAATCAGCGTGCTGGCCATTTGCTCCCCTTTCTCAGGCCTGCCCGGGCCGGCTGTACGTCCGGCCCGCCGTGCGCTGCTCCCAGCTCTCCCTGGGCTTTCCGGTTTCCACTCGCTCCATCGTAATGCAGTCCTCCACGGGGCAGACCAGCGAGCAGAGGTTGCAGCCCACGCACTCCTCCTCGTCTACGAAGGGCACCTGCAGGCCGGGCGCGGACCCGCCGTTCTTCCCGCTGCGGTCCAGCTTGGCGATCGGGGTCACGGCGATGCTCGCCCGGCTCTGCGCTTCGCGGGCGGCGGGGACGGGGCGCCCGTCGTGGTGGATGCACTGGTGCGCCCCGTCCCAGCAGGCGATGTAACACAGGTTGCAGCCGATGCACTTGGCTGGGTCGATGCGGGCCACGATCTTGTAGTTCAGGTCCAGATGCTTCCACTCCGTGAGCCGTCCCAGGCTCGCGCCGCGGAAGTCCTCCAGGCGGCGGTAGCCCTTGGCGTCCATCCAGTTGGAAAGGCCGTCGCACATGTCCTCCACGATGCGGTAGCCGTGGTGCATGACGGCCGTGCAGACCTGCACGGTGCCGCAGCCCAGAAGGATGAACTCCGTGGCCTCGCGCCAGCCGCTGACCCCGCCGATGCCCGAGACCGGCAGGCCCACCTCCGGGTCGGAGGCGATCTGCTGCACCAGGTGCAGGGCGATGGGCTTCACCGCCGGCCCGCAATAGCCGCCGTGGGCCGACAGCCCGCCGACCTCCGGCCGCGGGATCAGGGTGTCCAGGTCGATGCCGGTGATGGAGTTGATGGTGTTGATGGCCGAGAGGCCGTCGGCCCCCCCGCGGCGGGCGGCGCGGGCCACCAGGCGGATGTCGGTGACGTTCGGGGTGAGCTTGACCATCACCGGGGTGCGGGCCGTCTCCTTGGCCCATTCGGTGATCTGGCAGGAGTACTCCGGCACCTGACCCACCGCGGAGCCCATGCCCCGCTCGCTCATTCCGTGCGGGCAGCCGAAGTTCAGCTCCAACCCGTCGGCCCCGGCGTCCTCCGCGCGCTTGACGATGTCGTGCCAGGCCTCGCGCTTGGACTCCACCATGAGCGAGGCGATCACCGCGTGCCCGGGGTAGCGCTTCTTCACTTCGGCTAGCTCCCGCAGGTTGTCCTCCACCGGGCGGTCGGAGATCAGCTCGATGTTGTTCAGGCCCATCATGCGCTGCCCGTTCCAGTCCACCGAGGAGTAGCGCGAGCAGGTGTTGACCACCGGCTCCCCGATGGTCTTCCACACCGCGCCCCCCCAGCCCGCGTCGAAAGCCCGCTGGATCTGCTCGCCGCTGTTGGTAGGCGGCGCGGAGGCCAGCCAGAAGGGGTTGGGGGAGCGGATGCCCATGAATACCGTGGAAAGATCAGCCATGGTTCATCGCCTCTTTCATGGCCAGGGCGGCCCGCTTGCCGTCGGCCACCGCGTCTACTACCTCGCGCCCGCCGTTCACGCAGTCCCCCCCGGCGAAATATCGCGGGTTGCTGGTGCGCCCGGTGGGGCGGTCGACCGCTATGCAGCCGCCCTCCAGGTGAATGTCGCGGGCCAAACCCCACTGCTCGGCCACTCGAGCCTGGCCCAGGGCGGGGATCACCAGGTCACAGGGCGTTTCGAACTCGGAGGCCGGGATGGCCTCAGGCTGCCGCCGGCCGCTGGAGTCCGGCTCGCCCAGGTGAGTGCGGATAAAACGCACGGCGGCCGCGCGGCCGTCCTTGACCACGACCTCCAGGGGCTGCGCCAGCCAATGGAAGTCCACGCCTTCGACCCGGGAGTGTTCGTACTCGAAAGGGAAGGCCGGCATCTGGCTCTCGGAGCGCCGGTAGAACAGGTGGACCTCCTCGGCCCCCAATCGGCGGGCCGCATTGGCGGCGTCGATCGCGGTGTTTCCTCCGCCGATCACCACCACCCGGCGGCCGACCGAAAACCCGGGACGGGTCTTGTAGCGCTCGATGAAGGAAAGCGCGTCCAGCACGCCGGCGGCCTGTTCCCCAGGGATGCCCAGGCGCTGCATCGAACCCAGCCCCAGCCCCAGGAAGATCAGGGTGAACTCCGCCTCCAGCTGCTCCAGGCTCGGGTCGCTGCCCACCTCTGCCCGGCGGAACTCCACCCCCTGGGCGCGGAGCCACTCGACCTCGCGCTGACTGTCGGAGGGCCGCAGCTTGTATTCCGCCACTCCGTAGGTGGCCAGTCCCCCTGGCAGGGGGCGGCTGTCGAAAACGGTCACCGCGTAGCCCCGGCTGCGCAGCTCCGCGGCGCAGGCCAGGGAGGCGGGCCCGCCGCCGACGCAGGCCACTTTCTCGGGGCGGCTCACCGGGGGCGGGGGCCCCTGGGCCCGCCAGCGAGTGAAGAAATCCTCCATGGCGTAGCGCTGCAGCCTGGCGATTTCGATGGGCTTCTTGTTGTAGCGGTGCATCACGCAGGCCCCTTCGCATAGCACCTCCACCGGACAGGCCCGGGAGCAGCTCAGGCCCAGGACATTGTCCGCCAGTATGGTCCGCGCCGAGCCGGGCAAGTTCCCGCTGGCGATCTTCTTGATGAAGCGCGGCACGTCGATGTGGGTGGGGCAGGCGGCGGTGCAGGGCGCGTCGAAGCAGGACAGGCAGCGGTTGGCCTCGGTGACCGCGGACTGGGAATCCATGGCCGGGTGCAGGTCGGGAAAGCGCTCCAGGTTCTCCGGCAGCGGCAGCTCCGGCAGTTTGAGCGTGGGTTGCGGCTCCATATGAGAATAATAATCATTCGTAAAAACAAGGGGAAGAATTCCTTCCTCCGGGCAGTCCGCGCCGGCGTTGACATATGCGCCCCCCCGCAGGTAGCGTGGGGTCCGATGGTGATCTACAGCCTCGAGGATCGGCTGGAACTGCAGGAGTTCGGCATCCAGATCCCGGTCTATGACAGCCGGGCCAGCCGGACCTTCGAGCGCCTCTTGAGTAACCCCGCGCTGGGCCCGCGGCGGGCGGAATGGCACCTCGAACACGCCGAAGAGCCGATCCTCCGGGAGGACCTGCTGCGCGCCCATTCGCCCGACTACGTGGCCAGGCTGTACGGGGAGGCATTGGAACAGGAGATCATCCGCACCTTCGAGCTCCGCGACCAGGAGGGCCGGCCCTACCGCTACGACCCGGCCTCCGCCCGCCGGCCGCTGCGGGAGCTGCTGGAGCAGGCCCTGCACACGGTGTCCGGCACCTGCCAGTGCTGCCGGCAGGCCCTGCGGAGCGGCTTCTGCTACTACTTCGGGGGCGGCACCCACCACGCCCAGCGGGACGAGGGCAAGGGCTTCTGCCTGCTCAACGACACGGTCATCGCCCTGCGCAGGCTGCAGGCCAAGGGCGAGGTGCGCGGCGCCTGGGTCATCGACGTGGACGCCCACAAGGGGGACGGCACCGCGGCCATCACCCAGGGGGACATGAGCATCCGGACCCTGAGCATCCACATGGCCCGCGGCTGGCCGCTGGACGAGCCGGAGCGCGATGCCCAGGGCCGGCTCAACCCCTCTTTTGTGCCGAGCGACGTGGACCTCCCGGTAGCCGAGGGGGAGGAAGGGCGCTACCTGGGCCTGCTGGCCGGGGGCCTGGAGCGGCTGGCCGGGCTGTCCGTACCCGACCTGGCCGTGGTGGTGGACGGGGCGGACCCCTACGAGCACGACGAGCTGCCTTCCACCGCCCTCTTGCGCCTGACCCTGGCCCAGCTGCTGGAGCGGGACCTGCTGATCTATCGCTTTCTGCAGCGCCGCGGGGTGCCCTCCGCCTGGCTGATGGCCGGGGGCTACGGGGAGAGGTCCTGGGAGGTGTACGCCCAGTTCCTGGAGACAGTGCTGCCGCAGCGGCTTCCTTGACACCGGCCGCCCTGGCGGCTATAAAACAGCATGAAAAAACTCATCGTACTTTCCTGCCTGATGGTGCTGGTCGCGCTCTGCGGCTTTGCCGGGGGCGCGCCGGAACAGGGAAAGGGCCCGGTGCTGATCGGCATGCAGGGGCCCATCACCGGGGCCTGGGCCTATGAGGGCCAGATGGCCAAGCAGTCCTGCGAGATTGCCGCCGCGCTCATCAACCAGAAGGGCGGCATCGGCGGGAGGCAGGTCCAGATCGTGGCGGAGGACGACGCGGGCGAGCCCAAGACCGGCGCCCTGGCGGCCACCAAGATGACCGGCCACAAGGGCGTGGCGGCTTCCGTGTCCACCTACGGCTCATCGGTCTGCGAGCCGGCCTCCAACATCTACGAGAAGGCCAAGATGGTGAACATCGGCTACGGGGTGACCGCGGTGCGCCTGACCGAGCGGGGCCTGAAGTACTTCTTCCGCACCTGCGGCCGGGACGACTCGCAGGGTCTGTTCTTCGCCGAGTACGTGCCGCAGAAGTTCAACGCCCGGCGCATCGCCATCATGCACGACAACACCGCCTTCGGCAAAGGATTGGCCGAAAACACCCGTGACGCCCTGAAAGCCATGATCGACGCCGGCAAGGTGCAGATCGTCTACTACGACGCGGTCACCCCGGGGGAGAAGGACTTCCGGGTGCCCCTGACCAAGATGCGCGAAACCCGGCCGGAGGTCTGGTACTACACGGGCTACTACGCCGAGGCCGCCCTGCTGGTGTCCCAGGCCCGGGAGATCGGCATCACCTGCCCGTTCGTGGGCGGGAACGCCGCCATCAACGACGAGTTCATCAAGATCGCCGGCATCGACGTGGCCGAGGGCTGCTACATGACCAACGAGCCCCTGCCGGGGGACCTGCCCAGCGCCGAGGCCGCGGAGTTCCTGAAGGCCTACAAGGACAAGTACGGGGAGATCCCCTCCAGCCCGTGGCCGGTCTATGCCGCCGACGCGGTCAACGTCATCGCCTACGCCATCGACAAGACCGGCTCCACCGACGGCACGGTGCTGGCCGACTTTTTAAGAAACAAGGTGGACGGGGTGCAGGGCATCACCGGCAAAATCGGTTTCACGGACAAGGGCGACCGCGAGGGGGTGCCGTTCTACCTGTACGTGGTGGACGCCCAGGGAAGGATCGTCATTTCCAAGTAGCATGCGCGTATTCCTGGAGCAGTTGATCAACGGCCTGACCATCGGCTCGTTCTACGGGCTGATCGCCCTGGGCTACTCCATGGTCTACGGCGTGCTCAAGCTGATCAACTTCGCTCACGGGGACTTCTTCGCCCTGGGCTCCTACCTGGGCTACACCCTGCTGGTGTTCGGTTCCGCCGTGTTGACGACCCACCTGGGGCCGTGGACGGGCATGCTGGCCGCGATGGCGGCGGCAGCCCTCTGCCTGGCCCTGGTGGGCGTCCTGGTGGAGCGGGCGGCCTACCGGCCCATCTACCCGGCGGGCCGCCTGCCGGCCGTGGTGTCCGCCCTCGGCGCTTCGATCATCATCCAGAACCTGATCATGATCGTCTGGGGGCCCCGCTACCAGGCCTACCCGGCCCAGCTCATCCCCAACCTGCGCCTGCAGGTCGGGGCCTTCGGCTTCACGGCGCTGCAGCTGGTGATCCTGGGCATCTCCTTCGCCCTCATGGCCGCGCTGTACTTCGTGATTCAGAAGACCACCTGGGGGGCGGCGGTGAGAGCCACGGCTCTGGACCGGGACACCGCCGCCCTGATGGGCATCAATTTCAGCCGGGTCATCCGCTTCATCTTCACGCTGGGCCCGGCGCTGGGGGCGGTCACGGGCGTGATGGTGGGGATGTACTACCGCCAGATCAGCTTCACCATGGGCTGGAGCTACGGCCTGAAGGCCTTCACCGCCACCATCCTGGGCGGGATCGGCAACATCCCGGGCGCCATGTTCGGGGGGCTGATCCTCGGGGTGGTGGAGATGCTGGGCAGCGCCTACATCTCCACCGCCTGGAAGGACGTGTTCGTCTTCCTGATCCTGATCCTGGTGCTGATCTTCCGGCCCAACGGCCTGTTCGGCGAGAAGGTCGCCGAGAAGGTCTAGGCGTGGGCGCCCGTCTCCCGGCCGGCCTGCGCCGCGCCGGCCTGCCGCTGGTGCTCGTGCTGTTCGCGGTCTACCCCTTCGCGGCCGGCACTTACTTCGTGGACGTGGGCTTTTTCTTCGGCATCTACGCGCTGCTTGGGCCTGAGCCTGAACATCGTGCTGGGCGAGGTGGGGCTCTACGACCTGGGGCACGCCGGCTTCTACGCCATCGGCGCCTACACCACGGCCATCCTCAACACCCGCTTCGGCATCCCGGTGCTGGTCCTGCTGCCGGTGAGCGCGCTGGCCGCCGGGCTGTTCGCCTACCTGGTGACCTCGCCGGTCATCCACCTGCGCGGCGACTACCTGTGCATCGTGACCATCGGCATGGGGGAGATCGTGCGCCTGGCCCTGATCAACAACCCCTTCGGTCTGACCGGCGGGCCCAACGGGGTGTACGGCATCGCCGCCCCCTCCCTGGGCTTCTGGGTGCTGGATTCCTCCATTGAGCAGTATTTCCTGGTCTGGGTCGTGGTGGCCCTGGCCATCCTGGCGCTGCGCCGCCTGCAGCGCTCCCGCATCGGCCGGGCCTGGAACTGCATCCGGGAGGACGAGGTCGCCGCCCAGGCCACGGGCATCGACGTGCGGCGCTACAAACTGCTGGCCTTCGTGCTGGGGGCGATGCTGGCCGGGGCGGCGGGCAACCTGTACGCCGGCAAGCTCATGGTGGTTTCCCCGGAGAGCTTCACCTTCTGGGAATCCTGCCTGATGTTCTGCATCGTCCTGATCGGCGGCATGGGCTCGGTCCCGGGGGTGCTGATCGGGGCGGCGGCCATCAGCCTGTTCCCGGAAATCTTCCGCCCCTTCGCCACCTACCGCATGGTGGTGTTCGGGCTGGCCATGATCCTGATGATGATGTTCCGCCCCGGCGGGTTCTGGCCGCGGCGGCGCGGCGGCCTGGAAGCCCGCGACCTGCTGGCCCGGCTCTGGCGGCGCAATGGCTGAGCCCGCCGGAAATCGTGCTGGAGACCGCCGGCCTGACCAAGAACTTCGGCGGCCTGACGGCGGTCGGCGAGCTGGACCTGAAGGTTCTCCAAGGGCAGATCTCCAGCCTGATCGGGCCCAACGGCGCCGGCAAGACCACCGTGTTCAACGTGGTCACCGGCATCTACCGGCCCGAGGGGGGCCGGGTGCTGTTCGAGGGCCGGGACATCACCGGCCTGAAGCCGCACCGCATCGTGGAGCGGGGGATTGCCCGCACTTTCCAGAACATCCGCCTGTTCTCCAACCTGACCTGCCGGGAAAACGTGATGGCCGGCCAGCACTGCCGCACCCGTTCAGGGCTGGCGGCCGCGTTGTTCCGCTCCCACCGCCAGGTGGAGGAGGAAAAGGCCATCCTGGACACCGCCGAGCGCAGGCTGAAGCAGGTGGGGCTTTGGGATTCGCGGGACGAGCTGGCCCGCAACATCGCCTACGGCCGGCAGCGAATGCTGGAAATCGCCCGGGCCCTGGCCACCTCCCCGCACCTGCTGGTGCTGGACGAGCCCTCCAGCGGGCTGAACCCGCGGGAGTCCGAGGACCTGATGGAGTTCATCCGGCGCATCATCCGCGAGGAGCGCCTGACGGTCCTGCTGATCGAGCACGACATGAACGTGGTGATGGGCATCTCCGACTGGGTCACGGTGATGGACGGCGGCAGGAAGATCGCCGAGGGGCCGCCCCAGCAGATCTACCGGGATCCCCGGGTGATCGAGGCCTACCTGGGGGCGGGAGCGTGAAGGTGGACTCGATCCTGCAGGTGGAGGACCTGCACATCCGCTACGGCGCCCTGGAGGCTCTGCGGGGGGTGAGCCTGCGGTTGGAGGAAGGGGAGATCGTGACGGTCCTGGGGGCCAACGGGGCCGGCAAGAGCACCCTGCTGCGGGCCATCTCGGGCCTGCTCGCGCCCAGCGCCGGCGAGATCCGCTTCCGCGGCCTGCCCCTGCAGCGGGCCCCCGCCTACGACGTCGTGCTGCGGGGCATTTCCCACGCCCCGGAAGGCCGCAAGGTGTTCGCCACCCTGTCGGTGCAGGAGAACCTCGCCCTGGGGGCCTTCACCCGCCGCAGGCGCAAGGCGGAGGTCGAGCAGGCGCGGGAACGGGTCTTCTCCCTTTTCCCGCTGCTGAAGGAGCGGCGGCGGCAGCTGGCCGGCACCCTTTCCGGCGGAGAGCAGCAGATGCTGGCCATCGGCCGGGCGCTGATGAGCACGCCCCGTGTCCTGCTTCTGGACGAGCCCTCCCTCGGTCTGGCCCCCATCCTGGTGGGCCTGATCTTCCGGATCATCCAGGAAATCAACCGCCAGGGCGTGGCCATCCTTCTGGTGGAGCAGAACGCCCAGCAGGCCTTGACCCTGGCCAGCCGCGGCTACGTGCTGGAAACCGGTCGCATTTCGGTGGAAGGCACCGCCGGCGAGCTGCGCTCCGACCCACGCATCCGGGAGGCCTATCTGGGCGGCTCCGCCCTGAAGAAGCGCTGAGTTGAGCCCGTGCCCTGCCATTTCCGCACGGCGCGGGATATAATTGAAAGTATGGACCAGAAATTCTACCCGCACCTTCGAGCTTTTCTGCTCTCCCACCAGATCGGGGAAGACCCGTACAAGAACCTGGCCAAAATCAAGGTCATCGCCAACACCAACCCAGCGCACTGGGACGGGAAGCTGCCCACACGCGGAATCCGAACGGACACGGGCTTCTGCAAGGTCGTGGAGGCGACCTCTGCCAGACCGGTCGTGCCCTGGTGGTGGTACTCCCGGCAGAAGGAGCCGGTGCCGGCGGTGGTCAAGGACATCTACCAGCGCCTGACCTTCGACTTCGCCGTGATCTACCCGAAGGAGAACGCCTGGCTGTACGTGTGCGTGGAGCCCGCGTCGGAGCTCCTCGAGCTGCTGGCCCAGCAGGAGCAGCTCAAGGCCTTCATCCTGATCTCGCTGGTCAACAAGAATTTCCCCGTCGCCCAGCGGGAGCACAAACGGCTGCACCTGGGCACGGTCAGGGGCTCTCCGGAGCTGAAGCGGATCTTCACCTTCATCGCTTTCCGGGAGGAGGACGGGCGCTACCAGATGGCGGCCGCGAAGATTCCGGCCATCACCCGCCTGGTCCACCCGGCCTCCAACACGGCCAACTGGAACATCCGGCTTCCGGGCGACAAGAGGGTATACGGCTCCCTCCGTGAGCTGCTCGCCGTGCGCTGAGTGCGCCTACAGCCTTTAAGCTGCAGGCTACTGCCTACAGGCTGAAGCCGCCGAACAGGTCAAAGCGGAAACCTTTCAAAGGGTAGGGCTGGAACTGCGTGGCCGGCGGGATCTGATTGAACACCCGCCACAGCAGGCGGGCCCCGACGTGCAGGCCGGAAAGCCGCAGGGCCAACCCTCCGCCCACCTGCCCGAACAGCGAGAGCTCCAAGGGGCTGTCCACCCCTGGCAGCCCGTGCTCCTCGTAGGAGCTGATGTCCACCCGCCCGGCGCTGCCCAGGCCGGCCTCCAGGAACGGGTCCAGGAAGAAGTCCTCGAAAAAGTGGTAGCGCAGGTCGAAAGAGCCGACCCAGTCCATGAACCACAGGTAGTCCAACTCCGGATACGGCGATGCCAGGCTCTGGAAGTCCACCAGGTAGGTCATGCCCAAACCCACATGGTCCATCAAAACTTCCCAGTACAGGCCTGATAGCAGGTTGGCCCCCTCGTCGAACTCCCGCTGGATCGACTCGAGGGTGGGGCGGTTGAACAGCTCCGCCCCGACGCTGGTCCCCAGCCGAAAGTTTTCGCCGAAGGCGGACGCGCAGGCCACGGCCGCAAGCAGCAGCCCGATCAGGATCACTTTTGCTTTCATGCCTACTGCAACCCCGGGAGAGGGTTGAAGTGGCACCGGAATGGGTGATTGCCGATCCTGGGCGCGACCTGTTATGATTTTCGTGTATGCAGGGCGTGCTGGACTGGCTCCCTCTGGACAACGCCGCGAAAATCTATCCCACCGCCTCCTCGAAGCTGTCCCCCGCGGTATTCCGGATCTCGGCCAAACTGCGGGCACCGGTAAGGCTGACCGCGTTGCAGCAGGCCGCGGACGCTCTCGTGCGGCGCTGCCCTTACTTTCAGGTCCACCTCCGGCGCGGGCTGTTCTGGTACTACCTGCAGCGGCACGCGGACACGCCCCAGGTGCAGCTGCTGGACGGCTCGCCGCTGCAGGTCATGCCGGACCGCGGCCGGACCGGGCACCTGCTTCGGATCCGGGCCAGGGAGCGGATGGTCGCGGTGGAGTTCTCCCACATCCTGACCGACGGCGCCGGCGCGCTGCGCTTCATGCGTTCGCTCCTGGCGGAGTATCTACGACTGTGCGGAACCGCCGTCGCGGGTCGTCCGGAGCTGCTGGATCCGCGGGAGAACCCCGACCCGCACGAGGCCGAGGACGGCCACCGCAAGCACTTCGGCAGGGGAGGGCCGGGCCCGGCCGGCTACGCCGCCGCGTATCACATCACCGAACGGCCGCCGCGGCAACGCTACTGGCGAATCATCACCGGAAGGATGCCGGCCTCCCGGATGCTGACCCTGGCCAGACAGATGGGCGTCACCCTCACGGAGTACCTGGCCGGGCTGTACATGTTCTGCCTGGGCCGGCTCTACCAGGCCGAGGCCCGTGACGGAGGCAGGCCCGCCAGCTCCATCGTCCGCCTGGAGGTGCCGGTGAATATGCGGCGTTTTTTCCCCTCCGTCACGATGCGCAACTTCTCCCTGTACGTATCCCCGGAGGCGGACATGCGCCTGGGACCCTACAGCCTGGAGGAGCTTGTTCATCGGGTGCACCACAGCATGCAAATGGAAGTGGATCGGCGGGAGCTCAGCCGGCAGATCACCCGCAACGTGGGCGCGGAGCTCAGGCCCATGGTCCGGGCCACGCCGCTGTTCGTGAAGGACATCTTTTTGGGGTGGGTGTATCATCACCTATCGGCACGCATCTACTCCGGAGTGCTTTCCAACCTGGGCAGAGTCGAGGTGCCTGCGGAGATGGAGGCGCATATCGAGTCGTTCGAAATCGTGATGTCCCCCGGCCAGGTGACCAAAAAAACCTGCACCGTGATCAGCTTTAGGGATGAGCTTTCGGTGACCATCAGCAGCATCGTGGAGAGCCGGGAGCTGGAGAGGCTCTTCTTCTCGACCATTGCCGGTTGCGGCATCGCAGTAAAGGTCTCGGAGGCCTGAGGCAATGCCCGTCTGCCGCAACTGCGGAGTGCAGATCGACGAGGGACTGGCCCGCTGTCCCCTGTGCCAGGCGCCGGAAAACGGGGCAGGCGCGCCGCCGCCTCCCGCTGCCGGCAGGGTTTCCGGTGGCCGTTCCGCTCCGCTCACCCGGCGCCGTCTTTGGGAGATCGTATCGCTATTCGCCGGGACCGGGGCGGCGGTAGTCCTGGTCGCCGACTTCGCCTACAGCAAGACCGTCACCTGGGCCCGCTACCCCCTGGTTACGATCTTGTTCCTCTGGGCGGCCGCCTCGCTGCTGCTTTTCCTGCGGCGTCGCAGGCTGCTGCTCCTGGTAGCCGGGACCGCCGTGCTGGCGGCATTTCTGCTGGCGCTGGATCTGCTCGTGCCCGGGAGGCCCTGGTCGCCGACCCTGGCGCTGCCGCTCACGGCGCTGGCCGGGGCTTTCGCCGGCCTGGCTTCCGCGGTGGAGCGGGCCTGGCGGGCGAGGTTTTTCGCCATGCTGGCCGTGGTGTTGGCCAGCGCCGGCGTGTTCGTGGCCGGGTTGGAGGCGCTGGTTAATCTGTATTTTGCCGGGGCGTTCAGGCTGAGCTGGTCTTTGGTGGTCTGCGGCTGCATCGTGCCGCTGGTCGGGCTGCTGCTCTACGTCCAGTACAGGTTGAAAGCGACACGCGATGACATCCGCAAGATCTTCCACATGTGACCGGAAGGACCGATCTGCGGGCGTCTATTCGGAAAGGAAGAAAGCAGCCATGGCGATGATCAGAAATCCGAAGCTGAACCTGAGCGACCTCGCGCTTTTCAGTCTCAGTTTGGAGCCGTCTTCATTGGTGATCGTTCCATTTCTCCAGGCGGACACCCTGATCTCTCCCGTGATCAGTTTCCGGATGATGTTGATCGCGAAAAGCGCCATGAGGATTGTAGCGATGATTTTTAACGCGCCCATCTTTTCCTACTTTCGGTCGCACTAGGAGGACTGCGCGGGACCGGGGCGGGATCTGCTAGCGCTCGGGTCGCTCGCTTCTGTTGGAAAGGGAGCGCTTCAAGGCTGGAATACCGTCTTTTTTTATGCGCTCTTCCACCTGCTTCACGTATCCTGTCATGCACTCCATGAGCACTTCACGATAGCGCTTTCCGTTCAGATGGCAGGCAGCCCTGAAGGCGTTCGCCAACTCCGTCGGAACGTCCTTGAGCGTGAAGACGGTGGTGCTGTTCATGCATGCAGTGTATGCTTAGTCGCAAAGAATGTCAAGCATGCTTTGCATTACAACAGAATCGGTTGCCCAAAGGTTTGTCCGGTGCCTACCGGTCGTGTTACAATGCGCGCGGACATGAAAAAGCATCCCGCCGACAAGAAAGCCCTGCTCGAAAGGATGAAGGAGCTGCATTGCCTGTACGACATCTCGAAGCTGTTCAGCCACCGCTCCCTGAGCCTGGAGAGGCTGCTGCGGGAGATCATCGGGGTGATCCCCAAGGCCTGGCAGTATCCTGAGCGGACCAGCGTGCGCCTCTCCTACGGAGGGCGGGAATACCGCTCGAAGAACTATTCGCCGAAAAGCATTTCCCTGACCCAGGCGATTGAGGTGCGAAGGCGGCCGTGCGGATCCGTGGAGGTGGCCTACCTGGAAGCCGGTTTCAAGCCTGCCAAGGCCAAGTTTCTGGAGGAGGAGAAGAGGCTGCTGAAGGCGATCGCCGAGCTGTTGGGCAACATCATTGAGAAAAAGGAAACCGAGATCTCGCTGCGGCAAACCAGCCTCGAGCTGCGCGCGCAGGCCGAGGAGCTGCAGAACAAGAACATCGCCCTGAAGGAGATCATCTCCCAGGTGGAGCTGGACAGGAAGGCTCTGCAGGACCAGATGCGCATGAACATCGAGCTCACGGTCCTGCCCCTGCTCGGCAAGCTGCAGAGCACGGACACTCCGCCGGAGGCCTGGAAGACCTACCTGCACGTGGTCCGCCAGAACCTCGAGGACGTCACCTCCTCCTTCTCCAGCAAGGTCAGCGACGATCGGGTCAGGCTGAGCCCCCGCGAGGTGGAGATATGCGACCTGATCCGCAACGGCCTGTCCAACAAGGAAATCGCGGAGCTCATGAAGATCTCCCTGCTGACCGTGGAGCGGCACCGCCACAACATCCGCAAGAAGCTGCGCATCGACAACGAAAAGGTGAATCTGGCTTCCTTCCTGCACTACGATCTAGGCTAGCCGTCCCTCGGCCGCCCGGCTGGCGGCATGTATTGAAGCATACAAGGTTCATACCGAGTAATCCCTGCTTGGACGATAGCCGCCCCAATCCTATGCTTAAGTGGGAGGTGCCGCCGATGGTAACCATATCGAGGCAGGCCGGAACGGAAGGAGACGAGATCACCCGGCTGTTGGCTGAGGAGCTGGGCTGGAGAATTCTGGACAACTCCCGGGTGGAACAGCTGCTCGTGGGCAAGGGTTTCACCCAGGCCGTGGTCGAAACCTTCAACGAGAGAAAACCGGATCTATGGCACCGGCTTTCTTCCGGGAAGGAGAGGTACCTGCACTACCTGAAACTGATCAGCTACGAGTTCGCCCGGCAGGCAGACTGCATCATCCTGGGCAGGGGAGGGCAGCTCATGTTCGCCGAGGTCCCGGGCGTGCTGAAAGTCCGGGTCGTGGCGCCGCTGGAGGATCGGATCAGGAGACTCAGCGCGGAGTCCGGCAAGGACGTGCACCGGGCGCTGCAGCTGGTGCAGCACGCGGACAATGAGCGGACGGGGTTCCACCGCTTCCTGTTCCACGCCGAGTGGGATTCTCCGGATTTGTACGATCTGGTCATCAATAGCCATGCGCTTTCCGCAAGGGCCGCCGCCGACGTGATCCTGAAGACGCTGGCCTTCAAGGAAGTCAGGGACAGGAGGAAAGAGGCCCTGCTCAAGCTGGAGCAGCTCTACCAGGTTCAAAAAGCCTTCGTCTCGATCCTGTTCGAGCAGAATCTGCCGGTCCACTACCTGGAGATCGAAGTGCATAATGGAACGGTCACCCTCAAGGGGGTGGCGCGGGACCATCCTTCCATCGAGCGCTGCCGGGAGGCGGCGGCCCTCGTATTCGGCAAGAAAAGGATCGACAACGAGATCTGCTTCGAGCCGAGGTACGTGGAGGTGCTCAGCGGCATGCACCGGGATCCGGGCGGAAAGACGGGATAGCTGCGGGTAACTGCCTAGGCCAGCAGCCTGGCCAGCCGTTCCCAGGTTTCGATCGCCCCTTGCTCCGCTCCGGAGCTCGCCATCCCGTCGCGGTCCTCGACGCTGTCGAACAGGGAAACGGCGGTGAGCCGGGTTTTCCCCCCAGGTCCTCGAAGCTCGCCGTGTCCACCGCCACGTGGCCGGGCAGGCCCTCGAACTCGAAGGTGGAGACCAGCCGCTCGGGCGGAACGATCTCGCGGTACTCGCCACGGAAGGCATACTCGCTGCCGTCCGCTCCGCGGTGCACGTAACGCCAGGTGCCCCCGGGCCGTAGGTCCATTCTGTCGACGGCGGTCGTGTACCGGGCCGGCCCCCACCACCGGGGGATGAGCTTCGGGTCGGTGTAGGCCTGGAACAGCCGCTCGCGCGGCGCGTCGAAGACGCGGGTCATCACGATCTCGCGGTCCCCCCGGAGCGTGTAGCGGGTCGTCCTTTCCAGCGCTGCGGCCATCTTGTCGAAGGACCCGTTCCAGCCCTCCGCGGCCAGGCGGCTGTGCTCGCCTTCCGGCAGGCCGACATGCTCCAGAGTGAGCCGGGTCCTGCCCTGGTGGTCCTCGAGGGTGATGGTCACCAGCAGTTCCTGCGGCCAGTCGCCCGGCATCCCGTAGTAGGAGGCCGGCACCTCGTTGCCCTTCTCGTCCGCGAAGCTGTCGGTGCAGACGATGCGCTGCGGCTCCACGATTTCACGGTACACGCCCGTGGACCAGTAGTCCTTGCCATCCGGGGAGCGCATGCAGAAAAGATAGGAACCGCCCACCCGCAGGTCGACCTTGCAAACGGGCGAGGTGAACCCCTGCGGTCCCCACCAGCGCATCAGCTGCTCCGGCTCCGTCCAGGCCCTCCAGACCAGCGCGCGGGGCGCATCGAAGGTGCGCGTGAGAACGATCTTTCGAGTGGATGGCACCGCGATTTTCGGCGCGTTACTCTCCTTCCGAGCCATGCTTCTTCTCCTTCCCCTGCAGTTGCTGCAGGTAATCGTCCAGCCGATCGAAGCGCTCCAGCCAGTCGGCCGCGTTCTTCAGCGGGGCCGCCTCCAGGCGGCAGGGCCGCCATTGGGCCCGGCGGCTGCGCGTAATCAGACCGGCCCGCTCCAGGACCTTGAGGTGCTTGGTGACGGCCGGCAGGCTCATTCGGAACGGCTCGGCCAGCTCCGTGACCGGAGCTTCTCCCGAGGCCAGGCGGGTGAGCATCGCGCGGCGGCTGGGATCGGCCAGCGCGGCGAAGGTCAGGCTGAGCTGATCGGGTCTGGTTTCGTGTTGAACCATACGGTTAATTAACCTGGGGGGAAAATAGAAAACCTAACTAAAATAGTCAAAAAAATACCTAGCCCGCCTGGATTGTCGGGAAGGTGCGCGATACATTATTGGCATGAACCACACCGGGTCGCGTCAGCGTTTGCGCCCCGGTCGGGAGGAGGTTTGTATGAAAAAACGCGTTCTCATCGTGCTCGCGTTGTGCCTGGTCCCCCTGCTGTCCTTCGCGGAGCTGGGGGTGGGCGGCGCGGCATTCTTCAACTCCCCGGTGCTCATCGGGCAGGAGGTCACAACGTCCGGGTTGACCAGCGGCGGCTTCACCTTCGGCGGCGACCTGCGCTTCAAGCTGACCATACTGCAGCTGGAAGCCCTCGGACTGCTGACCGTGGCGGGAGGCTCCACGGCCCTGGACCTCTACACCGACGTCGGGCTGGCGCTGGACGTGCTGTTCCTGCGCCTGTCCCTGGGCGCGGGCCCGAACTTCACCTACGTCTTCGGGGGCGTGGCCGACCCGGCCATGCTCGGCTTCAATGCCAAAGCCAACGCCGACGTCAAGCTGGGGAAGGTAACCGTGGGCTTGAGCTACATCATGGGCCTGGTCCTGGACGGCGGGGTGGCCTTGGACAAGAGCACCGGTATGCTGGGCGTCTCGGTGCTGTACTGGTTCTGATCGGCTAGAGTACCTGTTGCGGGCACCCGCCTCACCAGAGGCGGGTGCATTTTTTGTGTGCTGGGCATGTTCGACAGCTTGGGGGTGAAAGTCCCCTGGCCAACCTGATGGAGGTGAAGGCGTAGCGAAGCGCAAGGGCAGCCGTCGTGAGGAGGCGTCCGAAGGCAGCGTGGAGCAAAGGCGTGAGCCGACGAACAGAAACCGGATAGGAGGCAGCCCGGGTCGGGCGAGTGGGCAAATGATCACGAAGCCCATATCCATCAAGGGCCCGGGGATGTAAATCCGGCGGCGATGCGCCGAAGGCGGTCGAGCTTACCCCAGGAGGTCTGGCAGGTGTCCCGGAGTCGGGACTGAGCGGCTCGCGAGGGCCGCTGATCGGCTGCCAGAAGTCAGCAGAGGGCATAGTAGGGTCGTTGACCTGAAGGCCCGAACGGTAGGAAGGGCGAGTACGGGGAGCGACTCGGCGTGGAGAAGCGACGGAAAATCCAGTGGGAGCTGGCCTTGGAAGGTGGAGGAAGGGGTGAAGCCCCGAAGGCCCCGGCCCAAGGGATCGAATCCACGGCGGCGGGACTCGGCAAGGAAAGCCAGGCGGACACGGACAAGCTGATGGAGGAGGCCTGCGAGAAGGAGAATCTGAGGCAAGCCCTGAGACGCGTGAAGGCCAACGCGGGGGCGGCAGGGGTGGACGGGATGAGCGTCCAGCAACTGCCGGACTACCTGCGGGAGAATTGGCCGCGACTGAAAGAGCAGCTTTTGGCAGGCACCTATCGAGCCGCAGCCGGTGAGACGGGTGGAGATCCCGAAAGCCGGAGGGGGCGTGAGGAAACTGGGCATCCCGACGGTGGTGGATCGATTCGTGCAACAGGCGGTGATGCAGGTGCTGCAGAAGCGGTGGGACCCCAGCTTCAGCGATTACAGCTACGGATTCAGGCCAGGGCGGTCGGCCCATCAGGCGGTGGCGAAGGCGCAGGAATACATCCAGCAGGGCTACGACTGGGTCGTGGACCTGGACTTGGAGAAGTTCTTCGACCGGGTAAACCACGACGTGCTGATGGGGCGGATCGCCAAGCGGGTCAGCGACAAGCGGATGCTGAAACTGATCCGGGGGTTTCTGAACTCCGGGGTGCTGGAGAACGGGCTGGTGGGACCGACGGAAGAAGGTACGCCGCAAGGCGGACCGCTTTCGCCGCTACTTTCCAATCTGCTGCTGGACGAGTTGGACCGGGAGCTGGAGCGACGCGGGCACCGTTTCGTTCGCTACGCGGATGACTGTAATATCTACGTGAAGAGCGAACGAGCGGGCCAGCGGGTGATGGAAGGCGTGAAGCGATTCCTCACGCGGAAGCTCCGGCTCAAGGTGAACGAATCCAAGAGCGCGGTGGCGCGGCCCAAGGATCGGAAGTTTCTGGGATTCAGCTTCACGGGGGGAGAATCGGTGAAGAGGCGCATTGCGCCGCAAGCGGTTCTTCGCTTCAAGGAGCGGATTCGGGAGCTGACGCGGCGCACACGCGGGATCAGTATCGAGCGGATGATCGGAGAGCTTCGCCCCTACATGATCGGCTGGCGAGGCTACTTTGGATTCTGCGAGACCCCCAGTATTCTCCGGGACCTGGAAAGCTGGACCCGAAGGCGCTTACGGTGCTTCCTGTGGAAGCAGTGGAAGCGCGGGAAGGTCCGCTTCAAGCAACTGCGCAAGAGGGGGATCGGCAAAGACCTGGCGGCGCGGACGGCAGGGAGCGCACACGGCCCCTGGCGGCTGAGCAGCAGTCAAGCCTTACATTATGCGCTGCCGAACGCTTTCTTCGATTCCCTCGGCCTCCCGGCGCTTGTCGCGTGAGCGCTCATTTTCTACCGAACCGCCGTGTACGGACCCGTACGCACGGTGGTGTGACAGGGAAAGCCCGTGAGGGCCTACCTATGTCGATTCCGTGCCGGTCA
>CAVTQG010000061.1:0-175247 GCA_963736785.1 uncultured Spirochaetota bacterium | reverse complement strand
GGAGGCGATGAGCCGGCTCCTTCCGCGCGAGCTTCTCCTCGCGGCTCAACGGCGAGCGGTACTCGCGGTCGAGGGCGTTCGCCAGCTCCCGCAGCAGCGCCAGGAAAGCCTGTGAGTCGGCGAGCTCGTCGAGCGCCGCCCGGTACTCTGGCGACTCCAGGCCTCGCGTTTCGCCCAGCCAGGCCAGGGCCCCCTCGTCGCCCACGAACGACGCCAGCTCCTCGCTGAACTGCGTCTGCCCCTTCACGAAGAGCGTGGCGTGCGTCTGCTCGTGCAGGATCAGGGAGGCCAGCTCGAAGGCGGAGTACCGCTTCATGAACGAGTACAGCGGATCGCGGGTGAACCCCAGCGTGGAGAAGGAGTCCACCGGACGGACCACGACCACCGTCCCAGCCCTCGGCTTTCAGGCGCGCCGCCTCGCGTCCGCGTCGGCGCGTTCGTAGAACCCCCGGTAGGGCAGCCTGCCCAGGAAAGGATACCGCCAGTTGTACGGGTTGAAGGAATCGGCTGCGGCGCGTCACGACGCTCACGAGGTAATCCCTGTCGATCTGCTTGTAGCGGGTGAAGTTCCTGTTTTCGCGCAGCCCGATGCGTTCGGAAGCGAAGCGGCGGATTTCCTGTGCCCGGAGCAGGAAGGCCCAGATTTCGGCGTCCGTCTGCCGGGAGGCGAGGAGTGAGCTGGCGGACTTTGCCCTCAGGCTGTCGCCCAGGAGGTACCTGCCCTGTTTGGCCAGGTAGCCCGCCGTGGTCGCGCAGGCACAGGCTAGGAGGGCCCAGCCGGCGAGGAGGAGCGCGCGGATCGCCATCACCCGGTCAGGACAGCCAGCGGCCCGCGGCCTCCCGGAGCTCCGGCGCCATGGTCAGGGACAGACGGGTGCCGTTGGAGGCGACTTCCAGGTATTTCTCCCGGACCCCGCACCCGGGTGATTCGCGGGCGGGGAACGATGAAGGAATCCTCTCCGTAGTTGTGCGATGCCTCCAGCGGGTCGCACATGTAGACCAGCTCGTGGGGGTTGACCACCAGCAACTGGCCCCGGTCGATGCCGTCGCCGGATTTTCTCTGCGAGATGGCGAACCGGAAGGCCACGGGAGCGTTCTTCCCGGAAACGAATCAGGGGGCTGCGCAGGAGGCGTTTCCACTTGAGCGGAAGCTCCGGGACCAGCTCTTCCTCCGGCGGCAGAGGCAGAGGCGGACCCGCCAGCCTGTTTCTCAGCTCCAGCAGGGCCGGTTTGAGGCTGGAGCGCGCCAGCGTGTTGTAGCGGAGGGTCAGAGTGATAGGCAGATTTGTGATCCCAGGCCGGACGCCAGGTGCCCGACTCGGGCAACTGGCAAGATAGCTGAGACGCTTATGCGAGGTGAGCTCGGGTACGGCTCACATCGGAGGGCAGGCGCCAGTCCGAAGCCTTTTTTCCGATGGCGGGAAATGAGAAATATGCGGACCGACAGAAAAAAACAGTACTCCCCGGAGCAAGAAGGGGGACAGAGTGTCGATTAAGCGACGCCGGATCAAACCCCGGCGGCGAGCGGTCGATCTTCAGGGCAATGCGCTGCGGACGATTTTCCGAACCACCGGCTGGATACCTGTTTCGGGCTCATTCCGCAGGCTTTCGGCTACCAGGTTGATGGCCTCCGTGGTGTTTGCCGTAAAGATCACATCATAGACTGCCAAAGGCGCTCCCAGTACCTCGGCGCAGATAGACTTGACCTCATGAATGATCGCTTGCTGGATTTGACTGGACTGACGCCACGTCTGGCAGACGGCGTTCCAGATCGGCGCGAAAGTCGGCGTGCTGGCGCCGTTATCCAGGTTGATGAAGGGCCTGACACCTTCCATCGTGGGGACATGCACACCGCGACCGATCAGGGTCTGCTTTAGTTTGGCCGACAGTTCTTGCCCGGAGTATTGTTCCAGTTCGTCGTGGTACAGAATTTCGCTGGCCGCCAGATTTGCGGCGACCGAATCCTGGAATGCGTCTTTTCCAAAAAGCTGGATCAAATGCAGTGCCCTGGCAAAGGCGATGACGCTGACGATCGCGGGCGTGCCGGCTTCGAATTTGTCCGGTCCTTTGGCCCAGATGACCCAACCGGGGGAGACCAGCCTGGCCGTCCCTCCACCGGTCTGGAAGGGTACGCTCTTGGGCAGCGCCTTGCGTTCGACTATCAATGCCCTTACACCCAGCGGCAGGCCGATATCCTGGCTGGACACAATTTGGCAACTTTTTGGCTTGAGGAGTGCTTTGATCAACTCCGCCCGTCTGGGTGTGCCAAAGATGACCATGTACTTTTCTTTGTTCAGCCCCAGGTATTCCAGGACAATGTCCCTTGCCTGCTCATATAAATGCGTGGACACCAGCGAGTTATGCCCGCTTCCACGGTGGACATTGGAATAGGTCTCTAGCGCTGCCTGCACTCCTCGCTCTAGCTCGGTAAATGCTTCTGCTATTTCATTCATGTGGTTCTTCCTGATTGTTTGATCATACGGCCTGCTGCTTGGACTTGAATATGGAATAGCCAGACAAACCAATGCCCACAACGTATAAAACGCTCTGAACAACATTCACCTGCCATCTCGCATTTCCGACTGCGTGCGGAGGCGATGAAGGCCATCACTTCCACAAAGCCGATCACGAACAGCAACACCCAGAAGGCCCATTTTTGGCCGGCGATCAGGCTTTTTCGGATGAGCAACCACACCAGCACCGAGAGAACCACCGAGCAAGAGTTGTACAGGATCGTCAAAGCATTGAGCGATGCAATGACCTTGGCATCCAGGCTGGCGATTTCAGATTTTTCAAACACCATCACCAAAAGTGGGGAGTTTGCGTTGAAAATGACGACACTGGTCAATATCAAGGCGGCGAGGAGGAAATTGATGCCGCTCCAGATTGAGAGGATGGTCGAACCTCTTTTTAGCATTTTGCTTTCTCCTTGTGATGTGTTGTGTCCGCTTTTTAAGGTCTATTCCACGAGCATTTACATGTAGCTGAGCGGGGAGGGTTTAGGGAGGGTCTTCAGCCCTCCCTCTCCCCTATATAGCAAATCTATGACGCGCTCAAAAGCTAGTTCGTCGCTGTTTTCGCAGACAGAGAAGCGACTGCAGATGGATTGAATCCTTTAACGATCAGCCATACCGCAAGAACCATTTCTTGCACGGCTATTGGAAGCTGCAATAAAATGAAAACCGTCGAAAAAGGAATTATCAGGCCAGATATCGCCAACAAGGCGGCTGCAAGCGATAATGCAGCTCCCAGAAAACCCCAACCGGATATACCATCGAGGAACGAGTTTTGATTGATAAAATACATAATAATACATCAGAGCACCCATGGTAAAAGCGATCACTCCCAACTGGCCGGCCCATTTTTTTACCGCCAGTAATAAAGTGCCTGACATTTGAAATAAGGAAGCATTCGAGGCTCCTGCCTTTACATATTCCTGACTCAATGTGAGCAGTGACAGCAGGCCAACCACACCAAGAATATAGAGCATACCCTCCATAACCCTGAACCCAACAGAACCCAGGGCTAAAGCTTCATGATGCTTCTTTAGGATTGGATACAGCCAAATCGCTATACTGGCAGATGCAAAAGCCGAGAAAAACACAAGAAGCCCTCCTATTATCACATGGTTTTCATTTGCAGAAATTTGGATGAGATAATCCGGGGCATCCAGAATAGGTTTTAAAAAAATGACATTACCCAGCACGTTTATAACCGTTGCAATGATAAATAATACTCCCACACTTATTGCGGTCTTTCTGTAGGTGTTCATTTTCAGGTCTCCTTTAGTTTACCATAAGAATGATGAAACTGAGGTACAGGAACCCGGCGATGCGGGCCATGATCCGCGGCTGTACGTCTTCTATGAGATTCGTCATGTTCAATGCCTCCTGTTGTCATCGTGCCCAAGAGCCTTGGCGCGTTTTTTTCGGAAATCATGATCTTCCTCCTCGGGGCGTCGTCGATGCGATTGACCGAAAGCAAGGGCAGGCCCAGATCGCGCAATTTCCTGAGCAAGCCATGCAGCGCAGCCTGGTCGGCCACGGCGCAGGTCAGGAGCGTGACGCCGTCTCCCTCTCGAGAGATGGCAGGGCCTCCGAACCAGTCCGCCCATTCCTGCCCCAGCTCGCCCTCGATCCGTATCTGATACTCCATGAGGCTCCTCGCTGCGGCGGCTCGCCGCCGTCAGCGCTGCGGCGAGGCGATCGCGGATGGATTGAATCCCTTGACGATGAGCCAGATCGCCAGGACCATTTCCTGCAGAGCGATGGGGAGGTTCATGAGCATCTGGGCGGTCGACAGGGGAGCGATCTGGCGGAACAGCACGAGCATGCTGGCGGCCACAGTCAGGGTGATCCCGACGAGCCCCCACACGGACAGCCAGCGAGGGACCAGCCGCGTCTTGAAGAACAGCGAGTAGTACAGGTACGCGCCGATGCACCAGGAGGGGAGAGCCGCCACATCGCGCACCCAGGTGCGCCCTTCCCTCAGCAGTGCGCCGAGGTTCTGGAACTGCGCCAGATCGGCTGGTCCCGCCTTGATGAACTCCCGGCTCAAGGTCGCCAGCAGGAGGATGAGAACGGCGCCGATGCAGTGGAAGACCCCGTCGATGATCCTGAATCCGGCAGCGCCCAGGGCGAGGCCTTCGTTGTGCCTCCGCAGAATCGGATACATCGAAATCCCGATGCCGGCGCCGGCCCAGCCCATGATGAAGACCAGCAAGGCCCCTGCGAGCACCGTCGGTTCATTCGCGGAGATCTTCGTCAGGTAGTCCGGGGCGTCGAGAATCGGCTGCGCGAACAATGACAGGATACCGGCTGCCGTCGCCACGATGAACAAGATCCCCGTCACAATCCCCGATCGTCGATACGTGTCCATGAAATGCCTCCTGTGATTCATTTGATTAGTGCAAGTATGTCCATTCCGCCCCGAGGCGCGTAGACACGAAAGTGTCATTCGGAGTGTCGTTTTCAGGGATGCGGGAGACCGGTACAGGCGGGAAGGCTGCTACAGCAGGCCCAGCTCGCGGCCGCGGGCGATGGCTTCCGTGCGCCGCTTGACCTCGAGCTTCTCGAAGATCCTCCGGTTGTGGCCCTTGATCGTGTCCAGGGCGAGGAAGAGGCGCTCGCCTATCTCCTGGTTGGAGAGCCCTTCCGCGAGGAGCCTGAGGACCTCGAGCTCACGCCGGCTCAACGGATCGAGGGCGATTCGGCGAGCGCGCTTTCGCGCACCTGCTTCTCCGCCGCGAAGGCCGTCAGCAGCCTGCCGGCGTACGCCGGCATCATTCCTCGTGCAGCCGCCACGGAGAGGAGCCTGGCCATCGGGGCGCCCTCGTCCAGGAAGAGGCGGATGAATCCCCCGCCTTCCGCCAGCCCCATCGTCTCGACGAGCAGGCGAAGCGCCTCGTCTTCCCGGCCCTTCGCGTGGAGAGCGAGCGCCTGGAGGGCCAGTACCCTGAGGTGCTCGTCCTGCCAGCCTCTCGCTTCCATCTGGCCGCCCAGCGGCTCGAGCAACGCCAGGGCAGCAGACGGCTCGTTCCGCGCCAGGAGGACCCGCGCCCGGCTCTGGGGCAGATCGAAGGTCCCGGCGAGATGAGCGGCCGCCTCCACGTGGCCCTGGCGCAGGAGGACTGGTACCTGCAGCGCGGCGATCTCGGGCAGGCGATGGAGGAAACCCCGCCTCCGCGCGGTGGTCGCGAGCTCGTCGAGCCTGGCGGCCGCGGCGGCGACATGTCCCCTGGCCAGCGTGACTCGGGCGAGGATGAGCTCGCAGAGGATGAACCGGTCGATGGCTGCTGTCGTACTGCCGCGCGAGCTGGAGGCCTCGTTCCCCATGCTCCTCCGCCGCATCCAGCTCGTTCCATTCGTACGATATGCGGGCCAGGCCGAGATGGGCCTCGTTCGCGTTGGGCTGCGGATGGTCGCCGAAGGATCGAAGGGCGCGCCGGTAGGTCTCCGCGGCCTGGTGGAGCTGGTTGTCCAGCACCTGGGCCTCCCCCAGGCTGCACAGGGCCAACTGCGTGAAAAAGACGTCCCCGGAGACATGGCTCATGGATTCCAGCTCGGCAAAGGCCCGGCCGGCGGCGGCCCGATCCCCCTGGAGGAAATGCGCGAAGGCCATGGTCCACATGGCCGTCATGCGGAAGGGAAGGTTGTCGGGGTGCAGGTGCTCGAGCGCGCGGCGCGACTGGACGAGGATGGTGTCCGGCTGGTAGCGGGTGAGGGCGAGGGTGGCCCTGGCAGCGGCGATGCGGCCGATGAGATCGCGGATCGTTTCGTCCGGCTCGGCGCCCTGGAGGGCCTGCTCCGCGGCCAGGAGCGCCTCTTCGACGCCGGTGGTCCTGCCGGCGACGAGGGACATCGTGGCGGTCAGCACCCGCAGCGATGGACGCGCGTCCAGCACGTTGGCAGGCAGCGATGCCAGCCAGTCGAGGATTGCGATCACCGCGCCGCGGAAATGTGTCGGCATCTCCCTGCTGTTGGCCAGGCGTTCGGCGCGATCGATGTCGGCGGCCGCGGCGGCGTGGTGGAACGCCTCGATGGGCAGGCCATTGTCCTCATACCAGCAGCTGGCCCGGATATGCAATGCGGCCGCGCCCGTCTCACCGCCGGCCTTGTCGGCGGCCAGGCTCTGCTCCAGCCGCTGCCGGAGAAGCTCGGCGAAGAGGCGGTGGTAGCGATACCACCGCCTCTCGCCGTCCAGGGGCACGATGAAGAGATTGGCCCGCTCGAGGTATTCCAGGGTCTCCTGCCCGGAGGCGACGAGGTCGGACGCGGGCCCGAGTCCCCCTGCATGAGGGCATCGCAAAGCGAGCCGCAGAACCTGTCCAGGATGGAGGTCCGCAAGAGGAAGGCCTGGATCGCCTCGGGCTGATGACGCAGGACCTCCTCGGCCAGATAGTCCAGCACGAAGCGGTGGCTGCCGGTGAACGAGTGGATGAAACCGGCGATGTCCTTCTGCCCCTGCATGGACAGCGCGGCCAATTGCAGGCCGGCGATCCAGCCTTCGGTGCGGCTCTCCAGGGCGGCGATGTCCTCCGTCGTGAGCTCCAGGCCCATCACCCGGCCGAGGAAATCGGCCGCCTCGTCGGGCGAAAAGCGCAGGTCGGCGGCGCGCAGCTCGGTAAGCTCGCCCCTGGCGCGCAGGCGGGCGAGGGGCAGGTTCGGGTCCTCGCGGGTGGCGATGACGAGCCGCATGCGCGCAGGCAGGTGCTCGAGGAGGAAGGCGAGCTCATCATCGACCTTGGGGGAGTCGACCGCGTGGTAGTCGTCGAGCACGAGAAGGATATCCCCTGCGATGCCGTCGATCTCGTTGATCAGGTCGGTGAGGATCGACTCGGCCGAGGGCGGCTGGGGCGAATGGAGGGCGGCCATCGCGTCGGCGCCGCAGCTCGGCTCGACGCCGTGCAGCGCGGCCGCAAGGTAGAGGAGGAAGCGGGAGGGGTCGTTGTCTCCCTCGTCGAGGGAGAGCCAGGCGACGCGAAACTTCGGATCCTGCCGCGTGCGCTGGTCGATCCACGCGCTGAGCAGCGTGGACTTCCCGAAGCCGGCGGGGGCGGAGATGAGGGTGAGCGCCCGTCCTTGCTCCTGGCCTTCGCTCAAGCGCTCGATCAGGCGGGGGCGGAGAACCGCATGCGGCCGGGCCGGGGGCATGAACAGCTTCGTGGCCAGGACGGGCGCGGGCATGGCTCGCAGTATACTACACCTGGCGGTGTCCCCGCTGACACCGCGTACGTCGCGCGTCCCTCGGCCACGCTCGGAAGGTAGCAGGCCCCCAGGTCGTATCTGACATGAATCCTCAGCTCTGGAACTTGGGGCTTTCCTTCCCTAGAGGCTAAAGACGGGGATAGCATAGGCTCAACGACGCGTTTTGACCAGTGAAGCGGACCGGGCGGGCGGTCCGAGATCAACTCACAGTTTTGAGTTCTTCACGGATAATTCGGCGCAGGGCTTCCTCATCTAGCGGGTGTCTGGCTTTCCCAAGGTATTCTCGCAGCGCTTCGTTCATCATCGTCTGATAGCCCCGACCTTCTTCGTCGGCACGACTTTCGAAAGTCCTCAAGCACATCGTCATCGATGTAAATGGTGATTGCTGAGTTTTTCCCGACTGGGGGATCACAGCTCCCCGTTTGGCCTTGCTGAAATCGTATTCCTTCTTCATAGGCTCTTCTCTCCGATCTTGTGGCTTGGCGAGCCGAGATCATCCGGATGTCCTCCCCTTGATAGTGAATACACGACGGTGAGAACGCGACCAAAGGAATCGACGCCAACGCTGACGAATCGCTGTTCACCCTCGGCATACTCATCCTCCCTGGTAAGAGCTCCGGGATCAAAAAAAACAGATTCGGCGTCAGAGAAACGAACATCATGTTTGCGAGATTCGCTCTTGCCTTCAACGGATCCCATGTCACCTTCATCTGTTCTACCCATACATATAACATACATATTGAAAATGGTCAATCGAAAAGCTGCTCGCGAGAACTCTGATTCTGCGGCCGCCAGAGTCAAGGTTGAAGCTGAGATGAATTAGCAAACGCCGGCCTGATCGGGGTTCGATTCCCCTAGGGGCTAAAGACGGGGACAATGCCCGAAACCCAAGAGGTGGCGGCAATATTGCGCTCACCCTTTTCTTTTTACTTCCGAAGCCGGCTTCCTGACTACAGAGACCGCCCTGTTCGTATTGGCTGACTCCCTTTCAAGCATCTCGGAGAGAAAAATCTTGAGCAGGCTCTGGTACGGGATATCCCGTTTGTTGGCCGCCAATTTCAGACGCACGAGAAGACCCTCCGGCAGCCTAATGGATATGGTCTTAGTGCTCGGCTTGAGATTGGGAAAAAAGGCTTTGCTTGCCTTGGAATAGTCAACGTACTCAGTGGAGTCATTCCGGCTCCAGAAGACACGTTCCCGATCTTCATTGTTGATTCTCGGCATTTTTTTTAAGGTCCTCATAAACATCCCTCTCTTTGCGACTCATGTCTCTTGCGGAGATGACACGGATCTTTTTGTTACGAATGCTGAACACAACGAACAGGCGCCTCCCGGCGTTTGTGACTCCCAACAGATAGAAACGCTGCTCTGTTCTGGAATGACCGGCATCCTCCGTGACGTAGTAGGGTTCGTTGAAGAAAATCTCCTCGCATTCTGAAGAATGAACGCGATGTTTCCTCCAATTCTTGTCGCTGTTGCCAGAGTCCCAGTCAAAGCCATCTACGTGCTCAAACACGGATGCAGTCATTTGTATATTCCTAATATATACGAGGTTGCAGGCGGCGTCAAGATCCATCTCGGGGCAGAACTTTGGTGTCCAGCACAGTCGTCAAATGCAGGCGCTGCCATTGGCCTCGCCCGGACGAACTGATCATTGCCTTGGCAGGTTTAAGTTTGAAGGTGAGCTTGATGGTGAAGTCATTTCTCCTCAGGGGTTCGATTCCCCTAAGGGCTAATACCGGGGAGCAATACCCGAAAGACGCCAAGGGTGGCCGCAGGAGTGCAGTCACCCTTCTATTTGCTGCTTGCAACGCTCAACTGCCGAGATGCGATTCGATGAACCATCTTGGGTTGACGATCTCCACGTTCCCGTGTCTGGAAACCTTTAGCAGCTGCTTGTCTCCGGTGACAACGTACTTGGCAGAACCGGCGACAGCACACGCCAAGAACTTGTCATCCTCGGGATCGCTGCAAACGGGTTCCGGCAGTGGCGGGGCGTGGACTATTTCTGCACCAAACGTGAGAAGATCCAGAATCCTGGCGACGTCAACACCGGAGAATTCCTGCGCCAATTCTTCCGCTACCCGCTGATACTCATCTAGGATCTCGAGCGAAATCACGAGGTCGACTTTGCGATCATACCATACGATTTTCACTTCTGTTTTCTGACCTTGGCAATAGCTGCTCTAACGTCAGATCGTTTTAGGCCAGCCCGTCTTGCTTGTTTGCGTGCCTCCCGGAAAAGCTTATTGAACTCCTCCATCTTGGGCGGCGAGATTGTCTTTAGGATCACCGTGTCCTTTTCCCCTACAACCACGAACTGGGATCCTGATCCTAGCCCCAAGCGTTTTCGGATGTATTCCGGTATAACTACCTGACCCTTGGAGGACATCTTAGTCGTTGCGATTTCTGCCATATTGCACTCCTGCACTAGGAGAGGACGAGCAACAAGAACGCCGGGGCCGCGGCAAGCCACAGACCCCGGCGCTTTGGAAAATCCAAGCCGTTACAGTATGAGGACCAAGAGCAGAATGATGATGATAATTGCGACACCGGAGAGCACGATGTAGCTACGCGCGGCCTGCTCCAGGTCCTGCACCACGTACCCAGCGAAGTCGTCCAGGTCCGCATTGGCCACCATCGTGAAGCCGGCGGTGCCATTGAGCTCATCGTGTTTTTCCTGCACCTCGGCGTCGAAACGAGCCAGCGCCTCCCGCTGCTCCTGATTGAGGAAAGGAAGCTTTTGGAGCCGGTCCATCGCCGTCAGGAACCGCTCGAGGCTCTCGTTGAGCAAGGCCCGCTTCTCAGCGGGGTCCTTTGTCCGCTCCACGTCGAGTAACAGGTTGTTGAAGTACTCCTTGATGCGGTTCTCCCATTTTGTCTGCGCGTTGTCGGCGAACAGCGGCGCCGCAATGGCAACAAGCACCAGGATAGCCACGGCAACTCTGAAACGCTTCATGTTCGTCCCCCCTTGAAAAATTTTTTGAGGCATATTGCTGACCTCGAGTGAATGGCCGGTAATACATTGCAAGTTACCATTGCGAGATGCCCCCGGGAGTCTTCACACGCAGTCTTGGCATCTTCCCTGGTTTTGTTCGCTTTCGCCTCCAAGGTGTCATCTAACAGTCGTTTCTATTTTATTTTAATACATGCTAGGACAACGCAACGTGCGCTACCGCACAGAGCGCGTTGGAATTTTTTCGTAAAATTCGAGCTGTGGATGCTAAGTGCGGCACTCACGATTCCGGTTGATGAAAGAAGGCTATGAAGAAAAGAATGGTTCTGTAACTTCTCCTGGCGGCGTTCCTGGCCGCGAGCGTCGCGCCGGCGTTCGCCCAGGCGCGGGGGGCCTTTTCCATCCTCTGCAACGTCACCGGCGCCAGAGTCTACCTGAACGGCAAGTTGGCAGGCTACACTAAGCCAATCTTCTCCGCCCTGCTGCGGCCCGGAAACTACCGGGTCCAGGTTGCTATGGATAACTTCCAGTCCTTCGGAACGATCATCAACATGACTTCCAACCCGCTGAACCTACGTGTGAACCTGGATCCGGAAGGCGGGATTTCGCAGCAGCGGCCGCCGCGCGGGCGCTACAACCTGAGGGTCACCGCCAACGTGGCCGGCGCCCAGGTGTTCGTGAATAACACCCCGATGGGCACGGCCCCTGCCTCCATGAAGGTGGACAGGGGCAACTACTTGGTGCGCGTGTCTGCCCCCGGCTACCAGGACTATCTGACCGCGGTGAGCGTGGCGGGCAATACGGCGGTGAACGCCCGGCTGCAAGCCAACTCCGTGTCGGTGCGGGTCGTCATCCCCCCGGGCTTCCTGGACGACCGGGACAACAGGGACCGGGACAACAGAGACCGGGACAACAGAGACCAGATCCGGTTGTTCGTGGACGGGCAGTCCTACAGCACTCTCAGCTTCAGTCTACCAGCGGGCAGGCATAATCTGCGTATCACCTCTAACGGGTTCTCCTTTTCCGCGGACTTCGACTTCGCCCCCGGCCGAAGCTACATGCTGGAGCCGGAGTTCTACTGGAAAACGCGCTAGGTCGCAAAAAGTTCGATGGACTCATAAACGGCGTTGAGGATGGGCTTTCCCCTCGGCGCCGAAGCCCCATACGCGGATAGGGGAGGCATCGTGACAGAATACGATGCGCATGCCCTCAGTCACATCGCGATCACATCGGGCAGCAGGCGGAGGAACTCATTCCTGACAACCTCGTAGCACTCGCAAACCCGCGCTTCCAGGCCCGGTCGATCCAGTACGGTGATGCGGCCGCGGCTGTACCGAATCAATCCGGCAGCCTGCAATTTTCCGGCGGCCTCGGTAACCCCCTCGCGCCGTACTCCCAGCATGTTGGCGATCAGTTCCTGGGTCATGCTCAACTCGTTGGCGGGCAACCGGTCCAGACTGAGCAGCAGCCAACGACAGAGTTGCTGGTCTACCGTATGGTGCCGATTGCAGACGGCGGTCTGCGCCATCTGGCTCAGCAGGGCCAGGGTGTAGCGCAGCAACAGATGCTGCACCGCCCTAGAGCGCTCGAACTCCTGCTTGAGCAACTGTCCGTCCAGCCGATAGGCGCTGCCCGCGCTCTGCACCACGGCCCGATTCGGCGTGGTTTCGCCACCCATGAATAGGGCGATGCCTACAATACCCTCGTTGCCGACCACGGCAATTTCGGCGGACGCGCCATTCTCCATCACGAACAGCAGGGACACGATGGCGGTGGTGGGGAAATAGACGTGACTCAACCGGTCCCCGGACTCGTACAGGGCCTTACCGAGCGGCATCGGGACCAGTGCCATGTGGCGCATCAGGCGCTCGCGTTCAGGATCTGGCAGGACCCTGAGCAAGTGGTTCTGAAGAAAATCAGGCGGTTTTGGTTGGCTGGGCATGCTGCACATGGGCAACCTCCAAAAGCGTCCGGTAAGGATAGCAGCTTGAGCATAATCGGGGGCCATGAATCTGTCAAGCTTCCGGCAGGTCGGCTCAACGGCGGCTCTGCAAACCAGCTCAGTCACACTCGACCAACACACGGTTACACAGCCTTTGGGCTTGATGACTATGCGACCCCCCTGCGAATGCGGATCACCTTCCCCATGCTCTCTTCCCCTGGCGCCCGAATCAGTACGTGCGCTACCGCACAGACCGCGTTCGGGATTTCTCGCATAATACAAGCTGTGGATACTGAGTACGGCCCTCCGGATCTTATCGGGCGAGTCCAGACAGGAGAGGAGGAAAGGAGGGACATGAGGTGCCGTTGGGTACCTCGGTTCTGTTCTGGATGTAGCACTATAAAAAGGTCGCGGAATGGCTTTCGACGGAAGGGGGAAGGAGTTTTAGCATGCAAATACTTCTGATCATCGGCATCATCCTCTTGGTATTGTGGCTTCTGGGACTTGTCACCTCGACCACGCTGGGCGGCTTTGTCTACGTCGCGCTCGTAGTCGGGCTGATCCTCGTGGTTGTCTGGCTGGTCATGCGCTACGGCAGGCGCAGATAGTAGAACTCGATCCGATAGGAGGGCTCGCAGGCAGGAAGCAATTCTCCGGGTTAGAAGGATTCGTCATCGGTCGGGGTCTACGGGAGAATATCTATATAAGAAGGGAGTGGAAGATATTATGTGGCAACCAATTGGTCTGATATGGGGTATTATAACTCTTATTTTTGGAATCCTCGTGCTCATATATCCCAGGTTTCTGCGCTACACTGTGGGTATTTATTTGATTATTGTGGGCTTGTGGGCTATTATTCCGAGACTGCGTTTCTAACTAGAGACTTCTAGCTCGCAGCGTGGAACGAGAACGTCGCCTGCGAGCTATATGTCTTTGCTATTGCCCGCCAGGTCGATCCCCCAACGAGCCTCCCGCAGCCGCCGCTCAGCGCTGTTCGAAGGCAGTGTGCCACCGAACATACAGCCGCGGGCGTTTTACTATTATGATTACGGCGCTCCGGGCCTCAGGCAATTCATATGAAAGGATCGAGCAGGCTGAATGAAGGAAACCAAGAATCCGTACCTGTTGCTTTCGCAAACCCCGGTTCTTCCTCCCATGATAAGATGCTCGCTGTCAGCGGATTGGGTTCTGGCGCCGGTGGCGCTTGGTCCTGCCGGTAGTTTCGTTATTCTGGCGAAAACGGCGGCTGCTAACATTCCGACTCCCGAGAATAGGGGAGCGCAGAGTTTCGGCGAACAGCGGGCATAGGAAATACAGGAGATACGACATGCACAAGAACGCAAAACGCAGCATCCTGCTCATTGCTGGCATAGCGCTGACCCTCGGTCTTGCCGGCTGCGAAAGCTTTTTCTTCGCGGTTCGCAGCCCCGAAAGGCCCAAAAGGCCCGAACGGCATGTGCCTTTGTACCAGAAAGGGCAGGTGGTGGAGATCCGGGGAAGAATCGTGGTGAACAAGCACCAGGTCATGCTCGAGGACCAGGACAGCCCAGCGGTCTTCCGATTCGTGGGCTTGCGGCCGGAGGAACGAAGGGAGCTGAGCAGACGGGCCGGCGAGCTAAGGCGGGTCATGCTCAGGGTTGTCTCCACGCAATCGGCGCGTTATTACAACGCCCGGTTCATCCAGTTGCGCCATTCCGGCATAAGCGCCCGGTGGTCCTCCGGGTAGGATAAGCAACCCATCGGTGCGAGGGCAAAGCCCATGATACCCGTCCCTTGAGGATGCCCAGACCGTCTGAGCGTCCTACTCTGGTGGCTCTCTGCAAACGTTGCGCACCGCACCATTCCCAAGTCCGTCTGAAACGCTGCGCGAACTGGCCACCACGGCGAACAAAGCCCTGGGGGTGGGCAAGGTGAGTACCGGCTGCGGGTGGATTGAGCGGCCCGGGCGAGCTCGCCGGACCCTTGAGCAGCGCCGGGAAAAAGGCTATGGTTCTCAAAATGAAACGCCGCGTGGTCATCACCGGCATGGGAACCCTCAACCCCCTGGGCGACACCCTGGAAGGCTACTACCAGGCCCTGATCCAAGGCCGGTCAGGGATCCGGCGCTGGCGCTCCCTGGACATGAAGGACATCGAGTGCAAGATCGGAGGCGACCTGGGTGACTACGATTTCCAGGCCGCCATGGAGCGCTTCCGCGACCAGCTTGGGGCCGAGGGGCTCAAGAAAGTGAAGAAGCTGTTCCGCACCACCTCCTTCTCGGCCAAGGCTGCGGTGCTGTGCAGCCTGGCGGCCTGGCTGGACGCCGGCCTGTTCGCAAAAGGTGTCGACCCTCTGCGCGCCAGCGTGATTGTGGGCGGCCACAACCTGAACTCCAACTACATCTACGAGAACACCAGGAGGTTCCTGGTCGATACGGAGTCCATGGACCCCTTGGGAGCCGTGGAGGCCATCGACCCCAATGTCCCCGCCCTTATCACCGAAGTCCTGGGCCTGCAGGGCCCGACCCTCACGGTGGGCGGGGCCTGCGCCAGCGGCAACCTGGCCCTCCGGGAAGGCTTCCGCGATATTGTGACCGGCGAAAGCGATACCGCGGTCGTGGCCGGTGGCCTGTTCGATATATCTCCCCTCGACATCCAGGCCTCGGTGGTGATCAACGCCGTGGTAGTCAAGCCGGAATACCAGGACCATCCCGAGAAGGCCTCGCGGCCCTTCGACGTCGGCCGCGCCGGCTTCGTGTATTCCCACGGAGCCGGGACGCTCCTGCTGGAAGAGCTGCAGCAGGCCCTGCGCCGCGGCGCTCCCATCTACGGCGAGGTACTGGGTGTGCGGGCCAACGCCAACGCCAGCCACCTGCCGGCTCCGGCTGCGGAAACCCAGGGCCGCCTCATCCATGAGCTGCTGCGCTCCACGGGCACGGACCCGACGGAGGTGGACTACGTGAGCTGCCATGCCACCGGCACTCCGGCCGGGGACCTGGAGGAGATCAGGGCCATCAAGCGGGCCTTCGGGGACCACGCCCCCCGCCTGAAGCTCAACGCCGCCAAGTCCATGCTCGGACACACCTGCTGGGCCGCGCCCATCGTGGAGACCATCGGTGCCCTGCTGCAGATGAAGCACGGCCGGCTTCACCCGACCATCAACATCGATCGCCTGGACCCGGAGATAGACCTGGAGGTCTGCGCGGCCGGCCCGGTGGAACACCAGATCCGGTGCATGCTGAAGAACTCCTTCGGCTTCGGCGGCATCAACGCCTGCAGCCTGATCCGGCGCTACGAGGGGTAGGCGATGGCAGAAGCAGCGGCCGCATTCGTTACCGGTGGCTCACGTGGCATCGGCCGGGCCATCGTTCTGCGCCTGGTCAAGGAAGGGATTCCGACCGCCTTCACCTACGTGGGCAACGAGGCCGCTATGCGCGAGACCCAGGCCATGGCACGGGAGCTGGGTTCGGCCGTTGCGGTGCGCGCCTACCGTATGGACGTGAAGGACTCGGCCCAGGTAGAGCAGGTGGCCGAGCAGGTCATCGAGGAGTTTGGCACCGTCGGGGTGGTGGTCAACAACGCCGGCATCGTGCGCAACAACGTGGCCGCCATGATGAGTGACGAGGACTGGCTGGAGGTGATCGCCGCCGACCTTTCCGGCCCCTTCTTCGTCATCCGCAGCTTCCTGGCGCACATGATGGGCAAGCGCTGGGGCCGGATCATCAACATTTCCTCGCTGGCCCAGGAGGGCTCCAGCGGACAGGCCAACTACGCCGCGGCCAAGGCGGGGCTGATCGGTCTCACCAAGACCCTGGCCCGCGAATACGGCCCCAGGGGCATCACCTCCAATGTGGTCACTGTGGGCTACGTGGAAACGGACATGACCGAAAACCACATGGCCAGCAAGCTGCAGCAGATCTGGATGGAATACTGCCCGCTGAAGCGCGTCGGCACCGCGGAGGAAATCGCCAGCCTGGTGCGCTATCTGTCGACCGAGGAAGCCGGTTTCATCAACGGAGAGGTGATCCGCGTCGCCGGCGGGCTGAGCTACGCGCCATAGAGGTGAATCATGAAGAGCGTTGGCATAGAGAAGATCAACCTGTACGGCTGCTCTCTGTACCTGGACCAGAAGAAACTGGCCGCGGCCCGGGGACTGGATCCGCAGAAGGTGGTCGCCGACTTCCTCATCGACACCCGCTCCCTGAACCCCCTCTATGAGGACACCGTAACCATGGCGGCCAACGCGGCCGGGCCCCTGCTGGAGGATGAGGATCGGCAGGCCATCGGCCTGCTGGTGGTCGGCACCGAGAGCTCGGTGGACTTCGGCAAGCCGATCAGCACGAACATCCATGGCGCTCTGGGGCTGCCTTCCAACGTGCGCAACTTCGAGACCAAGCACGCCTGCTACAGCGGAGTGGCCGCCTTGGACTCGGCCCTGAACTGGATCGCCGCCGGCCTGAACCACGGCAGGAAGGCCCTGGTGATCTCGACAGACTACTCCCGCCTGCACCTGGGCGCGAAGGAAGAGTTCGTCCTGGGCGGGGTGGCGTCCGCGGCGCTGGTGAGCGACACCCCCCGCGTGATCGAGTACGATCTGCAGGCGAAAGGCGACTGGACCTCGGACGTCTACGATACTTTCCGGCCCAGCGCCCGCCACGAGGTCGGCAACAACGAGGTCAGCCTGTACAGCTACCTGGACGCCCTGGAGGGCTCGTATCAGGACTACCTGAGCAGAAACGGCCAGTCCCTGGACTTCGACGCCTATTTCGCCCAGAGCTGCTACCACACCCCCTTCCCCGGCATGGCCTTCCAGGCCCACCGCACGGTGTGCAATCTGGCCCGGCCGCGCAGCAAGGCCGAGGTCCAGGAGAGCTTCAGGCGCAAGGTCCTGCCGTCCCTGCTGTACGCCCGCAGGGTCGGCTCCACCTATGGGGCCAGCAATTTCCTGGGCATCTGCGGCATGGTCATGGGCGTGCCCGACCTCAAAGCCGGCGACCGCGTCAGCTTTTTCGCCTACGGCTCCGGAGCCATAGGAGAGTTCTACAGCGGCCGGCTGTGCGCGGGGGCCCGCGAAGAGGTCGGCCGGATGGAAATCGACAAAGCCCTGGACGCCCGCCGCGAAGTGAGCGTGGAAGAATACGAGACCATCGAAAAGATGCGGGAAGCCTCCATCGAGAAACCGGACTTCACTCCTGACTTCTCCATGCCCGGAGGCTGGTACGAGCGGCACTATCGAGGCCGCAGGCGCCTGGTGCTGCGGGAAGTGAAGGATTTCTACCGCACTTACGAATGGAGCTGACTCAAGGTGTCACTGGTCGAACAGCAAATGGACGCCGGGGTGGCGCTCATCACCCTCAAGGATGCGGAACACGGCAACCTGCTGGACCCTCAAAGCGTGGAGGAGCTGGCCTCTGCCTTCGAGCGCTCCGTGCGGGACCCGCAAGCCCGGGCCGTCCTGCTGCGCTCCGGCGGGGCGGCCTTCTGCCTGGGCATGGATCTGGGCCGCCTGGCAGCCCATGCCGGCCGCGGCAGCCAGGCCGAAGCGAAGAGGGCCGTGGGGCGCTACGCCGATCTGCTGGCCGCCATGTTCCGCGCGCCGCTGCCCGTGGCCTGCCTGGTGCAGGGCGAGGTGAAGGCGGGCGGATTGGGGCTGGTGTGCGCCTGTGACATCGTGGTGGCCACCGAGGCGGCCAGCTTCGAGCTGGGCGAGGTGCTCTTCGGACTGATCCCGGCCAACGTGCTTCCCTATCTGCTGGCCCTGCGGGTGCCGCCTCAGAAGGCGCGCTACCTGGTGTTGAGCTCGATGCGCATCCCGGCGTCCGAGGCCTTGCGCCTGAACCTGGTGGATGAGCTTCTGCCCTCGGCGCAACTGGCCGAGCAGCGGCTGCGCGAGATTTTCGGCCGCATTTTTCGTTCCTCCCCTCAGGCGCTTTCGCAGGCCAAGGACTTCACCGCCGAGCTGATCGGCAAGACCCCGGGGCAGGCTGCAGCCCTGGCCCGCCGCCGTCTGCTGCGCCTGCTGCGCGACCCGGCGGCCCTGCAGGGGGTGAGGGCCTTCCGGGACGGGGACCTGCCGCCCTGGTTTTCGCGCTTCAAGCCCGAGGGACCCATGGCGCGATGGCGCGAGCCGGAGAAGGAGGATACACCGTGAGCGGGCGCATGAGGCCGAGCCGGGACCCCGACGGGGTCGGCTGGCTGAAGATGGACGACCGCGAGGGGCGCAACGTCTTCTCCCCGGGCTTCATCGCGGACTTTCTCCAGGCCCTGGACGAGCTGGAGCACACGCTGAAGCCCAAGGTGCTCGTCCTGCACGGTCTGGAGGACGTGTTCTGCGGCGGGGCGGAGAAGCAGGCCCTGCTGGACCTCTGCGACGGCAAGGCAGCGGTGGCAGACCTGGTGCTCTGCGAGCGGCTTCTGGAAGCCCCCTTTCCCGTGATCGCCGCCATGGAGGGCCACGCCATCGGAGGGGGCCTGGCCGTCGGCCTGTGCTGCGACATCGTCATCGCCGCCCGCGAGAGCCGCTACGGTGCGGTCTTCATGAGCCTGGGGTTCACCCCGGGCATGGGCTGCACCACCCTGCTGCAGGAGCTGGTAGGCCCGTTCGTGGCCAACGAGATGATGCTCACCGGCAAGCGCTTCCGGGGCAGCGAGCTGCAGAACAAAGGAACCCACATCAACTATATCCTGCCCAGGAGTGAGGTCCTGGCGAAGGCACGGGACATCGCCGCTCAGGTGGCGGAGAAGGACGGGCGGTCGGTGTTTCTTCTCAAAAACGCCTTGAGCGCCGGAAAGAAGAAGCTGCTGATCCAGGCCCGCCTGCAGGAAGACCTGATGCATCGCATCAGCTTCTCTTTTCCGGAGACGAGGCGGACCATCGAAGAGCAGTACCCGGATTGAGGGAGGCAGGAGCAAGGCATGGTAGGCGTGGACCTGCGTGGGAAGACGGCTCTCATCACGGGCGGCACCAAGGGCATCGGCCTGGCCTCGGCCCTGGCGCTGGCCGAGGCCGGAGCTCGGGTGTTCCTGACCTACAAGTGGGGCAGCGTCGACCTGGCCGAGCTGGCAGGGAGGTTCGAGGCCCTGGGGGCGCCGCCGCCGGGCTTCCACCAGGCCGATGCGGCCGTGGAGCAGGACACCGAGCGCCTGATGGCGGAGCTGGGCGGCAGCATCCAGGGCATCGACATCTTCGTCAGCAACGTGAGCTTCGCCCTGCGCACTCAAAGCCTGGAGGACTACAAGAAGCGCTCCCTGTTCAAGACCCTCGAGTACAGCACCTGGCCGCTCATCGACTACACGCGCAGGATCAAGGCCCGCTTCGGCCGCTACCCCCGATATGTGTTGGGCATCTCCAGCGACGGCCCGGATCACTTCTACAGGGGCTACGACTTCGTGGCCGCCTCCAAGGCGCTGCTGGAGTTCTTCTCGCGATACCTGTCCGTGCACCTTTTCGCCGAGGGATGCAGGGTGAACGTGCTGCGCTTCGGCAGCGTCGACACCGAGTCCTTCCGGGCTATCTTCGGAAAGGAGTTCTTCTCCTACATGGAAAAGCAGGGGGCGGCACGGATGATCCTGACCCCGCAGGACTGCGGCAAGGCCGTGCTGGCCCTGTGCAGCGGGTGGCTGGACGCCGTCAACGGACAGATCATCAGCGTTGACTACGGGCTTCCTTTCCAGGATAATTCGATGATGAGATACTTGATGGAGAAGGAGTAGGAGATGACCAAAGAGCAGGTGGTTGAGGTGATCAAGAAGAACATCGCGTCGAACATCGACGACATCGACGCGGCCAGCATCGATCCCCAGAAATCCATGAAGGACTACGGGGCCAACAGCCTGGATATGATCGAAGTGGTGTCCACCTCCATGCGCGATCTCAAGATAAAGGTGCCCCGCTCGGAGCTGGCGGACATCAACAACATCGACCAGCTGGCCACCAAGTTCCTGGAATACGCGAACAAAGTCGATGCCTGAGAACGCGCTCCGGTTCAGCCTGGCGGACTTTTTCTTCAACGACAACCCCGATGTCCTCACGCCCCCCAGCGACTATCTTGAGTGGATCGGCCACCGGGAGATCCAGTCCGCCATGCGCTTCTTCGGGCAGCAGTTTCTGGCCGCCCCCCGGCCGGACACGGAGGTCATGAGCCTGGACGGCGTGCGGCGGCGCACCATCAACATGACCTCCTACAACTACCTGGGGCTGTCCTCCCATCCGGAGGTCATCCAGGCGGCCAAGGAGGCTCTGGATCGCTACGGCTTGGGCGCCTCCGGGGCTCCGCTGCTCTCCGGGACCTTTGACCTGCACGTGCAGTTTGCCCGGCAGCTGGCCGCCTTCAAGCAGAAAGAGGACTGCCTGCTGTACTCCAGCGGGCTGGGCGGGAACCTCGGCGCCATCCAGGGCCTGCTGCGCAAGGGCGATGTCCTCATCCTGGACGAGAAGTGCCACAAAAGCCTGATCGACGGCGGCACCCTGTCCGGGGCCAAGATGCTGTTCTTCCAGCACAACGACCCGGCCTCCCTGGACTCGATGCTGGAGAAGAGCAAGGGCAAGCGGGTGCTGGTGGCCTTCGAGGGCGTGTACTCCATGGACGGGGACCTGGTCAGGCTCCCCGAGATCCTGGAGGTCTGCAAGCAGCACAAGGCGGCCACCTACATCGACGAAGCCCACTCCACGCTCATGTTCGGGCCCAACGGGCGGGGCGTGGCTGAGCACTTCGGGCTGGAGCACGAGATCGGCATGAGCTTCGGGACCTTGAGCAAGTCCTTCGGCGGCGTGGGAGGGTTCGTGTGCTCCAACGCCGGCATCATCAACTACCTCAAGGGCTATTCCTCGCCGTGGAACTTCTCCTGCGCGCCCTCACCTCCGGTGGTGGCCGGCCTGATGAAGGCCCTGGAGGTGGCCACCCGGGACTCCAGCTTGAGGGACGCGCTGTGGGCGAACGTGAAGTACCTGGCCAAGGGCCTGAGGGATCTGAAGCTGGACCTGGGCAACAGCGAGTCCCAGGTCATCCCGATCATCATCGGCTCCTCGGGAGAAAAGCTGATGAACTTCGCGGCGGAGATCCAGCGGCGGGGGCTGTTCCTGCAGCCGGTGGACTTCCCGGCCGTGCCGGCCGAATCCCGGCGTTTCCGCATCTCCGTGTCCTCACAGTTCACCCGGGAGCAGATGGACACGGCCCTCAACATCATCGAGGACGTCATCGTCAAGGGCCGGTAGAGCCCGTTGCCGTGGATCCCGACGCCCTTCTGCGCCAGCACCGCAAGAGACTCCTGGCCTCCCCCGCGGACCGGCTCGAGCCCCTCGACTGGGACCGGGAGCGGATCAAGCGCATCCTGCCGCACCGGGAGCCGTTCCTGCTCCTGGACCGCCTGACCGGCATCGCCTTCGAGGAGGGCCTCATCGCCGGCTCGCGCACCATCCCGGCCGACGATCCGGTGTTTGCCGGGCACTTCCCCGGATCTCCCGTGTACCCTGGCTGCCTGGAGGTGGAGATGATCGGGCAGCTCGGCCTGTGCCTGCACTACTTCCTGGAGAGCCGCAGCCTGGAGGCCCCGGCCGAACCTCGCCCCCTGCGCGTGATGGCCACGCGCATCCTGGGGGCTCATTACCTGGCCCCCGTCCTGCCCGGCCAGGAGCTCACTCTCTTAGCCAGAAAGCTGGAGTATGACGGGTTTTTCGCCACCATGATCGGCCAGGTGGTGGCCGGCGGCCAGGTGGCTTGCGTAGCTATTGGGGAGGTCTGCTTCCCGGACTGATCAGCCCGGAACCGAGAGATTATCACCGAAGCGTTGTGCCCCCCGAAGCCAAAGCCGTTGGACAGGACATGGTCGACCTTTGCCTCCATGGGCCGGTTGCGCACGACGTTGAGGCCGATCTTCGGGTCCTGCTCGAACTGGTTGATGGTCGGGTGGATGACCCCTCTCTGGATGGCCAGGATGACCGCGATGGCCTCTATGGCGCTGGCTGCGCCCATCGGGTGCCCCGTCATCGACTTGGTGCTGTGCGCCGGCGTCTTGGCGCTCAACTCCTTGAAGACCCGCTCGATGGCTCTGCTCTCGCTCAGATCCCCCAGCGGGGTGGAGGTAGCGTGGCAGTTGATCAGATCGATCTGCTCCGAGTTCAGGCCGGCGGCGTCCAGGGCGTTCTGTATGGCTTGCGCTGATCCCCTGGCCTCGGGGTGGGGGGCCACCAGGTCATGGGCGTCGGTCGCCAGGCCGTAGCCGGTCAGCTCGGCGTAGATCCTGGCTCCCCGACGCCTGGCATGCTCCAACTCCTCCAGGCAGAGCACACCGGCCCCTTCGCTGAGCACGAAGCCGTCTCTCTCCCTGTCGAAGGGCCGGGAAGCGGTCTGCGGCGAGTCGTTGCGCTCCGACAGAGCCATGATGTTGCCAAAGGCCGCCAGGGCGTTGGGGTAGACCGGGGCCTCGGACCCGCCCGTGAAGATCGCGTCGGCCAGGCCCGCCTTGATCATCACGCTGGCCACCGCGAAGGCATGATTTGCGGAAGCGCAGGCCGAGTTCACGGAGAAACCGGGTCCCTGCAGGTTCCACTCCATGGCCAGGTAGCCGGAAGCGGTGTTGGGGATGCACATGACGAAGAACGGGGAGGTGGCCTGCATCCCGTCCTGGACGATGCGTTTGGCGTTGATGAAGTGCGCCCCTATGCCGCCGTCCCCGGTGGCGATGAGTGCGCCATAGCGGTGCGGAGCCTTATCCACCTCCAGCCCCGAATCCAGAATGGCCTGCGTGCCCGCTATCTGGGAGAGAACCACATAGCGATCCAGCCTACGGGCCATCTTGCGTTCCTTGAAGTATGGGCCCACGTCCGGAAGATCGATTTCGCCCGCAATCTGCACGGAGTAGTCCTCCGTGGAGAAGCTGCTGATGCGCCGCACCCCCGACTTGCCCTTGATGAGATTGTCCCAGTACTCGGCAACGGTATTTCCAATGGGGGTGATGGCTCCCATGCCCGTGATCACCACCCGGACTTCATGCGGATTTCTCAAGTTTTGTTTCAAGTTCTTGCTATTCAACCGAAGCGCGGGCGGCTTGTCAAGACGCGGGAGGTTGCCTACCATGGACAGTTATGGACGGCGCGCCCTGGGAGGACCCGCCAAGGCGGCCTGGCCTGCGGCCGGGCTGCCTGCACCTGTGGCTGGTCGCTCTTTCGACGGGGCCCAGGGGCCTTTCGGGCCTGGAGCGCCTCCTTTCCCCTGAAGAGAGACTAGAGGCTCGGCGTTTTCACCGGCCCGCAGACCGCCTGCGCTCGGTCGCAGCTCGAGCCGCCCTGAGGAGGATCCTGGCCGCCTACCTTCAGGAGCGCCCGCAGGCTCTGCGGCTGGCCACCGGGCCCTCAGGAAAACCCTACCTGGACGGATTGCAGTTCAACCTCTCCCATGCCGGAGACCTGGCCCTGGTCGCGGTCAGCAAACAGAAGCGGGTCGGCGTGGACATCGAGAGGTTTCGAGAGCTGCCGGCCATGCAGGCCGTGCTCTCATACATCTTCACCGCCGAGGAGCGCGGCTTCGTCGAGTCGCACAGCGGCGAGCACCGCACTCGGGCCTTCTTCCTGATCTGGAACCGCCGCGAGGCCGCGGCCAAGGCGCTGGCACTGGACCTTCTGGCTTCCTTCTCCCGTCTCGAGGTCCCGGTGGCCGCCTACTCGGCGACCGGATTCCAGGTGCCCCTGATCAAAGGGGAGGATTGGTGGCTGCGCGACTTCAGCCCGGCGCCGGGCTATGTCGGAGCCCTGTGCCTGGAGGGCGGGCCCGCCAGGCTCGAGTGGTGGAGGTTCCAGGGCTGAGGCGGCGGCTCGGGCAGGTTGCGTTATTCTACCGCCCGAGCTTCCTGAGGAAAGCCTGGGCCCACACAAGGCTGAAGAGGGAAGCGGCCCATCCCGCGATCACGAATCCGAGATACACTCCGTTCATGCCCATTCCGAATGTAATGGCCAAGATCGCGGCCAAAGGGATCACGATAATGAGGGTCCTGATGATCGTGACGATAAGCGAATACAATCCCTTCCCGACGCCCTGGAAAAACGACGAGGTGAGCATCCCGATCGCCGTGGCAGGGTAACCGAAACAGAGATACCTGAGCATGGTGGTGATGTCGTCGACGAGGTGCGCGGTTTTTGCCGACCACGTGAATACTCTTGTTATGTACGGCGCGAAAATAAACGTCGCCGCGCCCAAGACAAGCTCAAGCCCCACCCCGATCTTGAGCGCGTAGTTCTTCGACACGGATAACTTATCAAACGCACGGGCGCCGTACGCCGCCCCGACGACTGCGATCACGGCAGTTCCGATCCCGAGAATCGGAAGCGTAGCGACCTGGACGACTCTCCACCCGGTGGAAAAGACCGCTACGCCCGCGTCCCCGCTTACCCGAGTAATGATCGAGGTGACGCCGAACATCATCAGGGACATGGACATCTGCATGAGCATCGTCGGCACACCGATCGCGATGATTTTCTTTGTGATTGCTGAATCGAATCGAAATCCCCTGAAATGGATTGCGAGATACGTTTTCCTCTGGACGAAGAGCCAGTAAAATAGAAGAAGAGAAGAGACCGCAATCGATATGATCGTTGCATACGCCGCGCCCGCGACCCCGAGGCCGAGACCGATCGAAATGGAGGTGATCCCGCGGCCGACGCCGATGAGGCCTGCCGGCACCTCCGGGATCGGAATATCGAACCTGTAGATGAAAATTGGATCGAGCCCGATATTGAGCACGCATCCAATGATCATTCCAATCATGACCCTATTCGCATCCCCTTCGCTTCGCAAAAGGGACATCCCAACCTGGGTGAAGAAAATGAGCGCGATCCCGGCGAACATGATCCGTGCATAGGCGAGCGTCTCCTGGATCGAGCTCGTTGCACCCATGAGGCGGAAGAGGGGCTCGGCGAAGAGAAAGAGCGGGATCGTAATCAGCACCGAAAGAAAAAGCATGATGATGAGCGTATGCGAAGCTGCCGAATCCGCTTTTCTAGCGTCCCTGGCGCCGATCGCTTGTGAAATAACCGCCCCTCCGCCGATCCCCAGGCCGGTCGCGATCGACGTGAGCAGCATCGTGAAGGGGAAAAAGAATCCAACCGCGGAAAGAGCGGACTCGCCCTTGCCCGCGACCCAGATCGCGTCGACTAGATTGTATATTGTCTGTATCGACATGGCGACAAACATGGGTATCGAGAGCTTGATGATCGCTTTTTTCGGGTCGCCCAATAGCGTTTGCACACCGTGCGTTTCACGATTCACTGATATCCCTCTCAAGCCAGTGAGTGTAATTCTCCTGGACAGCTTCGTCCATCCACCCCGGTATGGGCTGTAGATACGCCCGCCTGTATTGCGTCCGCCGCAGCTCTTTGCTATACCTATAACCGGGCCTCTGCATAGCACAACCCCCTGCGCCGGGCAAGCAAACTCCGGGCGCAGGCCGGGGAATCCAGGTCGAGTGGGGGTGGGTGATGTCAGTAAGCGTGGAGCCTGTCCGGACGGCTGCTGAGATCAAACGTTTCATAATGTTCCCCTGGAAGATCTACCGCGGGCGCAATCCCAGCAAGAACTGGGTACCGCCTCTCATCGTCGGCGAGAAGGACACCATCGATCCGAAGAAGAACCCCTTCTGGGCCCACGTGGAGTGCCAGCACTTCCTGGCCTACCGCGATTCACGGATCGTCGGACGGATTTCGGCGATTCTCGACCACAACTACGTGCAGTTCCAGAAGGAGAAGGTCGCCTACCTTGGCTTCTTCGAGGCGATCGACGACCTCGAGGTGGCGCGCGCTCTTTTCGACGCCGCCGCCGCCTGGGCCAAGGCCAGGGGCATGGCGCGGATCATGGGGCCCATGAACCCATCGCCCGACCACATTCTGGGTGTGCTCATCGACTCCTTCGACATTCCTCCCATGATCCAGATGGGCTACAATCTTCCATACTACCCGGTTCTCTACGAGGGCTGCGGCTTCCGGAAGGAGAAGGACCTCTACTGCTACCGCATGCTCGCCTCAAGCCTCCCCATGTCGGATAAGATCCGGCGGGTGGCAGAGATCGTGCAGAAGAAGCGGAAGGTCAGCCTGCGCACCATCGACATGAAGAAGAACTTCAAGGCGGAGGTCGAACGGATCCGAGACGTCTACAACCAGGCCTGGGAGAGGAACTGGGGGTTCGTCCCGTGGACTCGCGAGGAGTTCGACTTCATGGCGAACGATCTGCGCCTGGTGGCCGATCCGCGGGTCGTGCTGCTCGCCGAGGCCGAGGGCAGGCTGATCGGCGTCAGCATCCCGCTCCCCGACGTGAACCAGATCCTCATCAAGATGAACGGCCGGCTGCTGCCCTTTGGCATCTTCCGCCTGCTCCTGGGGCGGAAGAAGGTGGATGTCCTGCGTCTGGCCATCCTGGGCGTGACCCGTGACTACCACAACCAGGGCATCGACGCATTGATAGTCTACGAGACCTACCGGCGCGGCCTCGAAGCCGGCTACCGCGGGGCGGAGTTCTCCTGGATCATCGAAGACAACTACCCGGTACGAAACCTGCTCGAAAACTGGGGCGCCGAGCACTACCGCACCTATCGGGTCTACACGCGGGATCTCAGCTAGATAGGCCGCCTCTTCAGGCCCCCGACGGCGCACAGGACGACGGGCAGCCGCGCAAGCGGTCTTTCCCAACTTTGACCAGGCACTCATCGAGATGGCCCAGCTGAGAGAAGGGCAAACGGTGATACCGGCCGCCATCAGGGCAGCGGCGGCCAGGTAAATCCTTTAGGCGCGGCTGCAGCCTCGAGCCGCCAGGCGCGGGCGTTTGTCCGGCAACTCGAAGTCCGCGGGCCGGGCCCTGGTATTATACAGGACCAGCGAGAGGAGCACGGGCCCCAGCACTGCGCCGATCTGATCCATGGCTTCGTGCAGGCCGTAGCCGAAGCCGCGACCGGTCTGCGTCGTGGCATAGATGGCCATCGCCCTGGTGTTCATGGAGCGCATAGTCAAGGCCGGGGCCGGCGAGTTCCCGGGCTAGGCGCCGAGCAGGCCCAGGTACTGGCCCACCAGGCTGCGCCCTCCCTCGTAGGTCAGGTCCGCGAACAAGCTGACCACGCCCAGCAGCACGATGAAGCCGGGCGCTGGCGCGGACCGGAAGGAGCCTTACATCCTCCATACGGCGAATACCAGCCCCTCGGCCGCGTTCAGCACGAGCTGGTACACGGCGAACAGCAGCCAGGCGACTCCGGGAATGCGGTGGAAGATGCCGTTCACCAGCGCCGCCATGGAGCCGATGCCGACCGAAACTATAGCCCCCAGCACCGCGCCACGCCACCAGGCGGTGATCCCAAGCGCACCGACCAGCACCGCCAGCACGTAGGCCGAGACCAGAGCGCCAAGGAAGGCGAACACGTACATTCCCGCGTTGCTGCTCAGCTCTTCCTGCTTTTTCCCGATGCTGCGCAGCCAGAGCTTGCCGAACAGGGGGCCGTACCACAGGAACCCCAGCAACATGCTGAATACGGCGCCCAACACGACTGCGACCCAGTTGACCTGTCCGAAGAACTCCATGGTATTCATATCGGAAAAGTAATATATTTCGAAAGTGAAGGCACTGCTCTACGAACGATACGGAGGCCCGGAGGTGCTGCGCCTGCGGGATGTGCCCCCACCGCGCCCCGCCCCCTGGGATTGTCTGGTGCGCGTGCACGCCGCTTCGGTCAACCCCGCGGACTGGAAGCTCATGGGTGGGCAGTGGCGGTTTGCCACCGGACAGCGCTTCCCCAGGGGCATCGGCATCGATTTTTCCGGCACCGTCCAGCAGGCCGGCGCTCTGGCGCGCGGGTTTCGGCCGGGGGACCGGGTGATGGGCATGGTGAACCCGCTTCTGCAGGGGAGCCTCGCCGAGTACGTGAGCGTTCCCGCCCGGGCGCTCAGCCGCGTGCCCAGGAATTTGGGATTCGCGGAGGCGGCGGGGGTTCCGGTGGCCTGCGGCACGGCTTTTCTGAGCCTGCATCACCGCCGCCGGGATCTGCGCGGCAAACGGGTTCTGCTCACGGGAGCGGGAGGCGGGGTGGGGCATTTCGCGCTGCAGCTGGCCGCCCGGGCGGGGGCGGAAGTGACGGCAGTGTGCGGGCAGCGGAAGGCCGCTTTGTGCCGCGAGCTGGGCGCGGCCCGCGTCGTGGACTACGCCCGGGAGGACCCGCTGGCCGCGCAGGAACGCTTCGACCTGATCCTGGACTGCGCCTCCCGCATTCCTTTCGCCAGAGCGCGCGAATACCTGGCCCCTCGCGGGGAGTACCTCTTCCTGGACACCGGCGGGCGGGTGTGGCCCTTCGTCAGAGCCCTGGCCAGCCAGCTTTCCGCCGGGCGCCGGCAGTGGACCTTCCTGATCCTGCCCGCCGGACGGCGCGGCGAGATGCTGGCCGGGCTGCTCGAGCGGCAATCCCTGCGCGTAGTGGTGGGCGGCTCCTACGCGCTGAGCGAAGCGCCCGCGGCCTTCCAGGAGCTCATGAGCGGGCACGCTACCGGCAAGCTTCTGATCCGGGTGGAATAGCGCAATGCACCTGGCTCACACCACCATGCGGATGTCCATCCAGCGGCCTCCGCGGAACCGCAGGAACATGGAAATCCCAAGCAGGACGATGAAAATGATGAAGGCCGTCCAGGCCGCCACGGGGGAAATGCGCAGGAAGCGGATCATCGCGATGGCCGCGGCCGAGAAAACCCAATGCAGGCCCACGGAAACCCGCATCACCCAGCGGGTGTCCCCGGCCCCGCGCAGGGCCCCGGCGAAGACCAGCTGGGCGGAATCAGCCAGGGTATAGATCGAAGCCAGGCGGATCAGCACCCCGGCCAGGCGGGTGATCTCCACGGCGTCCCCCGGTAATCCCGAGGCGAAGGTCCGGACCAGGGCACCGGTGGCGGCCAGGAAAACGACCACCATGGTACCGGAGTACACCCAGGCTACCCGCAGGGAAAGGTAGGCGGCTCGCCGGGCCAGGGCAAAGTCGCGGGCGCCGACGTACTGGCCGACCAGCGAAGTGGTGGCGAAGCTCATTCCCAGCATGGGGATGAAGGCCACGATGTCCCAGTTGAAGGCGATGGTCACGGCCGCGGCCACCCTCGTGCCGTAAGAGTACAGGAACTGCACGAACAGGTTGAAGGCCGCCACGTTAAGCAGCATCTCCACACCGGCGGGCGTTCCGAAGCGCACCAGGGTGCTCATCGGAACGGCGCGGAAGCGGAAGGACCGATGCGTCGCGAACTCGCGGCGATTTGGCCCGTTCAGATAGGAGGCCAGCAGAACCAGGAAGGAGAGGGCGCTGCCCAGGACCGTGCCGATGGCAGCACCTTTCAAGCCCAGGGCGGGGAAACCGAGCTTGCCGTAGATCAGCACATAGTTGGCGGGAAGGTTGGCGAGCATTCCGGCCAGATTGGCCAGCATGACCACGCGGGTGCGGCCGATGCCCAGGAAGAAGCCGGAAAGCGCATAGCGCAGCACCATGAACAGGGAGCCGTAAATGAGGTATCGGAAGTATTCGTAGCCCAGGCCTACTTGAAGAGGGCTCTGTCCGGCAAGGATGAACAGGTAGCGGGCCAGAGGTGAAACCGCCAGGATCAACGGATAGCAGACCAAAGCCAGGATCAGGCCCTGTACAGTGGCCAGCGCGCAGTTGTCTTTGCGTCCCGCGCCGTAGAGCTGGGCCACCAAGGCGTTGGTGTAGCCCACCGTGCCTACGAAAAAGGAGCTGACCATGAAGGCGGTCAGGCCCCCGCTCATGGCCGCCGAGATATATGCCTCCCCCAGGCGGGAAAGAAACAGCCGGTCGGTGAACATCATGATGGTGTCGGAAGCCTGGGAAACGACCATGGGCAGCGCGATGCCCAGTAAGCGCCGCAGCAGTGGGGCAGGGCGATTGTCTAGTCTCTCTTGCATGGGTGCGGGCAGGATACCCGAAACTCGCCGCTTCGGAAACCATGACTCAATACGCAATAGCGTGCTGAGCGGCTGCAGTAGCAGCAGGTCAGTAGTAGGTTTCGGCGAAGATCCGTTCCGCCGGAATGCCCTGCTGGCGCAGGATGGCGAAAGCCTCGTAGATCATGCCGCAGCCGCCGCACAGGTAGCAGAGCCGCTTCGGCTCCGCCGAGTGCTGCCGCAGGAAATCAGTGACCCGCCCCGAAAAACCCGTGCCCCGCTCCCGGCTGAGGCAGGGCGTCACCCGGCGCGGATCGAAGTCTTCGGCCCCGTAAAGCTCGCCGGCCCGTGCCACGCCGTGCAGGAGCTGGTAGTCCAGCCGGGGATAGCTCCTGGCGAAGCAGTGGAATGGGGCGATTCCGGTGCCAGTGGCCACGAAAAGAAAGGAGCCGCCCGGGTCCCCTCCCTGGCCGCCTCCAGGCAGGAGGAACTCTCCGAAAGGCCCCTCCAGCTCGAGGGCGTCGCCGGGTTGGCAGTGCCGCAGTCGCGGCGAAAGCAGCCCCTCGCGCATTTCCCGGACCAGCACCTCCAGGCAGCCCTCGCCCGGAGCGGAAAATATGGAGTACTCCCGCTGCGCCGGCAATCCGGGGATGCCCAACCGCACGTACTGTCCGGGTTGGAACTCCAGGCGCCCGCGTTCCAGGCGCAGGATATAGGCCAACGGGCTCAGCGGGCGCACCGATAGAACGCGGTGGCGCACCGGCCCTGAGGGGAGAGCCGGCACTCAGGCCTCCGCGGCGCGCTGCCGGAACTCCTGGAGCTGCTGTCCGGCGTGGTAGGAGGAGCGCACCAGCGGCCCCGCCTCGCAGTGCTGGAAGCCCAGGCGGAGGGCCAGGCTGCGCAGGCGGGCGAACTCCTCCGGCGGCCAGTAGCGGACCACCGGCAGGTGGGTGCGGCTGGGCTGCAGGTACTGGCCCAGGTTCAGCATGTCCGTGCCCGCCTGGCGCAAGTCGCGCATGGCCTGCACCACCTCGTCGTGGCCTTCGCCCAGGCCCAGCATGAGGCTGGACTTGGTCACCGTGCCCGGGTCGCTGTCGCGCACCAGGCGCAGGAAGGCCAGGGAGCGGTCGTAGTCGGAATGCGAACGCACCAGCGGGGTGAGCCGGCGCACCGTTTCCAGGTTGTGGCTCAGGATGTCCGGGCGGCTGTCCACGACCTGCCGGATGGCCTGCGGGTCGCCCATGAAGTCCGAACAGAGCACCTCTATCGAGCAGCCCGGGTTGTCCCGGCGGATGGCCCGCACCGTGGCCGCCATGAGGGAGGCCCCGCCATCGGGCAGGTCATCCCGGTTCACCATGGTTACGTGCACGTGCTGCAGGCCCATGCGCCGCACCGCCAGGGCCAACCGCTCGGGCTCCTGCCGATCCACGGCGCGGGGCAGACCCGTCTTGACGGCGCAGAAACGGCAGCGGCGCGTGCAGGTATCTCCCAGGATCATGAAGCTGGCGGTGCGGTGCGTGCCCCAGCATTCCTGCAGGTTCGGGCAGCGCGCCTCCTCGCAGACCGTGTGCAGGCCTTCTTCGCGCACCAGGCGCTTGAGGAAGACGTAGCTCGGGCTGGTGTTGAGGCGTATGCGCAGCCACTCCGGCTTGCGCTCGGGCGGACCGCTCATGCGCTGCGCCGGAACTGGGACACGCTCAAGCGCCCGGCCACCACCCGGGCCAGCCGGCGGAAGGCCTCGGAAAGCTCCCCCCTCCCCGGCCGCGGGGGGGAGGCCGTTGTCGCCGCCGCGCACGATCTGCGGGTCCATGGGCAGGCGGGCCAGCAGGGGAAGACCCAGGTCGCGGGCCGCCTCCTCCCCGCCGCCGCTGCCGAAAGTCGGTCCGGACATGTTCTCCACGATGCCCAGGACCGGCACCTCCAGGCGCTGGAAGGCGCGCACCCCGCGCCGGGCATCGGCCACGGAGACCGCCTGGGGCGTGGTCACCACGATGCCGCCGGTCAGGGGAACCAGCTGGGCCAGGCTGAGCTGGGCGTCGCCCGTGCCCGGCGGCAGGTCCACGACCAGGTAGTCCAGTTCCGGCCAGGCCACATCCGAGAAAAGCTGCCGCAGGGCGCCGTGGATCATCGGCCCCCGCCAGACCAGAGCCTCGTCCTGGGGGATGAGGAAGCCCATGCTCATCACCCACACTCCATGCGCCAGGGCCGGGGCCAGCTTGTCCCCGCGCGCGGGAGGCAGCTCGCGCACCCCGGTCATGAGCGGGACATTGGGGCCGTAGATGTCGGCGTCCAGAAGGCCCACCGAGGCCCCGTCGCGCGCCAGCCCTACGGCCAGGTTGACGGCCACGGTGGTTTTTCCCACCCCGCCTTTCCCGCTGCCCACGGCCAGGATCGTCTTGATCGGCACGTCGAGCTTTTCCTGGATGCGCTTGTCGGCCAGCACCTGGGAGTCGAAGCCCACGTGGATCGCTCCGATGCCCGGCAGCTCGCGGCGCAGGGCGTTCTCGCTGTCCTGTTGCAGTATATGCTTCAGCGGGCAGGCCGGAGTGGTCAGCATGATCGTGAAGCTTACCGCGTTGCCGTCGATGTGGATATTCCGGACGAAATTTAGGGAAACGATGTCCTGGTGCAGCTCCGGCTCCATGACCGTGCCGAGGGCCTTCAGGACCTGCTCTTCGTTTATGGCGTGCATGGCTATTCTTGAATATAATAAAATCAGTAATATATGGATATGCAAGGAGAGGGCTTGGACATTCCGTTGGGCAATTTGATTCAGGTGAGCGCGGCCGCCCGCGAGGAGCTGCTGCGCTTGGGAGGGGCCGAGCTGCGCTCCGCGGGCTTTCTGCGGCTGGTGGTGGTGCCCGGCGGCTGCACGGGACTGACCTACGAAATGGGGATCGACTCCGTGCAGACCCCGTTCGACCGCCTCTTGTACCAGGACGAGGAGCTGCGGGTGGTGAGCGACGGGACGAGCTTCCGGTACCTGAAGGGGCTTTCGATCGACTATAGCGCCGACCTGGTGAAGGCCGGCTTCCGGTTTCTGAATCCCAACGCCGTTTCCGCCTGCGGCTGCGGGTCCAGCTTCGCCGTGCAGGAGGAGGCCTCCGGTTGAGCCTCCCAGCGCTCACGGGCGGGGAATCGATCTACTGCATCAACGAGATGCAAATGCGCAAGGCGCTGGAGCTGGCCCGGGAAGACCCGCGCAGCGGACCCTTGCTGGCCGGCAAGCTCGCCGAGCTGGAAGCGGGGCTTGACCGCAACGAGCGCGCGGCCCTGGCCTTCCTGCTCATCGACCGGCTGCGGCGTTCGCCCGTCTGACCTGCCGCTACTGCGGCCCTTCAGCACGCGATTGCGTCCTGACCTGCCGCTGCTGCGGCCCCGCACGTGCCGCGCTTCATGCGCTGTCGGCGGCCCGCAGCGCCTCCACGGCGGTGGTGAAGGCCGGCTCGGGCCAGAGCACGCCGCGGCGCAGGTCCTCCAGAGTGCGGGAACCGGTGAGAAGCATGGCGGTGCGGAAGGACAGCTCCAGGCGGCGGACCAGACCGACCACCGCCTCGGCGCCTCCCGCGCAAACCTCCCGGATGAAGGGCAGGGCCATCCCAGCCAGGCGAGCGCCCAGGGCCACGGCCTTGGCCGCGTCCAGGCCGCTGCGCAGTCCCCCGGAGGCCAGCACGCGGTCGGTGCCCCGCAGCGCCCCCAGGAGCACGGCGGTCGGCAGCCCCCAGTCGGCGAACTCCTCGGCGGCGGCCCGCTGCTCGCCGGTGAGCCGGTAGGCTTCCACCCGGATCCAGTTGGTCCCCCCGGCGCCCGCCAGGTCCACGTAGGCGGCACCGGCGCCGAGCAGCTCCCGGACGATGGAAGGCAGAATGCCGAACCCGGTTTCCTTGACGATCACCGGCACCGGCGAGCGCTCGCAGAGCCGGGCTATGGCCTGCTTCAGGCCGCGGAAGTCACGGTCCCCTTCCGGCTGGAACAGCTCCTGCCCCGGGTTCAGGTGCACGACCAGGGCCTGCACCTCCAGGCGCCGCAGCCATTCGAAGATCTCGGCGTGGGGGCGGTCGCGCACCTGCACGGCGCCGAGATTGGCCAGAACCGGGACGTCCGGAGCCAGGCTCTTGAGTCGGAATTGCCCGGCCAGCTCCGGGTGCTGGAACAGCACCCGGAACGAGCCCAGGCCCACCGGCAAGCCCGCGGCCTGGGCGGCCTTGGCCAGCTCCCGGTTGACCGTCAGACTCTGTTCGGAGCCGCCGGTCATGCAGGAGATGAACAGGGGCAGGCGCAGGTCGTGCTCCAGGAAGCGGCAGGAAGGGTCTATCTGGTCGGCGGCCAGCTCGGGCAGCGCGCGGTGCAGGAAGCGCAGGCTGGAAAAGCCGCTGGAGGCCCCCTCAACTGTGAACCGGGCGGGATCGGTGCAGATCGCTAGATGCTTCTCCTTGCGGAAGCCAATGGTGGAGCTCGGCGGCGTGTCGGTACTCACGGTATCCATCCTCCCGGATGCTGGCCAGATAGAAGGAGTCTGCCGGAACCTGCCGCCCCTGGTTGAGGCGTTCGTGCTCCGCGGCCTCGTACGGGCCTTCGGTCCAGCAGGTCGTAGTCCTCGATGGAGGCCGGGCGGTGGGCCGCCAGGGTCCGGTCCAGGTCCCAGGCGGAGAGCACCTCCGGAGCCTGGGGCATCACCCGGCCGGCCTGGATGATCATGGTGTTGCCGGAGCCGTAGGAGGCCAGCAGCACGCGCTTGCCCACGATCTTCTCGCCCAGCTCCCGGAAACGATGGTACAGCAGGAAGGCCAGGGCCAGGTACAGCGAGCCGGCATAGGTGTTGCCGATGTAGGAGAGGGGGTCCACCCCCTGGTAGAAGCCCCGGTCGCGGAGGTAGCCTTCGGTGTGCCCGTTGGTGAATCCCAGGTGCCTCTCCAGCAGGTGCTGCATGGCGCTTTCGGGCATGTTCCGGAACGGCGTGTGCAGCATGACCAGCTCGCTGTCGTTCAGCGCCTGCTGGGGGCTCTAGCCCGGCGCGGCGGCAATGGTCCAGGAACGCGCCCTCCAGGCTCTCCAGGTAGCAGTCCATGGAGTAGCGGCCCTGGACCTTGGCGGTTTTCGAGCCCAGCGGCCGGAAGAAGTCGTCCACGTCCTTCGAGTAGTAGCCCACGGTGGACAGGTCCAGATCGATCAGCTTCGGGGAGTTCTCCACGAGCATGGCCACCGCCCCCGCGCCCTGGGTGATTTCGGCGGTGCTCTCGGTGTCGTAGCGGGCGATGTCGCTGGCCATCACGATGCCCGACTCCCCCGGAAGGTTGGAGGTCTGCAGCATGCTGGCCACGCTGAGCAGGGCCATGGTCGCCCCCGCGCAGGCGTGCTGGACCTGGAAACTGGAGAGGCAGTCCGGGAGTTTGACCCCGGCCCTTTGCAGCATGCCCTGCACGTACGCCGAAACCGGCTTGGCGTGGTCCACCGTGGTCTCGGTGCCCACCGCCAGGTGCCGGATCGCGGCCATTTCCAGGTTCGGGTTGCACCGCACCAGCTCGTAGGCGGCCTGGGCGGCCATGGTCGCGGTGTCCTCCCAGGGTTCCGGGAAACGGATGGATTTCTGTCCCGTGGTGGCCAGGGCGCGCGCCATGTGGCGGGCCAGCCGCGGGTGCTCGGCCACGCGCTTGCGGATGATATCCTGAAGATCGATCACCGGGTACGGTAGATAGACGCGGATGTCGCTGATTCCCACGCGTCTGTTGCTGCTATCGTCCATGCTACGAGTCTAACCCGAAACGATCAAAGAGTCCATTAAGCAGAAAAACATTTCCTGATATACTACGGGCGAGCGGCGGAGAGCATGGTATATATCGAAAAGTGCAGGCGGCAGATCAGCCGCTGGCTGGAGGAGCTGCTGCGGTCCCGGGCCGAAGACCTGGAAAAGGTCAATCCGCTGGGGCGGGAGCTGGCCGAGCGGCTGGTCCGTTTCGCCGGGCAGGGCAAGATGCTCCGCGGCGCGCTGGTCTGCCTGGGCTCGGGGCTGCTGGACCGCGGAGCCCGGCCCGCCGAGCAGGCCGCGCTGGCGGTGGGCGCGGCCATGGAGCTGTTTCAGTCCGGGCTGCTCGTGCACGACGACATCATGGACCGGGATGCCACGCGGCGCGGCCAGCCGACCATCCACCGCCAGTACACCGGCGAGGCCGAACGGCGGGGGGCGCGGGACCCCGGACACCTGGGACAGTCCCTCGGCATCTGCGCGGGCGACGCGGCTTTCTTCCTGGGCTTCGAGGTTCTGTCCGGTCCGCCGGTTCCGGAACAGGCTCGTGCCGGCCTGCTGCGCCTGTGCGCCCGCGAGCTGTCCCGGGTGGCCGTGGCCCAGATGCAGGACGTGGCCTGGGGGGCGCAGCCCGCTTTCGGCGGCGCCGGTCCGGGCCTGGAGGCTGGCACAATAGCCGACGAGGAAGTCCTGCGCCTGTACACCTACAAGACGGCCCGCTATACCTTCTCCATGCCGCTCATGGCCGGCGCCCTGCTGGCCGGCTGCGGGCCGGCGGAGCTTGCGGCGCTGGAAAGGCTGGGGGAGTGTCTGGGAATCCTGTTCCAGCTCCGCGATGACCTGTTGGATCTTTTCGGTGACGAGCGGGAGCTGGGCAAGCCCGTCGGCTCGGACCTGCGCGAGGGAAAGAAGACGCTGCTGATCGGGCGGCTTCTGGCCCGCGCCCCCGCGGCCGCGGCGGACCAGCTGCGGCACATCCTCGGCAATCCCGATATCGGCGAGGCGGAACTGGAGTTCGTCCGGCGGCAGAGCGAGGGGCTCGGGGTGCTGGCGGAGGTGCAGGAGCTTGCCGCCCGCCACGCCGCCGAGGCCCGGCGGCTGATCGAGGGCCTGCCGCACGCCCGCGCGGAGGAGCAGCGCGTCCTTTTCGAGCTGCTGCGCTACACCTCCGAGAGGACCCGGTAAAGGAGGCCGCCTTGGGCGCGGTGCAGCTTCCGGAGCGTTTCAGCCGTCTGGGCCTGGAGGAGAGGCGGCGGTTGCTGGAGGAGCAGGCGGTCGCGGAGGACTGGGCGGCGGTGAGCTGCGGCCCCGAGCTCACCGCGCTGGCCGATATCATGGTGGAGGCAGCGGTCGGCAGCCTGCCCATGCCTTTGGGGCTGGCGGCCGGTTTTCTGGTGGACGGCCGGGAGCTGGCCGTGCCCATGGCCGTGGAGGAGCCGTCCGTGATCGCCGCCGCCTCCCTTGCCGCCCGCCTGATCCGCCGCGGCGGCGGTTTCACCACCTGGGCCTCCGAACCGGTGATGCGTGCCCAGGTGTTCCTGGAAAAGGTGCCGCCCGGCGGGGAGCTGCGGGTGGCGCCGCGGGAGGCGGAATTGCGGGAACGACTGGACGTCCTGCAGGCCTCCCTGCGGGCCCGCGGCGGCGGCTTCTGCGGGTTGGAGGTGGCCCGCCTGCCGGAAACCGGCCTGGTGCGGGTCGACCTGCTGATCGACGTGCGGGACGCCATGGGAGCCAACATTTTGAACACGGCCGCCGAGCACCTGAGGCCCCGGTTGGAGGAGCTCACCGGCGGGAAGGCCCTGCTGGGCATCCTGAGCAACGCCGCCCGCGAGCGCCGCGCCGGGGCGCGTTTCGCCCTGCCTCTGGAGCTGCTGCGTGTCGCCGGCTCCGGGGCCGGCGGCTCTGGGGCCGGCGGGGCCGCGGCGGGGCAGGGGGCCGGCGAGGCCTCGGTCGAGACGGCGCGCCGGATCGTTCTGGCCGCCGAGTTGGCCAGGGAGGACCCCAGCCGGGCCGTGACGCACAACAAGGGCATCATGAACGGAATAAGCTCCCTGGCCCTGGCCACGATGAACGACACACGGGCCATTGAGGCCGCGGCCCACGCCTGGGCGGCCCGGGACGGCCAGTACCGGGGCTTGAGCCGTTACTCTTCCGACGGGCAAACCCTGGAGGGCAGCCTGGAGCTGCCTCTGGCCTTCGCCGTGGTGGGCGGCGCCGTGGGCTTCCACCCGGCCAGCCGCCTGGCGCTGGCCATTCTCGGGCACCCCGACGGCCAGGGCCTGGCCCGGATTGCCGCGGCCCTCGGCCTGGCCCAAAACTTCGCCGCCCTGCTGGCGCTGGTCACTGGCGGCATCCAGCGCGGGCACATGAAGCTGCACGCCGCCCGCCTGGCCTACCAGGCGGGGGCCCGCGGGGCGGAAGTGCGCCAGGTCGCCGAACGGCTGGCGGCCGCCGCGCAGTACAGCCGGGATGCGGCGGACCGCGCACTAGCCGAGCTGCGGGGACGGCGCTCATGAGCCGGGTGGTGTTCTGCCGAGCGCACCCCAGCCTGGCCCTGATCAAGTACTGGGGCAAGAGCGACAGCCGGCGCAACCTGCCGGCCACTGCCAGCCTGGCCGTGACCCTGGCGGGCGTGCATACGGAAACCCGCGTGAGACCGGCGCCGGCCGACCGCGTGACGGTGGACGGGATGGAGCAGCCCGCGGAGCGTTACGCCCCTTTTTTCGATGTCTTGCGGCATCGCCTGCGCACCGCCCAGCGCTTCCGCGCGGACAGCACGAACAGCTTTCCCACCGCCGCCGGCCTGGCCTCCTCCTCCTCGGGTTTCGCCGCGCTGGCGGCGGCCTGCGCGCGCCTGGCCGGGCGCGACCTGCCCGCTGGCGAGCTTTCCGCAGTGGCGCGCGTCGGGTCGGCTTCGGCAGCCCGTTCCCTGTTCGGCGGCTTCACGCTGCTGCCCGCCCGAGCGCGGGCAGCGCGCCAGCTGTTGCCCGAGCAGCACTGGCCTGAGCTGCGCGTGCTGGTGGCCGTGGCCAACACGCAGGCCAAGGCCATCAGCTCCCGACAGGCCATGGAAGCCACCCGCGGGGGGTCGCCTTTTTACCGCGCCTGGCTCGCCTCCTCCGGCAGGCTGTTGCCGGAGGCGATGGAAGCCCTCCGGAAGCGCGATCTGGAGAAGCTGGGGGAGCTGGCCCGCCTGAGCTACTCGCGCATGCACGCCGCCCTGCTGGCTTCCGATCCGCCCGTGCTGTATTGGCTGCCGGCCACCGTGGCGCTCGTGCGGGAGTGCGCGGAGCTGCGGCGCCAGGGGCTGGGCGCCTGGGAAACCATCGACGCGGGTCCCCAGGTCAAGGTCCTGTGCTTAGCCGCTGAGGCGGCGCGGATCGCCGAAAGACTTCGGGAGGCGGTGGGCGCGGCGGAGCCCGCTTACGGCGCGGAGCCCGCTTGCGGCCAGATCATCGAGTGCCGGCCCGGGCCCGCTCCCGAGGTGCGGGTCGAGGAGGAATAGAGCGTGCGCGCCAGCGTGCCGGCCAATCTCCTGCTGCTGGGGGAGTACGCCGTGCTGGAGGAAGGCGGCCTGGGACTGGCCGTGGCCGCGGATCCGAGGGTACGGGTTCGATTGGAGCGGCGGACCGGCGCCGGCCTGGCCGTGGTGGCGAGGATGGAGGCCGAGCTGCACTGGAGCCCCGGAAGCGCCCGCGGCGACCCCCGGACGGCGCTGCTGGAGGCGGCGGTAGAGGTGTGCTGCCCGGAGGGCTCGCCGGCCGGGACCGTTGAGGTGGACTCTTCAGACTTTTTTTTCGCCGGGCGCAAGGGCGGCTACGGCTCCAGCGCCGCGGCGGCGATCGCGCTGTGTTGGGCCCTGCTGGCCCTGGCCACGGGCTCCCCCCCGGCGCCGGCCGCAGTGCTGGAGGCCGCGCTGGCCGCCCACCGGCGCGCGCAGGGCGGCCGGGGCAGCGGCTACGACGTGCTGGCTTCCTTTCACGGCGGCGTGGGGCTGTTCGTCGGCGGCGCGCGCCCCGCCTGGCGGCCGCTTCACCTGCCCTGGCTGGAGCCCCTCTACCTGTTTCACGGCGAGCGCAGCTTTTCCACGCCTGAGGCCATCAGCAAGTACCGCGAGTGGCGGCGCCGGCGGCCCGAGGAAGCGCGGCGCTTTCTGGAGGAGTCCAATCGACTTGTGCAAGGATTCGCGCGGGCTGCTTCCCGATTCGAAGCATTGCGCCTCCTGCGCCGCTGCCGGGAGCTGGGCTTGCGGCTGGGGGAAGCCATCGGCGTGCCGGCTTCCCTGCCGACGCCCGACCCTGCCGGGTGGGACGAGGTGAGGCTCGATGACTGCAAGGCCCTGGGCGCCGGCAACGAGCTGGCCCTGGCGTTTCCCGAGCTGCCCCTGGAAGCGCCGCCCCGCGGCCTGCGGCAGGCATGCCTGGCGCGCGAAGGGCTGTCGCAGGAAGGGCCGGCGTGAGCCGCCGGCGGACGCGCCTGCGAGGGGTGGGGCACGCCAAGCTGCTGCTCTTCGGGGAGCACGCGGCCGTGCACGGCCACCCGGCCGTAGGGCTTTCCCTGTCCGAAACCACCGTTGCCGAACTGATCCTCGAAGAGGGCCCTGAGTGGCGCCTGCCCGGACGCGGGGCCGGGGCTCGGGGCGAGAAGGGCAGGCTCCTGGCGCGGATGCTCTCCCGGCTGCACGAGTTGGCCCGCGGGCCCGGGCCGGGAGGCGGAAAGGCGCGCTTCACCTCGGGCATTCCGCCGGGCTTGGGTTTCGGTTCCTCCGCGGCGCTGTGCGCGGCCGCGGCCTCGGCTCTGGGCGCGGGGTCCGCCGGAACCGAGGCGCTCTGGGCCTGGGCCCACGAGGCCGAGCGGCTATTCCACGGAACCCCATCCGGCATCGACACCGGGTTGGCCCTGCTGGACGGCTTGTACCTTTTCCAGCCCGCGCCCCCGGGGCTGCCCGCGGCCCGCCGTCTTTCCGGCCTGCCGCTGGACCTGGTGGTCGGGGCCGTGCCCAGGCACGGGGACACGGGCACGCTGGTGGCGGGGCTGCGCCTGAAGGTAGCCGCCGGGGACCGCCGCGCCGCCGAGGCGCTGGACGAACTGGGTCGCATTGCCCGTCGAGCCGCGGACCTGCTGGATGGTTCCGGCGAACGGGAGGGCCGGCTGGCGGGGCTCGGGGAGCTGGCCAATGCGGCGCAGCTGCTGCTTTCCGGCCAGGGGCTCAGCACGGCCGAGCTGGACGGCCTGCTGGGGGAGGGGTTGTCCTGCGGCGCGCTGGGCGGCAAACTCAGCGGCGCCGGGGGCGGAGGAGCCTTCTTCCTGATCTGCCCGCGGGCGGACAGCGCCGTGCGGATCGCCGCGCGGCTGCGGGCGGCCGCCCGCAGGGCAGGCCTGCCGACCGCGGGCACCATTCGCGCCCTGAGCTACTGGCCCGGCTCGCCGCTCTCCAGCACGAAGTTGTCGTAATAGTATTCCATGGAGTCCACCAGGGCCTGCCAGGAGGCCTCCACGATGTTCTCGGAGACCCCCACCGTGGACCAGGTCTTCTCCCCGTCGGAGGAGGTGACGAATACCCGCACCCGGGCGGCCGTGGCCCGTTCCGGGTTGAGCACGCGCACCGCGAAATCCACCAGTTTGATCTTCGCCAGGAAGGGGTGGCGAGAGGCCAGGGCATCGCGCAGGCAGTAGTCCAGGGTCTCCACGGGGCCCACCCCCACGGCGGCGCCCATCAGCTCCTTGCTGCCGTCGGTGGTCAGGAAAATCCGCCCGACGGTCCTGGCCGGCGAGTCGGTGGACTTGAAGCTCTCCAGGTGGTAGTTGCGCAGCTCGAACAGCGGGCGGTAGCGCTGGAGCGCCCGGCGGACGATCAGGTCGAAGGAGGCCTCCGCGGCCTCGTACTCGTAGCCGGCCTCCTCCAGCTCCTTCAACCGGCCGGTGAGCTGCTGCACCACCTCCGAGTTCTTGTCGAAGCTGCCGTACTTGTCCAGGCGCTTGACCACGGTGGACTTGCCGGCCAGCTCCGAGAGGATCAGGCGGCGCTCGTTGCCCACCAGCTCCCCGGGGATGTGCTCCATCAGCCGGGGGGCCTTGGCCACCACGTCGGCGTGCTGCCCGGCCTTGTGGCTGAAGGCCGCCTCACCCACGTACGGCTGGCGCTTGTCCGGGATGATGTTGGCCTTTTCGGCCACGAATCGGGCCAGGGAGGTCAGGTGCCGGAGGTTGGGCGAGCAGGCCAGCTCGCGCCCCATTTTGAGCGCCAGGTTGGGGATCACGGCGCATAAATTGGCGTTGCCGCAGCGCTCGCCCCAGCCGTTGATGGTCCCCTGCACGTGCAGTCGCCCCCGCTTCCACCGCGGCCAGGGAGTTGGCCACGGCGTTCTCCGTGTCGTTGTGGCAGTGCACGCCGAAGCAGGCGAGCTGTGCGCGGGGCAGCTCGCCGATGATGCGGCTCACCTCGGCGGGCAGGGTGCCGCCGTTGGTGTCGCAGAGCACCAGACAGTCCGCGCCCGCATCGCTGGCCGCGTGCAGCACGGCCAGGGCGTATCCCGGGTCCTGCTTGTAGCCGTCGAAGAAATGCTCCAGGTCGAAGAACACCTCGCGCCCTTCGCCTTTCAGCACCTGGACGGAGTCGCTGATCATGCGCAGATTTTCCTCCGGGGTGGTGCGCAGGACGTGGTGCACGTGCTCGGTCCAGGTCTTGCCGACCACGGTCACGGTCGGGGTCTGGGCCTCCAACAGGGCCCGGATGTGCGGGTCGGAGGCGGCTTCCTGGTGCGGCCGGCGGGTGGAGCCGAAGGCCGCCAGCCGGGCTTTGGCCAGGGGCTCCGAGCGGATCTGGCGGAAGAACTCCGCCTCTTTCTTGTTGGAAAGCGGGAAGCCCCCCTCGATGTAGTCGATGCCGAAGGCGTCCAGCTGGCGGGCGATGGCCAGCTTGTCCTCCAGGGTGTAGCTGATGCCGGTGCCCTGCATGCCGTCGCGCAGGGTCGTGTCGTAGATGATCAGCCGGTTCATTTGTTCGTCGCCTTGAAACGGTTGATGGCGTTCAGGTAGGCCCTCGCGCTGGCCTCCAGGATGTCGGTGGAGGCGCCCTCGCCCCACGAAACGCCGGCCTTTGATCTCCACCCCACCGAGACCTCGCCCATGGCCTGGCGGCCGGGGGTCACCGCGTGCACGTTGAACTCCAGCAGGGTCACGGCGATGCCGGTGGCCCGGTCGATGGCGTTGAACACCGCGTCCACCGGCCCGTCGCCCGTGGCCGCCTCCTCCAGCCGTTCGCCGCCTGACTTCAGGCGCACGGTGGCCGTGGGCACGCTCACGTTGCCGGACTGGATGTTGAAGTACTCCAGGCCGAAGGAGTCCAGCTGCTCGCCCATCTGCTCCATGACCAGCACGTACAGGTCGTCGTCGTAGACCTCCTTCTTGCGGTCGGCCAGCTCCAGGAAGCGCTCGTAGGCCGCTCTTGCGCTCCTCCTCGTCCAGGTCCAGCCCCAGCTCGATCAGGCGCTGGCTGAAGCCGTGCAGCCCGGAATGCCGGCCCAGCACCAGGGTGCTGGCGTCGCGGCCCACGTCGGCGGGGGTCATGATCTCGTAGGTGGCCCGGTGCTTGAGCACCCCGTCCTGGTGGATGCCCGACTCGTGGGCGAAGGCGTTCTCCCCCACGATCGGCTTGTTGCGCGGGATGGGGAAGCCGATGATCGTGGCCAGGAGGCGCGAGCTCTTGTACAGCTGCCGGCTGTCGATGCCCGTGGTGTAGGGCAGCAGGTCGCGGCGCACGTTCAGCGCCATGACCAGCTCCTCCAGCGCGGCGTTGCCGGCCCGCTCCCCGATGCCGTTGATCGTGACCTCCACCTGGCGGGCCCCGTTGCTGCACCGCCGCCAGGGAGTTGGCCACGGCCAGCCCCAGGTCGTTGTGGCAGTGCACCGAGAGCACCGCCTTGTCCATGTTGGGCACCCCTTCCCGGATGCGCCGGATGAAGCTGGCCGAACTCCGAGGGCATGGCGTAGCCCACCGTGTCGGGGATGTTGATCGTGGTGGCCCCGGCCCGGATGACCTCCTCGATCAGGCGGCACAGGAAGTGCAGCTCGCTGCGGCTGGCGTCCTCCGGGGAGAACTCCACCTCGTCCGCCCGATCGCGGGCGAAGCGCACCGCCCGCACGGCCATCTCCACCACCTCGTCGGGCTTCTTCTTGAGCTTGTGCTGCATGTGGATCGGCGAGCTGGCCAGGAAGGTGTGGATGCGGCGCCGCTCGGCCGGGCGGAGGGCCTCGGCCGCCGCCTCCAGGTCCTTCTCCACGCAGCGGGCCAGCGCGGCGATGGTCGGGCCCTTGACCTTCTGGGCGATCAGGCGGCAGGCCTCCAGCTGCTGAGGCGAGGAGATCGGGAAGCCGGCCTCGATGACGTCCACCCCCAGGCGACTCAACTGGGCGGCCACCTCGTACTTCTGCTCCATGCTCATCGAGGCGCCGGGGGACTGCTCCCCGTCGCGCAGCGTGGTGTCGAAGATGATGATGCGCTCCATGGGCGATTCTCCCTTCATTTCTTTCTTGCTCTTCTCCATCGAGATCAGGCCGCTCCTGGCGATTTCCAGCACGCCGTAGGGCAGGAGCACGGCCAGGAAGTCGTCGATCTTCTCCGAGGCGCCGGTGAGCTCCATGACCATGGAATCCAGGCCCACGTCCAGCACCCGCGCCCGGAAAACGTCGGCCACCTGGAAGATCTCCCCGCGGTCGGGGCCTTGCGCCCGCACCCGGATCAGGGCCAGCTCCCGGTGCAGGGCCGGGATTTCCGACAGGTCGGTCAGCTTGATCACGTCGATCAGCTTGTGCAGCTGCTTCTTGATCTGGGCGAAGACGTTGTCGTCGCCCTGGCAGACCAGGGTGATGCGGGTGACCTGCGGGTCCACCGTGACCCCGGCGGTGATGGTTTCCAGGTTGTAGCCGCGGCCGGAGAAAAGCCCGGCGATGCGGGACAGCACTCCCTGGTGGTTTTCCACCAGCAGGGTCAGCACGCGCTTCATAGCATCATCTCCATGATCCCCGCGCCCGGGGCCACCATCGGGTAGACGTTGAACTCCCGCTGCACGATGAAGTCGATGAGCACCGGCCGGCTCGTGGACTTGCCGGCCTCCAGCAGGGCGGGACGCACCTCCTCCTCGCGGGTGACCCGCAGGCCCACGGCCCCGTAGGCCTCGGCCAGCTTCACGAAATCCGGGCGTGTACACCGGGCAGTCCTCGCTGGGGCCCGGGCAGTCGGGCGGGCACTCCAGCCCGGTGCGCAGGCAGCTGGAGGAGTAGCGGCGCTCGTAGAACAGCTCCTGCCACTGGCGGACCATGCCCAGGTAGCCGTTGTTCAGGATGGCCACGATCACCGGCAGGCCGTTCTGCACCGCCGTGGCCAGCTCCTGGATGTTCATCTGGATGGAGCCGTCGCCGGCGATGTCGATCACCTTGCGCCCCGGGTTGCCCAGCTGGGCGCCGATCGCCGCCGGGAAGCCGTAGCCCATGGTCCCCAGGCCTCCGGAGGTGAGCAGGCTGCGGCTGTGGCGGAACTTGTAGAACAGCGCCGTCCACATCTGGTTCTGGCCGACCTCCGTGCTGATGATCGCCTCCGGGTACAGCTCGCAGATCGCCTCGATGATCTTGTCCGGGGCCAGCCCCGGGCCGGCGCTGCGGATCAGCGGCGGGTGCTCGCCCCGCCACTGCCGGATGCGCTCCAGCCAGGGGCCGATGGCGGGGGCTTCCAGCAGTGGCTCCAGCTGCTCCAGCACGGTGCGCGCGTCGCCCACGATGGGGATGGCCACGGGCACGTTGCGCGAGATGGAGATCGGGTCGATGTCGATGTGCACGATCTCGGCCTCCGGGGCGAACTTGGTCAAGGTCCCCCGTGGCCCGGTCGTCGAAGCGCGTGCCGACGGCGAACAGCAGGTCGCAGTGGCTGACCGCCATATTGGCCGTGTAGGTGCCGTGCATGCCCAGCATGCCCAGGTCCAGGGGGTCGTCGCCGGGAAGACTGCCGATGCCCATCAGCGAGTCCACCACCGGTACTCCGGTTTTGCGCACGATGCGGCGCAGCACCTCCGCGGCATCGGAGATGTGGATTCCCCCGCCCACGTAGAACAGCGGGCGCTGGGCCTCCTTCAGGGCCTGGGCGGCCTTGCGGATCTGGCCGCTGTGGCCCCGGTAGATCGGGTTGTAGCCGCGGATGCTCGCGGAAGCCGGGTATTCCGCACTCGCCCAGCTCCCGGACCACGTCCACCGGCAGGTCCACCAGCACGGGCCCGGGCCGCCCGGTGGAGGCCAGGGTGAAGGCCTCCTTGATGACCCTGCCCAGGTCCCGGCGGTCCAGCACCAGGTAGTTGTGCTTGGTGATCGGGCGGGTGATGCCCACGATGTCCGCCTCCTGGAAGGCGTCGTTGCCGATCATGTGCCGGGCCACCTGCCCGGTGAAGCAGACGATGGGCACCGAGTCGAAGTTGGCGGTGGCCAGCCCCGTGACGGTGTTGGTGGCCCCGGGACCGCTGGTGACCAGGCAGACCCCCGTCCGGCCGGTGGAGCGGGCGTAGCCGTCGGCGGCGTGCACGGCGCCCTGCTCGTGGCGGGTCAGGATGACCTTGATGTCCGGGGGCCGAGTACAGGGCGTCGAAAATCGGAATGACCACCCCGCCGGGGAAGCCGAAGAGGTGCCGCACGCCCTCTTCCCGCAGGGCCTTGACCAGCAGCTGGGCCCCGTTGATCTGAACGCTTTGCTCCACTCTCGCTCTCCTCGCAAAAAAAAAGGCCGCTTCCCAGGAAGGGAAGCGGCCACTTCAGGCTTCGGCTTTCGCCTTACCCCCCCCGGGTTCGCGGGTAACTCCCAAGAATGAGGATGATGGCGAGCTCCGCGGACGGAAGGATGGCGCCGGTCGCGATACTGCCGGTCATGTCCCTGCTTTACCGGATTCCGCCGCCCTTGTCAAGATGGGGGCGCTTTTTTTCCCGGGCAGCGGTGTACGATCGCCCGGATACCTGTTACTGTAGGGGCATGCCGATGCGCAGGCTGGCGCTCATGGCCGCGGGGGTTCTGACCCTCCTGGCCTTGTCCGCTCCGCTTGGCGGGACTCTGGACTGGGAGAGCTCTTTCACCCTGTCCGCCGCCACGACCCCCCCGGCGGGCCCCTGGGTGCCCTGCGTCCTGCCGGGCAGCCTCGATGCCTACGCCTCCGCCGAGGAAGGCTACCTGTGGCTGCGCACCGAGCTGTCCCTGGTGGAGCCCGCGGCGCGTGATCCTCGGCCCCCTGGGTTTCTCCGAACGGGTTTTCCTGAACGGGGCGCAGATCGGGGCCACCGGCAGCGCGGGGAAGGGCTTCGTGGCCCCCGTGGCGCTGTACCGCGGCTACACCCTGCTGCCCGACCGCAGCCTGCCCCGGCAGGTCCTGCACCTTCGCCTCTACCACCGTTCGCATTCCTGGCTGGAAAAGGGCGTGGAGCTGGTCCGCCTGCAGACCTTGAATCTGCGGCTGTTCCAGCTGAACCTCAGATACCTGGGCGCGCGCTCCGTGCTCCTGCTGCTGATGGTCTTCCTGTTCGTTTACACCCTGTACATCTTTTCGCTGGAGCGGCGGATCTTCCTGCTGTACCTGGCGCTGGCCAGCCTGTGCACGGCGCTGGCCGGCACGTCCTCGGCTTTGCTGACCCTGGTGCTGCCCTTCGTCACCGCGCTGCGCGTCTTCCCTCTGTTCGAGCTGATGTCGGCCTCCTTCCTGCTGCTGACCGCCTGGGGGTACCTGCTGGAGCACCGCAGCTCCAAGCTGGCCCCCTTCGTCGTGTTCCTGGTGGCCGCCGGCGCGGCCGGCCTGGTCGTGAAGGAGTTCCCGGCCCTCCTGGCGCTGCGCGCCGCCCAGTACGCGGTGCTGGGCCTGGGCTTTCTGGCCGCCGCGGCGATCGCCGCGGCGGGCATCGGCCGCGGAAAGCGCATCGGCATCCCCCTGCTGGTTCTGTTCCTGCTGGCCTTTGGCAGCCTGCTGCCGCCCCTGCTCAGTCCCCTGGGCCGGGTGCGGCTCCTGCAGGCCAACTACGAACTGGAGTTCCTGCTGGCCGGACTGGTGGCGGTGATCAGCGGGTGGGAGCGTTTCCGCATCAGCCGCAGCTACCGGGATTCCAGCCGGCGGCTGGAATCCAAGCTGCGCGCCGACCAGGAGCTGCTGGCCAAGATCCGCGAGGGCAAGGGAAGGCTGGAGAACCGCAATCTGGAGTCCATGATCCTGGCCAGCCGTCTGCTGGAGTCCGCCCAGAAGCAGGCCTTCACCATCGCCCAGATCATGATCTCCATCGAGCAGAGCGCCACGGCCGAGGGCGAGGTGGTGGCCAAGGAGCGCGACATCCTCAACCTGACCACCCAGGTGGACACGCAGATCGGCGGCTTCAGCCGCGAGCTGGGCAGCGCCCTGCAGGAATTGCAGGACCTGGAGGTCAAGTCGCGCAGCATCACCCAGGCGGTGGCCCAGATCATCGGCATCGCCGACAAGACCCACATGCTCTCCCTGAACGCCTCCATCGAGGCCTCCAAGGCCGGGGAGGCGGGGAGGGGTTTCGCGGTGGTGGCCCAGCAGATCCGCAAGCTGGCCGACGTGACCCGGACGGTTTCCGACCAGGTCAGCGCCCTGATCCGCGAGTCCAACCTGGCGATCGTGAAGAACGTCGACACCTCGCAGGGCTCTGATGCAGGGCTACGCCGAGATCATGAAGCAGAGCGACCGCATCCGCGCCATGATCGAGCAAAACGCCGGAGCGCTGGAGGAGGTGACCCGGGCCCACTCCGTCGGTCAAGGACAGCGTGGCCGACGTGGACCGGACCATCAAGACCATCCTGGAGGTTTCCCGCGACCTGCGCCAGATGACCGGCAGCCTGGGCACCGCCTTCTCCTGGTTCGACGAGGCGCTGCGGATCACCGACGCGTGCCCGCCGCGAGGAGCAGGGCGAGGCCGAGCTGCAGACCGCGGCCGGGGACGGAGCTCGCGCTGGGCCGGACCGAAATGCCTGGAGCCGGAGGGCATGCCGCAGCGCCCGCAGCTGCTGGAGACCCTCGGGGGCGAACGGGAGGCGCTCGCCGCGGCGGAGGCTGCAGGAGCCGAGGAGGAGATCGGCGAGCTGGAGCCCGTGGAGCCGGAGCCCGCGACGCCGCCGCCAGCCCCGCGGCCGAGCGAGGCGCAGGCCTGCGGGAACCGAGGCCGCCGCGGCGACTGCGCCGGTCGAGGACCTGGAGGAGGTGGGAGAGCTGGAGGAATTGGACAGCCCTGGAGGCTAGCTACTCCGCGCGAAGCTAGCGGGTTTCACGCCGCGAAGCTTCAGCGCTTAGCGGGTTTCACCCGACCAGGCAGAGCCACTCCGCCTCGGCGGCGATTTCCTCGCCGACGAAGACCTGCCCGGATTGCTTCACCATCTTGTTGCTCACGCGCAGGTTCTGGATCACCACCCGGACTTCCTCCTCCGGGCGGACCTGGCGGCGGAACTTGACCTTGTCCACCGAGGCCAGGAAGAACATCCCGTCGGCCTTGACCTTGCCCAGCTTCTTGACCCCGGCCCCGCCGACCTGGGCCATGGTTTCCACCAGGATCACGCCGGGCACCACCGGGTAGCCGGGGAAATGCCCCTGGAAAAAGAAGTCCGCCGCGGTGAACAGGCGGTAGCCCACGATCCGCTCGTCGGTGGCCTCCTCGATGCGGTCCACGAACAGGAAGGGCGTGCGGTGCGGCAGCCAGCGCTGGATGTCTGCCAAGGCCTCGCTCATATGATCCCCAGCTTCTGACCTTCGCGCTTGCAGATGCTCAGGACCTGGTCCAGCTCCGAGTCCGTGTGGATGGACATGTAGGAGGTGCGCAGCAGCGAGCGGTCCGGCGGGACCGCCGGGCTGACGATGGGATTGGCGTAGACCCCGTTGTCGAACAGGGCCTTCCAGAACATGAAGGTCTTGTCGTTGTTGCCGATGAGCAGGGGGATGATCGGCGTTTCGGCCACGCCCGACCTTGAAGCCCAGGGCCTTGAACTCCTTGATCATGTAGCGGGCGATCTGCTGCAGGCGGCGCGTATGCTCCGGCTCCTTCTCGATGATCTCCAGCGTGGCCATGACCGCGCCGAGCATGGCCGGCGGCATGGAGGCGGTGAAGATCAGGGGCCGGGACAAGTGCTTGATGTAGTCGATAACCGCGTGGTCGCCGGCCACGAAACCGCCGATCCCGCCGAAGGACTTGGAAAAGGTGCCCATCAGCAGGTCGGCGCACTTGCCCCCGCCGTAATGCTCCTCGGTGCCGCGGCCGGTGGCGCCCAGCACCCCCAGCGCGTGGGCCTCGTCCAGGTAGATGCGCGCCTGGTAGCGGTCGGCCACCTTTCTCAGCTCGGGCAGGCGGGCGATGTCCCCTTCCATGCTGAATACCCCGTCGGTCACGATGAGCTTGGGCTCGTCGGCGGGCAGGCCAGCCAGGGTCTTTTCCAGGTGCTCGGGGTTGTTGTGGTGGTAGCGGTGCAGCTTCACCTGCCCGCCGGTCAGGCCCATGGCCAGCATGATCCCGTCCACGATCGAGGCGTGGTTGTAGCGGTCGCTGAGCACGTGCTCCTTGCGCCCCAGGACGGCGGAGATGGCGCCCAGGTTGGCCAGATAGCCGGCCGTGAAGGCCAGGGCTGACTCGCGCCCCACGAAGCGGGCCAGACGGCTCTCCAGCTCCACGTGCAGGGCGAAGGTGCCATTGATCAGGCGGGAGCCGGAGCAGCTGGTGCCGAAGCGGTCCACCGCCTTCTTGGCCGCCTCCTGCACGCGCGGGTCCATGGACAACCCCAGGTAGTTGTTGGAGCCGATCATGATGACCTCGCGGCCGTTCATCACGACCCGGCTGCCGCGGTTCTCCTCGATGGGGATGAAGTAGGGATAAAGGCCGCTTTCCCGAACCTCTTCCGCGTCCTTGAAGCCGTAGCACTTGCTGAAGATGTCCATAGGCGTTGTTGAAGCGCCATTATTGCACTCATGCCGGGACATGTAAAGGGATCGGGGTCTTTTTTTCCGGACTAACCTGCCGCTACTGCGGCCCCTTAGCGCGCTCTGGCGCCCTAGATGCCCTGGTAGGCCAGCCAGAAGGCCAGGAAACCGGCCGGGTTGAGCGTTCCGGAGAGGGTCAGCCCCGCGAGCGCCAGGAATAGCAGGGCGAAACCCGGGCGGAGCACCAGCCGGCGCCGCCGCGCCGGTCCGTTGGGACGGAACAGCTCGACCAGGAAAAAGGCCAGGAACAGCAGTCCGGGCAGGGCGAGCAGCGCGGCGAACAGGAGGCGCACCTGCGCCGGGCTGGCCTCCTGCCAGGAGACCAGCCCCGCCGCCAGGCGGTACAGCACGATATTCAGGCGCTGCAGCCGGCCCGACAGAATCAGCAGGCCGATGAAGACCAGGAAGGCGCCGCTGGCGATGCGCAGCGCGCGGAAGTGGGCCTTGAAGCGGTCCTTCTGGCGCATGAACTGGGAGAAGAACAGCCCGGCCAGCAGGAACGGCAGGCCGAGGCCCAGGGAGTAGACGCCCAGAAGCACGGTGCCCTGCAGCACCTGCCCGCCGGAGCCGGCCAGAAACAGGATGGAGGCCAGAATAGGGCCGACGCACGGGGTCCAACCGGCGCCGAAGGCCATGCCCAGGGCCAGGGAGCCCAGAAGGCCCCGCGGCGCCGAGGTGACGTGCACTTTCTTCTCGAAATTGAGGAATTTCCAGAAGTTGAAGATGAAATTCAGTCCCAGCAGGATCACCAGGCTGCCAGCCACCAGGTTCACCACCCGCGAGGCGCCGCTGAGAAAGCCTCCCGCGCCGCTGAACAGCACCCCCAGGACGATGAACACCGCGGAAAATCCCGCCACGAACAGCAGGGTGCGCAGGAAGATCGGCCAGCGCCCCGATCGGCCGTCCCGCCGATGCTCCTCGAAAGCGGCCCCGCCGATCAGCGAAAGGTAGGAGGGGATGAGCGGCAGGACGCAAGGGGACAGAAACGAAAGCAGCCCGGCCAGAAAGGCGAGCAACAGGTTGAGGTTCTGGGTCATGGTCCTGCACCGAAAGTACCGCGCAGCCAGGCGCCGGGCAAGGGGAGGGTGTCGCCCAGCAACGTCGCCGCCAGCACCGCCAGGTTGTACAGCCCGTGCGCCCAGGCCACGCGGTGCAGGTTGCGCAGCCGGGCGAAGGCCGCGGCGAAGTACAGGCCGAGGGCCAGGGCCACGCCCAGTCCGATGAGCCCCTGGTAGGCATGCCCGCAGGCGAAAAGCAGGCCGCTGGCCGCCACCCCGGCAGCCGCGGGCAGCCCGGCCTGCCGGAGGCGGGTAAGCAGGTACGCCCGGAAAAAGAGCTCTTCCCGGTACCCGGTGAGCAGGCTGAAGCAGGCCGCCAGGGGCAGGAGGCGCGCGTCCTCGAGGCGCCAGCGGAATCCGCCGGCCAGCCGGCGGCGCGCCTCCTCCGGCAGGAAGCCGAGCAGCAGCCCGGCGGCGGCCAGCAGGAGGAACGCCCCGGCCAGCAGGACAATGGCCCAGCCCAGGTCCGCCGCCCGCGGCCTGGAAATGCCGAATTCGGCCCAGACGCTGCGCCCCGGTTCCTCCGGCCCGCGCAGCCAGATCAGGTAGCCCAGAAGCAGGACCTGGGGGGAGGCGGCGGCCAGGAAGCGGGCCATGTACAGGGCCAAGTCCGCGGGTCCACCATGGGGGGCTGTGTCCGGCCAAAGCAGGCCCGGCAGATAGAAGCCGGCGAACACCAGCGCGAGCTCCAGCAGGTTCTGCCAGCTTTGGCGATACTTTATCATCCTTGTGAAATAACGGCCAAACGCCGATTTCCGGCGTCAAGTATATCAAGTTGCTATCGATAATTGTACTATGTGGGTGATCTTGCTCATTGTGGCGGCCGTAGTCGCGGTAGCGTTCCTGCTGCTGCGCATGGTCAGCCGCGGGCGTTTCCCCTGGGTCCAGTTCTACGCCAAGGGCAAGGAATCGGGGTTCGGCCTGCACGAGATCCACCTGCTGCGCAAGATCGCTATCGAGACCAAGCTGGAGAATCCCACCTCCCTGTTCTGGTCCATCAAGCAGCTGGACCGGTCGCTCAAGGAGATCATCGTCAAGCTGCGGGCCAGGGACCTGACCGATGACGAGGACTCCAACCGCCTGGTGGGCAAGCTGTTCGAGCTGCGCAAAAAAGTGGAGTTCGACCTGCCCAAATACCGCCTGGGGCTCAAATCCTCGCGCGAAATCCAGCCGCGCCAGCGCATCAGGATCACCCTCCCGGGTTTGGGGCCGTTCCTGGCCATGGTGATCGAGAACCGGCAGAAGTACTTTGCCCTTTCCTACCCCCAGGGTCCGAAGACCCCGGACGGCTTCACCTGGAAGGGCCAGCAGATCGGCATGCATTTCTGGCGCGCCGAGGATGCGGGTTACTTCCTGAAGACCCGGGTGCAGGATGATTTCCTCAATCAGAAATATCCCATCATCCACGTGGCTCACACCGACGAGGTAGTGCGCACCCAGAAACGTCAGTCGGTGCGGATCAAGCTGAACCTGCCGGGCTACGTGTATCCGCTGAAGAGCATCCAGGATGCCAATGAGATAGAGGAAACCTCACCGGGGCTGCGCTGCCGTCTGAAGGACCTCTCCGAGGACGGAGCGGCCCTCCTGGTGGGCGGAAAAACCAAGGCCGGGCTTCCGGTCAAGCTCCAGTTCGACCTGGCCTCCAACCGGGTGGTGATGTGCGGGGTGGTGAAGGGCGTGAACTACGACAACGCCAAGAACGTCTCCCTGCTGCACCTCCAGGCCGTCCCTTCGTCCGCCCGGACGCGCAACCACATCCTGACCTACGTCTACAACCTGTTCGGCGAGCAGGTCCAGCTCAAGGAATAGCGGTTCCGATCTCTTCCAGCTTCAGCACATTGGTGTGCCCTCCCGCCGGCATCCCGGCCAGGACCACCAGAAGGTCCCCGGCGCGGGCCAAACCCTGCTCGGCCAGCAGCCGCTTGGCCAGGGTGGTAGTCACCTGGAAGTCCTCCTGCAGGGAGGGCAGACATAGGGCGTGCACGCCCCACAACAGCGCCAGGGACCGGCGCGTGGACTCGCGCGGCGTGACCGCCACGATCGGCGCGCGCGGGCGGTAGCGGCTGATGAGGCGGGCAGAGCGCCCGGTAAGGGTTTGCGCCAGGATGAGCCGAGCCTTGAGGCGCTCCGCGGTCCCGCAGGCGGCCCGGGCTACGGCCTCGGCGGGGCCGTCCGCCTCCGTTTCCGCGGGCATCCAGCCCCGATCCATCCCCAGGTTGGCTTCCACCGCGTCCGCGATGCGGCGCATCATGGTCAGGGTTTCCACGGGCCGCTCGCCCACCGCGGTCTCGCCGGACAACATGACCGCGTCGGACCCGTCGTAAATGGCATTGGCCACGTCGCTGACCTCGGCGCGGCTGGGCAGCGGCTGGCGCATCATGCTTTCCAGCATCTGGGTGGCGGTGATCACGGGCTTGCCCCGCCGGTTGGCCTCGCGGATGATCAGTTTCTGGTGGACCGGGACCATGGCCAGGTCGGTCTCCACTCCCAGGTCTCCCCGGGCCACCATGACCGCGTCGCTGTTTTCCAGTATGTCCGCCAGGTTGTCCAGAGCCACGCCCCGCTCCAGCTTGGCGACCAGCTGCACGGCAGCGCTGCCCGCCGCACGGCGCAGGCTCCGCAGGTCCTCCCCGTCCTGCACGAAGGACAGGGCCACGAAGTCCACCTCCTCCTCCAGCCCCAGAGCCAGGTCGGACAGGTCCTTGGCCGTGGGCGCCCGCTCGGACAGGCGCAGCCCGGGGAAGCTCACCCCCTTTCGCGACTGGAGCAAGCCCCCGGTGAGGACGCGGCATTCCAAGCCCTCCCCGGTGCGCCGCTCGACGGCGAGCTCGATCTTGCCGTCGTCCAGCCGAAGGCGCGCGCCCTCCGGCACCTCGGCGAGCACTCGGGGGTGGGGCAGCGGCACCACAGGACCGCGCGGATCGAACTCAGCGCCCGCCTCTAGGCGCACGATCTGCCCGGCGGCGAGCTGGATTCCCTCGCCGGGAAGCTCGCCGATGCGGATCTTGGGCCCGGCCAGGTCCTGCAGGAGCGCCAGGTTTCGCCCGGCACGCCCGGCAGCCAGGCGCGCTTCGCGGATCAGGCGGCGGTTGGACTCGGGCGTGCCGTGGGAAAAGTTCACCCGCGCCACGTCCATGCCTGCCGCCACCAAGGCGTCAAGCTGCTGGGGGCTTTCGCAGGCCGGACCCAGGGTGCAGACGAACTTTGTTTTGCGTATCATGCGGGTTATATTATATGTGATGGCGGGGCCGTTGCCCATCGGAGCGCGTGGATTTGACACGGAACGGCCGATATTCTAATAACACTTTCTTCTGAGGAGCAATTGTTCCATGAAGCGCAATGTGCCGCGGGAAATCGTTCTCTGCCTCGCCCTGTTCTATCTGCTGGCAGCGGGAGTGTCCTGGTCACAGTCCCCTCAGGAGCTGCTGAAAAGCTATCTGCGCAACTTCGCCATCGCCAGCCTGGACGTCAAGGTGCAGATCGTGCTGGACGGGGGCCAGACGGGGCTGAAGGAGCTGGGGCCGCTGTACCTGCGGGCGGTGGACTACGTCCTGCAGAACTTCTCCCTGCTGGAGGCCGACCAGCGCTTCCGAACTCTGGCCCTGGCCGCGCTGACCCAGGTCCGGGCCACGGGCTTCGCCGAGGCCCGCTTCTCGGTCTGGAAGCTGTTTCAGACCGACACTTCCCAGGAGGTGCGCCAGAGCGCGCTGGACGCCCTGGCCGTGATCGGCAAGGGCGACGCGGAGCTCGCCCGCAGCCTGACCCTCTGGTTGGAGGCGCAGAACTCCGTGTTCCAGACGGGCAAGGTGCCCGAGGTGCCCGTGATCCTGGCCGCCGTCAGGGCGCTGGGCGCTCTGGGCGACCCGGTCTCCTTCCCCGTGCTGTTCGCCACCATGAACCTGGGCTACACCGAGGAGGTCAACAGGCAGGCCCGCCTGTCCCTGCTGGCTATTCCGGGGGATTACCGGGCGCAGTTCACCGGCATCCTGCGCGACAGCCCGCTGCCGGAAAAGCAGCTGGCCTTGAGCATGGCCATGGAGTTTCCCCGGCTGTCCGACGCCGACAAGAGCGCGATCGCCGAGTTCGCGCTGGACGTGGGCCTGCACACGGCCGTCTCGGACAACCAGTCCAAGCCGCTGGCCCGCGAGCTGCGCTTTCAGGCGGCCAGGGCCCTCACCGGGCGCCGCTGGTCCAAGGCCAGTGCCCTCGCCATCGAGCACTTCGACGCCCTGCTGCTGGAGTACGAGCGGGGCCTGGCGGATCGCCGCTTCCTGATCGAAGCGATCAACCTGCTGGGGGACGTGGGGACCCATGAGGCGGCGGTGCGGCTGACCCAATACCTGGTCCTGCTCAACGCCTACACCGAGAGGGTGCGCGAGTTCGACAGCACGATCGTCCTGGCGGTGATCGAGAACCTGGGCAAGCTGGGCGACAAGGTGGCCTTCGACGACCTGCAGTACGTGGAATACCTCAAGTCCTATTCCCCGGAGGTGCTGGCCGCGGCGCGCAAGGTGCGCGCCGGCCTCAAGTGGTGAGTTTCCCCGGACCCGCATGCTGCGCTGCCGGGCCACCTGCCTGACGGCATTCGCCCTGGCCCTCTGGGCGGGGCTGTATTTCGCGCCTCTGTGTTCGCTGCGGGCCTGGCCGCTGGCCGTAGCCGGGTCGACTGTGGCCGCGGCGGGGTTGGCCTTCCTGGGGCTGGCCGCACCCCGCCTGCGGCAGGCAGGGGCCTCCCTGGCTGCGTTCGGAGCCGGACTGGGGCTGGCGGCCATGAGCCTGGCCCCCATGGCAGCCGGGCAACGGCTGGCCGGTCTGCCTCCCGAAAGGATCCGCAGTTTCGAGGGCACCCTGGTGGAGGACAGCTCACCGGCCCCCGGCGGGGCAGTTCGCTATCGGGTCCGGCTGAGGCGGGTCTGGGCGCAGGGCCTGGAGGCCTCCGGCACCGGGGTGGTGGAGCTGGTCGTGCGGGATGGGGCTCGCCTGTACTGGGGCCGGCGGGTAAAGGCCGCGGGGCCGGTGCGCAGGATGATGGACGCGGCGGGGAGGGTGCGCTTCGCCAGCCGGGTGTCGGCAGGCGAGCTGGAGGTGCTGGGCTACGCTTCCCGGCTGCTGGAGGGCCGGGCGGCGCTGCACCGGGAGCTGGAGCGCCGTTTGGCTGCTTCCGGCCCCTCTTCCGCCGGGCTGCTGTCCGCGCTGCTGCTGGGTGACCGCGCGGGGGTGCCCGAGGCAGAACGGGCCCTGTTCCAGGAAAGCGGTAGCCTGCACGTGCTGGCTCTGTCCGGTATGCACGCCGCCATCCTGTTCGGTGTGGCCTCGTTCCTGCTGTCCTGGCTTCCCGACCGCCGCTGGCGCGCCGCGATCGGCGCCGCGTTGCTGTTTCCTTACCTGTTTCTGGCCGGGGCCAGCCCTTCGCTCGCGCGCGCGGTGATCATGCTGTCCGCCGGTGCGCTGGGGTTCATCCTGGACCGGGACACGCGCACCCTGAACCTGCTTTCCCTGGCCGCGGCGGGGATCCTTCTGGCTGATCCGGCGGCGGCCGGCGAGCTTTCCTTCCAACTCTCCTTTCTTTCGTTGCTGGGGATCCTGCTGCTCGGGCCGCAGCTGCGCCGCCTGCTCACCCCCCCGCTGCCGCCTTTCCTGGGGTCGGCCGTGTCCATGTCGCTGGGTGCCCAGGCGGCCACCACCCCGGTTCTCCTGGCGGTCTTCGGGGCCGCGTATCCGGCCGGAGCCCTGGCGGCGCTGCCGCTGATCCCGCTGGTCACCGTCTTTTTGTGGGGCGGCCTGGCCGCCCTGCTGCTGTCCCTGCTGCCCGTGCCGCCGCTGCTGGCCGTGCCGCTGGAGGTCCTGCACCGGGGGATCCTGGCCACCTTGGGCTTTTTCAGTCGCTTCCCGCCGCTGAGGGCGGCTTGGCGCCCTGTGTATTGGATGCCCGTCGCCGCGGCTTTCGTGGCCCTGCTTTTCGTGAGGCCGCGGGCGCAGCCGCGCCTGCCGGCGCCCGCCGGGGCCTCGGAGTGAACTACGATTCTCCAGCCGAGATCCGCAGGACCCTCGACGAGCTGGGCCTGACCTTGAAGAAGCGCTGGGGACAGAATTTCCTGGTCAACCGCGGCGTCCGGGACAAGATCCTGGAGCTGGTCGACGCTCAGCCCGACGAGGCGGTCTGGGAAATCGGGCCGGGGCTGGGCTGTCTCACCTCCGGGCTGCTGGGACGCTGCCGCCTGCTGGTGGCTTTCGAGATCGACCACGGGCTGCTGCGGTTTTTGCAGAAGAGTTTCGCCGGCCGGGCGGGCCTCGTGCTGGAGGCCGGGGACGCCGTCCAGCGCTGGGGCGAGGCCCGCGCGCGCCACGGGGTGCCTGAGAAGGTGGTCGGCAACCTGCCGTACAGCGCCGCCTCGGCGGTCATCGGCTCCTTCGCCGAGGCAGGCTTTTCGCCAATGCGGATGGTGTTCACCGTGCAGCGCGAGCTGGCGGCGCGCTTGACCGCCGGGCCCGGCGGCAAGAACTACTCGGCGTTCTCCGCCATCTGTCAGCACGCTTATCGCGTGCGGGAGTGCTTCGCCGTCCGTCCCGGGTCCTTCTATCCCGCTCCGCAGGTCAGCTCCGCGGTGGTCGAGCTGGAGCCGCGCGGCGAAGCGGAGAGCCCGCAGGACAGGGCGCTGTTCCGCGCGCTGGTGCAGGCGGCTTTCCGCAGCCGGCGCAAGACGTTATGGAACAACCTGCAGGCCTGGTCCTCCGGCTATCCGCCGGAGCGCCTCACCTGGGCGTTGGAGGCTGAAGGCATCGATCCGGGCTGCCGCGCCGAGCAGCTGGGGCCCGAGCGCCTGGCCGGGCTGGCCCGCCGCCTGGCCTCAGAGGAGCTTTAGCTCGCGCAGCGCTCCGGCCAGGGCCTTGCGGTTCTCCTCGCCCATGCGGCACATGGGCAGGCGATAGACTTCCTGCATCATCCCCTTCATGGCCAGCGCCGCCTTGATGGGGATGGGATTGGTCTCCAGGAAAATGGCCTTGAACAGCGGCAGGAGCCGGTAGTGCAGCTCCCGCGCCTTGTCCCATTGGCCTTTCAGCGCGGCGCTCACGAACTCCTTCATCCGCCCGGGGGCCAGGTTGGAGGCCACCGAAATCACCCCTTTGCCGCCCAGCGCGATCAGGGGGAAGGCCAGATTGTCGTCGCCGGAAAGAACCGCGAAGGAGGCGGGCTTCTGGGCGATGAGATTCATCATCTGGCTGATGTCCCCGCTGGCCTCCTTCACCGCCACAATGCGGCGGTGGCCGGCGAGCTTGAGCATGGTGGAGTTATCGATGTTTTTGCCCGTGCGGCCCGGGATGTTGTAGATCACCATGGGCAGGTCCACGGCGTCGGCGATGGCAGTGAAGTGGCGCAGGAAGCCCTCCGCCGTGGGCTTGTTGTAGTAAGGCGCCACCTGCAGGGTGGCGTCCGCCCCGAGCTTCTTGGCGGCCGCCGCCAGGTGGATGGCCTTGTCGGTGCTGTTGGAACCGGCGCCGGCGATGACCGGCACTCTCCCGCGGGCCTGCTCGACGGTGATTCGGATCACCGCCTCGGTCTCTTCCGTCCCGAGGGTCGGGCTTTCGCCCGTGGTCCCCACCGGGACCAGGCCGTCGATGCCCTCCTCGATCTGAAAATCGATCAGGCGCCGCAAGGCCTGTTCGTCGACTTTGCCCTCCTGCGTGAACGGGGTCACCAGGGCCGTGAAAACTCCTTCGTACATGCGGACAGTGTAGTGATGGGCCGCGCGAGGATCAAGAGGCGATCGCGGTTGCGGCGCCGCGAGCCTTCTGCTACCATCGCCCCATGGTGCGTATCATCGTGAACGGCTGTTTCGGTAAGATGGGCCAGGCGGTGGTTGCCGTCGCCTCGGCCAGCCCGGACGTCCAGATCGTGGCCGGGGTGGACACCGCGGCCTCTCCGGCCAAAGCGGCTTTCCCGGTTTTCCAGGACCTCGCCGCTTGTGCGCTGCCGGCGGACGTGGTGATCGACTTCTCCTCGCCCAAGGCGCTGCCTGGGCTGCTCGCGGCGGCGGCCGCCCGGAAGCTGCCGGTGATCGTGGCCACCACCGGCCTGTCCGCCGAGGACAAGGGCCTGCTGGCGGGTCACGCGCGGGAGATTCCGATCTTCGTGTCCGCCAACATGTCGCTGGGCATCAACCTGGTCCGCGAGCTGATCCAGCAGGCCGCCGCCGTGCTGGGGCAGGGTTTCGACATCGAGATCGTGGAGAAGCACCACAATCAGAAGAAGGATTCCCCGTCGGGCACGGCCCTGCTGCTGGCCGACGCCCTGAACGAGGTGTTCCTGGGCACGCGCCAGTACGTGTACGGCCGGCACACCCGCAGCGAGCTGCGGGACGTCAAGGAGATCGGCATCCACGCGGTGCGCGGGGGCACGATCGTCGGGGAGCACGAGGTGCTGTTCGCCGGCAAGGACGAGGTCGTGGAGTTCCGGCACACAGCCTACTCGCGGCAGATCTTCGCCAGCGGAGCCCTGCAGGCGGCCCGCTACCTGCAGGGCAAGCCGCCCGGACTGTACGGGATGAAGGAGATGATCACGGCGGGCAGCGCCGTCACGCGGCTGTACGTCAGCGAGGAGCAGGCGCTGCTGACCCTGCTGGAGGTGCCCTACGACACGGCGCGGATCGCCGGCGTGTTCCAGGGCATCGCCCGGGAGAACATCAGCGTGGACATGATCAGCCAGACCGCGCCCGTGGACGGCCGGGTGGAGATCTCCTTCACCCTGCCGCGCGCCGACCTGGACAGGGCCCGCCGCCTGCTGGGCGGCCTGCGCAGCGAAGTGGTCACGGAGGCGGTGAAGCTGGTTGTGGAGGGCCCCGGCATGGAAGTGCAGTCCGGTGTAGCAGCGCGCTTCTTCCAGGCCATGGCCGCCGTCGGGGCGCGCATCCACTCGGTGACCACGTCGGAAACCAAGATCTCCTGCGTCATCGACCGCGCCGCCCAGGGTCTGGCCGTGGCCGCCATCAAGGAAGCCTTCCGGCTGTAGGTTGCCCATGCGGATCGGAGTCTACGGCCTGGGAAGGTTCGGCTCGTTCTTCGCCCGTCTGCTGTCCGGCAAGGCGGAGGTCAAGGCCTATTCCCGCAACCCGGACCGCCCCGCCCCGGCCGGGGTGCGGCGGGTGGGCGAGGAGGAGCTGCTGGCTATGCCGGCCGTGTGCTTGTGTGTGGACATCGGCGCCATGCCGGAGCTGCTGGCCAGCATTTCCCCGCGGTTGAACCCCGGTACCCTGGTGCTGGACACCTGTTCGGTCAAAGAGCTGCCCGTGCGCTGGATGCGCGAGCTGCTGCCGCCCGGGGTCGGCATCCTGGCCACCCACCCGATGTTCGGTCCGGACTCGGGGGCAAGGGGGGTGGAAGGCCTGCCCATGATCCTCTGGCCGGTCCGCCTGGAGGAGCCGCGCTGCCGGGAGTGGGAGGCTTTCTTCGCCTCCTTCGGCCTGGAGGTGCATCGCCTGGCCCCGGAGGAGCACGACCGCCAGGCGGCTTTCACCCAGGGGCTGACCCATTACCTGGGGCGCGTGCTGGCCGAGCTGCATCTGGAGCCATCGGCGATCGGCTCGCTGGGCTACCGGCGCCTGCTGGGCATCGTGGAGCAGACCTGCAACGACACCTGGAGGCTGTTCCTGGACCTGCAGCGGTACAACCCGCACACCCCCGCCATGCGCCGGGCCCTGGATCTGGCGCTGGAGGCCCTCAAGGCGAAGCTTGACACGCCCTAGGGGCTACGCTACGATTCCCGGAATGAGAGACATGCGGGACGTCAGGATCGAGCAGGTCGAGGAGACCGACGTCGACACGATTCTGGCGGAGGACATCAACTTTTCCGGAGTGCTCACCTTCCAGAAGCCGCTGATGATCAAGGGCACGTTCCAGGGCGAAATCAAGGCCTCCTCGGACCTGTACATCGGCGAGAAGGCGGTGGTCAAGGCCAAGATCGAGGCCGGCACTGTTTCCTCCAAGGGACACATCGAGGGGGACGTGGTCGCCCACTCGCGCGTGGAGTTCTTCTCCACCGCCTCCATGGTCGGCGACCTGGCCACCCCTGACCTGGTCATGGAGAGCGGCTGCCAGTACAACGGCCGCTGCACCATGCGCCGCGACAAGGCCCCGGCGCCCAAGGCCGAGGCGCAGAAATGAGAACAGCCCTCCCGCCGGCGGCGCTGCTGGCCGCCGTTCTGCTGGCCGGCACGCTGCTGGCCGCGACGCCGGCGAGCGCGCAGGAAAAGCAGGACGCCCTGGAGCTGTACCGCGCCGGAAACTTCCAGGCGGCCGTGGACATCTGCCGCCGGGAGCTGGAGGAAATGCCCGCCCGCCTGGACGCCCACGCCATCCTGGGCTGGAGCCTGCTCAAGCTCAAGCGCTATCAGGAAGCCATGGAGGCCAGCCAGAAGGCCTTCGCCGTTTCCCGCTACGATCCACGGATCATCGAGATCGCCGGCGAGGCCCAGTATTACCTGGGCCGGCGACAGGAATCGATGAAATATCTGGAGGAGTACGCTGCCATCGCCCCGACCGGCGGGCGCATCGACGCCGTGTACTACCTGATGGGGGAGATCTACATCCAGCAGGGCAAGTTCGCCAATGCCGACATCGCCCTGTCCACCGCGCTGTACCACTCCCCGAACATCGCCGACTGGTGGGCCCGCCTGGGCTACGCCCGCGAAAAGGCGGGCGACACCCGCTTCTCCCTGGAGGCCTACAACAAGGCGCTGGCGCTCAATCCCAGCCTGGTGGACGCGCAGCGCGGCAAGGCGCGCGTGGAGGGCCAGGCCCCCGGGGGATGAGAGCCGCTTTCCACACCTTCGGCTGCAAGCTGAACCAGTTCGAAACCGAAGCCCTGGCTTCCGCCTTCCGGAGCCGGGGCTTTTCGCTGGTGGACGCCGCCGAGCAGGCCGAGGTGTACCTGGTCAACACCTGCACGGTGACCGGCAAGAGCGAGCAGAAGGCCCGGCGCTACATCCGCAGCCTGGCGCGCGGGCGTCCCGCGGCGCTGCTGCTGGTGACCGGCTGCTACGCCCAGCTGGAGGCCGGGGCCATCGAGAGCCTGGGCCCCAACGTGATTGTGGTCTCCCAAGCGGAAAAGAGCCTTCTGTTGGATCTCCCGCGGCGCCTGCAGGAGCAGGGGCTGAGCGTGATAACCCCGAAGGGCCAGGCGGAAGCGATCCTCCGGGACCTGCGCGGTCGGCGCGCCCGCGGTAGCCCCGATCCGTTCGAATTCCAGGTCCAGAGCTACAACTTCCACTCCCGCGCCTTCTTGAAAATACAGGACGGCTGCGACCACCGCTGCGCTTATTGCCGCGTTCCCCTGGCGCGGGGCGGGTCGCTCAGTCTGGACCCGGAGCTGGCCATCCGGCGCGTCAAGCTGTTGGAGGAGGCGGGCTACCGCGAGGTTGTCCTGACCGGGGTGAACATCAGCGCCTGGCGGCACGGGGCGGGAACTCCGCAGGGCGAGGCAGGGCTGGGGCGGCTCCTGGAGCGGCTGCTGGAGTCCACCGCCGGGGTCCGGCTGCGGCTTTCCTCCCTGGAGCCGGAAACCATAAAGCCCGCGCTGGTGGAGGCGCTGCGCCATCCCCGGGTCTGCCCGCACTTCCACCTGCCGGTGCAGTCCGGCTCCGACCGCCTGCTCGCGGCCATGCGCCGGCGCTACCGGGCGGAGCAGGTCCGGCGGGCTGTCGGGCTGCTGCGCGGCGCGCGCGCCGAACCGTTCCTGGCCGCGGACCTGATCGCCGGATTTCCCGGCGAGACGGAGGAGGATTTCCGGGCCACCTTCGAGCTGGCCGAGAGCCTGGGTTTCGCCAAGCTGCACGTGTTCCCGTTTTCGCCCAGGCCGGGCACCGCGGCGGTCCGGATGGGGGGCAGGGTGCCGGAGCGGGTGCGCGACGAGCGGGTGCGGGCCCTGACCGAGCTGAGCGACCGCCTGGCGCGGGCCTACCGCGGCAGCATGGTCGGCAGAGAGGTGGAGGTAGTGCTGGAGGAGCGCCGGGCGGGAGGGTCCGCCTGGCGGGGATTCAGCGGCAACTACCTGCCTTGCGCGGTGCGCGGCGTCCCGGAGGGACCCGGCCCTTCGGGGTTTTCACCGGGCCGGCTGGTGCGGGCCAGGATCGAAGGAGACGGCAATCCCTGCGGCGCGATATTCCTGGGCCCGGCGATTGGTTGACGGAGGCAACCCGCTGGCCGCGCTGGAAACGGCCACGGCCCTCTACGGCTTCGGTTTCGGCATCGACCTGGGCGCGCTGCTGGCCCTGGGCGGGCTGCGGATCGGGTTGTCCGTGCGGGACTTCCTCGGGACCAGCATCGCCTACAGGCAGAGCACCTTCGGCGATGTGCTGGACGCCCTTCGGAAAACGGGCGGATTCCCCAGCGGCGGGACGGCCATCGCGGAGGACCCCGTCATTCCAATGGAGCTCAGCCTGGGGCTCTCCTACCGCTTCGACTTCGCGCCCCGGACCTTCGATCCGGTGGTGCATCTGGCCTTGAGCGACCTGATCACGGTGATCCGGGGCGAGCGTTCGCCTTGGACGGCGCTGCATCTGGGCACCGAGGTCCGCCTGCTGCGTTTCCTGGCCCTGCGCGCGGGGCTGAACCAGGGGTACCTGACTTTCGGCGGGGGCCTGCGGTTGCCCCTGCTGGACCTCAATGCCGCCTTCTTCACCCGGGAAATGGGGCGGCACCTCGGCGACCAGCCCAGCTCCGGGATGGCTCTGGAGGCCGCGCTGCGCCTGTAGCCGCACCCGCGTTCACCACAAGCCCCGCAACCCTCCCACCCGCCGACAAGCCTCGAATTGACACTCGCGGAGGGCCGGTGCTATAGTGCCCGTGCTTCCGCTTCGGCGGGCCGCTAGCTCAGGTGGTAGAGCAACAGCCTTTTAAGCTGTGGGTCGCAGGTTCGAGTCCTGCGCGGCTCATTTGCATCGTAAGCAATTAGCTTCACCTGTCGCCGATGCGAGTACATCCGCGGCCGGCTGGAGCGCTCCGCCGCTGGCAAGCCCGCCATTTCCGAGCGCTACGTCTCCGCATGTGCCGGGCGCTGGAGAATCACCTGCTGCCGAGATTCGACAAACTGCGCCTGTCGGCCATTTCCCCTGAGAGCCATCGCTTTGGGACTTGCTATATAGCAGAAATACTATATGCCTCGCGTAGAGGACCCAGGAGCGGCCAGCTATGCTCGGATACCACGCGGCATGCATGGTGGCGCCTGTGGCTCGCTACGCTTGCTTGGGGGGCAGGGGGCCTGGGGGCTCAGTAGACAGCGGATGCGCCGCCGGCGGTCGAAACTGCAATTTTTCTGCTGGATGCATGCGAGCTGACGGACACGCAGCTCTTTGATTCTGTTGGCCTGAACTGCTGTAGGATCGTCGTTAGGCAGTACCGCCTGCAGCCCTATAGGGAAAAAAGCTTCACAAATGCAAAATATTTTGCAGTATAATTTGGTGCATGGGTAGGAAAATAAAGGGCGCGGACGAAACCAAGAGTGAAAAAATTAACATTCGGGTTAATGCGGCACTGCGCAAGCGCATAGAAGCCTTTATCGAAAGCGGGCCCTGTGAGGGCGAGGAGCTGCAGGTAGTAATTCGAATGCTCATTCGTCAGGGTTTGGCTGTGCAGGAGAGATTCAAGGAAGTGCTGGAAACGATCGAGGAGGAAATCACAAAAAAGGCGGCGGCGGCGCGCCGAAAAAACGGTGACTCTGCCGCCAAGAAGCATGATGAGTTGACTTAGAATCTGCTCGATGATCGATAGGCTGACCCAGATCTTAACATAGCATAAAGATATATTAAAAAAAGTTATTGTCCGCTACTGGTATCCATTTACCAAATATGCTATCCTTTGCACAAATTGTCATTCTTGCCTAAATCTGCGGCAAGCGGCCAAGAAGTAAGCATGATCTCAGAATTCCAACCAGCAGTATCGATGAAGGGGAGACATGCCGCAATAGCAGTATCCTTTTACTGATCTATCAGGCCGCGTCTGGCAATCACCGAATCCAATCCTGATCTTTCAGTGAGGGATGCATTGCTCATGCCAGCTCTTGGGAAAGATCTTCATTTCTGGATCACATATTTCTTATATCATTAGCGCCATTGATAAGAAATATAAAAACGCCCTTTATGCGGACCAAAATATTTCAGTAGTGTTATCTGCTGTAATTCAGGACATAGTAAGAAAGGGCCTCAAGCAATGACTGCCCGCATCGGCGACTTTCTGGTGAGGATCGGGGCCATGAAACCCGATCAGGTAGAGGAAATACTCCGCCTGCAGCAGGCCGGGGACAAGCGCCGATTCGGGGAGATCGCTGTTGAGCTGCGCTACATCCATGACGACGCGATAAAGAGGTATGTTGATTACTTGGGGAAGCAGGGAGGCGCAGCACCGGGCGGATGCATTTGACCAGTCCAGGCTCCCTTGCGGAGCGTGCTCTAACAGGCTTGCTGGATGATGCGGTTTTTGATCAGAAGGAGGTTCTCATATTGAAGTACGGATATGCATGGGAAAAGCTCTATATCGGTTTGCGATGTTTGGCCGGCACGGGCACTATTAAAGAACGTCTAATCAAGGCTTGGCGATCTGGCATTCACAAACTCGCCGACCATCTATTTGATGCGAAGCTTTCAGCGGAGCTGATGGTGATTCATGATGCCCTTACAGCCAAGATAGATCAAGAAAGCGGCAAAGGGTCGGTGGCTGCAACGGTCGCACAGATGACCGAAGATGAAGCATGCAGCTGGTCTTTGAGAATTGTGGACCTGGCAGTAGATGTCATAAGGCTGAGCGCGCTTGAGTCCTCCGGATCCGCATAGGGCAGCTGGCGGCGGCGCCCGATAGGTTCGAGTCCTGCGCGGCTCATCAGGTTGACAGGTGCGGCGCAGTCGCCGTATATTCGTTTCGCAACGTGTCTCCTTCGTCTAGTGGTTAGGACACCGGGTTTTCATCCCGGCAGCAGGGGTTCGACTCCCCTAGGAGATGGAAGAGAGGTGAACCATGAAACACGGTTGGAAGATATTCACGATTCTCATGGTTCTGCTGGCGTTGAGCGCCGCGGGCGCCTCGGCCAAGAGTTCCGGCGGCCTGCGTTTGGGGCTGGAGTTCGGCAACCCCAATGCCGTGCTCATCATCCGCCCCGCGCCCTTGGACTTCAAGATCGGCTATAACTTCGCCGCTCCCGGATACCTTTTCTTCAGCGCCGACTACCGGGTCGTTGACCGCTACCAGATCGTCGATTTCCTGCACTTCTTCCTCGGCGTGGGGGCGTACATCAACCTCTATTTCGAGCCGACCGACTTCAGCCTGGGGGCGCGCATCCCGCTGGGGCTGCAGGTGTTCCTGATCGACAACGTGCTGGAGCTGTTCCTCGAAGTCGCGCCTACCGTGGGATTTATCCCCGCCCTTACCGCCTTCCCCGAGTGGCAGGGCTTCATCGGCTTCACCATCCTGATCCCGCGCTAGCGGCGGCGGCCTGAAAAGGCTGGCCTGCTTCCACATTGCCCGGCCATTGGCTATAGTTGCTCAATGGTAGCAGACCCCTGGCCGGACACGTTGGCCGGATGCCGAGTGCACCTGGTAGGCATCAAGGGCACCGGCATGGCCGCGCTGGCGGAGATCCTGGTAGGCCGGGGGGCCGTCGTGAGCGGTTCGGACGGACCGGAAAAATTCTACACCGATGCGCTGCTCGCCCGGCTGGGCGTGCCCTATCGCGAGTCGTTCTCCGCCGCCAATGTGCAGGAGGGCGTGCAGCTGGTGGTGCACTCCCCGGCGTACTCGCGCGAGGAGCACGTGGAGCTGCGGGAGGCGCTCAAGCGGGGCCTGCCGGTACTCTCCTATCCGGAAGCCCTGGGCCGACTGTCCGCGGCCGCCGATTCCTCCGGGGTGGCGGGGACCCACGGCAAGACCACCACCACCGCGCTGGCCGGCACCCTGGCGGAGGCCCTGGAGCTGCCGGTGACGGTGCTGGTGGGCTCCGAGGTCGCCGGCTTCGGCGGCCGTTCGACCCTGGTGCGCGGCGAGCGTTACCTCGTGGCCGAGACCTGCGAGTACAGGCGTCACTTCCTGAATTTTCGTCCGCGCCGCGTGGTCATTACCAGCGTGGAAGCCGACCACCTGGATTACTTCCGAGACCTGGAGGACGTGCTCGACGCCTTCGGCAGCTACGTGCGGCTTCTGCCGCCGGGGGGCACGCTTATCTACGCCGCGGACGACGCTGGCGCGCGCGCCGTGGCCGAGCGCTGCCGATCGCAGCGCGCCGACCTGCGCCTGCTCCCGTACGGGGAGACGGCCCTGGGGCCATTCGGCTTGCGCCAGGTGCACAGCGGGCAAGGCCGGACGCTCTTCCGGCTGGCCGGCCTGGAGGGGGAGTTCTCCCTGCCGCTGCCCGGAAAGCACATGGCCTGGAACGCCGCGGCGGCGCTGGCCCTGGCGGGGGAGCTGCTGGCGGCGGAAGGCCGCGCGCTGGGCCCCTCCGAGCTGGAGGCTGCGCGCGCGGCGCTGGCCGGGTTTCGCGGCACGCGCCGCCGCAGCGAACTGGTGGGGGAGGCCGGCGGCGTGCTGTTCCTGGACGATTACGGCCACCATCCCACGGAGATCCGCGCCACCCTGGAGGGGTACAAGAGCTTCTACCCCGGCCGCCGCCTGGTGGTGGATTTCATGCCGCACACCTACTCCCGCACCAGGGCCCTGCTCCCGCAGTTCGCGGAATGCTTCGCCCCTGCGGACCTGGTGATCCTGCATCGGGTGTACGCCTCCGCCCGGGAGTCAGCAGGGGAGGCCGGACGCCTGCCGGTGGACGGGCGCACGCTGTATCGGGAGGTCGCCTCGCGCCACCCCGCGGTGCAGTATTACGAGGAGCCGCTGGAGGCGGTGGAGGCGCTGGCCGGGAAGCTCGCGCCCGGCGACCTGTTCGTGACCATGGGCGCCGGAGACAACTGGAAGGTAGGCCGCGCATTGCTGGCCAGGCTGGGAGGCAAACTTTGAAGAGCATGACCGGCTTCGGCGTGGGGGAGCACAGGGACGAGAAGCGCCAGCTCTCCATGACCTTGAAGTCCTACAACAACCGCTTCCTGGACCTTTTCGTGTACCTGCCGCCTGCCCTGTCGGTGCTGGAGCCGCAGATCCGCCGCTACCTGTCCGAGCACGTGCTGCGCGGCAGGGTGGAATTGTACCTCAAGTACGTCGAGCTGGAAGAGGCCCCGCGGGCGAGCCTGGACCGCAGCGCCGTGCGCGCGTACGCCCAACTGCTGCGGGAGCTGGCGCGCGAGGCCGGCATCCGGGGGCGCCTTCGCCTGTCCGACCTGCTGAAGCTGGAAGGGGTGATCCGCACGGAGGCGGGCTCCGATCCCCAGGAGCTGTGGCCGGTGCTGGAGGCGCTTGCTGGCCCGGACCTTCGGGCAGTTCGACCAGGCGCGCGCACGGGAGGGGGAGGCCACCCAGCGGGACGTGCTGGCCATTCTGGCCGGCTTCGAGGGCGAGATCGCCCGCATCGAGGGCCTGGCCCCGCTGCTGGAGGAGCGCCTGAAGAACGACCTGCGCGCGCGTTTCCGGGAGGTCCTGGGCGACTCGGTGGAGGAGGCGCGCCTGCTCACCGAGACGGCCGTGCTGCTGTCCCGCTCCGACATCCACGAGGAGCTGATGCGCATACGCGCCCACCTGGGCAGTTTCCGCGACGCCGTCGTCCGAGGCCGGGGCCGTGGGCAAGAAGCTGGATTTCCTCTGCCAGGAGCTGGGCCGGGAGGTCAACACCATCGGCGCCAAGAACGCGCTTGCGGAGGTGGATGCCGCGGTGGTGGCGCTCAAGGACGCCCTGGAGAAGATCCGCGAACAGGTGCGCAATGTCGAGTGAGCTGACCATCGCCGTTTCCGGCAAGAGCGGCTGCGGGAACACCACCGTGTCCACGCTGCTGGCCGAGCGCCTTGGCCTGCGCCTGATCAACTACACCTTCCACAACATGGCCGAGGAGCGAGGCCTGTCCTTCGAGGAGTTCGTCCGCCTGGTGGAGAAGGACGACCAGTACGACCTGTACCTGGACCGGCACCAGGTGGAGCTGGCCTCCGCCGGCGGCTGCGTGCTGGGCTCGCGGCTGGCCATCTGGCTGCTGCCCCGCGCCTCTCTGAGGGTCTATCTCACCGCCTCCCTGGAGGAACGGGCCCGGCGCATCGCCCGCCGGGAGGGGCTGGACCCCGCACTGACCCGGAAAGCGGTGGAGGAGCGCGACAACCGGGACCGCAACCGCTACCTGCGCCTCTACCGGATCGACATCGACGACTACCGCCTGGCGGACCTGGTGGTGGACACGGAGGCCAGGGAGCCGCCGTACGTCGTGGAGGCCATCCTGGAGGCCCTGCGGGCTCGACAGGGCGGGGCTTGATCTTTTCAAGTTTTTTAGCTATATAGACTTACCGGGGGCAAACAGCATGATCATTCCTTTGGACAAGCTGATCAGGTACAGCGGCAACATGTACATCCTCACCTGCGCCACCATCAAGCGGGCCATGCAGATCCACCTGGCCGGCGACCCGGAGCTGGCCGCCAACCGCGGCAAGGTGGTTTCCACCGCGACCAAGCAGATCCTCTCGGAGAAGGTCCACTTCCGGCTGGAGAGTTGAGCAGGCCGCTCACCATCCTTTTCGGACCCACCGCCGTCGGCAAAACCGAGCTCGCCGTGCGCCTGGCGGCAAGGTTTCCCAAACTGGAGATCGTGAACGCCGATTCCATGCAGGTGTATCGCCACCTGGACATCGGCACGGCCAAGCCCTCCGCGGCGATGCGGCAGGCCATCCCTCACCACCTGATCGACATCGTGGACCCGGACGTGCAGTTCGACGCCGGGCAGTTCGTGCGCCGCGCCGAACAGGCCGTAGCGGAAATACGTGCCCGCGGAGGCCTGCCCCTGCTCTGCGGGGGAACGGCGTACTACCTGCGCAGCTTCATCTGCGGCCTGCCGGAGGCCCCGGCCTCCGATCCAATTGTGCGCCGGCAGCTGAAGGAAGAGCTGGCCGACCGGGGGCTGGAGCCGCTGCTGGCGGAGCTGGCCCGCGTGGACCCGGTGACCCGGTCCGCGGTGGCCGAAGCCGACGCCTACCGCGTGCTGCGCGCCCTGGAGGTGCACCGTGCTACCGGGCGCCCCCTCTCCTCCTTCGCCAATCCGGACCGGCCGCGCGCGGACTACACTTTCCTGACCCTCGGCCTCGCCCGGGAGCGCCCGGAGCTCTACCGCCGGATCGACGCCCGGGTGGAGGGCATGTTCGCCGCCGGCTTGAGCCGCGAAGTGGCCGGGCTGCTGGCGCGGGGCTATGGGGCCGGCGACCCCGGGCTGCGCGGCATCGGCTACCGGGAGTTCTTCCTCATGCAGCGCGGCTGCTGGACCCTGTCGGACCTGCGCGAGGCCATCCAGCGGAATTCCCGTCGCTACGCCAAGCGCCAGATCACCTTTTTCAAGTCCCTCCCCGGGGTGGAGTGGCTGCCGGCAGGTGAACCGGAGCGGGTCGTGAGCCGAATCGAGGGATTTTTGGCCGCCTCTTGACGCGGGGGGGCGGCTTCAGCATAATGAGCCACCATTGAAAGGGGTCTACATTAGTGCCTTGCGGTAGGAAGAGAAAGCGACACAAGATCGCCACGCACAAGCGGAAAAAGAAGCTGCGGAAAAACCGGCATAAGAAGAAGTAGTTTATCCACTCCGGCTTCCTACAGATAATACATGTAGGAGAGCGCAATGAAGGTGACACGCATCCTGTTCCCCGTGATCCTGGCCGCCGGCCTGGGGGGCTGGGCGGACACGCTCTGGACGCCGTCGTTCGACGGCTACCTGAGCGTCCGTTCAGCTCTGAGCGCCGGCGACATCGTCTACGTGCAGATCGACGGCGCCACCTCCCTGAGCTTCCAGGCGGCGGCCAGCGACGCGAAGAGCCTGACCCTGGAGTTTTCCGGAGGGGAGTTCGGCAACCTGTTCTCCTTCCTGCCCCAGACCCGCAGCGGCGGGGAGATGTCCAGCCGCGGCCGGCAGCAGTACACGCTGGAGTCCCGCTTCGCCGCGCGCGTCGCTCAAGTGGACGGGACCGGCAAGGCGAGGATCGAAGGCACGCGGAGCGTCACCCTGGAGGGCAAACAGGAGAGCCTGGCCCTGTCCGGGTGGCTGGACCCGGCGGACCTGGTTTCCGGCCGCGAGGTGCGCTTCTCGCAGCTGGCCGACGCCCGCTTGAGTTTCCGCACACTGCTGGAACCCTCGGCCCCCGTCCTGACCAGCCGCGACATCCAGCAGATCGTGGCCGCGCTGCCGTCGCCAATCGCGGGCTCCGCCGCCACGCCGCAGATCGGCGCGCCGCAATGCGGGCTACGCCGCAAATCGCGGGCTCCGCCGCGCCAGCGACCGTAGCCCGGGCCGCGGAGTACACCCTCACGGATGCGCGCAAGGTGGAGCTATTCCTGCGCTACGTAAACCGCCTGATAGACTTCCTATTCCGGCCGTAAGCACACATGGATTTCCATCGCCAGTACCTCGAGCGCCTGGAGCCCGATGGCGGCTTCGACTGCGCCTGCGGCCGCAGGCACCGCATCGGCACGCGGCAGGTCCTGGCGGGGGAAAGAGTGCTGGACGACCTTCCGGCCCTGCTGCGCGACCGCCATGGCCGCGGCCTGAGGGTTTGGGTATTGAGCGACGCCAATACCGAGAGGGCGGCCGGGGCGCGCTGCAAGGAACTTCTGGCGGATTGGGCCCTCAGCGCCACGGTGCTGCCCGGCTCGCCCAAGCCGCGCCCGACTCTGGAGCTGGCCGGCGAGCTGGCCCGGGAAGCGGCCGGCTACGCCCCAGGGATCGTGCTGGCCGTCGGCTCCGGGGTGATCAGCGACCTGGGCAAGAAGGTCTCCCACGAGCTGGGCATCCCCAGCTGGTGCGTGGCCACCGCGCCGTCCGTGGACGCCTACACCTCGGGGAACTCCGTGTTCAAGGGCCATTTCCGGCACCAAACGGTCTGGGTGACCCCTTCGGAGGCGGTGATCTGTGACTTGGAGGTCATGGCCACCGCGCCGCGCGTGATGTTCCTGTCCGGCCTGGGGGACCTGCTGGCCAAATTCCTCGTGCACCTGGATTGGCAGCTCTCGGCGCGGGTCACGGGCGAGTACCTCTGCCCTGAGGCCGTTCGCACGGCCCGCGAATCCGCGCTGCGGCCGCTGCGCCTGCTGGCCGGCAGCGGTCCCGGCTCCGGCAGCGAAGCCCCGGCAGGCGAGGAACTGCTGCGCGCCCTGACCGACGCCCTGCTGACCGCGGGTTTGCTCATGCAGGCCCTGGGCAATTCGCGGCCGGCTTCCTCCGCTGAGCACTCCGCCGCCCACGCCTGGGAGATCGCCGGGCTGGTCGGCAACCCGGAAATGGACCGGCACGGCCTTCTGGTGGCCTTGGCCAGCCGCTGCGCGCTGGAAGTCTATCGAGATTTCTACCGCACCTTGCCGGAGCTGTCCGTGGATATCCCCGCCCGCCTGAAGGCGCTGGCCGCGGAGCCCTCCTGGGAGGAGCGGCTGGACCCGGCCCTGTCGATTTTCGCCGAGCAGATCCGCACGGAGCTGGCCGCAGCGGAACGCGGGCCGGTGGCCTTGACGCGCCGCCTGGCCGCCTTCCAGCGGGAGCGGGAGACCATCGGCAGCCTGGCGGACCAGGCCATCTGCGACCTGGAGGAGGGGATCGCCGCCCTGCGCGCATTCGGTCTGCCCTTCGACCTCGAGGCCTTCGACCTGAAGCCGGCGGCCGCCTACCTGCCCTTTCCCCACGTCCGCCTGCTGCGCAACCGTTACAACACCTTCTGGCTGATGCACGAGCTGGGGGCGGAGGAAGGCCCCCTGACGGCGCTGCGCAGACTGCTCGGCCTATCCTGAGTCCGGAAGCGGAGCGCGGCTTATTCCGTGCGCGTGACCTTTTTCATCCACCTGCGCACGAGATCCACCTGGTCGGCCTCTGCGAAAAACAGCACATCGCCGCCGTTGGGCCGCATGAAATAGGTCTTCGCGTCTCGAGGATACAGTTCAAGGATCTTTCTGCTCCCGTCTTTCAAATCGGAAACCAGTGTGACTTCCGGTTTGCCGCTGGGGATCCAGGGCTGATATCCGATGGCCACGAGATTGATGCATTTCACATAGAAGGTGATGAAAGTGCTCCCGTCTACCTGCTGGCCCAGGTACGTGTACACTGGCGGCTTCGAAGCCGAGTCAACCGTGAACTCGCTGGTCGTTCCCCTGTCCAGGATGGTGAGCCGGCGCACATTGTCGATGCTTTCCTTGAACGGCGCTTCCCCGAGAAGCAGGTCCGGCTGATAGCCGTGAAAATCGATGTCGCTTGCCAGGAGCTTGATGATGTCATTGCTCCCGCCGCGCCGCAGGTAGAGGAATCCGCCTTGGTCTGTTCCGCCGAACTCAAGGGTTTGCTGCCTGCCGTGAGCATCGCGAAGCACCAGAGAATATGACGGCGGATCAAAGCCGAGTCTTTGCAGGTCCGGGACCTGCTCCTCGACATAGGAAATTGCTTTCAGGTTTCGCAGGCTCACCAGCAGCTTGCCCATTTCGACGATATTCACCGCGGCGCTGAATGGCTTGGAGATGCGCCAGGAATCCTCCTGGCGGAGCAGGCCAACGACAGTGTGCCCTGCCTTGAACAGCTCGATTTCGGCGATGGCATCCAGGTCGATGTCAAAGATGTTCTTGACTCGATACGAGGAGACTGTACCTCCAAATTGGGAGACGTAGCCGATGTCCACGAGAAAAACATACGGGCGTGACGGATCCCTGACATACCGCTGCGCTTTGCTTGCCGTCAGGCTTCCGATCAGCAGAACGTGCATGGACCTGTCACTGGTCCGGAAGCTCACCGTGATCTCGGGGCTGTCCAGGCCGTACGCCGCGGAATCCGCTTCCTCTTTCCTCAAGACCCTCTTCATGGGAAGCTCCGTCAGGAACTTCTCGATAATCGCCAGCTTCCGGGCGTCCACGCGATAGGATGCCGGAAAGATCATCTCCCACTGCTCGCCGCTTCTTGCGAAGCGCACAGAGGCCTCGGGGTTCTGGATGGAGATTTCGGTTATCGTTTTTTTCCCGAGCGAATAGATGTATGGCGCACGCTCGATTGGAGCGCGGGCACGGGTAATGATGTACGCCCCGGCAAGAACAAGCAGGACCACGCCCAGAGCCGCCGTTCTCCAGTATTGCCTCAGAGGTTCCTCCGCAGTATCCAGATGAGAAAGGCCGCCGCGAAAGCCAGGAACGGAAGCACCAAAACCGCGATGATCCCCAGGCGCAGGAAATCGCTGCCGGTGACGTCCAGGGTGTCTGCATTTACCTCTTTGGGCCGAATCGTGTTTATCCCCCGCGTGTCCTGGACCCAGTTGACCGAGTTGATGAAGAAGTCCAGGTTCCCCTGGGCGTTGATGTACTTCTCGGACAGGAAGGCTGAATTGCCGATGATCACCAGGCGCGTATCGCGGACCCCGTAGGCGGCATTGTTCTTGACGACGGCGAATGCCACATCCGCGGGGCCGCGGCCGTCCTGCTCGGTCATCGAAGTGCTGTTGATGCTCACATTCGTGCGTACCCAGGAGGTCTCGGTGGTCTGCAGAAGCGTCTCGACGTCCAGAGAATCGTCCGTATTTCGCGATTGCTGCAGCGCCATGGCAATGGGAAGGATCACGTACATTTTCCTCTCCAGCAGACTCTGGGTGATCTCGTGCAGCCCCATGCCGGGTATCACATTCACCTTGTTGTTGGAGTAGTAGTATCTCGGGTTTTCTTCGACCGTGAAATTATTGACGAAACCGACGCCGAAATCCGCGAGCACCGCCTTGAGGTTGGTCAACTTGATGCTCGCCGGCAGCACGTCGAGCAGAAAGATGGCCCTTCCCCCGCCGTCGAGAAATTTCCTGAGCGAGCTTGCTTCTTCCGGGGAGAAGTCATGCTTGGGCGAGCAGACGACCAGCATGGAAGCCGCTTTCGGTATTTCTGCCTGCCGCAGCAGGTTGATCCTTTCCAGCTCATAGGCTTCCGCTTCCAGACGCTCCCTCAGGGTCGGCAGGTCTTTCTCGATGCTCGCTTCCTCGTGCCCTTCGATGAAGAACAATTTCGGAACATCCTTCGTTGTCACGAAAGTGATGGCCCCGGTCACCTGGTGCTCTCCGGAAAAAGCCAATCCGGACGGGGTAGTCTGATACAGGGAGCTGCTGTTGATTATCTGCGTGCGTCCGCCGCTCTCGAAAACAAGAGAGCCGTTCAGAATGGCTTTGACCTCCAGCTTGTAGCGGCTGAGCACCCCGGGGTCGCGCTCCGGGTCGGCGTACTCCACGGCGATCCTGCCTCTGCCCATTCTCGAGTATTCGCGCAGAAGCGACTTGACCATGGGGTCTTCCTGGCCGCTGGGGTAGACCGCCGCGATATTCACGGTGCTTGCCAACCGGGAGAGAACGTCCAGAGACTGTTCGGAAAGGGTGAACAGTTTGTCCTTGGTCATGTCGTAGGACCAGGGCACCTCGTAGGCGAGGAGGGTGGCAAAGATAAGAATTCCCAGAACGAGCACTGAGGTGATGATCGAGTTGAGGCTGAGCCGGAGGCTGAGAGATCGACCGGACCGGCGGGAACCCGCGTCTCTGCTCATCGCTCAGCCGGCCTGGCTCCAGCGTCTTTTTTCCACGACTTTGATCGTCAGAAACACGAAGGCCACCGAGAAACACAGATAGTACACGAGCGGCCCGAAGCGGAAGATTCCGCGCGTCAATTCTTCGAACTGGTTTGTCACCGAGAGCAGGCGTATCAGGTCCTTCAACACCGGCAGTCTGACCGTGGCCGAGAGGGAGCCGATGATCACCAAAGCGAAGAGCATGCCAAATGCCGCAATGGCCGAGGTCACCTGATTCTCCGTCAGCGCCGAGGCGAAGATGCAGATCGCGGTGAACGATGCGCCCAGGAGGAAAAATCCCGCGTACGAACCCAGGATCGCGCCGAGCGTCGGTTCCCCATACATGAAAAGAATGGCGACGTATAGGCTGTTCGCCAGCAGCGTGACGAAGAGCACGAACAGCGCCGCGAGATACTTGCCGACGACGATGTCGACCACGGAGAGCCGAGAGGTGAGCAGCAGTTGATCCGTCCCCATGTGCCTCTCCTCCGCCAGGAGTCTCATCGTGAGAACGGGGAACGCGGTGATGGACAGGGTTCTCATGATTCCGAGCATTCCGTAGATGTCGGCGCGGCGCCCCATCAGGTTGTACGTGGTAAAGGCAATCCCGGACATGAGAAGGAAGATCCCCATGAAGATGAACCCGAAGGGAGTGGAGAAGTAGGCTTTGATTTCCTTCTTCAAAATCGTGAGCATCGCTTCAGTCCCCCGTCAATTGCAGGAAGATGTCCTCCAGGGACATGCCGAGGGAGCGAAGCTCGATGATCGGAATCCCTCTGCCGGCCAGAGCCCTGGAAAGCAGTTCGCGCGCTTCACTGTTCTTCTCATTCTCCACGAGAAAGCTGCAGTAGCCTCCCTTGATCTGGCCTGCGCTCTGGATCGGTTTGAACTTCGATATGCCGCTGACCGAGCTCAGCACCTGTTCGGTTTCGGCGGGCGCGCCTTTCACCGTGAGGAGGAATCGGCCCGTGTCGGTGACGCCGCTGGCCAGGTTTTCGGTGGTGTCCATCGCCGCGATCCTGCCCTTGTTCAGAATGATCAGGCGCCTGCAGATCAAGCTGACTTCGGCGAGGATATGCGAGCTCAGGATGACGGTGCGTTCTTTTCCCAATTCTGCGATAAGTTGGCGGACTTCGTTGATTTGCCTGGGGTCCAGACCCACGGTCGGTTCATCCAGAATCAGGATGGGCGGATTGGAGATCATGGCCTGGGCTAAGCCCGACCCTCTGCTTGTATCCCTTGGAAAGATTCCTGATGAGCCGGTCTCGCACCTGGGAGACGCTCGCCATTTCCATGATCCGTTCGACGCGCGCCTTGCGCGCGCTCCTGGCGACACCCCGGATGGCAGCGATGAAATGCAGGTATTCCCCGGCCTTCATATCGGGGTACAGCGGCGGGGCTTCCGGAAGGAAGCCGATCCGGTTGGTGACCTCCTTGGGCTTGGCCAGGATGTCGAATCCGTCCACGACCACCGTTCCCGACGAAGGAGGCATGTGACCGGCCATCATCTTCATGATGGTTGTCTTGCCGGAACCGTTCGGACCGAGAAGGCCGACGATCTCCCCTTGCTGAACGGTGAAATCGATGTCCAAGACACCGATTTTTTCGCCGTAGAACTTGGTCAGGTTCCGGACCTGAATCATCGCCGCTGCTTAGAAATCGAAGTTGTCCGGGTCCGGTCCGAAACGGCTGTTGCGGTTCATCGCGTCGATCTTCTGCATGTCCTGCGCAGAAAGCGTGAAATCGAAAACGCTGGTGTTTTCTCGGATGCGGGCCTCATGCGTCGATTTTGGGATGGTCACCACCTCATGCTGCAGATCCCACCGGAGCAGCACTTGGGGAACTGATTTGCCGTATTTCTTGCCGATTTCAGCCAGGATCAGCACTGTCCAGATGGCCGTGCATGAGAGGGCTCCACGCTTCGAACTGGATTCCCTTCTCCTTGCAGAAAGTGCGGATCTCCGCCTGGCTCAAGAGAGGGTGGAACTCCACCTGGTTCACCATCGGCACCACCTCGCAGCCCGCAATCAATTCCTGCAAGTGGTGAACATGAAAGTTGCTGACTCCGATGGCCCGGGTCAGGCCATCCTTGTAGAGTTTCTCGATCGCTCTCCAGGTGTCCTTGAACTTGCCCTTCACCGGCCAGTGGATAAGATAGAGGTCAAGAAGTTCAAGGCCGAGAAGTTTTCTGCTCGTTTCGAAGGCCTTCAGGGTGGAATCGTAGCCATGGTCGGCGTTCCATACTTTTGTGGTGACGAACAGCTGCTCCCTGGGCAGCCCGCACTCCCGGATGGCCTGCCCAACGCCTTTTTCGTTGCCGTAGGCCGAGGCAGTGTCGATGTGACGGTAGCCTGCCTTGACTGCCCATTTCACCGAGTTCACAACCTCGGTTCCATCCGGGGTCTGCCAGGTGCCGAGACCCAGCCACGGCATTCGAACGCCATTTCTCAGCTTCGCGCAGTCTGGCGATGCTTGAAATCATGTGCCTCCAGAGCTTTCGAAGACCAGGGTTCGCTCCTCAGATACCTGACCACGGCCTCGAGAGACTTTTTGTGATCCGCGCAAGACGGCCAGTATTCTACGCCGAAGTACCCCCGATAACCGGTCGTCTCGATTGCCTTGATGATGGTCGGATAGTCGTTTTCGCCAAGGAAATGCTCTTTTCTTCCCGGCACAGCCGCCGAATGGAAATGGCTGATCAGGTCGATGTTCCTGATGATGCCGTCGATGACATTTCCCTCCATAACCTGCATGTGGTAGATGTCGCAGATCATCCGCACGCGCGGGTGGTTCACGCACTTGATGATCTCGAAGGCCACGCGGGGCAGGTCGAGGTACTGTCCCTTGAGCTCCACCAGGGAGTTCGACCGGCTCGATGTGGATGCGGATGTCGTGTTTCTCAGCAAGCTCGGTCAGCCTCTTGAGATTCTCGATGATGATGTTCTTCTGGGTGTCGACCTTGCTCTCGATGTTCCCTGCCAGGATGAACATCGAAGAGCAGCCCATTTCCTTCATGGAGCGGGCGGTCTGCTCGACCCCCGCGGCCAGCTGCGGGTAGGGGCAGTTCAAGGTGATGTCGAAAATCCCCTTCATGCAGCACATGGCGATGCTGACCTTGTTTGCCGCCGCCAGCCGCGAGATGCGTGAGGCATCCTTTCACGGTGGGATCCCAGAACTCGACTGCCTTGAACCCCAGGTCCGCCGCGCACTGGATCCTGTCGTAGAAGTCCATTCCAGTCAGGATCGGCTCGATGTTCAGCGAGAGATCAAGCATATGCCCACCTCACGCAATATCACACTGATTGCACTTTACAGTCCATCACGAAGTAAATCCGGTTCTTGACGAACTCGATGGACCGTCGTGCCAGCTCATCCAGCTCTGCCTCGCTTGCTCCCCCCGTCCTGTCGTTCCACACCGCGCAGCCCTGGCCGACATCGCCGCCCGGAATGATGAAAGGCTCCATTCCCAGGGTGCCCTGGTAGCGGAGCTTGCCGAGCGCCCGGATGATCTCATCCCACGGCATGAAGCCCTTGCCCGGATAGTGCCGGTTGTGCTCGCCCAGGTGCATGTGGCCGAGGTTCTTTCCCGCGCGCAGAATGGCTTCGGCGATATTGTCTTCCTCGATGCTCAGGTGGAAGGTGTCCAGGGTCAGCTTGAGGTTTGGGCTGCCCACCTCCTCCACGAAGGCGTTGCCCTCGGCGGCGGTGTTGAGAAGGAACTGCTCGAAATCGGTTGGTGGGCTCCACGCAATACGTGATCCCGAAGCCCTCAGCCGTGGGCATGACTTCCTTCATGCTCTTGATCGATCGTTCCCGGTGAATTGGCTTTTCCCGTATGTCTTCCAGCCGGGACCCCCAGGCGATGTAGTTGACGCCGCCGAAGATTCTCCCCTTCATGAAGCCGATGAGCTCCAGGGTCTTCTTTACGTGCTCAACCGCATGCTTCCTGACCGACTCGTCTTTCGAGGCCAGATCGCAGTCGGGCGACGAGTCCGGCGCAGTACTGCAATTCTATCCCCAGTCCGTCGGCGAGCGTGGTGTATTCCTTGAGCTTGTGCTTGGGCTGGTTCAGCAATCCCCGCGGTGAACAGCTCGATGGCGTCGAAGCCCAGCTGTGCCGCTTTTCGAATGCTGTCGGTGAAATCTGTCGGCCAATCCTTGCCGAAGAACCCGCTGCTTACTCCGATCTTGTTCATCTGTCCACCCCTTTCCGGCACGATGTTCAGGAAGTGCGCACCTCTAGACGCTCTTGAGACGGTGAACCCTGATCACCTCCGCGGTTGTCTTGAGGTTTTCCAAGGCCTTCGCTTTCATCCGGCTGGCAACCGTCACATACAAGGAGTCGATGAGGGAGATCTCAGCGACCCGCGAATGGAGGTTTTCGGATAGCTTTTCGATGTCCCTGCTGGAGGTGAAAAGGCGCACGTCGGCGGCGGCGGTGAGCGGCGTCTCCTCGTAGTTGGTTATGCAAATCGTGGCAGCGCCTCTTTTCCTGGCTATCGCGAGGGACTCGACGATCGAGACAGATCTCCCGGAGTTGCTGATGCCTACCGCCACATCCTGCTTGCTCAGCAGCGAGGCTGACATCAGCTGAGTGTGAGCGTCGCTGAAACCGGTGCACAGTATACCAATTCGATCAAATCGTGCCAGAGCGTCCGCCAGAGCGATGGTCGAGCCGCCCGATCCGTAGAAAACCACTTTTCTGGCCTTCACGATCAGCTCAGCGGCCCTCTCGACGTCCTTGAAGTTCAGGACGCTGAGCGAATCCCGCAGGGTTTCGACGTTGTTGTTGTAGATCGTCCTGCAGATGGAAGCGGCGTCATCGTCGAGGCTCACCTCCCCGAAAATATACGCTGCCGGGGCGCTGTTCTCCTGACCGAGGGCCAGCCGCACCTTGAAGTCCTGATAGCCCTTCAGCCCGAGAATTCGGACGAACTTGGTGATCATGGACTCGCTGACGTTGATCCTCTCGGCCAGGGAGCTGATGCTGAGGTACTTGGTCTCTTCGTAATTGGCCAGAATGTAGTCGGCGATCTTCTTGAGCCGCCCGGGTCAGATTCGGGTACTTGCTCCTGATTCTCAGGAACAGACGGCGGGAGTCTATCTGTTCGACGTGTGCGCTTTTCTGGGGGTGCTTTTCATGTTGAGTGGGCACTAGTCTACTACGGATGGCAATGATCGGTCAAGAAATAATTTCTTGACAAAATTGAAAAATGAGAAATAATTTTGTTTACAAATCCGCTTCGCAATGGGAGAATTGAGCTGGCTCCAAAGTTTTTATCTTCAACAACTCATGAAGGAGGGTATGTATGCGGAAAATGCTGCTGGTGGCACTGATCATCAGTGTCGTCGCTCTCGTACCGGCGCTCGCGGCGGGCGGTGCGGGAGGGGGCGGCAGGCGCCAAAGGCAAGGCTGTCGTCATCGGTCACGTGCCAATCACGCTGTCGCACGCCGTGCACGGCAACGCTGCGAAATGGGCCAAGATCTACGCCAAGGAAAAGTACAACGCTGACTTCGTCGTGATCGACCCGGACAACGACCTGCAGCGTCAGATCAAGGCAGTCGAGGACATGATCGCCAAGGGCGTGACCGGGATCGTGCTGTCTGCGGTAGTTGAATCCGGCGTGAACGAAGTGATTCAAGAAGCTCGCAAGGCCGGAATCTTCGTCGTGACCTACATCATCGACGGGACGGATCAGAAGACCCCGTTTGTGCGCATCAACGAGATCCAGGCCACCACCAAGCTCGGTGTGAACACGACCAAGAAGTGGAAGGAACTCTACCCGAACATTCCCGTCAAGATCGGTTTCGTAGATTTCCTGAAGATGGAGTACACCAAGATCAACCGCTCGGGCCCCTTCCTCAAGGGCGTGCAATCCGTGGACCCGTCCGTCAAGGACCCCGTATTCCAGCTTGGCGCGGAAGGAGTCCAGGACGAGGCGAAAAAGATCGGCCAGGCCGTCCTGCAATCGCACCCCGAAGTCAACATCGTGTACGGCACCAATACGCCGAACGCTATCGGCGCGCTGACCGCTTTCGAAGAGGCTGGCCGCGGCAAGGCCGTCGACGGAATGCCGCTGACCGAGATTTTTGTCGGCACCGACGGCGACGTGCCCGAACTGCTGAAGCTGGCCGACCCGACCTCGAGCTTCAAGTACACCCAGGGCATGCAGCCCCAGATCTTCGCCTACGCCTACATCGACACCATGATGAAGGTCATCAAGGGCGAAATCGCTCCTGACAAGCACTCCGAGGTGGACGCCTACAACCTCTACATGGACTACTATACGATGAAGCGTGAAGGACTACGAAAACTGGTTCAACACCCAGTACATGCCCGCCAACAAGCTGGACATCGCGGCGGAGCTGGCCAAGAAGGGCATCAAGGTCCAGAAATAGCCTGTCCTGATCAGGAATGCGGCATGCCGGCAGTACCTCGAGCCAATCTGCCGGCATGCTGCTATTAAGCGGGCTTGGATCAGATGAGCGAGAACATCCTGGAGATCAGGAACCTGTCCAAGCAGTACCCCGGGGTTCGGGCCCTGGACGACATCTGCATCGACATCAAGAGCGGTGTGTGCCACTGCATCTGCGGAGAGAACGGCGCCGGGAAGTCTACGCTCATCAAGATCCTGGCCGGTGCCGAAGAACGTTCGGCGGGGACCATCAGTCTGAACGGGAACAGAGTTCGAGCCGGCTTCCATCAAGGAGGCGATGGCGGCGGGCATGAGCTACCTCTTCCAGGAGCTGAACGTCGTCGAGCAGCTGCGAGTCGAGCAGAACATCTCTCTGGGCATGGAAGACACGCGCTACGGCATCATCCGCAAGGAGAACACGAACGCCCGGGTATACGAAATACTCAAGAGGATCGACCCCTCCATAAACCCGAAAAGCTATGTCGCGGATCTCGAGCGTCGCCAAGCGGCAGATCATCGAGATCGTGAAGGCGGTCGCGACGGATTCGAACATCATCGTCATGGACGAGCCGACGGCAGCCCTCTCTTCCGAGGAGGCGAAGAGGCTGTTCGCCATCATCAAGGAGCTGAAGAAGCAGCAGGTCACCATCGTCTACATATCGCACCGTTTGGACGAGGTCTTTCAAATCGGAGATTTTGTCACGGTGCTTCGGGACGGGAAGGTGGTGTGCACCAAGACGGTCGCCGAGATCGGCTCGAGGGCCGAGCTCATTCGCATGATGATCGGCAAGGTGATCGTCGAGGGCTATGTCCCGAGCACGATCGACTACACGGTGAAGGTGCTCGAGGCCGACCGCCTGAACAGCAGGAAGCTGAAGGACGTGAGCTTCGCGCTCTACAAGGGCGAGCTTCTCGGGTTCTATGGCCTGATCGGCGCGGGAAAGACCGAAATCGCGAGGGCCATCTTCGGCGCTGACCGGAAGACGGGGAAGATCAGGGTCTTCGGCAAAGAGGCCAAGATGAACGCCGCCTTCCGGGCGATCAGAAACAGCGTAGCGCTGGTGCCGGAGGAACGGCGGACCCAAGGGCTGTGCACCTCCCTGATGCTGAGCGAAAACATACCGATGATGAACTTCAAGACCGTGGCGGCCGGCGGAATCACGAGCACCCGGAGGGAAAAATCCCTCGCCCGCTCATTCATCAAGCGGATCAACATCGCCTGCCGGGATGAAAACCACGTCGTCGCCTTCCTGAGCGGCGGAAACCAGCAGAAGGTGGTGCTTTCCAAGTGCCTCAACGCCGAATGCCAGATTCTGCTCCTGGACGAGCCGACCCGAGGCGTGGACGTGGGAGCGAAGCAGGAGATCTACTCCATCATCCGGGAGCTTTCACGGCAGGGGAAATCGGTCATTGTCTGTTCCTCGGAACTCCCCGAGATCATGAATCTGTGCGATCGGATCATCCTCCTTTTCGAGGGAAGAATCGTCGGAGAGCTCAAGAACGACGGCAATTTGGACGCCGAGAGCATCATGCACACGGTCACGGGCGGTGAGTAACCATGGTGGCAGCACAAGCACGCCCCCGCCTGAAGCTGAGCGTCAATGCCACTCAGAATCTCATCATCACCGCAATATTCATCCTGATCTGCGTCGCTCTTTCCATCATCACTCCGAAGTTCCTCACCCTCACCAACATCAGGTACCTCTTCATTCAAGTCGCCTACGTGGTCATTTCCTGCTCGGCGACCACCCTGGTGATCCTTTCGGGCAACCTGGACCTGTCCATCGGCGGCCTGGCGGCCATGGGGGGCGTGGTGTACGCGATGCTGGCGCGCGCCGGCGTCCCCACCTTCGAATCGGCAGCGCTGGCAGTGCTGATCTCTGGCACCTTCATCGGTTTTGTCAACGGCACCCTGGTCTCCCGCTTCAGGATGCCCTCGTTCATCGTGACGATTGCCACCATGTACATCGCCAGGGGGATTGCCTATATCGGCGCGGGCGGCGCCGTGATCACGGCCGACCTGCCGGGAGATTTCCAGCGGATCGGCCTGTTCTCCATCGGTCCGATCAACGCCCCCCTGTTCTACTCGATCCTGGTATTCAGCATTTTCCTGTTCATCCAGAACAAAACGGTCTTCGCCAAGCAGACCTATGCCATCGGATCGAACCTGGTGACCGCGACGCTCTCCGGGATCAACGTCAACAAGGTGGTCACCATCCTTTTCGTGCTGTCCGGAACGCTGGCCGCCTTCAACGGAGTGTTCCAGACCTCGAGCTTCGGAATAGCCGACTGCAAGATATTCAAGGGCCTGGAGTTCGACGTCATCATCGCCTGTGTGCTGGGCGGCACGGACATCAACGGCGGACGAGGGACGATATTCGGGACTCTGATCGGGGCGTTGATCATCGGCGTCCTGTCCAACGCGATGAACATCATGGGCCTGGCCATCTACCACCAGGACGTGGTCAGGGGCATCGTCCTGGTGGGCGCGATCCTGATGCATCGTTTGATCAGCAGCAGGATCAGATGAGGATAGGATTTTGAAGATGCACCTCCGGCGGATGAATCGACAAACCGTGCAGATTCTCGTCGTGCTGGGATTCCTGGTTCTGCTTCTGATAGTCCTGTATATCGGCAATCCCCGCTTTCTTTCCGTTGCGCAATTTCATCAACCTGTGCAGACAGGTGGCGCCCGTCATCATTGTAGGGTGCGCCATGTCGCTGGTGATCATCAGCGGGAACATCGATCTTTCCATCGGGAGCACGCTGGGTTTCAGCGCCGTGATGCTCGGGTACTTCTGCGTCTGGGGCCTCAATCTGTATCTGGGTCTGCTGCTGCTGGTGGTCATCGGCATCGCCGTCGGCCTGCTGAACTGGTTTCTCATCGACAAGCTGGTCATCCCGGCGATCATCACCACGATCGCCACGATGACCACCATTCGCGGGCTGACCTACACCATCTGCGGCGCGGTGTCGGTGCAGGGAAAGGCGATCAAGGTGACCAGGGTGCTGTACAGCACGATCTTCTTCGAGAATGCCTTTCCCATACCCATCCCCCTGGTCTTCCTGCTGGTGGTGGTGGCCATCTTTGTGTTCCTCGAGAAGAAGACGATCCTCGGCAAGTATTCGCTGGCCATGGGAGGCAACCCTCAGGCCGCGAAGCTTTCCGGCATCAACGTCAGCCGGATAAGACTGCTGCTGTTCATTTTCACCGGAGCTGACGGCAGCTTTCGCCGGAGCTATCACGACGGGCAGCATGGCGCAGGGCGAACCCAACTCCGGGCTGGGCTTCGAGTTCGAAGTGCTAGCCGCCTGCGTTCTCGGCGGCATCAGCATCAAGGGCGGGGAGGGCTCGATCGGGCGCATGGTGATCGGCGCCCTGATCATCGGCGATCCTCAACAACGGCATGAACATGCTGGATATCAGCTCCTTTTACCAGCAGGTCGTGAAGGGCGCCGTCCTGCTGATCGCCATTTCGCTGTACGCAATCACCCGCAACCAGGACAGCAGGGTTCGCCTGTCGCGGGCGTCATGAATGACCGCAAATCAATTCCACAAGGAGGACTGACATGGATACGAGGTTGAAGGGAAAGAAAGTCCTGGTCACGGGGTCGACCTCAGGCCTGGGATACGGGATAGCCGAGGCGTTCATACAGGAGGGATCGAGGATCATCATAAACAGCGACACCGAAAAGAACGTCAAGGCGGCAGTCAAGAGGCTTCAGGACAAGTATCCAACCGCCGTGGTCAATGGAATCACAGCGGATCTCACGAAGCTGGATGACGCCAACAGGTTGTACGACGAAGCCGTCAAGGACGGGAAGCTGGACATCCTCGTGAACAACGTCGGCATATTCCCGGTGGTTCCCTTCGCGGAGATAACCGACGAGCAATGGTTTCACATCTTCAACGTGAACGTCATGAGCAATGTCCGGCTGTGCCGGAGAGCCCTGCCGGACATGTTGAAGGCGAACTCGGGAAAGATCATCCTCATCTCCAGCGAAGCGGGGTTCAGGCCGAACAAGGATCTGGTCCACTATTGCATGACCAAAGCGGCCCAGCTGAACCTTGCGCGCGGAATGGCTGAGCTGACCAGAGGAAGCAAGGTCACGGTAAACAGCGTTTTGCCCGTGACGACATGGACGGAAGGCATCGAGAAGTATTTGACCTCCATCGCCAAGAGGGACGGCGTAAGCCTGGAACAGGCGAAAATAAACTATTTCAAATCGGGCAACGACAGCCCCTCGCTCCTGCAGAGGTTTCTAACAGTGGAGGAGGTCGCAAAGACCGTCATCTTTGCCGCTTCCAATGATGGAGTCAACGGCAGCTCTATTGCGATCGACGCCGGCGTCACCAGGGTGATCTAGGCGTGCTGGGTTGATCTGCCGGCCTAGTTGAAGCCTCGCAGATCATAAAAAGGGAGAAGGACTTGGAAAACCAGGGAAACAGGTTAGAGGGCAAGGTGGCCATCGTCACGGGAGGCGCCTCGGGGATTGGTGAAGCAGTCGCCAAGATCTACGCCGCCAACGCCTGCAAAGTGCTGATCGTCGATTTGAACGAAAAACGCCTGCAGCAGGTAGAGGCGGACATCAAAGCCAAGAGTGGCATTTGCCTGGCCAGGCGCGCGGACGTGACCGAAGAAGAGCAGGTGATCAGTTTCTTTCAGGAGACAGTCAAGCGCTGGGGGAAGCTGGATATCCTGGTGAACAGCGCCGGCCGCGATTCGCTGGCGCCGCCCATCAGCCAGGTGACCCTGGAGGAATGGAACAAGACTATCGGCCCGAATCTGACCGCGGTGTTCCTCTGCTGCCGGGAAGCATTCAGAATCATGGAAAAACAGCAGAGCGGCGGGAGGATCATCAATATGGGGTCTTCCTCGGCGAGGTTGGCCTCCGGGCCGGGTCACTGCCCCTACCGGGCCTCGAAGCATGGAATGATGGGTCTAAGCAAGAACATACTCCTGGAGGGAATGCAGAAGAGGATCGGGGTAACCGTGATCAATCCGTCGCATGTCAAGACGCCCATGACGGAAATCATCGACAAGGGTCTGTATGACAGCGATTTGCCCGCCTACCTCGATGGCTGGCTCGACGAGAAGGAGCGCAAAGAGGGAATATATGCCAGCTGCATCGATGTGGAGAATGTCGCCGAAATCGCTCTCTACGTCGCCACGCGCACCCCGGATGTCACCATCCCACAAGTTGCTCTCTACCCGACGCACAAGGCTCACCGCTATGGCATGGAAGTCTGACGCGCAGTCAGAGGGAGGAAGTACATCGTGAAAGGAAAGTACGTCGCCGCCTTCGACAGCGGAACCACGAGCTGCAGGACGATTCTCTTCGACCACGCGGGGGACGTCATCTCGTCGTCCAGCCAGGAATTCCCGCAGATCTACCCCAAGCCGGGCTGGGTCGAACACAATCCCCTGAGTATTCTGGAGGCTCAGCTGGCAACCGCCAAGCAGGCGCTCAACCAGGCGAAAGCCGGTCCGCTCGAACTAGCGGCGATCGGTATCACGAATCAAAGGGAGACGACGGTAGTCTGGGACAAGACGAGCGGGAAGCCCATCATGAACGCGCTCGTATGGCAGGACAGGCGTTCAGCGGGCATCTGCGACGATTTGAAGGCCAGGGGCCTGAGCGAGTACGTCAAGGCGAACACGGGTCTGGTAATCGATGCCTATTTCTCAGGGACCAAAATACGGTGGATGCTGGACAATATTCCCGGGGCCCGGCAAAAGGCGGAGAAAGGGGAGCTGCTGTTCGGCACGGTCGACACCTGGCTCATCTGGAATCTTACCGGGGGAAAGGTCCACGCCACCGACTATTCCAACGCCTCCCGGACCATGCTGTTCAACATCCGGACGCTCAAGTGGGATGATCGACTGCTCGAGGAGCTGCGCGTCCCGCGAGCCATGCTCCCGCAGGTGCACCCCTCCAGCGGGCTGTTCGGCACGCTTGCTGAATCAGCGCTCGGGGGAGCGAAGATCCCGATCGCTTCCTCGATCGGAGACCAGCAGGGCGCGCTCTTCGGGCAAACCTGTTTCAAGGCCGGCATGGTGAAGGCCACCTACGGGACCGGGGGCTCGCTGCAGATGAACACCGGCTTCAAGCCCATCCGCTCCGAAACGGGAATGCTTACGACCATCGCCTGGGGCCTGAACGACAAGGTAGAGTATGCCCTCGAGGGGCTGCAGTATGTGGTCGGGGCCTCCGTGCAGTGGCTGAGAGATGAGCTCAGACTTATCGATGAATCCGCGGACAGCGAATACTTCGCCCGCAAGGTCCCCGACACCAACGGGGTGTATTTCGTTCCCGCCTTCGTCGGGCTTTCGGCCCCCTACTGGGACCAGTACGCGCGAGGCGCGATCCTGGGTCTGACCCGGGGTGCGAACCGCAACCACATCATCCGGGCGACCCTGGAATCGATGGCCTACCAGATCAGGGACGTCATCGATTGCATGGCGAAGGACTCTGGAATTCCCAACAAGGAATTGAAGGTCGACGGCGGAGCGTGTCTGAACAACTTTCTGATGCAGTTCCAGGCCGATCTGCTCGGGGTGCCGGTCTTCCGCCCGAAAGTCATCGAATCCACCGCTCGCGGGGCTTGCTTCCTCGCCGGCCTGGCAACGGGTTTCTGGCGGGATCAAAGCGAGCTCCTGGACAGCTTCAAGCTGGACAGGAAATTCGAGCCGTCCATCGATGAGGCCAGGCGAAGCAAGCTCTACGCCGGATGGAAGAAAGCGGTCGAGCGGGCAAAAGACTGGGAAGAGCATTAGGAATCTCTATAGGAGGAAGAGGCATGAACAACTTCGAATTCTACAATCCAACCAGGATCATTTTCGGCAAAGGCACGGAGAATCAGGTGGGGGCCGAGGTCAAGAAGTACTCCGGAAACATCTTGTTCGTGCACTACGGAAACGGGGTCATCGAAAAGATGGGTCTTTATGACAGGGTCGTAAACTCTCTTAAGAAAGCATCCGTCAAGTACACGGAGCTGAAGGGCGTGAAGCCGAACCCCGTTCTGAGCCTGGTACACGAGGGGATTCGCGTTTGCAGGGACAAGAAAATCGACTTCGTGCTTGCTGTCGGCGGCGGCAGCGTAATCGACACGGCCAAGTCGATCGCCGTCGGCGTCCCGTACGAGGGGGATGTGTGGGACTTCTACGTCGAGAAGAGCGTTCCTCAGAAGGCGCTCCCTGTCGGCATCGTGCTCACCATCCCCGCGGCTGGAAGCGAAGTCAGTGAGGGCAGCGTAATCATCAAGGAAGACATCATGTACAAAACGCACCTCAACAACGTCCACCAGCGCGCGAAATTCGCCATCCTGAACCCGAGCTCACCATGTCCTCTGCCGGCGTATCAGACGGCCTGCGGCGGAGCTGACATCATGGCGCACGTGATAGAGCGGTACATGACCCAGGTGAAGAATGTGGAGCTCACCGACAGGCTCTGTGAAGCGACGCTGAAAGCCGTGATCGACAATCTCCCCATCGCGCTGCGCGAGCCTGGAAACTACGACGCGCGGGCTGAAATCATGTGGGCGGGCAGTGTCGCGCACAACAGCCTGCTGGACACGGGCAGGACGGGCGATTGGGCTTCTCACATGATCGAACACGAGCTGCATGCCTTCAAGGACATACCGCACGGCGCGGGGCTGACCGTCATCCTGCCTGCCTGGATGAAGTACGTCTACAAGGCCGGTCTGGAGAAGTTTGTTCAATTTGCCGTGAGGGTGTGGGGCGTCGAGCAGGATTTCGACCACCCCGAGAAGACCGCGCTGGCTGGGATCGAGAAATACATCGCCTTCAACAAGTCCATCGGGCTTCCTTCGACCCTCAGCGAGATCGGCATCGCGGAAAAGGATTTCCGCAGGATTGCCGAGACGCACTCGAAAATACGACAAGGACACAGTCGGCTATTTCGTGAAGCTCACCAACGAGGACATCGTCAAGCTGCTCGAGCTGTGCAAGTGATGAAGGCCGCGTTCTATTACGGCATCGGCGACATCCGCGTCGAAGAGGTTCCCATCCCGGAAATAGGCGAGAACGAGCTGCTCGTCAACGTCAAGGCCTGCGCCGTCTGCGGCACGGACAACCGCATCTACAAGTTCGGGCACTTCAAGATACCCGCCGGGGTAAAACGCGTGCTGGGGCACGAGACCTGCGGTGAAGTGGCGAAGGCCGGCTCGAAGGTCCGGCGCTTTGCGGAGGGAGACCGGGTGGCGATCGCACCCAACATCGGCTGCGGCGCCTGCCACATGTGCATCCAGGGGTTCAACCAGCTCTGCCCGACGTACGAGGCGTTCGGCATCAGCATCGACGGCGGGTTCGCCCAATACCTGCGCATCCCCGCCGGCGCCATCGGCAACGTCGCGAAGATTCCGGAGCACGTGAGCTATCGGGAAGCGGTGCTCATCGAGCCGCTTTCCTGCGTGTACAACGCGTACGAAGCCCACAAGACGGTCCCCGGCGACACGGTATCTGATCATCGGCGCGGGACCGATCGGCGCCCTGCATGCCCTGTTGAACAAGAGTGCCGGCGGGCGCGTGGTCGTCGCGGACCTCTCCGCGTCTCGCCTGGCCGAGATGAGAAGTACGGCGCGGATCTCGTCATTCACTCTTCCGAAGTCGACCTGAAATCCGAAATGAACAGGATCACGGACGGGCGAGGCGCCGACGTGGTCATCACGGCCTGCTCCGTCCCCGAGATGCAGGCCCTCGCCCTGGAGATCGCCGGCTGTCACGGCCGGGTTTCCCTGTTCGGCGGCATGCCGAAGGGCAAGGAGATCGTGGCCTTGAACACGAATCTCATTCATTACAAGGAGCTGCTCGTCACCGCCACGACCGGTTCGAGCATGCAGGATTTCCACAATGCCATAAGAATACTCTCCACCGGGCACTTCGAGGTCGCCCCCCTGGTCACCGCAGTGTTCTCCGTAGAGGAAACAGTTGCCGCCTTCGAGTATGCCGCGAAGGGTTTGGGCATGAAGGCCTTGGTGGCTCCCGAGGGGTGAGACGGCATGTTCGCCGCGGTCCTCCACGCTCCTGCGGACCTCCGCTACGAGCAGGTCGCTATCCCCGCCTGTGGGGAGCACGAGGTCCTCATCCGCGTGCGCGCAGCGGGGGTATGCGGGTCCGACCTGGACCGAGTCATGAAAACAGGAACCTACAAGTTCCCGACGATTCCGGGGCATGAGTTTAGCGGAGAGGTGGCGGAGGTCGGCAGGATGGTCAGGCGGCATAGGCCGCCCGCGCGCGTCGTTGTGGCCCCTTTACTGCCCTGCCTGCAGTGCGAATCCTGCAGCAGAGGGGATTACGGCATGTGCGACAGCTACGGCTATCTCGGGTCGCGAACCAACGGTGGCTTCGCCCAGTTTGCGGTCGCGCCGGAGCAGAATCTCCTGCAGTTGCCCGATGAAGTGTCATTCGCCGAGGGCGCGATGGTCGAGCCGGCTGCTGTCACGCTCCACGGAATGATGCAGGTAGGGGTTCAGCCAGGCGAAGAAGTCGCGGTTCTCGGCTGTGGTCCGATCGGTCTATGCGCCATCCAATTCGCCAGGATCATGGGGGCAGGCCGGATCATCGCAGTGGACATCGCCAGGGACAAGCTCGAGCTCGCCAGGGCAGTCGGCGCCGAGCAATGCATCGATTCGAGCCTGGTGGATGCCGTTCAGGTGATCAGGGACTCGACATCGGGAAAGGGTGTTGAGGTTTCGATCGAGACGGCCGGTGTTGCGCACACGCAGGAGCAATGCCTGCGAATCGCGAAAAAAAAGGGCCGGGTCCTTTACCTCGGCACAGCTCACAAAGACGTGCTAATCCCGCCCGGGAGCTTCGAATGCATCGTCAGGAACGAGCTCAGCATTCGCGGTTCATGGAATTCGTACAGCGCGCCGTTTCCCGGGGTCGAGTGGCACGCGACTCTACTGTACATCGCCAGGGGCGACGCTGAAGCTCCGTCCGCTGATCTCACACACCTTCGGGCTTTCCGAAGCGAGCAGGGTCTTTCAGGGACCTTTCGGAGCGCAGGTTTCCCTTCACCAAAGTGATGTTCGAAATCGCCTGAGAGGTTGGGGAAGTAAGCGACCGATGGGAATCGAACCCACATCTCCAGCTTGGAGGGCTGGGGTAATAGCCATTATACGACGGTCGCGAGGCTGGTTTACTATAGTCCCGGGCGGCGGGAGGAATCAAGGGGCTGTTGTGAGTGGTTGATGAAGCCCGGAGGATGCATTATAAAAGAGTTATGGGTTCGCGAGGCGAAGTTTTCTCGTGGCGCAACACCATCGGGCGCAGGACGTATTTTTTCAATGTCAAGGAAAACCGCACCGGCGACGTTTTCCTGAACCTGGTGGAGAGCAAGAAGAACACCGAAACCGACTTCGAGCGTCACTCGATCGTCGTCTTCAAGGAAGACCTGGACACCTTCATGGACGGCCTGAACCGGGCCGTGCGCTTTATTCGGGAGGGGAAACCCGGAAACTGAGCCGGTGAATCGGCGACGGCCCGTACTCCAAGACCAGCCGGCGGTGCCGCCGGGTGGGATAGCCCTTGTGCTGCTCGAACTCGTACTCCGGCCGGCGGCGGCCGTAGATGCGCATCCAGCGGTCCCGGGCTGTCTTGGCCAGGATGGAGGCGGCCATGATCGGCGCCTCGGTCGCGTCCCCTCGCACGATCGTGCGGCAGGGCACCGGGGTGGGCGGGGCGAACAGGCCATCCACCAGCACCAGCTCCGGCCGCACCGCCAGGCGGGCCAGCGCCCGGGCCATGGCGCGCAGGGTGGCCTGGTGGATGTTCAGCCGGTCGATTTCCTCGCTCGACGCCCAACCCGTGGCCCAGGCTACGGCCAGTCTGCGGATCAGGGCTTCGGCCTGTTCCCGCCGGCAGGGGCTGAGCGACTTGGAATCAGCCAGCACCTCCAGCGGAAAGCCCTCGGGGAGGATCACCGCGGCCGCGGTGACCGGTCCGGCGATCGGGCCGCGCCCCGCCTCGTCGATGCCGCAAACCAGCATGGTGGATGGTAGCGCAGGCCCGCGGAGCGCGCAAGCGCAGCGAGGGGTTCGCCTTGACGCTGCGAAACAGCGGGTGCTATGATTGGAGGTTCGTAAGCCGCCGCTGGGAGGGTGAGTGCGCTTAAAGAGCATCGAGATCCTGGGGTTCAAGTCCTTCCCTGACCGGACCCGTCTGGAGTTCGCCGAAGGCATCACGGCGCTGGTCGGGCCCAACGGCTGCGGCAAGAGCAACATCGTCGACGCGATCAAATGGGTGCTGGGCGAGCAGTCCGCCAGGACGCTGCGGGCCGACCAGATGGAAGCCGTCATCTTCAACGGCACCGAAGCCCGCAAGCCCCTGAACGTGGCCGAAATCGAGCTGCTGCTTTCCAACGACGGCAGGGAGCTGCTGCCCGGCGCCGCGGAGATCGCGGTCAAGCGCCGGCTGTTCCGCTCGGGGGACAGCGAGTACTTCATCAACGGAACCGCCGTGCGCCTGCGCGAGATCCGCGAGCTGTTCTACGACACGGGCATCGGCAAGTCCGCCTACTCCATCATGGAGCAGGGTCGCATCGACCAGATCCTCTCCACCCGCCCCGAAGAAAGGCGAACGGTTTTCGAGGAAGCCGCGGGCATCACCAAGTACCGGATCAAGGGCCAGGAGGCCGAGCGCAAGCTGGAGAAGACCCAGGAGAACATCCGCCAGGTGGAAGGCATCCTGGGGGAGGTGAAGCGCAGCCACGACAGCTTGAAGCAGCAGGCCGAGAAAACCCAGGCCTACCGCGCCCTGCACGAGCGGGTATTCGGGCTGGAGCTGGACATCCACCTGGTGCGCTTGAGGGAGCTCACCCAGGAGCGCGACCGCCTGGAGGAAAAGCTGGCCCGCCAGCAGGCGGAGCGCACCCGGCTGAAAGGCGCGATCGATTCCATCCGCCAGGCCATGGAGCAGGGCATCGACCAGGTGAACACCATGGAGTCCAGCCTGGTGGAGAACCAGAAAGCCCTGTACCGCATCGATCTGGAGAGGAGCACCAAGGAAAACCAGGTCAAGATGCTGCGGGAGCGCCTGGCGGAGATCGAAAGGCAGATCGCAGCGGCGGAGGAGCGGGCCCGGGCCCTGGGCAAGAAGCTGGAAGGCAGCAAGGACAGCCATTCCCAGAAGAACTCCCAGCTGGCGGAATTGGCCAGCCTGCTGACGGACGTGGAGAAGAACATCGAGGGTTTCCAGACCGACATCCGGCAGTTCGAGCAGCGCATTGGCGGCAATGAGAAGCGGATCGCCGCGGCAGGCGAGCAGGCCGCCAGCCTGGAGGGCGAGGTGGAGCGGCTGCGCGGCGACCTGCGCCAGATCACCGACGATATCGTCACCCAGCTGGACCAGAAGCTGAAGGAGCTGGGCTATTCCGCCGCCGGCAGGCAGGCGGCGGAGGCCCGCATCGTCTCGGCCCTCGACACCCTGCGCATCCAGCTGCTGGGCAAGGTGCGCCTGGTGGAGGATTACCGGCTGCTGGGTCACCTGGGCGAGGCGGAGCTGTCCCGGCTGCTGTCCTCGACCGCCACCTCCTTCCAGGAAACCCTCACCCGTATCGAGGAGCTGGCCGGGCATTTCGCGGACTACCGGCGCTGGACCCCTCTTTTCCTGGAGGAGTTCCTGGCCCCGGAGGGGATCATCACCCGCAAGCGCGAGATCGACCTGCGCATCACCGAGACCCTGGCCGGCATCGCCCTGAAGCGCGGCGAAGCGGACCAGCTGGCTGGGGAGAACCGCGCCCTGAGCGGCAAGATCAACGAGTACCAGCGCACTCTGGAGGAGCTGCGGGTGAACCGGGCTCGCATGTACGCCCAGCGCACCGCCTTCAGCGGGGAGCTGGAACGCCTTGGCAAGGAGATCGCCGAGCAGGACCTGGCCCTGCGCGAAAGCCGCGGGGAGGTGGACAAGGCCCGGGAAAGGCACGCTTCCATCGAGGCCCAGATCGCCGCCTTGGGCGAGGAAGCCCAGCGGCTGGAGGCCGAGGACCGGCGGGTGAAGAAGGAGCTGGCCTCCCTGGAGGGGGCGATCAGCCAGAAGAACAAGAACCTGGTGCGCACCGAGCAGTCCCTGAAATCACGCGGCGGCGAGCTGGAGCAGGCCCAAGCCCAGGTCGAGAAGCTGCAGGTCGCTCAGGCGGAGCTCAAGGCAGAGATCCGGGGCCTGTACGCCGGCTTCCAGGAGGCGCACTCCCGCGACCTCGCCGAGCATGAAGGGCGGATGTTCGAAATCCGCACCCCGCTCAAGGAGCTGCGCGGCGAGTTGAGCGGAGTGCGGGAGGAGCTGAAGAAGCTGGGGCAGGTGAACCTCATGGCCCCGGAGGAGTTCGCCGAGGTCGCCCAGCGCTACCAGTTCCTCACCGGCCAGCTGGAGGACCTGCGCCAGGCCAACGCCGACCTGGCGGAGATCACCCGGGAAATCCGCACGGAATCGGCGGAAATGTTCCTGGCCACCTACAACACCATCAAGAAGAACTTTCACATGATGTTCCGCCGCCTGTTCGGCGGAGGCCGGGCCGAGCTGAAGCTGCTGGACGCGGACAACGTGCTGGAATCCGGCATCGAGATCTACGCCCAGCCGCCGGGCAAGAAGCTGGAGAACATCAACCTGCTCTCCGGCGGTGAGAAGACCCTGACGGCCATCGCCCTGCTGTTTTCCTTCTTTATGGTGCGTCCTTCCCCGTTCTGCGTGCTGGATGAAATCGACGCGGCGCTGGACGAGCAGAACGTGCTGCGTTTTATCCACGTGCTCAAGGAGTTCGCCGCCGCCTCCCAGTTCCTGATCGTCACCCACAACAAGAAGACGATTTCCAGCGCAGAATCCTTCCTGGGCATCACTATGGAAGAGTCCGGGGTCTCCAAGATCGTCAGCCTGCGCGTGGAGAACAAGGTTGAGGAAAAAACTTCGGCTTGAAGACCTCCAACCGCGGCACCTCGCGCTGGGCGCCGCCGGCTTGTTTCTGCTTTCGGTGGCCGTCACCCTGATCGTCCTGGCGGCTTCGGCAGGGCGCCGGCCCGCGGCCCCGGACGTCCCTCCCGCGCCGCTTAAGGCGGGCTCCGCCGCCGCGGGACCGTCAGCGGCAGAGCCGCTGGCGGGGCGACTGGGGATCCAGGATTTTCTGTTGGAGGCCCCGGAGGCACCACCCCAGCCGCGAATCCATCTATTCAGGGAACGCACGCCGCGCTGGTCCGAGGAGCAGGTGCGGCGCTTCTGGCTCCCGGTGGACGAGGCGGTGCTGCGTATCCTGCGCCGGGAGAATGACCGGAGGACCGAGGAACTGCTCCGGGAGGTGCCCTGATGCCCTTGTGGCGTGCATTGCTCGCCTGGCTGCTGCTGGCGGGGCTGGCGGCCTGCACCGGCCTGCCGGAGCAGCAGAGGCCGGAGAGCACCGGCGGCGAGCAGAAGGAGATTTCCGTGACCGCCCCTGGCGGGGCACCTGACGGCCAGGCCGCGGACCCCGCGGGAGAGCTTCCGGAACCGCAGGTGGAGAGCCCGCAGGTCGCTGCTGGCGCGGTGGCGGAGCCCGCTTTTGGCGGCCAGCCCGCTCTCGGCGGCGCGGCGGCGGAGCCCGCCTTGAGCGGCGCGGAGCCCGCTTTTGGCAGCCAGTCCGCTCCCGGCGGCGAGGCAGCCCTGCCCGTGCCCCGTCCCCCCGCGGAACCCGGGAAAGCTCCAGCCAAGAAAGCCGCGGCCGCGAGCAAGCCCGCAAAAAACGCCAAGGCCCCCCCCGCCTCGACCCCAAAAGCGGCGGCAGTCAAGCCCGCATCTTCGGACACGGTCGCCGAGGATAGGCCCCAGCAGCCGGCTCCCCGCGAGGTCCTGGCCCGCAAAGGGGACACCGTGGTGATCGACCTGGAAGGACGCGGCTGGCTGCTCCTGCCGGGGGAGCGGCGGGGGGTCAGCTTCACGGGCTCTGAAACCGGCCCGCAGCGCACTTCCTTCTCTTTCAAGGCGCTGGAGCTCGGGGAGTACGAGCTGGCTTTTCAGCTGCAGGACAATACCCGAGGGGCGGCCACCGGCGAGGTGGTGCGCTTGCGGGTGCTGCCGGAGGAAAAGCTCCGCGAAATGCTGGCCGCGCCGCTTAAGGCGGGCTCGCCGCCAATAGCGGGCTCCGCCGCGCCGGAAAGCTTGGACCCCGCCCGACTGCAGAAGGCCGAGAACCTGTTCGCCGGCGGATTCTACGACCTGGCACTGCCCGAGTATCTGGCGATCTACCGGGAGGGTGACCCTTTGTTGAACGACCGCCTGGCAGCGATTTACCTCCAGAAGGGGGAGGCCGCCGCGGCCGCGAAATTCTACGACCGCAACCTGTACGCCGCGGTCCCGTACGCCCGGAAGGCGGTCGTCGGCCTGGTGCGGGCCGGCCTGGCCATGGCCTCCCCGGAGCTGGTGCTGCAGCAGCTTCCCGCTCTGCTGGAGCTGCCCCCGGCGGAAACGCAAGCCGAGCTGCTGGGCGTGGCCGGTTTCGCGGCCTCCCAGGGACACCACCCCCTGGCCCTGGAGCTGTTGACCGAATATCTGCGCCGCTACCCCCGCGGGACCGGGCTGGACGAGGCCTATTTCCAGCTGGCCCGGCTCTATGAGCTGGAGTCCCCCCTGCGGGACGTACGCCTGGCGCGGGAATATTATAGAAAAGTGTACGAGGAATTCCCGGAAAGCGAGCACGCGGGGGAGGCGCACAGTCGGATCCTGTACCTGGACCGCCATTTTTTCCACGTGCAGTGACCGCGTTGACAAGGCCGGGGATTCACAGTATACATTTACAGGCCTATGCTTGAACGCCTCGCCGACAAGCTGACCGACATCGTGCGTCAGGTCACAGGGAAAGCCAGTATCTCCGAGCGCAACGTCCAGGACGCGATCAGCGAGATCAAGCTGGCCCTGCTGGAGGCGGACGTCAATCTACGGGTCGTGCGCCGCTTCGTGAACCGAATCACCGAGGAGGCCCTCGGGGAAAAGGTCCTGCGCTCGGTGTCCCCGGGCCAGCAGTTCGTCAAGCTCGTGCACGACAAGCTGGTGGAACTCCTGGGCGACAGCCGCCAGGAGCTCAAGCTGAAGGGCACGGATACCCAGTCGGTGATCCTGCTCCTGGGGCTGCAGGGTTCGGGCAAGACGACCACCGCGGCCAAGCTGGCCGTCGCCTTGAAGAAGCAGAACCGCCGGCCCCTGCTCGTGGCTGCGGACCTGCGCCGTCCCGCTGCGGCGGAGCAGCTGGCTGTGCTGGCCGGGCAGGCGGGGGTGGCCGTGCACCGGGAGAGCGGAAACGATCCCGTGCGCGTGGTGCGCAATGCGCTGGAGCTCGCCCGCCGGGAGCAGTACGACACGGTCCTGGTGGACACCTCCGGGCGCTTGTCCATCGATCCGGAGATGATGGACGAGATCGAGGCGTTGAAGAAGGCCGCCCGGCCAGACGAGCTGTTGCTGGTGGCCGATGCCATGACCGGGCAGTCGGCGGTGGACATCGCCCTGGCCTTCGACCAGCGGTTGGGCCTGACGGGCGTGATCCTGACCAAGTTCGACTCCGACACCCGGGGCGGGGCGGCCCTGTCGATCAAGAGCGTGACCGGCAAGCCGATCAAGTTCATCGGCACGGGGGAAAAGCTGCCAGAGCTGGAGCCCTTCTACCCGGAGCGCATGGCCACGCGCATTTTGGGCATGGGCGACGTGGTCAGTCTGGTGGAGAAGGCCCAGGAAACCATCGATGCCACGGAGGCCGCCGAGCTGACCGATAAGATGGCGCGGGATACCTTCACCCTCCAGGATTACCTGGAGCAGTTCCGGCGGATGCGCAAGATGGGCAGCGTGCAGTCTCTGCTGGAGATGATCCCGGGGGCCAGGGGAGTGATCGATCCGAACTCCATCGACGAGCGCGACTTGAAGAAGGAGGAGGCGATCATCCTGTCCATGACCCCGACGGAAAGGGCCAATTACCGGATGATCGGGCCGGGGCGCCGGACGCGCATCGCCCGCGGAAGCGGCACCCCGGTGTTCGAAGTGAACAAGCTGCTTAAGAAGTTCGAAAAGACCCGTTTGCTGATGAAAAAAATGACCAAGAACAGGAAAGCCCAGGAGACGCTGCTTTCCCAGTTCGCCAAAGGGAAGATCTGAGGAGGATACGCGGTGAGTGTTCGTATCAGGTTGAAGAGGTTCGGGACCAAGCGGCGGCCCTACTACCGCATCGTGGTTACGGATTCGCGCAACCCGCGCGATGGCCGGACCCTCGAGGAGGTCGGGTTTTACCACCCGATTGAAATCGCCGAGAAGCAGATCACGGTCAAGGAAGACCGTGTCCGGGAATGGCTGGCCAAGGGCGCCCGGCCCAGCGACACGGTAAGGAAGCTGCTGAACAACATCAACTTCCATATCGCCTGAGGGCGCGGCCGTGGAAAAGGAGCTGGTGGAGTACATCGCCAAGTCGCTGGTGGACGACCCGGGCGGGGTGGCCGTGAACGTTATCGAGGGGGAGAAGTCGACCATCCTCGAGCTGAAAGTGGCGGAGGCGGATATCGGCAAGGTCATCGGCAAGCACGGGCGAATCGCCAAGGCGGTGCGCACCATCCTGAGCGCCGCCTCCTCCAAGAGCGGCAAGAGGGTCGTTCTCGAGATCCTGGATTGACCGAGCGCCTGGCGGCGGGTCTGATCCGCGGCGCGCACGGCCTGCGCGGCTTCGTGAAAGTACACAGCCTGTCCGGCGAGGATGGGCACTTCTACCGGCTGCGCCGCTGCTACCTGCGCCGGGGCCAGGAGTTCCTGCCTTACGAGGTGGAGGCGGTCAAGGGCCGGGGCGCCGAGTTGTCCGTGAAGCTGGCCGGGGTTTCCACTCAGGGCGAGGCCGCCGCCCTGAACGGGCTGGAGATCTGGGTGGACCGCGCGGATGCCAGCCCTTTGGCAGCGGGGGAGTACTACCTGGCCGACCTTTGCGGGTGCCTGCTGTTTCGGGGGGAAGAGGAGCTGGGCAGGGTGATGAGCGTGTGCGCGGCGGGGGCAGGGGACCTGCTGGAGGTGGAGGGCAAGGCCGGCCGCCGCTTCCTGGTGCCGTTCTCCGGGAGCTTCCTGGGCGAGGTCGACGTGGCCCGCCAGAGGATCGAGGTCAGGGAGGATTTCCAGGTTCCGTGATCTTTCACATTCTGACGCTTTTCCCGGAGGTTTTCGAAGGCTACCGCGGCGCCTCGATCCTCGGGCGGGCGGAGGGGCAGGGCCGGGTGGAGCTGCGGCTGGTGAACATCCGGGACTTCGCTCGCGACCGGCACCGCACCTGCGACGACTACACCTACGGCGGCGGGGCGGGGATGGTCTTGAAGCCGGCGCCTCTGGCGGAGGCGCTGCGTTCGATTCCCGCGGTGCGCGAGCGGGGGCAGGAGCCGGGGGCGAGGGTCGTTTACCTGACCCCTTCCGGCAGGCCGTGGAGCCAGGCCCTGGCCGAGCAGGCGTCGCGGGAAAGCGAGATCGTGGTGCTGTGCGGCCGCTACGAGGGCATCGATCAGCGGATCGTGGACGCCTTCGTGACCGACGAGATCTCGGTCGGGGACTACGTGCTGGCGGGCGGAGAGGTGGCCGCCATGGTCCTGGTGGACACCGTGGTGCGCCTGGTCGAGGGGGTGATCAAGGCGCAATCCCTGGCGGAGGAAAGCTTCCGGCAGGGACTGCTGGAATACCCCCAGTATACGCGCCCGGCCCTGTTCGAAGGTCGCCGGGTGCCCGAGGTGCTGCTCGGGGGCGACCACGCGCGGATCGAGCGCTGGCGCCTGGAGCAGAGCGTGGCCAAAACGCTGCGCTACCGGCCGGAGCTTCTCCGGGACCGGGAGCTGCCGCCGGAGGTGGCGGCAATCAAGGAGGAGTTGGAACATGGACAAGATTAAAGCCATCGAGGCGGAGTACATCCGCGGCGATCTGCCGGCCTTCGATTCCGGGGATACCCTGCGGGTGCATTACAAGATCGTCGAAGGCAAGACCGAACGGGTGCAGATTTTCGAAGGCCTGTGCATCGCCCGCAAGCGCTCAGGCGGCCGGAAAACCTTCACCGTGCGCAAAATCTCCTACGGCGTAGGCGTGGAGCGGACTTTTCCGCTGGCCTCCCCGCGCATCCACAAGATCGAAGTCATGCGGCACGGCAAGGTGCGGCGGGCCAAGCTCTACTACATCCGCGACCGCGTCGGCAAATCCGCCAAGGTGGAAGAGCTGATCCAGAAAAAGGAAGGCTGAGCAACGCCATGCTCGCCGGCCCGCAGCCCTTCAGCCTTCGCCTGGACAGGCCTTTGGGGTCGGGCTTTCGCGTGGGCTCTCTGGTGAGCGTGCAGGTGCTGGAGCGCCTCGGGGCAGGCAGGTGGCCGGTCAGCGTACGGGGCAGGACGTTCCCGGTCTCCGCCGAGGTGCCGCTGGAGCCCGGGGCGCGTCTGCTGGCCAGGGTGTTCCGGACCGGCGGGAGGATCCTGTTGCGCGTCGCGGAACCCGCCGTCGAGCTGGCCGGTCAATCCGCGCCCGGCTCCTCGGAGCGCATCGCCGCTCTTTCCTGGCGGCGGGCCTGAATCCGCGGCCGGAGGCGGTGCAGAAGGTGCGGCGCCTCCTGGAGCGGCTGCGCCTGCCGCCGAAGAGTTTCTCCCGCCTCGCGGCCCTGCTTCTGGAAAAGGGCGTGGACCTGGACTCCCCGGGCGTCGCGGCGCTGCTCGCCGACCTGGCCTACGGCCAGTCCGGCGGCCGCGGGCGGCGGCAGCCCGCCCCTGGCCCCGCTAGAGCGAGCAGCTGGCCGATGAGCTGCGCCGCGACGTTCGGAGGACGGGGGACGGGGAGGCGGCGGCTCTTCCGCTATTCAACCATCTGCAGGCCGGGGCGGAGCAGTGGTTCGTCATCCCGTACAGCTACGGCGAGTCGTGCGGGACCATCCGGCTGCGGCGCCAGGCGCCGGCGCTGCAGGCGGACCGCCTGGTCCTGGCCACCGACGGGCCCTGGTCCTTCGTGCTGAACCGCAAAGCCGCCGGTTTCAGGCTGCAGGCCGTCTGCGCCGAATTGCCGCCCAGCCCGCGGGCTCGCAGGGGCTGGCGCAGACTGGCACAGAAATTGCAAAACCTCGGTGTGGAAACTGACGATACTATACGTGGGGACGAAGGGTTCGACGGATTCTCCCTGCCGGGGGAGGCGGGCCCCTATCAACGAGTCGACACGGAGGGCTGAAAACGCGAAAGGCGATGGAGAAGGCCGTCGCGATCCATTACAGCGAAGAATTGCCCGCTCCGATCGTCCTGGCCAAGGGCCGGGGCGAGCTGGCCAGGATCATCGCCAATATCGCCGAAAAGCACGGCATCCGCCTGGCCGAAATGCCTGAGCTGGCCGACTCCCTGATCCAGCTGGAGGTAGGCAGCCTCATTCCCGAGGAGTTCTACCGGATTATCGCCGAGCTGCTGGTTTACGTCCGGAGCCTGAAAGGCAAATGAAAGCGATCAAGGTCTTCATGCTGCGCCCCGGCATGCGTTTCGACCAGCCGGTGTACATCGAAGGGGAGAACATCCTCGTGCCCGCCGAGATCCCCATCAAGGACAAGGACATCGAGCGGCTCACCCGCTGGCAGATCGAGGAAGTCTACACCGACGGCCGGGAAATCATGGAGTCCGAGTCCCCGCGCCGCGCTTCCCGCGAGGGGGGGTGGTTCCCGCCCCGCGAGGAAAAATTCCTGAGGAACTACCGGGCCACCGTGGAGAAGGTGGAAGCCATTTTCCAGGACATCGTCGACGGCACCAACGTGAGCCACGAGCCCATCGACGCCGTGGTGAACGAGAACGTGGAGCTGCTGCGCCAGAATCGGCAGGAGATCACCCAGCTCATCCTGCTGGGGGAGCTGCTGGAGCCCAAGGAGGCCCTGGGCGCGGTCAACTGCATGCTTCTGTCGGTGCTCATCGGCATCAGCCTGAAGCTCACCAGCCATCGCCTGCTGCAGCTGGCCACCGCCGGCCTGCTGCACGACGTGGGCATGCTGAAAGTCGACAAAGCCATCCTGACCAAGCAGGGCAGGCTCACCGAGGCCGAAGTGAACCAGATGCGCACCCACTCCGCCCTGGGCTACCGCATCATCTCCAAGGACATGAAATACCCGGAGGACATCGCCCGGGCGGCCCTGGAGCATCACGAGCGTTGGGATGGCAAGGGCTACCCCCGCCGCCTGAAGGGCGAGGAAATCGGGCAGTTCTCCCGCATTGTGACCGTGGCCGACGCCTACGAGGCCATGGTCGGGGAGCGGCCCTACCGCAACTCCATGATCGGCTACACGGCGATGCGCGCCATCCTGAGCGACAACGGCAAGCACTTCGATCCGCAGGTGCTCAAGGCCTTCCTGGAGAGCATGGGCATTTTCCCGGTCGGCAGCATCGTTCAGCTGAACAACTCCAGCATCGGCCGGGTGAGCGAAAACCATCCCGAGGCCCCGCTGCGGCCGACGCTGGACCTGCTCATCGACGAGCTGGGCAACCGCCTGCAGGGCAAGGAGTCGGTCGATCTATTGAACAAGAAGGCGCTGTTCATCGTGAAGGCCATCGATCCGAAGACCATCGGCGAGGCTGTCCCCGGATGAATACCCGGGCGAAGGGCCTGGCCGGAGAGCGGCAGGCGGAAGCCTTCCTGGTCGGCCAGGGCTACGAGGTGCTGGCCCGCAACTTCCGCACCCGCCGGGGGGAGGTGGACCTGATCGTGCGCGGGTCCGGGCGCCTGGCCTTCGTGGAGGTCAAGAACTGGGATGCCCTGCCCCAGGACAGCCTGGGCCAGTCCATCGGCCCGACCAAGCGCCGGCGCATCGTCGAGGTGGCCCGCAGCTACCTGGCCAGGCACCCCAGTGCCGAGCGCCCCTGCTTCGACGTGATCCTGCTGCGGGGAGATGAGGTCCTGCACCTGCAGGACGCCTTCGACGGGGTGGCCTGATGGTCCGCATCGCCAAGAAAACCGACCCTCGGCGCCTGGAAGAGCTCAAGAAGAAGATCCACGACGAGAGGTACCTGGCCATGGCCATCGGCAAGATCGCCCAGGACCTCACCCTGAACATCCATCGGGAGGAATAGGCATGCCAGGCGCAGGACCCCACCGCCGCGGGGGCTATTACCACCACCGCCGTCCCCGCCAGGAGCAGCCCGAGGCCTCCTACCCGCTGTGCCCGGTATGCCAGCGGCCGGTGCGCGAGTTGAGTTCGGCCATCGCCCACCGGGAAACCGGCGGGCCCGCGCATTTCGACTGCGTCCTGAAAGTGCTGCGCGAGGAACACAACCCCGGGGAGAACGAAAAGATCTGCTACCTGGGCAACGGCAGTTTCGGGGTCGTGCAGTTCCGCGGCCCCATGCGTTTCTTCGTGCGCAAGCGCGTCCAGTACGAGAAGACCGACCCCCCCCCCGAGTGGCGCCGGGCCATTCCCCGCCTCGGCCGCTGAAGTCCGGGCGGGCATTCCCGCCTGAAAATCTATTCGAGAGATCACCGTTGAATCATCTGGAAATCTATGCATGCCAATCTGCCTGGATAGGCACCTCCTCGTGCTCCGTAGTCTCAGCCTGCGGCTCCAGGCCGTTGGCGGGTGAATACTTCGCCCGGGCAAGCCGGTACAACTGCCCCTGAAGCTCAGCGATGCGCTTCTTCAACCGGAGGGGCCGCAGTCGCCGGTGTTCTTCCCGTAGTCGCTCCTTGATGCCTTGCTCCAGCTCTGCGCAGTCCAGCAGCCGGCGGTAGGGGGTTTTGGGGGTGTCATAGCGCTTATACACGTGGCTGCCCACCCGACGTTTCTCCACCAGCTTCATCGAGGGGTAGAAGTGGTTGACCAGAAGCCTCAGTTCGGCGTACAGCTGCCCCAGCAGATGCACCTCCTGCGGGGTGTCGAAGCGCGCATAGCCCACCGCCTGACGGATCAGGTTGAAGTTCTTCTGCTCCACGTAGCAGGTGTCGTTGCGGCGGTAGGGACGCCCTCGCCGGAAATCGATCTGGTGTCGCTGGCACCAGTCCAGCAGCCGTAGGTTGATGAACTCCCCGCCGGTGTCGGTGTGCAGGCTTTTGATCGGCACCGGGGCCACCTGCCGGATGTCCTCGGCGGCCGCGCACACCCCCAGGTGCGCTCGGTTGGGCAAGGATCGGGGCTCACTCCAGCCGGAGAATAATTCGATGCAGTCCAACGAAAAAGCGTACTCCCCGCGAGCGTTGCCCCCGTCGTGTCCCACCAGGTCCGCCTGGTAATGCCCGGGCTCGTTCACCGGGAGCTCCGACCAGGTGCGGATGGGAATCTGGGCCTTCAGCAGGCTGGTGGGCTTGGTGTGGGTACGACCCCGCAGTTTCATTGCGGCCTTGGAGGGCTTCAACAGCCGGTCGATGCTCGCCCCGCTGATGCTCAGTAGCTTCTGGTAGGTGGTGGGGTTGCAGTACAGCTCCCCACCCCCGACCAGCACCGGCAACAGCTCTTTCATCATGGCAGCCAGCCGCTGCCCGCACATGTAGTCAAAGCTCTCCCAGATGCGCTTGAGCACCTTCAGCACCGGTTCGTCATAGCGGCGCAGGCGGGTGACCGCTTTCCGGGGCCTCACTGCCCCCACCACCAACCGCACCAGCTTTCCATCGATGCTTACCCAATACCTGCGTCCCCAGTGCCGCAACAACCAGGCGGCATAACAGCGGTTGTAGCCGGTGAGCTTCACCAGCGTGTCCAGGACCTTGCCCTTTCCCTGGCGATCCGCGCCTCGATACTCTTGCGCCAGTTTTCTCGTCACTACCCTTCGTTGAGCCATCGTCCACTCCATCCCAGGTAGCCCCCCATCTCCAGGATCTGGCTACCATCATTCAGATAGATTTTCAGATGATTCAACGGCTCCCCTAGCCATAGATTTTACATGATTCAATGCGCGCACTTGCATTGCCCTCCGATTGTGCTACTATGGAGCGCGGGGAAAGGCAGCATGTCCCTGAAGTACGCCCTGCTGGGATTTCTGGCCGAGAGCCCCAAGTACGGCTACGAGATCAAGCAGAGGTTCGAGGGAGCACTCGGCAACGTCTGGTCGGTGTCCTACGGCCAGCTGTACCCGACCCTGCGGCGGCTGTCCGAGCTGGAATGGGTCACCAAGAAGACAGCCCCCGGGAAAAAGGCCGCCGAGAAGAACATCTACTCGCTCACTCCCAAGGGGCGCAAGAAGCTGGACGAGTGGCTGGTGCGTCCGCTGCGCTCCAACTACAAGGTGAAGGACGAGTTCACCCTCAAGTTCCTGTTTTTCAACAAGCTGCCGCGCGAGACGGTCCTGGAATACCTGCGCAACCAGCAGCGCCGGACCATCGAGCAACGGGACAGTTTCCAGCGCGCGCTGGACTCCACTCGGGGGGAGCTGGACTTCTTCCTGCAGGCGATCATCCGCAAGGGGATCGTGCACCTGGAGGCGGAAACCCGCTGGCTGGAAGAGGTCATGGGCGAGCTGCAGGCCCTGCCTTGAAGCCGCGCCGCTGCCCGCCTACTGCTACTGCAGCAGCTACTGCTACTGGTACTTCTTCAGCTCTTCCAGGGTGGCCAGCGCCTTCTGTTTGACCGTCCGGATGTACGGCCCCTGCGCGATGCGCACCAGGGCGCGGTAGGCATCCGGCTCCTTGATCCCGCCGCTGGCCTTGGCGATCTTCTCCAGCGCCAGGCAGATGGCATAGCCCAGGTTGTTGTCCGGGGTGGACGGGTCCTCCTGCTGCAGGGTGAACAGGATGGCCTTGACCGTGTCGTTGGAGTCGTTCAGGCCCACCACTCCCAGGGCGTAGGCCGCCTCCGCCTTGACCATCGGCTCGTCGTCGATGATCAGCACCGAGATCAGGGCGTCCTTGGCCTTCTCGCCCCCCAGCCGGCCCAGCAGGTTGGCCGAGCGGCGGCGCACCTCCGGGAAGTAATTGACCACTGCGGGCGTTCTCGCGCACGCGGCGGCCCGTGCCCTCCATGGCCAGGTACTCCAGCACGAACTGCACCTTGTCCGGGTCATCCACCTTGCCGTCCTCGATCATCTGCTCCATCTCGTCGAGCACGGACATCTTGAGCTCGGGGTCCCCCGAGAAGGCCTTCTCGCTCAGGACCTGGAACTCGATGTCCCGCAGGTACAGCTCTTCGACGGTCAGTTCCTTCTTCGTGTCCTGGGCGCCGGCCGCGGCCGCCAGGAACACACAGAGCGTCACAGCCAGGATCGTTGCAGACTTCATTTTTACCACACTCCTATCTTCCATTGGCCCTCGTCCCGCTCGAGCAGGTACAGGATGACACGGGTGCCGCGCAGCACCGCAATGGCTTTAACATGATTCTCGTCAAGAAACTCTATTTCATCCAGTGTGGCCTGGCTGCGGCTGGGCACGACGACGTAGACGAAGTAGTCGCGCAGCTCCTGCAGCTGGATGTCGGCCTGCTTGAGCAGGGGTTTCTCCGACTGGTCTTTCAGGTAGGCCGGGTCGCCGGTGGTGCGGATGTACTCTTCGGACAGAAAGGAGAGCCAGCTTTCATAGTCCGCGTTGCGTATGATCCGGTCCAGGTTGTTGATAAACTCGCCGATTTCTTCGAAGGTGCGGGTGTACACCTCCCGGCTCACCACGAACTGCTCCTGGGACTCGTCGGCCTGTCCCTGGGCGGGAGTCGCGGCCGGCGGGGGAACGCTTGGGGGCGGCGCGCCGGCGCAGGAAATGCCAAGCACCGCTGCCGCCAGGACGGCGAGAGCTCTCATATTGCCAATCATTCATTGTATCGCCGCCCCGAGCCTTTGTCAAAAACCTTTTCTTTCGGTAAAATGCCCCTCATGACCATCATTTACCCCGGGTCCTTTGATCCGCCTACCAACGGCCATCTGGACATCATGAGGCGGGCCGCCGGCATATTCGACCAGCTGGAGGTGGTCATCGCGGACAACCCGCGCAAGACCTACTTCTTCAGCGCCCAGGAACGCCTGACCATGATCCGCGAGATGGTCGCCGACCTGCCCAACGTGCGGGTGACCCTCTGGCAGGGACTGGTGGTGAAGTACGCCGAGAAGATCGGGGTGCGCATCATCCTGCGTGGGGTGCGGGCGCTGGCCGATTTCGACTACGAGTTCGAGCTTTCCATGATGAACCGCGCCCTGAACCCGAAAATCGAGACGATTTTCCTGACCACCGACCAGAAATATTTCGTGCTGCGCTCCTCGGCGATCAAGGAAGTGGCGCTGTTCGGCGGCGACTTCTCGGAAATGGTCCCCCCGGTGGTGGCCAAGGCCCTGCGGAATCGCGTCCAGGAGCGGAAGACGTAGCCTTCGGATTGGCGGGTTGACAGAAGAAATGCAAATAGGGTATTTTTCACCTACTTTTCGACGGCAGGGATAAAGCATTATGGCAGTACCGAAACATCGAGTGTCCAAGGCGCGGGGCAGGAAACGCAAGGCTTTCACCATGCGCCTGGAGGCCCCGACAATGGTAGAGTGCAGCAACTGCGGCAACCGCGTGCTGCTCCATAGAGTCTGCCCCAAGTGCGGATTCTACAGGGGCAAACAGGTCATCAAGCCGGAGGAGCTGGCTTAAAACTAAGGATTTGCAGCGTAGGAGGGAAAAAAATGGACGATCTTTTCGAGAAGATGAAGAAGCTGATCGCCGACCGACTCGAGATCGAAGAGTCCAAGATCACCCCGGAGTCCTCGTTCCGGCAGGATTTGGGCGCGGACAGCCTGGACACCTACGAGCTGGTTTACGCAATCGAGGAGGAACTGGGGATCACCATCCCGGATGAGAAGGCCAACGAGTTCAACACGGTCAAGGACGCCTTGGACTTCATCAAGTCCGAGCTGGCCAAAAAATAGGTTGGGGAAGACCCTTCCTTTCAAGGCTCCGGCCGTCAATGCGGAACGGCGCAAGGAGCTGGCCCTTTTCCAGAAACAGGCGAAAATAAGGTTCAAGAGCCTCGAGCTCTTGAACCTTGCTTTTACTCACCGTTCTTTCGCCAATGAGCAGGGCGGCGCGGTGGACAACAATGAAAAGCTGGAGTTCTTCGGCGACTCGGTGCTGGGGCTGGTGGTGAGCGAGTACCTGCTCGGCGTGCTGCATGACCGCACCGAGGGGGAGATGGCCAGGGTCAAGTCCTTCGTGGTGAGCGAGGACAGCCTGGAAGAGATCGCCCGCGCCCTGCGGCTGGACAACTTCATCTTGATCGGGCGGGGCGAGGAGTACTCCGGCGGGCGCAGCAAGAAGACCCTGCTGGCCGATGCGTTGGAGGCCATCATCGGGGCCTATTACCTGGACTCCGGCTTCAAGGCGGTGCACGATTTCGTCAAACGCCTGCTGGCCCCCGAGATCCACAAGGTCCTGGAGGACAGGCATCGCAAGGATTACAAAACGCTGCTGCAGGAGATGGTCCAGAAGCGCTACCGCAGCTATCCCCGCTACCGCGTCGTGCAGCGCAAAGGCCCGGACCACAACCGAATCTTCGCCATCGAGGTATCGGTGGACAACCGTACTTTCGGGCCCGGCGAAGGCAAGAACAAGAAAGATGCCGAGCAGGCGGCGGCGGGCCTGGCCTACGAAGCGCTGGTCAACCGCAAGCCGCCGGCTCGCGGCCCCTCCGAGCCGCAGGCCCGGCGCCGGCACCGCCGCTCCTAGCGCAGGCGCTGTTCGTAGAACCTGCCGGCGATCCCCAGCAGGGTTTCTCTGGTATTGAGCCCCGGATCCTCCAGCACGCTTTCCAGCAACTGCCCGAGCAGCACCCCAATGCCCGGCCCGGGCGGCAGGCCCAGGGACTCCATGAGGTCCCGCCCGTCCACCGCCAGGTCCCGCAGGGTAAGCGCGCGCCCCGCCGCCAGGACCTTCTCCAGACGCCTGCTGAAGGCGGCCAGGGCGGGGGAGGGGGAGGAGTCCCCGCAGGTGCCCACCTGATCGGCTCGCCGCAGGGCTAACAGGTCCGGAAGGTGCTCCTCGCCGACCCGGGCGATGAAGCGCCGGACCGCCGCGTCGCTCCACTCCTCGGTGTAGTTGAACATGTGGTGCAGGACCAGGTGCCTGGTCTTGTGGATGAGCTGGTTGGGGAAGCGCAGCCGCTCCAGCAGGGCGCAGGCCAGCTCCGCGGACAGCTGCTCGTGCCCGTGAAAGCTCAAGTCCCCGTTCTCCTGGCGCGCCAGGGTCCCCGGCTTGCCGATGTCGTGCAGCAGGGCCGCCAGGCGCACCGGCAGGTTTTCAGGTTCGGCGGCGTCGCAGGAGCGCAGGGAGTGCTCCAGCACGTCGAAGCAGTGCATGGAACGCTGCTCCACACCGGCCCCCGCGTACAACTCGGGCAGCAGCAGCTCGAGCAGGCCGCAGTCGGCCATCAGCCGGAAGCCCTGCGAGGGCTGCGGGGCGCTCAACAGGCGCACCAGCTCCTCGCGGATGCGCTCGCTGGACACCTTGCGCACGGTGTCCAGGCAGGCCGGGATGGCGGCGAAGGTCGCCGGATCCACGCTGAAGCCGAATTGGGCGGCGAAGCGGCAGGCCCGCACGGGGCGCAGGCCATCCTCGCGAAAGCGCTCCAGCGGGTCGCCGATGGCGCGGATGATGCGGCGGTGCAGGTCCGCCCGCCCGCCGTGCGGGTCCAGCAGGCGCCGTGAGCTCAAGTCGTAGGCGATGGCGTTGACGGTGAAATCCCGGCGGCGCAGGTCCTCCTCGATGGAGGGAGTGAAAACCACTGAATCCGGACGCCGGCCGTCCAGGTACTCGCGGTCGATGCGGAAGGTGGTCACCTCGAAGCGCAAGCCCCGGAACAGCACGGTGACGGTGCCGTGCTTCAGGCCCGTGGGGATGACGCGCTGGAACATGCCCTGCACCTCCGGGGGCAGGGCGTCGGTGGCGATATCGTAGTCGGTGGAGGGGCGGCCCAGGAGCATGTCCCGGATGGCGCCGCCCACCAGATAGCACTGGCGGCCGTGCTGCCGGAACACCCGGGCCAGCTCCTCCAGGCTCGCAGGTATGGAGATCATGCGCTGGCGCACCGCAAATGGTGGCCTGATCCTCGCTGGGCTGTCAATCGGCGGCGAAAAGAAAAAGCCCCCGGCGAACCGGGGGCTCCAGGCGGGAAAGCGACGCTTGCGCTTAGCGCAGCAGCTCCAGCACCGTCTGCGGTTTGGTGTTGGCCTGGGCCAGCATCGCCGTGGAGGACTGCACGAGGATCTGGTTCTTCACGAACTCGACCATCTGCTCGGCCATGTCCACGTCACGGATGCGGCTTTCGGAGGCCTGCAGGTTCTCGGCTCCCACAGCCAGCCCCCTCATGGCGTACTCCAGGCGGTTCTGGTAGGCGCCCAGGTCCGCGCGCTGCTTGTTGACCATCTTCAGGGCCTCGTCCAGCAGCCCGATGGCCATGTTGGCCCGGTCGGGCGAGGACAGGGAGATGAAGGTGGCGGTGTGCGGCGGGCCGTTGGGGTTCTGCAGCCCCAGCCCCTGGGCGGTCATCGTGCCGATGAACAGCCGCTCGCGCTGGTCCATGTTCGCCCCGATGTGCAGCCACATGCTGGCGGTCACCACGTTTTCGCCCGTGAAGCGGGCGAAGCGTCCGGTCAGCAGGTTCATGCCGTTGAACTGGGCATGCGAGGCGATGCGGTTCACCTCGTCGACCAAGGCGGAGACCTCCACCTGGATCTGCATCCGATCCTCGTCGGAGTAGATCCCGTTCGACGCCTGCACGGCCAGCTCCCGCAGGCGCTGGATCATGTCCTGGGTCTCCTGCAGGTAGCCCTCGGTGGTCTGGATGAAGGAGATGCCGTCCTGCGCGTTTTTCTCCGCGCGCCGCAGGCCGCGGATCTGGCTGCGCATCTTCTCCGAGACCGCCAGGCCGGAGGCGTCGTCCCCGGCGCGGTTGATCCGCAAGCCCGAGGAGAGCTTCTCCATGTCCTTGTCGATTGCCCAGCTGTTGAACTTCTGCTGCCGGTGGGCAAAGATGGCACTCATGTTGTGGTTGATGATCATCTAATCCTCCTTGGTTAGATTTCAATCCGGACGTCCGTGTCCGGAGGTGCCTGATATACTGGTCGGCATTTTCCAAAATTTGTGTAGTGGAATAAAATTCATTGAAAATCCCCTCGGCCTGCTGTAGAGTGGCCAGAATATGGCCGACGGCTCGGAGGGACTATTGCTGCTGGGCGGGGAAGGCCCGGGGCGCGGCCAGTTGGAGGAGGTCCTCCGCGCCGCCGCTCTGGTGATCGCCGCCGACTCGGGCTTCGACCTGGCCCTGCGCCTGGGCATCCTGCCGGACCTGCTGGTGGGCGACCTGGACTCGGTGGCCGCCAGTCCCGAGCTGGCGGCCTTTCCGCCGGAGCGCATCCGGCGCTACCCTCAGGACAAGGACGAGACCGACGCGGAACTGGGCTTGAGCCTGTTCGCCGAGCGGGGTATTCGGAATATCGTGCTGGCCGGAGGGGGAGGCGGGCGGCTGGACCACCTGCTGGCCGTGGCGGCGCTGTTCGAGCGGGAATCCCCGCCGGCGGCCTGGTACACCGCGCTGGAACGCATCGAGCGGGTCGAGGGGGAGGCGCTGCTGGCCGGCTGCCTGGGCCGGCGGGTTTCCTTCCTTCCTCTGGGGGCTGCGGCCGGCGGCCTGTCCTCCGAGGGGCTGAAGTGGCCGCTGGACGGCCTGGAGTGGGGGCGGGGATACGGCGGGATAAGCAACCTGGTCACGGCGGACCCGGCCAGGGTGCGCGTCCGGCGCGGCAGCCTATTGATGATCCGGGAATTGGCCTAGCATGCTCGAAAAGACGAAGCTGGAAGTAATATCCTCCGAACTGCCGGAGCGCGAGCGCCGCGAGCTGCTGGCCAGGATCACCCGCGGCCAGGACCGGGAGGAGGCCGACGCGGTCCAGCGCGTCGAGCTGAAAGCCGAGGAGCGGGATCGGCTGATCGCCCGGGAGATGGAACAGATCTCGCTTTGGACGCGCTTCCTGCTGTGGCTGGAGAGCCTGTTTACCGGCCGCAGCCGCAAGGACCTCTTTCTTTCCAACCGCATCGCCCTGATCAAGCGTTCCATCCGGGCGGCGGCGCCGGGCATTTCCGGTTTCGAAACGCGCAACCTAACGCCCCGCTTCGCCCGCCAGCTGTACGACCTGTACGCGGCCGTCTACCCGCTGCGCGAACTGTTCCAGACCTTCGCCCGGGACGAAGCTTTCAGGGAAGGCGCCCTGGCCGCGCTGTTCGAGGCCAAGAACCCGGAGGCCCGCAAGGGGCTGGAGGACCTGGTGCCCCTCTCCGAGATGGAAGCCGTCTACACGGGCAGCGGCAACGAGGAGGAGGTGCGCAGGATCGTCCTGCGGCGCTACAACGACTACTTCAAGAAGATCCCCGACAAGCTCTTCCAGCTCATCGAGGAAGGGCTCAAGCCCATGCTGTTCTTCCGCGGTGTGGTGCTGTTCCCTTATTCCCTGGTATTCCGCCATTTCAACTACTTCCCCGGCGAGAGGCTGGAGGACAAGTACCCGTATTTCGACCATGGCTCGGCCATGCTCGTGCTGGACCTGCTGGAGCGGCTGTTCGCCGGATTGAGCCTGGTGGCCAGGCTGGGCAGGGAGTGGTTCTGCCACGAGGAACTACTGGAGTATTTCGCCCGGTACCGGGCCAGAGGAAATGGGCAGGCCGGCGAAGCCGGCGCGAAGCCCGGTATTCCCGGCGGGCAAGCGGCCGCATTGGCCGCGCAAGCCGCCGACCTCGCTCCGGAGCCCAGCCAGGAGGAGATCGCCCAGCAGGCCGAGGCGCTGACCCGGGCCTTGACCGAGGCGGCGGAGACGGCCGGCCAGTTCGAGCGGCGGGTGCCGCTGCTGGACCTGCTGCGGTACTTCCGCCGGGACCCCTATCTGCGCCTGGAGTTCAGCATTCCCCGCCTGCAGCTGCGGCCGACCTACGCCAGCCTGCTGCGCGAGCATTTCCTGGGCCAGCTGGCCGAAAAGCTGGCCCTGGTGAAGCAGAACGTCATCGAACGGCGGCTGCGCGAGACCTTCCACTCCGAGCAGCTCCTGGAGCTGTTCTACTACAACGACCGGCCCGGCTTCGATTTTCGCAAGCTGGGCCTGCCGTATTTCATGCACGTCCGCAGCCTGAAGGTCCTCTACAACTTCATCTCCAAGATCTACAAGGGCTTCGTCCAGGATGCCATCCAGGCCGCCAATTCCTACGTGTTCGCCGGCAACCGCATCATCCAGAGCCGCCTGCTGCAAAGTGCCGGAGGGCTGGAGGAGCTGGAGGCCAAGATCGTGCTGCTGGACCGCTCCCTGTCCCCCGAAGAGGAGGACGGGCGCGCGCTGACCGCCTTTCGCACCCGCATCACCACCGACCTGAGCCAGCAGAAGTTGTACCGCGGCTTCATCGCGCAGAAGGACAAGGAAGCCCGCGACCTGCTGGAACAGGGCATCGATCACCTGCAGAGCATCAAGCGCCATTTCGACGAAACCGTGGCCAGCCCGGTGGAGAGCGTCAAGGCGATCCTGAAGACCCTGCACTTCTCCCGGGGACGAAACCAGACCCTGGCGGCGCTGCTGAAGAGCACCGCCGAGCTGATCGGGGACTTTTTGGAACTGCTCCGTCAGCTTTCGACGTTGGAGAAGGGGTCCTGAGCCAGGCGCTCCCGCAGGCGCCGTGCCGTTTCCAGGGGGCTCTCCACCAGCACGCGTTTTCCGGCCAGCAGGTCGGCGATGCCCAGCTCGTTGGGAAAGCGCGGGATGATGTGCAGGTGCAGGTGGTCGATGGAGGCCCCGGCCGCGCGCCCCATGTTGTAGCCCAGGTTGTAGCCGCCGGCGCTGTTAAGGGCGTCCAGGCGGTCCAGCAGGTAGCGGGTCAGCCGGGCCAGGTGCGCTTCCTCCGCCGGCTCCAGTTCGCGCAGGTCGGTCAGGTGGCGGGTCGGGAACACCAGCAGGTGCCCGGGGTTGTAGGGATAGAGGTTGACCGCGGCGATGAACAGGGGATCGCGGTGCACGGAGAGGTCCACGACCGCCTCGTCGCGGTCCCGGATCAGGCAGAGGATGCAACCGGGCGGGCGGGCGCCCTTCACGTAGGCATACTTCTGGAAGCTGAAGAAATAATCGCCGCTCACCGGGGCTCGAGGCCGGAAAGCACCCGGTCCAGGTCGAATCCGGGCACCGTGGCCAGCTCTTTGCCGCTGAGGTTCTGCACGTACATGGCCTTCAGGAGCACGGGGTACTTGTTGAGCAGCTCACCGTAGGCGGCCAGCGACTGGAGGGAGGCCGATTCGCGCTCCCGGGCCAGGGCCTCGCGGGCCCGCTCGCCGGCCAGCGCGTTCTCGGCCGCGTCCCGCGCCCGATCGCGGGTGGCCACCAGGCTGCGGTAGGATTCCCGCGCCAGTTCGTACAGGCCGGAGTCGGGCCGCTCGAGCTCCCGCAGCTCCAGGCGCCCGATGGCCAGGTGCGGGAAACGCTTTCCCAGCTCGCCGGCCAGAGCCTCGGCGGAGGAGCCGGGCGCGGGAACGAGGGCCAGGCCGCCGCCGGCCGCCAGCTGCACCAGGGCGGCGCCCAGCGCGTCGGCCTGGCCGCGGAAATACTCGGGAAGGTTTTCCGGGTACAGGTGCTCGTCGCGCAGGAGTCCGGGCAGGCTCTCGGGACGGAGCGCGAACTCCAGTTCGGCGACCGCCCGGATGGAGAAATCAGGCTTCTCCGGCAGGACGGCGGAATACAGCTCCGCCGAAGGCAGCGTCTGCCGGACTTCCACCCGCGAACGATAGGGGGCAAGGGAGTAGCGATAGACCGTGAGGTTTCCCGGCAGCAGGCGCTCCCAGCGCCAGCTGAAGGTCCCCGGCATGGTCACCCGGGTGTCGAAGCCCCCGGTCCTGGTGAAAATCACAGCGCAGGAGTCCGCCGGCAGGCGGATCTGGACCCAGCCGAAGTAGAAGATCACCCCTCCCAGCACGAGGAGGATAATCAAGGTCACCAGGGCTATCTTCATAGCAGCTTCCGTAACCATATTACGGAAAACCGCCGAAATTGCAAGGGAGCACGCAACCCGGCTATACTGAGGAAGGAGCGCTGTTGTCCTTACACGGGAGAAAGTCCTTCTTTCTGGAGTCGCTGTACTGGCTCGCCGGGCGGACGGCAGTGTTCTGCTTCGTGCTGTCCCTGCTGGCGCTGGCTCTCTACCTGCTGGGCAATTTCCAGGAGTTCCTGGACGCCACCCAGGTTCTGCTGCTCACCCTGCTGCGCCTGGCTTCGCTGGCCGGGATCCTGTCGGCCCTGACCTATGCCGCCGTCTCCTTTGCCGTGCGGCGCCCCAGGGCGAGCAGGCTCATCCTGTGTTTTCTCTCGGTCGCCTACAGCACCGCGCTGCTCCTGGTCACCGGTTTCCTGTCCGCCTGGTTTCAGCTTCCGAATTGACAGCTTTTTCCGGCGGGCGCTATACTCGAACCCGCCATGCAACCCTTCAACCTGGAGATGCCCAGCAGGATCGTGTTCGGAGCGGGCTCACTCTCGCGCCTGCCGGAGCTGGCCGGAGCCCGGGGGCGCCGCATCCTGCTGTGCACCGGATCCGGCTGGTTCGCGCGTTCGGCCTGGAAGCAGCGCGTCCTGGACCTGCTGGCGGACTTCGAGGTGAACACCCTGAGCCTCCCGCCGGGGGAGCCGGAGAGCGGCGCGCTGGAGGGGTCGCTGGCGCAAGCGCGCGCGCTGAAGCCGGACCTGATCCTGGCGGTGGGCGGGGGGTCGGTCCTGGACAGCGCCAAGACCTTGTCCGCGCTCCTGCCGCTTCCCGGGCGAGTGGAGGACTACCTGGAGGGGGTGGGGGAGGGGAGGCCCATTCCCGGACCCGGTGTGCCCTGGCTGGCGCTGCCCACCACCGCCGGCACCGGGGCGGAGGCCACCAAGAACGCGGTGGTCAAGGCCTCCAACCGAGGTTTCAAGCGCAGCCTGCGCTCGCCGCACCTGCTGGCTTCCTGCGTCGTGGTGGACCCCGAGCTCAGCCGGGACTGCCCGCTGCCCCTCACGGGGATCGCGGGCATGGACGCGCTCACCCAGCTCCTGGAATCCTACGTCTCGCGCAAGGCCACGCCCGTGACCCGGGCGCTGTCGCGCGAGGCCTTCCCGGTAATGCTCCAGGCGCTGAAGAGCCTTCCCGCGCGGCCGGACGACCTGGAGGCACGGGAGGCCGCCGCCTACGGGGCGCTGGTGAGCGGCATCACCCTGGCCAACGGCGGGTTGGGAGCCGCGCACGGCTTCGCCTCCGGGCTGGGCGGGATGTACGAGGTGCCCCATGGCCTGATCTGCGCCCTGCTGCTGCGGCCGGTGCTGCGCTTCAACGCTCCCGCCATTCGGGAGGATTGCGTGCGCCTGGCCCGCTCCACAGCGGAGCACGAGGGCCGGGCGGCGGGCATGCCGGCCGACCCCGTCGGTTGGCTGCTGAAAGAGATCGACGGCCTGTTCCGGCTCTACGCGCTGCCGGAGAACCTGAAGAGCTTCGGCATCCGGGAAAGTGACATCCCGGAGATCGCCCGTCGTTCCTCGGGCTCCAGCATGACCGGCAACCCGTTGGAGGTTCCCCAATCGGACCGGGAGCGCATGCTGAGGCAGCTGCTGTGAGCGTGCGCGCGGTGCGCGGCGCCATCCAGGTGCCGGAGAACAGCGCGGAGGCCATCCGCGCCGCCTCGGTGCGGCTCACCGCGGAGCTGCTGGCGCGCAACGCGCTGGCCCCCGAGCGCGTCGTCAGCCTGGTGTTTTCCCTCACCCGCGACCTGACCCGAGCCAGCCCAGCCGAAGCCGCCCGCTCCCTGGGACTGCCCGGGGTGCCGCTGTTCTGCCTGCAGGAGGCCGAGGTCGAAGGGGCCATGCCGCGGCTGATCCGGGCCCTGTTGACCTACTCGGGAAGAGGCGCGGGGCGGCCGGTCCCCGTGTACCTGGACGGCGCGGAAAGCCTGCGGCCGGACCTGTTCCCGGGAAGCTGAAGCGATGCCTCGCGGGGAGGGGGAGGGCCTGCCGCGCGGCGTCTGGCACGTGGCCCGGGAGTTCGCCGGCCTGGCCGAGGCCGGGGGCCTCAAGGATGCGGTCGCCGGCCTGGCCGCCGCCCAGGTGAGGGCAGGGATCCGGACCGCGGTGGTGATGCCGCGCTACGGTTTCCTGGCCGGGCTGCAGGCCGAGCGGCTTCCGGTCAAGTTCACCCTGGCCCTGCCCTCGGGAAACGAGGCTTCCGCGCCGGCCCCGGAGCCGGTCGAGGTGTACCGGATCCGGAGGGAGGGCGTGGAGCTTTTCCTGCTGGACTCGGCGCGCACGCGCGCCAAGCGCGACGTGTACACCTACACGTCGGCCGACGAGCTGGAGAACCCCGAACGGAAAAAGGGCACCGGGCACTGGGACGCCCACCACGTAAACCTGATCCTGCAGCGGGGGGCGCTGGAGCTGGCGCGGCGCGCGCGCCGGCTGGGGTGGCCCGGGCCTCCGGCGATCCTGCATTGCCATGACGGGCACGCTGGCTTCCTTCCGGCGATCCTGCGTCTTCAGGCCCGCGGGCCCCTGCGGCGGACCCGCGCCCTGCTCACCCTGCACAACGCGGGAAGCGGCTACCACCAGGAGATCTACGGCCTGCAGTTCGCCCGCCAGCTCACCGGCCTGCCCCTGGGGGTCCTGGAGCAGGGCCTGTCCCCGGAGGCCCCGGAGGCGGTGGATCCCCTGCTGGTCGGGCCGCTCTTCGCGCCGGTGAACACAGTCTCCGAGCAATACGCCGAGGAGATCGCTTCCGGAGCGCTGGACCGCCTGACCGGCGGTCTGGGCAAGGCCTACCGGGAGGCGGGAATCCGCCTGCGCGGCATCACCAATGGCATCGATCCCGGACCCTACGACCCGCGATTTCCGGCCCAGACCGGATTGGCCTATGCCTTCGATCCCGCGCGGGGGGATTTGGAAGGAAAGAGGCAATGCCGCCGGTGGCTCGTCGCGGAGACGGCCGGGGCAGCCCCAGCTGGAAGGAGCGCCCCGGCCTACTTGAGGCAGGCGCGGCGCGGCCTGTCCCGCGAGTTCGCGCCGGGAAGCCCGCTGGCCGGGCTGAGCTGCTTCGGTTCGCTGAAGGACGACTCCGGCAGCCCCCTGTTCACCTTCGTCGGGCGGCTGGCCTCCCAGAAGGGCGTCGACGTCCTGGCGGGGGCCGCCGCCCGCCTGCTGGGGCGGAAGGCCGACCTGCGCTTCCTGGTACTGGGACAGGGGGAGCGGGCCTTGGAGGAGAGGCTGGCCGAGCTGGCCGGGGACCCGGCGGCAGCGGGCAGGTTCTGCCTGCTGGTCGGCTTCAACAGCCTGGCCGCCAAGTACTGCTACGCGGCGGGGGACTTCTTCCTGGTGCCTTCCCTGTACGAGCCCTGCGGCCTGACCGACCTGTACGCCCAGATGATGGGCAGCCTGCCCGTCGTGCACCGGGTGGGCGGGCTGGTCAAGGTCCGCCACGGCGAGACCGGGTACAGCTACGCGGAGCATTCCCCGGAGGCCCTGTGCCGGGCGATCGAGGAGGCGGCCGACGACCACCGCCGCCGGCCGGATCACCTGGAGGGCATGCGGCGGCTGGCTTTCCGCGAGGTGCTGGAGCGCTTCACCTGGGACCGCGTGCTCGCCGACGGCTACCTGCCCCTGTACCGGGAGCTGCAGGCGCCGGCATGAGGCCCCGCATCGTGCTGAAGACCTCCGCGGAGGTGGCGGGCATCCGGGAAAGCTGCCGGCTGGCCGTGCGGGTCCTCGCCGCGGTGCGCGAAGCGCTGGCCCCGGGGGTGAGCACGGCCGAACTGGAACGCCTGGCCGCGCGGCGCATCCGGGAGGCGGGAGGGGAACCGGCGCTGACCCCGGGTTTCCCGGGCAGCATCTGCCTCTCGGTGAACGAGGTGGCGGCGCACGGCGCCCCCTCGGAATATCGGCTGGCCGCGGGGGATACGGTGAGCGTGGACGTGGCCGTGCGCCTGGGCGGCTGGTGCGGGGATGCAGCGGCCTGCTTCGTGGCGGGGGAAGCGGACGAGCCCACCCGGAGGCTTCTGGACGCGGCCCGCGACGCCCTTCGGGCGGGCCTGCGCGCGGTGCGCGCCGGCGGATACCTCGGGGACGTCGGGGCCGCCGTGGAGCGGACCGCCGGCGAGCGGGGCTGCTCGGTGCTGGCGGAGCTGGTCGGGCACGGCATCGGCGCGGAGCTGCACGAGGACCCGGAGGTGCCGCCCACGGGCCGGCCGGGGGAGGGCCAGCGCATCGTGCCGGGCATGGTGTTCACCCTGGAGCCCGCCCTCAGCCTGGGGTCCGGGAGCCTGGTCGCCGGCGCGGACGGCTGGTCCTGGCGCACCGCGGATGGCGCCCGCACCGCCCAGTTCGAGCACACGCTGGCCGTGTTCCGGGACCGCACGGAGGTCCTCACGGAAAACGACTGGTATTGAGGAAGCAGGCTGGAACCGGTAAAATATCCCCCAGCGCCACCTTAGCTCAGTTGGCAGAGCACTTGACTTGTAATCATGAGGTCGTCGGTTCGACTCCGACAGGTGGCTGTAAGTAGCGATTTTGCAGGAAATTGCAGAGGCCGTGATCTGGACTATCTTCTGTTCCAAGCTCAGGCCTCTGCTTTTGCAGTCGCTCGTTGCCAAACTGCGAAATAGCAACGGCTGCATAAAAACCGTGACAAGGCCGCCTTCTCCAGCCAAAGGAGCCCGACCAGGTGGAGAACGTGCCCAGGGTTCAGAAGGCCGACGACAGGCGGAAATTTGGAGGAATGGTGCGAGTTGACCCCCTGCAATAAAAGCATGTACTCTGTCTGTCTATGTATCCAGGAAGTAGAAATGGCTGACCTCATCGGCGATTTCTTGGTGAAGATTGGTGCCATGACACCGGATCAGGTTCAGATTGTGCTCCACCTTCAGGAAATGGGCAATCAGCAGTTATTCGGGGAAATAGCGCTCGCACTCGGTTATCTCAATGATGACGCGCTAAAGAGGTACGTGGACTACTTGGAGAAGCAGAAAGGCGGTTAATACCGCCAGGACGCACTGAAGCTGAACATGCAAACCGGGTGTAATATAGTGGTGCCCTTAGCGTCCTACTGGGCTGCTCGCCGTGAGAAGAGATATGACCTGTTCTTGCCTTTGTGGCAGGAATATGGCTCACAACGGCCAGACCGCCTTGTAATCTCGGGGTTCCTGGTTCGATTCCGGGAGGTGGCTGGGGATTGCGCTTGACGCTGCACTGCGGCGGGAAGTACTATCTGTCAAACATATACAACAGGAGGGCAGAATGAAAAAGCTCGCAGTACTTTTCGCAGTGACCATCCTGATTCTGGCCATCCCGGGCGCGGCTTTCGCCCAGAAGAATTGGGACGGGCTGGTGCACAAGGGCGACTTCGCGGCGTACGTTGGGGTCGGCCTCGGTTATGGCTTTTCGGTGGTACCGGGCGTGGAGTGGGCCTTCGCGGACGTCAAGGTCGGGACCGTGCCGCTGGCCTTCGGGCTGGCCGGCAAGGGCATCATCAACTTCTACCCTGGCAACTGGACCTCCTACGGGCTCGGCGCGCTGGCCACCGCCCACCTCGGCTTGAAGGGCCTGGACATCCCCGAGTTCCTGCAGCACCTGGACTTCTACATCAGCGCTGGCTTGGGCTTGTCCTGGTTCACCTGGGATTCCGGATACACTCCTGCTTTTGACAACCCGCACTTTGGCTTTGCCACCGCCGACGGCGTGGCCTACTACTTCAACGACAAGTGGGCCGTGTACCTGGAAGGCAACTACATGGGCTACGTCGCGGGTGCGTCATCGGCGGTCGCTACACGTTCTAGTCCCAGCGCGAAGCGCTGCATGCTTCCCGGCCGCGGCCGTCGGCTTCCCGGCCGGGAAGCGTTTCTTGACAAAGCAAAAGGCATTTGCTACGGTTGCTCTCACGGGGAGATTCCCGAGTGGTCAAAGGGGGCAGACTGTAAATCTGTTGGCACAGCCTTCGAAGGTTCGAATCCTTCTCTCCCCATGAACCTCCCCCGGAAGGGGGAGGTTTTTTCGTCATGAGCGGTTCTTTTTTCGACGCAGGGCTGCGTTTCGGGTGCCGGCGCTGCTCCGACTGCTGCCGGCACGAGCCCGGCTACGTGTTCCTCACCCAGGACGACCTGGAGCGGCTGGCCGAAGGCTTGGCCCTGCCGCAGTCCGAGGTGCTGGACCGCTACTGCCGGCAGGTGCGGGTCGGGGCCTTCCGCCGGGTGAGCCTGCGGGAAACCGCGGCCTACGACTGCATCCTGTGGGGGCAGGACGGCTGCCGGGTGTACGGACACCGCCCGCTGCAATGCCGCAGCTTCCCCTTCTGGGCCGCGAACCTGGGGTCGGCCGAGGACTGGGAGCAGCTCAAGCAGCAGTGCCCGGGCGTGGGCAGCGGCAGCCTGCATTCCGGGCGGAGCCATCCGGGACTGGCTGGAGCGGATGCGCTGCGGGCGATTCCTATGAAGCTCAAGTTCTGGGGCGTGCGCGGCTCCATCCCCACGCCGCTCAGCTCCGAGGCCATCCAGCGCCGCATCGCCGCCGTGGTGGCGCGACTGCGCCCGCCGACCTATCGGACGCGGAAAGCCGGGAAGCCTTCCTGGCCGGGCTGCCCCCCCAGCTGTTCGGCACCGTGGGCGGCAACACCACCTGCCTGAGCATCCGCACCGCCGGCGGCACCCTGTTCATCATCGACGCCGGCTCGGGCATCCGCGAGCTGGGCGCCTCCCTGGCCCGCTCCCAGGAGCGCATCCGCGACTTCCACATCCTGTTCACCCACTTCCACTGGGATCACCTGCAGGGCCTGCCCTTTTTCATCCCGGCAGGCTACACCCGGGGCAATCGCCTGTTCTTCTACAGCCCCCGGGAGGACCTGCGCGAAATCCTGGAGGCGCAGATGCGACCTCCCTACTTCCCGGTGGGCATGGAGGCCATGGGGGCGGAAAAGCACTACGTGCGCCTGCGGGAGCCACCCCTGCGCCTGGGAGGCGCCGAGATCACCTGGAGGGAAATGAAGCATCCGGGGGGGTGCATGGCCTACAAGATCAGCGAGGGGGGCCGCAGCCTGATCTTCGCCACGGACAGCGAGCTTTCCACCGAGGACTTCCGGCGCAGCCCCGAAAACACCGCCTTCTTCCAGGACGTCGACGTGCTGGTCCTGGACTCCCAGTACACCCTGGGGGAGGCCATCGAGAAGTACGACTGGGGCCACACCTCCTACAGCATGGCCGTGGACTTCGCCGCGGAGTGGGGCATCCGCACCCTGGTCCTGTTCCACCACGAGCCCAGCTACAACGACCGCAAGATCCACAGCATGCTGAACTCGGCCAAGTGGTACCAGGCCCGGCTGCACGCGCGCCCCCTGGAGGTGCGCCTGGCGGTGGAGGGTCTGGAGCTGGACATTTGATTTTCCGGCGCCGGAGAGTTACACTTTCTATATAACAGCATAACAATGGTCGGGAGGCTTCCATGAGAAACAGAGCCGTCGCCGTGGCGCTTTTCTTTACGGCTGCAATCGTGTCCTTCGCCCAGTACAACCCGCCGCCCGGGGCCAGCGTCCTGACGGACCTGTACTCCCCCGTGTTCCTGGCCGGCGGCTCGAGCACGGTCGGGGACAGCTCCCCGGCCGCGGACGTCGCTGAACCCGGCGGCCTCCGGCGCCAAGCAGCGCCTGACCTTCGACCTGAACGGTACGGCCCTGTTCGGCACCCGGGCCCCGGACGAGGGTTTCGGGCTGGCCCTCAACGGGGGCGTGACCTGGCCCACCCGGGTCGGCGTGTTCAGCGGCAGCCTGCACTTGATCAACGCCGCACCCCGGCACTGGACCTGGGCACCATGGTTGGCTTCAACCTGTCCTTCGCCAAGGACCTGTATCCCAAGCTGCTGGTGGGCCTGGGGCTGGGCGCCCAGTTCGGGGAGGACTGGGGCCTGGGCGCGGACCTGGGCTTCGTGCACCTGCCCGGCGACGTGGGCTTCATGAAGGACCTGCGCTGGGGGATGGCGATTCGCGGCCTGGGCAAAGGCGCAGACCCGGACGGAGCAGGCGGTTTTTCGGCCTATCCCGAGCCCTTCACCCTGTCCGCGGGACTGGCCTTCGACCTGATCCAGGCGAAGAACCTGGTCTGGTCCTGAACGCCGACTCTGCCATGCCCACCTTCCAGAACGTGCGCTTCGCCCTGGGCACGGAGCTGGCGCTCTACGACCGCGTCTTCCTGTACCTGAGCACCGGCTTCGACCTGACGAGGTTTCTGAACGACGACAGCCGCGCGCATTCCCGTGGCCTTCGGCGCCGCGGTCAAGATCGGCACCTCGGTGCGCCAGGACAAGAGCGAGCTGAAGACGACCCTCGCCGCCGCCCCGCTGCAGAACGGCATCTGGGCCGTGGGCCTGGGCGCCAACCTGCCCATCGGCCAGCGCGACCAGAACCCGCCGGAGATCTCCCTGGAGACCGACGAGGCGTTCATCTCGCCCAACCTGGACGGGGTGCAGGACGACCTGAACCGGGCCCTGGGCATCACGCGACGAGCGCGACATCAAGGGCTACCGTTTCGTGGTCCTGGACTCCGGCGGGGCCCAGGTGCGGGAGATCGTGAACAAGGACGAGCGGGCGGAGAACGTAACGGTCAAGAACGTGCTGGCCCGCCTGGTCTACGTGCGCAAGGGGATCAGCGTGCCGCCAGCAGATCCGCTGGGACGGCCGGACCGACCAGGGCGGCGTGGCCCCCGACGGCGCCTACCGCTACTACGTGGAGGCCTGGGACGACAACGGCAACATGGGCAAGAGCCAGGAGGGCACCGTGGTGGTGGACAACACCGCCCCCGCCGCGGAGATCAAGGCCCCCTACCTGGTGTTCTCCCCGAACGCGGACGGCAACAAGGACACCCTGCCGCTGGAGCTCTCCGGCTCGGCGGAGGTGTCCTGGAAGGGCTCGATCCAGGACTCCCAGGGCCAGGAAGTGATCGGCCTACGAGTGGAAGGACCAGGCGCCGCCCAGCTTCCAGTGGGACGGCAAGAACGCCCAGGGGCTGCTCGTGCCCGACGGGGTGTACACCTTCCGCCTGACGGCCACCGACCGGGCCGGCAACGCCTTCGCCGGCAAGCTGGACAACATCCTGGTCAGCACCCTGGCCACGCCCATCAACATCACCATCAGCGACTCGTTCTTCTCGCCCAACGGCGACTCGGTCAAGGAGAGGGTGCTGTTCCAGTTGAGCGTGCCGGTCACCACCGGCATCGAGAAGTGGAGCCTGTCGGTCGTGAACGAGCAGGGCGAAGCGCAGCGGACCTTCGCGGGCGCCGACCAGCCTGCCGATGGAGCTGGTGTTCGACGGGCGCGATGACGCCGGGCAGGTGCTGGCCGAGGGCGCCTACGTCGGCAAACTGGCCGTGCTGTACGTCAACGGCAACAACCCCAAGGCCGATTCCCCGGCCTCTGGTGGTCGACCTGACCGCCCCGACGGCCTCCACCAGCGCGGACCTGGTCATCTTCTCCCCCGACGGGGACGGGAACAAGGACACGGTGAGCATCTTCCAGGAGATCCAGCGAGGAGCAGCTCTGGCAGGGCAGCCATCGAGAACGTCGACGGGCAGCCGGTGCGCACCTTCTCCTGGCGGGGCGCGGCGGAGGCCCGCATCCAGTGGGACGGGCGCAGCGACGCCGGCAAGCTGGCCCCCGACGGCACCTACCTGTACAGCCTGAAGGCCACCGACCGCGCCGGCAACTCCGGCGAGTCGCGGCGCCTGAGCATCCAGCTGAACACGGAGGCCACCGAGGTGTTCCTGGCCGCCGACGCGGACGTGTTCTCCCCCAACGCGGACGGGGTCAAGGACACCCTGACCGTGCGGCCGCGGCTGAAGGTGACCGAAGGGGTGGCCTCCTACACCCTGCGCATCCTGGACAAGGCGGGGCAGGCGGTGCGCAGCCTGCAGGCCCAGAACCGGGCGCCCCAGGACTTCGCCTGGGACGGGCTGGACAACCGCGGGCGGCGCGTGCCCGACGGGGAGTACACGGCCGAGCTGGCCCTGGAATACCAGAAGGGGGACCGGCACCTGGTCAAGACCGGGGCCTTCAGCGTGGACACCCAGGCCCCGACCATCGAGGCTTCGGCGGAATACGGGCTGTTCTCCCCGGACGGGGACGGCAACCGGGACTTCCTGCCCGTCACCCAGACCTCCAGCAGCGAGGAGCTGTGGGAAGGGGCCTTCCTCAACGCCAAGGGCGAGACCGTGCGCCGCTACTACTGGAAGGGCCAGGCGGCCTCCCTGCGCTGGGACGGCAAGGACGAGAACGGCAACAAGATCCCGGACGGGCAGTACCTCTACCGGGTGAAGGGGACCGACCGGGCCGGCAACGCGCGTCACCCGCGAAATCCGCGGCATCACCCTGGACACCCGCCAGACCGCGGCCTTCCTGACGGTGTCCGGGGAAGGCTTCTCGCCCAACGGGGACAAGCTCGCCGACAGCCTGGACTTCAGCCCGGTGGTGACCCTGGCCGAGGGCATCCAGACCTGGACCCTGCAGATGGTGCACGCGGAGGCCGGGGTGCAGAAGACCTTCAGCGGCCCGCCCCCGGTGCCGCAGCGCCTGTCCTGGGACGGCAAGGCCGACTCCGGTGCAGCCGGCGCGCGAAGGCAGCCTACCAGGCCGTGTTCCGCGCCGACTACGCCAAGGGCAACCGCCCGCAGGCCCAGAGCGCCCCGTTCCTGCTGGACCTCACCGCCCCGCAGGTGGAAATGAGCTTCGCCCCGCAGCCCTTCTCGCCGGACAACGACGGGGTGGAGGACGAGCTGGCCATCGGCTTGAAGGTGCAGGACCTCTCGCCGGTCACCGATTGGGCCATCCGCATCGACGACCCGGAGGCCCACCCCTTCGTGAGCTTCGCCGGCAAGGGGCTGCCCTCGGAACGGATCATCTGGAACGGGCTGTCCGACTCCGGCGAGCTGGTGCAGGCGGCCTCCGACTACACCTTCAACTTCACCATCCGGGACCAGCTGGGCAACGCCCGCACCGTGCAGAAGCTCATCGCGGTGGACGTGCTGGTGATCCGCGACGGGGACAAGCTGAAGATCCGCATCCCCAGCATCACCTTCCCGCCCAACTCCCCGGACCTGAGCAAGGTGGTCGAGGCGGACAAGGCGGCCAAGAACGACTGGGTGCTGCAGCGCCTGGCGCAGATCCTCGAACAAGTACAGCTCCTACAACTTCCGCATCGAGGGCCACGCCAACCAGGAGTACTGGCAGGACGCGGCGCGGGCCGCGCGCGAGGAGAAGGAGGAGCTGGGGCCCCTGTCCCTGGCCCGGGCCGAGGCGGTGAAGAACGCCCTGGTGCGGCTGGGACTGAAGGCGGACCGGATTTCCGTGGCCGGCCTGGGCGGCACCAGCCCGCTCGTGCCCTTCGGCGACCTGGAGAACCGCTGGAAGAACCGCAGGGTGGAGTTCATCCTGCTGAAGAAGTAGGCGGCGGGGCTCGAGCGCGAACCATGGCCAGGAGGTCGGGTCGCGGCGCTGATCGCCGCCGGCGCTGCGCGGTGGTGGTGCTGGCCGTCGGGCTGGCGGCGATTGCTCTACGCGCTCGAACTCCCCTTCGCCGGGTATTCCGGCGGAGGGGAGGATCTTCGCCGTGCGCCCGGGGGAAAGCCTGGGGGGCATCGCGGCGCGGCTCCAGGCGGAGGGGCTGGTGCGCTCCGCCCTCTTCCTGCAGGCCCTGGCGCGCCTGACCGGCACGCAGGGCAGCTACAAGAGCGGCTACTTCCGCATCCTGCCCGGGGACTCCGCGGTGGACGTGCACAACCTGCTGGTTTCCGGCTACCAGGAGCAGGTGAAGGTCACCATCCCCGAAGGCTGGACCCTGAAGAAGATCGCGGCGCACCTGGAGGCCAAGGGCGTGAGCACCCGGGCGGAGGTGCTGGCCGCCGCCTCCTCTCCCGCGCTGCTCGCCCGCTTGGACGTGCCGGCCGAGAACCTGGAAGGCTACCTGCTTCCCGGACACCTACTTCTTTCCCCGGGCTACCCGGCGGAGGCGATCGTCGAGCAGATGGCCCTCAACTTCTTCGACCGCCTGCGGCGAGCTGGACCCGGAGGCCCGGAAGCTGCCCGCCCGGGAGCTGCACGAGAAGCTCATCCTGGCCTCGATCGTGGAGCGGGAGTACCGCCTCGAGGAGGAGGCCCCGCTCATCGCCTCGGTTTTCTACAACCGGCTGCGCTACAACATCGGCCTGGAGTCCTGCGCCACCCTGGAGTACATCATCACCGACCTGCTGGACCGGCCGCACCCCCGCTACCTCAGCGAGGAGGACAAGCGCATCAAGAGCCCGTACAACACCTACATGTGGGCCGGGCTGCCGCCGGGGCCGATCTCCAATCCCGGCCGGGTGGCGCTGGCCGCCGCCCTGCACCCGGCCCGGACCGATTTCTACTACTTCGTGCTGAAAGACGCGGAGACCGGACAGCATTACTTCTCCGACAGCCTGAAGCAGCACAACTGGGCCAAGTACTACTATCTGAAGCAGGTCGGCGCCGGAGGGTAGCCGTGAGCGTCGTATGAGGATCCCGGACCGGCTCCTGGCCCAGATCACCGAGCGGCTGGACGCGGCGGAGGTCGTGTCCCAGTACACGCGTCTGGAAAAGCGCGGCGGGCGCTACTGGGGGCTGTGCCCCTTTCACACCGAGAAGACCCCCTCCTTCACGGTGACCCCGGACAAGGGCGTGTTCTACTGTTTCGGCTGCCAGAAGGGGGGCAGCCTCTTCACCTTCATCATGGAGGCGGAAAAGCTGTCCTTCCTGGAGGCGGTGCGCCTGCTGGCCGGCAAGGCGGGCGTGGAGCTGTCGCTGGAGGAGGACGAGGACTCCGGGCGCCGGAAGGCCTACCTGGAGCTGTACCGCCGGGTGGCCGGCAGCCTGCACTACATCTTCCTGAACCACCCGGAGGCCGGGCCGGCCCGCGCCTACCTGGCAAGGCCGCGGCTTCCGGCGGGAAACCCTGGAGCGCTTTTCCGTGGGCTACGCGCCGCCGGGGCGGGACTGGCTGTTCGGCTTCCTGCGGGAAAAGAGCTTTTCGGAGGAGTTCCTGCGGTCCTCGCGGGCTGTTTTTCGGCTCGCGGGAGGGCGCGCCGGTGGCCCTGTTCAGGGACAGGGTCGTGTTCCCGATAGGTAATAGCAGGGGCGAGATCGTGGGCTTCGGGGGCCGCAGCCTGGCCGGCGAACGGGGCCCCAAGTACCTGAACACGCCGGAGACCGCATTCTTTCGCAAGGGGGAGCTGCTGTTCGGGGAGCCGGGGGTGTTCCAGGCGCGTGCGCAAGGCGGGCCGCTTCCTGCTGGTGGAAGGCTACATGGACGTGCTGGCCTGCGCCCAGGCGGGGGTGCGCGGCGTGCTGGCCCCCCTGGGCACCGCCCTCACCGCGGAGCAGGTGCGCCTGCTGAAGCGCTTCGCCCCGGCCGGCCTGCTGGCCTTCGACGCCGACGAGGCGGGCGCCCGGGCCGCCCAGCGGGCCATCCTGCTGTGCGAGCAGGCGGACCTGGCCGTGGAGGTGGCGGAGCTGGCCGGAGGCAAGGACCCGGCGGAGATACTGGAGAACGGCGGGGCGGAGGCGTTGCATAAAACCCTGAAATGTCCTATAAATAGCTTCCAGTTTCTGCTGAGGGCGGCCCGGGCGCGGCACAATCCAGGGACTCCGGAAGGGAAAAAAGGCATCATCGCTTTTCTAAGTCCGTATCTCTCCTCGATCGATTCGCAGGTCAAGCGCGACGGGTATTTCCGCGCGCTCGGCCGAAGAGCTGGGCGTGGAGTTCGAGTCGGTGCGGGAGGACTTCCGGAAGAATGCGGGCAGGACCGCGGCCGCGGTGCGCACGGCCGCGCCGAGCCAGGCGGCGGGCCTGACCGCGGATTTCTTTTTTATGCTGGCCGTGGCCGCGCATCGTGACTATTTTGCCCAGGTGCGCAACCTCCTGGGCCCGGAGGACCTGGAGGATCCCAGGGCGCGAAAGCTGTTCGTCGCCCTGGAGGAGTGCTATCGAGCCGGGGAGTCCAGCGAGGATTCGCTGCTGGCCCGCCTGGAGGACCCCGAGCTGCGCGGCGAGGTGCTGGCCCGCACGGCCTCGGGGGCCTTCGCCGAGGAACCCGAGCGCCAGATCCGGGACGGGTTGAGATGGGTGCGCCGGCGGGCGCTGGAGCGGCGTGGCGCGGGCCTTGCCGCCCAGGCTGGCCGCGCCGGGCCAACAGGAACCAGCAGGCCTGCGGGACCTGCTGGCCGAGAAGATGCACATCGACGAGGAGCTGGCGAAGCTCAAAAAGGGTAAGCAGGGATGACGGATCTCTCGACAGACCCCGCCATACTGAAACTCATCGCCTACGCGAAAAAGAAGAAGACGATCACCTACGACGAGGTGAACGACTTCCTGCCGGAGGAGATCGTCAGCTCGGACCGCATCGAGGAGGTCATCGCCATCCTCGAGAAGAACCAGATCAAGCTGGAGGAAGAGGACCTCAGCCTGGAGGTCGAAGAGGAGAAGCCCGCCCCCGGCAAACAGAAGCTGATCTACGACGACAAGGAAAGCGCGGTGGACGACCCCATCCGCCTGTACCTGCGCGAGATCGGCAAGGAGAGCCTGCTCACCGCGGAGCAGGAGGTGTACCTCTCCAAGAAGATGGAGGAGGGGGAGAACATCATCAAGAAGGTCATCAAGACCTCCGGCCTGTTCGTCCCCGAGCTCTACCGCCTGGGCCAGGCCATCGTCTCCCGGGTCGATCCGCGGGAGCTGAACCTCTCCAAGAAGGAGGTGTCGGAGTACCTGGCCGAGCGGCGCCGGGTGACGGCCTTCTACCGCGAGCCGTTGCGCCCGCACTACGCCTCGATCAAGCAGTTCATCGAGGCCAAGCGGCGCCTGGAGCCGGAAACCGGCAGCATCCTGGGCGAGCAGAGCCTGGCCCAGCGCAAGGAGGAGCTGCTCAGGCGCCTGGCCGACATCGACCTGCACCAGGAGGAGATCACCACGATCTCGGAGAAGTTCCTCCAGGCCGCCAGCCGGGTCCGCAAGAGTCCAGAAGGAGAAGCAGAAGATCAAGAAGCGCCTGGCGGTCAACGACCAGAAGCAGCTGCGCGGCCTGGGGCGCAGCCTGGCCCTGCGCTCCGAGCGGGCCCGCATCGAGCAGGAGCTGGGCTTGCCGGCCGACCGGGTGAAGGAGCTGATCCGCCAGATCCAGAGCAACGACAAGAAGCTGGCCCGGCTGGAGAACGAGTTCCACAACTCCATCGCCGAGGTCCTGACCATGGCCAAGGAGATCGAGCACGGCCGCAACATGATGAAGGGCGCCAAGGACCGCCTGATCAAGGCCAACCTGCGCCTGGTGGTGAGCATCGCCAAGAAGTACACCAACCGCGGCCTGCACTTCTTCGACCTGGTGCAGGAAGGCAACATCGGCCTCATCAAGGCGGTGGAGAAGTTCGAGTACCGCAAGGGCTACAAGTTCTCCACCTACGCCACCTGGTGGATCCGCCAGGCCATCACCCGCTCCATCTCCGACCAGGCCCGCACCATCCGCGTGCCGGTGCACATGATCGAGCAGATCAACAAGGTGGTGCGCGAAAGCCGCCAGCTGATGCAGGCCCTGGGGCGGGAACCGACCGACGCGGAGGTGGCCGAGAAGCTGGGCTGGACCATCCAGAGGGTGAAATCGGTGAAGAGCGTGGCGCGGGAGCCGATCTCGCTGGAGACCCCGATCGGCGAGGAGGACGACTCCCTGCTGGGCGACTTCATCGAGGACAAGGACATCGAGAACCCGGCCAGCCAGACCGCCTTCAAGCTGCTGCAGGAGCAGCTGGAACAGGTGCTGTACACGCTGCCCCCGCGGGAGCAGGAAGTGCTGAAGATGCGCTTCGGGCTGGAGGACGGCTATTCCCTGACTCTGGAGGAGGTGGGGCTGTACTTCAACGTGACCCGCGAGCGCATCCGCCAGATCGAGGCCAAGGCCTTGCGCCGGCTGCGGCATCCCAAGCGCAGCCGCCGGCTCAAGGATTATCTGGAGCATTGAAATCAAGGAGTTAGCACCATGGTGATGCAGGAAGTCTTTGAAAAGCTGCAGTCGCTGCAGGAGGTCCTGTCCAAGAAGTTCGAGGTCCAGAACGACATCGCGGAAATTCCCAAGGTGCTGGCCACCAAGACGGAGCTGCTCAACCGCATGAAGAAGAGCTTCGTGGACAAGAGCCAGGAGCACCGGGCCAAGAACCAGTTCGTCGAGGAGCTGCGCAAGAAGTCCATCGAGGCCGAGGCGGCCCGGGAAAAGTTCGAGAGCCAGATGGACCAGATCCAGACGCAGCGCGAGTACGAGGCCCTGGACAAGGAGATCAAGGACTCCGGGGAGCGGGAGCAGGACCTGCGCCGCGACCTGCAGAAGGAGGAGCAGCTGCTGGGCGAGATGAAGGTCGGCCTGGAGAAGGAAGAGGCCATGATCCACAAGCAGGAGGAGGAGGTCCAGAAGGAGCAGGCCAAGATCAAGGAGGCCCTGCACGACCGGGAGAAGCAGCTCAAGGCGCTGGAGAAGAAGGAAAAACTCATCACCCCGGGACTGGACGAGGAGATCCTGTTCAAGTTCGAGCGCATCATCCGCAGCAAGCTGGGCCTGGGCATCGTGCCCATCGACCACGGGGTGTGCAACGGCTGCCACATGATCCTCACCGTGCAGTTCGTGAACGAGGTGCGCAGGGGCGAGGGCATCATGTTCTGCCCCTACTGCAGCCGCATCCTGTTCTACCAGGAGGAGTCCGAAGGGGAGCTGGAGATGGAGGAGGCCGCGGAGGAAGCCGTGGAGGAGGCCGAGGAGGGCGAGGATGATGAGGAACCCGAGGAGAGCGACGAGGTAGAGGAATAAAGAAAGCGGGAAGGGGCGGGCCAGGCCACCGCTGCGGCCTTCGGGCGCGCAGAGGAAAGTCCGGGCTCCACAGAGCATGAAGCCGGGCAACCCCCGGGCGCCTTCCGGGCTTGCGGCCGGCGGGCGACAGACAGTGCCACAGAAAACATACCGCCTCCGCGAGCCGAGAGGCGCGAGGAGGTAAGGGTGAAAAGGCGGGGTAAGAGCCCACCGCCCGCCCGGCGACGGGCGGGGCACGGAAAACCTCTTCAGGAGCAAAGTCAAGCAGCAGGCGGGCAGGCTCTGGGCAAGCGAGCCTGCGGGTAGACTGCAGGAAGGCGGGGCGGCAACGCCCGGCCCCAGACAGATGGTGGCCCAACGACAGAACCCGGCTTACCGGTTGCGCCCCTTTCCCTTTTTATTTGAACGATGCTGAACGTCGAACATTATCGGTACAGTCGCAGGCGCAAGTCCAAGAAAGGGTGGCTGGTGCTGCTCGTCCTGGTATTGGTGGCCGGCGGCGGGGCCGCGGCCTGGTGGCTGGGGGTGGACGAGCTGGCGCAGCGCCTGGTGCGCCCCCAGGCGCGCGGCCGGCCGCTGGCCGCGCTGTGGCAGGACCGCCTGTACGACGAGCTCATCGCCCGCGCGGATGCCGTCCTGAAGAGCGAACCCCTCGAGCCCGCGGCCCTGGCCTACCGCGGCTTCGCCTACTTCTACAAGGCCGTGTCGGAGGGCAACCTGGAGGAGCGCATCCCCTACCTGGACGAGTCCATCGAAAGCCTGCGGCGGCTGAAGCTGGCCAGAGTGAACCCCTGGCCCCTGGAGACCGACTACGTGCTGGGCAAGGCCTATTACCACAAGGGCAAGTACTACTACGACTTGAGTCTGCATTACCTGGAGCGGGCGCTGGACGGGGGCTTCCAGGCCGGGGACATCTATGATTATCTGGGGCTGGCGGCCACCCAGCTGGAGCGGACCGAGGAAGGCCTGGCCTACTTCCAGAAGGCCCTGCAGGTGAACCCCACCGACCTGCTCCTGCTCATGATCGGGCAGAGCTACCACGAGCTGGGGCGCCTGGCCGAGGCCGAGGAGTACCTGCTGCGGGCGCTGAACAAGACCGAGGACCCGGCGATCGAAGCGAAGTGCCGCTTCCTGCTGGCCCAGATGTACTTCGACCGCAAGGAGTACTTCAAGGCGGAAACCGAGTATCTGGCGGTGCTGGCCCGGGACCCCGACTCCGCGGAGGCCCATTTCTACCTGGGGGAAATCTACGCCGGCCTGAATGACAGGGTGAAGGCCCGCGCCGAGTGGCGCAAGACATTGCTGATCGACCCCTCGCATTACGGGGCCAAACTTCGATATTATAAGTAGCTCACTTGAGCTAGCTGATGCTGGAGGTTACGAATGGGGCTACGCGATATGTTTGACTCCTTTTCCACGGACATAGGCATTGACCTGGGCACCTGCAATACCCTGGTCCACGTGAAGGGCAAGGGTATTGTGCTGTCCGAGCCGTCGGTAGTGGCGGTGGAGCGGGGCACCAAGCGGGTGGTGGCCGTGGGGACGGAGGCCAAGAAGATGCTCTGGAAGACCCCCGGGGACATCATCGCCATCCGCCCCATGCGCGACGGGGTCATCGCGGACTTCGAAACCACCGAGAAGATGATCCGCTACTTTATCGCCAAGGTGCTGCCGCGGCGCTGGCTGGTCAAGCCCCGCATGGTCATTGGGGTACCCGCCTGCATCACCGAGGTGGAGAAGCGCGCGGTGCGCGAGAGCGCCGAGCAGGCCGGGGCGCGCGAGGTCTACCTGATCGAAGAGTCCATGGCCGCCGCCATCGGCGCCAACATCCCCATCCTGGAGCCGGCCGGGCACATGATCTGCGACGTGGGCGGCGGCACCACCGAGATATCGGTGATCTCCCTCGGGGGGCTGGTGGTCTCCAACGCCATCCGGGTGGGGGGGGACGAGTTCGACGAGGCCATCATCAAGCACGTGCGCAACATTCACAACCTGATCATCGGGGAGTCGACCGCCGAGAACGTGAAGATCACGATTGGGAATGCCTCGGCGGAAAAGAAGATCGAGAAAATGGAGATCAAGGGCACTGACGCCATCACGGGCCTGCCGCGACGCCTGGAGATGGACTCGGTGGAGGTGCGCGAGGCCCTCAAGGAGCCTACCTACCAGGTCATCGAGGAGATCAAGAAGACCCTGGGGGAGACCCCGCCGGAGCTGGCGGCGGACATCGTGGAGCGGGGAATCGTGATGACCGGCGGGGGCTCTTTGCTCAAGGGCTTCCCGAAACTGGTGGCCAAGGAGACCGGGGTCCCGGTGATCCTGGCGGAGAACCCGCTGCTCTGCGTGGCCCTGGGCGCGGGGAAGTTCCTGGAGAACCTCAAGGACATGGGCAAGCGCTACTACAACTTGAAGTTCTAGCCGCAGGATCGGCATGACCGGCGTCCCCGGCTTCCTGCAGCGGCACCGCACCGGCCTCGCCTTCGCGGCGCTGGTGTTCTTCTGCCTGTTGAGTATCCCCATCTCCAACCGCAACGTGGTGCTCAAGCCCAAGGAGGCGGGGCAGTCCTTCTTCTCTCTGTTCCAGGTCGCCTTCAACGGCGTGGCCGGCTGGGTGTCCGGCACCTGGAGCGCCCTGGGCGAGCTCAAGCGCCTGCGCCTGGAGCTGGCCGAAGCGCGGGAGAAGCTGGTGGAATACGAGCGGGGCTCCCGGGACCTGCTGGAGCTGCGCCGGGAGAATCAGGCCCTGCGCGCCCAGCTGGGCTTCGCCGAATCCCTGACCTACCGGTACGTGCCCGCCCGGCTCATCGCCAAGGACCCGGGAAACCTTTTTTCCACCATGGTCCTGGACCGGGGCAGCCGGCACGGGGTGCGCAAGGGCATGCCGGTGGTGGCTTTCCAGGGGGGGCTGCAGGGGCTGGTGGGGCGCGTGGTGATGGCCGGCCTGGCCACCTGCACGGTCCAGCCCATCACCGACCCGGATTCCTACGTGGCCGCGCGTCTGGCCAGTTCCCGTTTCGACGGCCTGATCTCGGGGGGGACCGCGGAGCGGCTGGTCATGAGCTACGTGCGGAAGCTGGCCCTGCAGGAAGTCCAATACGGGGAGCTGGTGGTCACCTCGGGCATGGGGCAGGTGTTCCCCGAAGGCGTGCACATCGGCAGGGTGCGCGAGATGCAGGCCAAGGGCTACGAAGCCTCCCTGGAGCTGGAGGTGGAACCGATCGTGGATTTCGGGCGCCTGGAGTACGTCTTCATCCTGTCGTACGGGAACTGATGGACAGGGAGCTGCGGACCATCCTGATCTCGACCCTGCTGCTGGGCGTGGCGGTGCTCCTGCAGAGCACCGTTCTGCGCTGGGTGGCCTTGAAGGGGGTCAAACCGGACCTGGCCCTGATCGTGCTGGTGTTCGTGGCCGTCCGCCGCGGCAGCATGAGCGCCCAGGTGAGCGGTTTCCTGGCCGGGCTGCTGGAGGACGTCCTGAGCCTGGCCCCGCTGGGCTTCAACGCCCTGCTGCGCACCGTGCTGGGCTTCTTCTACGGCCTGACGGCCGGGAGCATCTTCGTGGACCCGGTCCTGATGCCCGTGCTGCTGGTCCTGGTGGCCACCCTCCTGAAGGGCCTGGCCTCCTCCCTGCTGGTCGTGCTGTTCCGCATCCCCGCGCCGGGTTTCCAGATCTTCGCCGGACCGCTGTGGATCGAGGTGGGCTACAACGCCGTGCTGGCCCCCTTCCTGTTCGCCCCTCTGCGGCGCCTGCGGGCCCTGGCCCCGCGGGAGAAGGACAGGGTGTGAACGGGGAACGGCAGGTCCGCGCCCGCGCGATCGCCCTGGCGGTTTTCATTTCAGCCGCCTTCTTGGTGCTGGCCAGCCAGCTGTTCTTCCTTCAGGTCATCAAGGGCTGGGAATACAAGCGGCAGGCCCGCGCGGTGACCCGGCGGGAGCTGCCCATCCCGGCCCAGCGCGGGGAGATCTTCGACCGCAATAACGACTTCCCCCTGGTGGTCAACCAGGACTCTTTCGCCGTGGACCTGATGCCCGCCGAGGTGCCGGCCGCCTCCAGCGCCGAGGTGCTGAAGCCGCTTGGCGCAGGTGCTGGGCCTGCCCCCGGCGGAGGTGCGGCAAGCGGGTTCCCGAGAAGTACTACCACCTGTTCCAGCCCATCGAAATCAAGGGCGGGGTAGCCTTCGAGACCATCGCCTACCTGGCCGAGCACCTTTCGGAGTTCCCGGGCGTAACCTGGCACAACAAGCCCATCCGCAACTACCTCATCCCCGGCTCCCTGGCCCACCTGCTTGGGTACGTGGGCGACATCACCCGGGAGGAGATCCAGATCCTGTACAACCAGGGCTATGCCTTCGGCAGCGTGCTGGGCAAGAGCGGAGTGGAGAAGCAATACGACCGCCTGCTGCGGGGAAAGGACGGCAAGCGCTTCCAGATGGTGGACGTGCGGGAGAAGTACCTGTCCAAGCGGCCCGACGAGGACATCCCGCCCGAGCCGGGGCGCAACCTGGTGCTGACCATCGACCGCCGCATCCAGCTTGCTCTGCGAGAAGGCCCTGGGCCCGCGCATCGGCTCGGTGGTGGTGCTCAAGCCCTTCAGCGGCGAGCTGCTGGCCATGGTGTCCTACCCTTACTTCGACCCCAACCTCTTCTTCACCGAGAAGGCCACCGAGGAGTTCAACCGGCTCTCCCTGGACCCCAGTTTCCCGTTCCTGAACCGGGCGATCCAGTCGGTGTACCCGCCGGCCTCGGCCTTCAAGATGGTGGTGTCCACCGCGCTGGTGGAGGAGGAGGCCTTCCCCCTGACCCGCAAGGTCCTCTGCACGGGGCAGATCGACTACGGGGACCGCGTCTTCCGCTGCTGCGCGCAAGACCGGGCACGGGGCCCTGGACTTTTTCGGCGGCCTGGCCCAGTCCTGCGACGTGTACTTCTACACGGTGGGCGACGTGCTGGGGGTGGAGCGGCTTTCCTACTACGCCCGCGACTTCGGCCTGGGCCAGCCCACCGGCGTCGACCTGCCCGGCGAGGTGGGGGGCTTCGTGCCCACTCCCGAGTGGAAGGAGAAGGTGCACCACATGAAGTGGCTGGGCGGCGACACCCTGAACATGTCCATCGGGCAGGGCTTCCTGGCGGTCTCGCCGCTGCAGATGGCCAACATCGTGGCCCTCATCGCCAACGAGGGCAGGGTGTACCGTCCGAGCGTGCTGCTGCAGGTAAGGGACGCGGCCAGCGGGGCGGTGCTGCAGCGCGCCTCCCCGGAGCTGCTGCACGTCTCGGCCGTCCGCCGGGAGACCTTCCAGACCGTGCAGCAGGCCATGCGCAAGGTCATCACCGAGGGCACGGCCAACGTGGTCATCACCACCAAGGCGGTGGAGGTGGCCGGCAAGACCGGCACCGGCGAAGCGGGCTTCGAGGAGCAGTGGCATTCCTGGTTCGCCGCCTACGCCCCATATCAAACTGAAAACCCCGAGGAGCGGGTGGTCGTGGTGGTCATGGTCGAGGCGGTCAATCCCTGGGAGTGGTGGGCGCCCAAGGCCGCGGACGTGATTTTCCAGGGGATCTTCGCCAAGCAGACCTTCGAGGAGGCGGTGGAGACCCTGCGACCCTGGTGGTACCTGGAGGAGCGGCGCAAGGAGGCCGCCACGAATGCGCACCGACGAGGAGAACCAGTGAAGCGGGTCACGGCCCTCGGCTTCGATTTCATCCTCCTGGCCGCAGCACTGCTGCTGCTGGCCATCGGCATCCTGTTCATCTACTCCAGCGGGGTGAGCGTGGTCGGGGGGCGCTCCTCCGGCGAGTTCCTCAAGCAGCTGGCCTGGGCGGGCTCCGGCCTGCTGCTGCTGGTCGGGGTGATCCTGGTGAACCACACCCGCCTGCGCGGCATGGCCGTCTATCTCTACGGCCTGATGATCCTGCTGCTGCTCGTGACCCGCTTCGTGGGGCGGGAGGTGCACGGGGCCCGTTCCTGGCTGGGCGTGGGGGACTTCGGCATCCAGCCCTCGGAGTTCGCCAAGATCACCACCATCCTGATGCTGGCCGTCTACCTGACCGGCATCGGCAAGGGAATCCGCGAGCTGCCGCGCTTCCTGCTGGGGCTGGCCATCGTGCTCCTGCCGGTGGGACTGATCCTGCTGCAGCCGGACATGGGCACGGCCCTGGTCTACTTCCCGATTTTCCTGTTCATGAGCCTTCGCCGCGGGCGCCAGGATGCGGCACCTGGCCTACCTGGTGGCCGCGGGCCTGACCATGGTGGTGATGGCCGTGCTGCCCCATTACAGCCGCTGGCTGCTGGGGCGGGAGGTGGGCCTGCTGGCCACGCTCACCGGCTTCGGCCTGGCCAAGTACATCCTGGCCGCGCTGGCCGTGGTCACGGCCCTGTCGGCCTGGGGCTACTGGGGTTTCAAACGGCGCTATTTCTTCTGGATCTTCTACGGCGTATCCCTCGATTTTCGTGGGCCTGACCGGGGCCATGCTCATCAACCGCGTGCTCAAGGACTACCAGATCATGCGCTTCATCGTGTTCCTCGACCCCCAGGTCGATCCCCAGGGGGCGGGCTGGAACCTGCTGCAGTCGGTCACGGCGGTGGGTTCCGGGGGAATCGCCGGCAAAGGCTTCCTGAAGGGCACGCAGAGCCATTACCAGTTCCTGCCCCAGCAGAGCACCGATTTCATCTTCTCGATCCTGGCCGAGGAATGGGGCTTCCTGGGCGGCCTCTTGGTCTTCGGCCTGTTCCTGGTGATCCTGCTGCGGGGCGTCCGCATCATGTACATCGCCCGCGACGATTTTGGAATGTACGTGGCGGCGGGGGTGGTGGGCATGATATTCTTTCACGTGGTCATCAACATCGGCATGGCCATGGGCATCATGCCGATCACGGGCATTCCCCTGTTTTTCCTGTCCTACGGCGGCTCCTCCCTGTGGACGGCGCTGATCGGGGTGGGCCTGCTGCTGGACATCTATTTCCGCCGGTACGGTCACTAAGGGGGGTATCGGAATTGGAGCGTGAGGACGGCAGGCCGGGCCCGCAAGCCCTGCTCGCGCGCATGGAAACCCTGCGCAGCCTGCCCACGCTTCCGCACGTCCTCCTGCGGCTGATCCAGCTGTGCAACCGGCCGGACAAGGGCCTGAAGGATCTCAACCGGCTGATCAGCCAGGACCCGGCACTGAGCGAGCGGGTGCTGCGCCTGGTGAACTCCGCCTTCTACAGCCTGAGGCAGAAAGTCTCGACCATCGACCAGGCGCTGCTGCTGCTGGGCCTGGAGGCGGTGAAGAACATCGCCGTCAGCTCCTCGGTGTACCAGGTTTTCCACGGGCCGCCGGCGAAGCACGGCCTGGACCTCAAGGGATTCTGGTGGCACTCGGTGATCTGCGGCGCGGCAGCCCGTCGGCTGGCGATCAAGACCGCCTACCCCTCGCCGGACGAGGCCTTCCTGGCCGGCCTGCTGCACGACATCGGCAAGATCCTGCTGTGGTCCAGCTTCCGCCGGGAGTACTCCGGGGCCAGCGGCTCGCTGCCGGCCGCGGAGCGGAGGCTGGGCCTCACCCACGCCGAGGCGGGGGCCTGGCTGCTGGACCGTTGGGAACTGCGCTCCTTCCTGCCGGACGCGGTGCGCTACCATCACGAGCCCCTGGAGCGGATCGCGGGCTCCTTCCCGCTGGTGCGACTCGTTTTCGCCGCCAACCTGCTGGCGAGCGAAGGGGCGAGCATGACCGCGGCGGTCCAGGCCGTGGGCCTGGGTGCCCGGGACCTGGAGTTCCTGCGCGCGGAGGCCGAGGAGGAGGCCCGGCAGATCGCCGCTCGCTGGAGATCCGGATCGAGGCCGCTCCGGGAACGGAACTCGGCCGCCTGGATCGGGCCAAGGACGAGGCCTTGGCCCGGCTGGTGCGCGACTACTCGCAGCTGGCGGGAATCAGCGAAGGATTCCTGAAAGCCTCCCGACGGGAGGAAGTGCTGGAGGCACTGCGCCGAGGCCTGGCGCTCCTGTTCGATCTGGCCAGCACGCGCTACTTCCGGCTGGAAGACGCGTCGCTGGTGGGCGAAGCGGCGGCCGGCCATGGCGAGTTGATCGTCCCTTACCAGGAATCCTCCGGCCTGCTGGCGCGCTGCCTGGCGCGCGGCGAGGTGCTGGACTCCTTCAGCCCCCTGGCCGCGCCCAGCATCTTCGACGAGCAGCTGGCCCGCCTGCTGGGGGCGGAGGGGATCCTGTGCCTGCCCCTGCGCGCCGAAGGCCAGGGCTCGGCGTGCTGGCCGTCGGCATCCGGGCTCGCGACCATGCCGCGCTGGCCGCCCGCGAAACGCTCCTGGGCCTGCTGGCCGACCAGGCCTCCCTGGCCCTGTTCGCCCTGATCCTTCAGGAGCGGCAGGCGGAGCGGATCCGCGAGGAGCGCCTGGGCTCCGCCTCCGCCCTGGCCCGCCGGGTCGTGCACGAGGCCCGCAACCCCCTGGGGATCATCTCCAACTACCTGGCCATCCTCGCCGCCAAGCTGCAGGACAACACCGCGATCCAGGAGGACCTGCGCATCGTCCGGGAGGAGATCCGGCGGGTCTCGCAGATCATCTCCGAGCTGGCCAGCTTTTCGGCGCCCGGGCCCGTCGCCCGGGAGCCCGTGGACCTCAACGCCCTGCTGGCCGACCTGGCCAGGCTCTCCCGGGAGCCCCTGTGGGAGAGCTCCCGCATCCGGCTGCAGCTCGCCCTGGACCCCAGGGTCCCGCCGCTGGAATCCGAGAAGAACCGGCTCAAGCAGGTGTTCCTGAACCTGCTCAAGAACGCCGCCGAAGCCATGCCCGGCGGGCGGCGACCTGTTCCTGCAGACCCGCCTGCTGCCGGGGGAGCCGCGGCGCATCGAGGTCTCGGTGCGCGACGAGGGCGGCGGCATCGCGGCGGAGGTGCGCCCGCGGCTGTTCGAGCCCTTCGTGAGCACCAAGGCCCAGGAGGGCCTGGGTCTGTCGATCGCCCACGGCATCGTGCAGGAGCTGGGCGGCGCCATCCGTTACGAGACCGGCAGCGACGGGACCACCTTCCGCGTCGAGCTGCCGCTGCCGTGAGGAGCCGGGCGTGCAGAGGGTGACCGCGGCCCTGCTGGTCCGCGCGGGCAAGGTGCTCATCGCCCTGCGCAAGGCCGGCAAGCACATGGGGCGGAAATGGGAGTTCCCGGGGGGCAAGATCCACCCGGGGGAGAGCCCCGAGGAGTGCCTGGGCCGGGAGCTGGCCGAGGAGCTGGACATCGAGGCCCGCATCGGCGGCTGGTGGGCAGCGCCCGCTACAGCCAACGGGGTCGTGGACCTGGAAATCCTGCTGTACCGCGCGGAGTACCTGGCCGGGACCTTCACCCTCCATGACCACGAGGCCCTGGCCTGGGTCGAGCCGGGGGAGCTGGAATCCTACGACCTGGCCGACTCCGACCGGGAGCTCGCCCGGCAGGCGCTCGCCGCGCTTGCAGGCTGACTCGTTTCCTCTTGACGGGGCAGCGCAAAAGTACTAAACTTTTGTTTAGTATGTCGCTGCACGTCCATTCCTACTTCTCGTTCGGGGGGGGCACCCTGTCCCCGGAGGAAATCTGCCGCCGGGCCCGGGTGCAAGGCGAGCCGGCCGTGGGGATGACGGACACCGGCAACCTCTACGGCCTGGTGCGCTTCCTGACGGCCGCCCGGCGCGAAGGGGTCAAGCCGGTGGCCGGGGCCGTGCTGGCCGACGGGCAGGCGAGCTCACCGCCTACGTGCTGGACCGCAGGGGCTTCGCCCGGCTGGCGGGCCTGCTGAGCCGGTCCCCGGTGAACCGGCCGTGTGCCTCGCGGCCGGACCTGCGGGCCGACCTGCTGGAACGCGGCTGGGAGGGGCTGGCCCTGCTGTGCGACGACGAGGGCCTGCTCGCCGAGCTGGCGCGGGGACACGCCGGTCGCGGCGGCGCGGCAGTCACCGCGGCTGCGCCGCGCGGCGCGGGGCACAGCCCCCTGTACGCGCGCCTGGTCTACGGCCGGCCCTTCCGCTCCCTGGCCCGGACCGCCGCCGGCCTGGGGGTCCCGCTGTGCGCCGTGAACGACGCCTGGTACGCGGAGGAGGAGGGGGCGGCCCTCGGGCGACCTGCTGGCGGCCATGCGCCGCCTCTGCCGCCTGGAGGACCTGCCCCCGGGCGCGCGGCTGGCTCCCTGGCAGCGCTGGGTCGGGCAGGCGGAGATGGAGAGCTTCTTCTCGGCCGTGCCCGAGGCCCTGGACGGCGCCCGCGAGCTGGCCGAGCGGGCGGACACCCGCGGCATCCTGGCCGAGCGCTTCGTCTTCCCCGCCTTCGAGGGCCTGAGCGAGGAGGAGGCCTTCCGCCGCCTGCGGGCCGGCTGCGAGCGGGGCATCGCCCGCCGCTACGGCGACCCCGAGCGCGCAGCCCGGGTACGCGCCGCAGTAGCGGCGGCTCCGCCCCCGCGCGCGCCGGGCCTTCGACCCCGTCCGCCAGCGCCTGGACTACGAGTTGAACATCATCCGGGCCAAGGGCTTCGCCGGCTACTTCCTGGTCGTGGAGGACATCGTGGCCCAGTGCCCCCGCACCTGCGGCCGAGGGAGTGCTGCGGCCAGCATCGTCTCGTACCTGCTGGGCATCACCCACGTGGACCCCCTCGCCCACAACCTGTTCTTCGAGCGCTTCCTGAACATGGACCGCAGGGACCCGCCGGACATCGACGTGGACTTCCCGTGGGACGAGCGGGAGAAGGCCCTGCGCTACGTGTTCGCCCGCTACCCGGGCCGTTCGGCCATGGTGGCCGACCACGTGACCTTCGGGCCCCGCTCCTCGCTGCGGGAGCCGGCCAAGGCCCTGGGCCTGCCGGAGGAGGAGATCGCCCGCCTGGTGGCCTTCTGGCGGCACGGCCAGGCTGGACCGCATCCCGCGCGTACCTGCGCCGGGCCTCCGAGCGCATCCGGGGTTTCCCCCGGCACCTGGGCACGCACCCCGGCGGGGTGGTGATCACCCCGGGCCCCCTCACCGACTACACCCAGGTCGAGGAGTCCCCCTGGGCTACCCGGTCATCGCCTGGGAGAAGGACGCCGCGGAGGAGGCGGGGCTGGTGAAGATCGACCTGCTGGGCAACCGCTCCCTGGCCGTGCTGCGCGACACCCTGGCGCAGGTGAACGGCACGCGGGCGGCGGGCCTGACCTGGGAGGGGAGGGAGGCGCTGGAGGACGCCGAGACCCGGGCAGCTGATCGCCGCCGGTCGGACCCTGGGCATCTTCTACGTCGAGTCCCCGGCCACCCGGCAGCTGCTGCAGAAGATGCGCGCCGGGGACTACGAGCGCCTGGTGATCGCCAGCTCCATCATCCGCCCGGCGGCCAACCGCTGGATCCGGGAGTTCGTGAAGCGGCTGCACGGCGCCCCCTACCGGCCCCTCACCCCGCAGCTGGAGGAGACCCTCGCGGAGACCTGCGGCATCATGGTCTACCAGGAGGACGTCTCGCGGGTGGTGATCGACGCGGCCGGCTTCTCCCCGGGGGAGGCCGACCAGCTGCGCAAGATCCTGTCCAAGAAGGACCGCGCCCTGCGCCTGCCGGACTTCCGCGAGCGCTTCTTCCGCGGCGGCGCCGCGCGGGGCGTGCCGCGGCCGGACCTGGAGCTGGTCTGGGAGATGATCCTGTCGTTCGAGGGCTACTCCTTCTGCAAGGCCCACAGCGCCTCCTACGCCCTGGTTTCCTACAAGCTGGCCCACCTGAAGCGCTGTCTACCCCCTGGAGTTCTTCGCCGCCGTGATCAACAACGGCGGGGGCTTCTACTCCCGCCAGACCTACGTGAACGAGGTGCGCCGCCTGGGCTTCCCGATCCTGGCCCCGGACGTGAACTGCGAGCCAGTTGGCCTACACCGCCGAGGGGGGGGCGCTGCGCGTGGGCCTGGGCCAGCTGCGGGACCTCCCGCAGGAGTTCCTCGAGCGCCTGCTGGAGGACAGGGAGCGGCGGGGCCCCTTCGCCGACTTCCAGGACCTCCTCGCCCGCCTCTCCCCGGGGCTCCCCGAGGTCCGGGTGCTGGTGCGCTCCGGCAGCCTGGACTGCCTGGCCGGCGGCCTGACCCGCCCCGAGCTGCTCTGGCTGTACTTCCGCCTGGCCGGCCGTTCGGGACGCCCGGCAGGGCCCGGGCGGCGCTGCCGGGCCCGGCGGCTGCCGCTGGGCTGACCCCTGCCCCGGCGGGCATCGGCGACTACCCGCCGGAGGTGAAGCTGCGCGACGAGCTGGCCACCCTGGGGCTGATGATCTCGCGCCACCCGCTGGGCGTGTTCGCCGGCCGCATCCGCCGCCTGGCGGCCGGCCTGTCCGAAGCTGATCGACTCGCGCGAGCTGGCCGCGCACCGCGGGCGCAGGGTGACCCTGGCGGGGCTGCTGGTCACCGGCAAGGAGGTGCTCACCCGCCACCGGGAGCCGATGGTGTTCGTCAGCTTCGAGGACGAGCACTCCGTGTTCGAGTCGGTGTTCTTCCCGAAGGCCTTCCGGGAGTTCTATCCCCTGATCGACGGCGGGGGGGTCTTCCTGGTCAGCGGCCGGGTCGAGGAGGAGCAGGGCGCCCTGAGTCTGCACGCGGAGAAGGTCCTGGGCCTGGAGCGCGATCGCGCGGGTGCGGGCGCAGGAGGGCCGCTGGCGGCGGATGACGGGCGCGGCTCACCGCTGGCGGCCGGGCAGATGTGGGGCGGCTGGGGTCCCGCCGCGCGCGGCTGAAGCGGCAACTTGACAGCCCGCTGCGGGGGGTCAGTATGTTCTACTTCAGCAATGGCCGAGGCGGAGAAGAACTACCTCTTCCACATCCACCGTAAGGACGGCAGCTCGCTGTTCCTGCACCCCCTGTATCCGCCGGCCAAGGTGGTGGAGACCCTGGAAAAGGGGCCGCTGGAGGGCCGCTACGGCCGGGAACCCCGGGTGGAGGCCCTGACCGGCTTCCGCGACGAGCTGTACCGGCAGGTGGAGTTGGGCGTGCGCCACTGGCTGGCCGACCTGCGCTTCATCCCGAAGTTCCTGATCGCCTCCGGGGCGTTCGTGGTCGCCTACCTGTTCTTCTCGATCGTGGTCCGCGATCCGCTGCCCGTGATCGACGAGGTCGTGCTGGGCCTGGCCGCGGCGGTGGCCAGCTTCGTGCTGCTCGGGCGGCGCGACCTGGCCTCGCGGCGGGCGACCAAGAAGCGCCTGGACCTGCGCCTGGTCGTGGACCGCATCAGCCTTCCGGGAAAGCGAGTTCGTGAAACGGGTGGAGGAGGCCCTGCACAGCGCCGAGGGCGAGAGCGTGGTAGAGGTCGTGCGCCGCATCGTGGAGCCGCTGGAGCAGGGGCCGGAAGCGCCCGCAGGCGGAAGGCGACCAGGCCGAGGCCGCCCAGTTCGTGCGCCTGCTGGAGCAGCGCTTCAACTTCCGGAAACTGGAGCGCGAGGAGCCGGGCTTCCGGCGCCTGGCCGCGCAGGCGCGAGGCGGCCCGCCTGCTGGCGGTGCGCAAGGTCGACTTCCCGCTGTACGCCGTTTACAAGAGCTTCAAGCGAGCCGTGAGCGGGCGCAGGTAGCGCCCCCGTCGGCTTCAGGACGGCGCCGATCCGGCGCAGTTTTTCCTTTTTCAGATAGTGCGACAGCAAGGCCAGCCCGACCGCCATGTTCTCGTTGCGCACGATGACGTCGTCCGGGGCGGTGAGCTGGGTCGGGGCGAAGTTCCAGATGGCCTTGATGTCCAGCGCGACCAGCAGGTCGCAGACCGCTTGAGCCGCCTGCTTGGGCACCGTCAGGATGGCGATCCCCACGTCGTAGGTCTTGACCACGCGGGAAAGGGACTCCAGCGGCAGGATGGAGAAGGAGCCGATGATCTTCCCGGCCTTGGCGGGGTCGTTGTCGAACACCGCGACCAGCTTCAGCCCGTACTCCGGAAGGCCGGGGTACTCCACCAGCGCCGAGCCCAGCTTGCCGGCCCCGATCAGGATCGCCGTGTTTTCCACGTTGATGCCCAGAAACTCCCCGATGGCCGCCCGCAGGCCGCTCACCGAGTAGCCGGCCTTGGGCTTGCCCTTGTAGCCGATGACCGACATGTCCTTGCGCACCTGGGTGTCGTCGACCTGGAAAAAGTGGGCCAGGTAGCGCGAGGAGACGAACTGCTCGCCCTTCTGCTCCAGCTCCAGCAGGATCTGGTGGTAGTGCGGGATGCGCCGCAGGGTCTGTACGGGGATGACTTCCTGGGGCTTGCGCGCCTTTTCGCTGCTGCTCAAGAGTTACAGCCTAACGGATGCCGGCGCGCTGAAAGTCAAGTTCGGCTAGCGGCTGCCCGCTTCCAGCTGCTGCTCCATCTCCTGCTGCAGCCTGCAGGGCCTTCTGGGCCGTGTCGATGTTCTCCCGGGCCGGGTGCGAAGCCGGGGTCGATTTCCAGGGCCTGCTGCCAGAAGACGATCGCCTCCGCCAGGCGTCCCTGGGCATAAGCCTCCAGCCCGTTGAGGTACAGCTCGTCCAGCCTGGTCGCGCTCCGCCAGGCGTCCCCGGTCGCCCAGGTTCAGCTTGGCCTCGATGCTGAACTTGTCCAGCGGGTTGAGGCGCCCGCTCAAGTCCAGGTTGTAGTTCAGCACGAAGCTCACCTTCTTGAGGTCGATGGTGCTGCCCACGCTCACCCGGGGATTGTCCGCCCTTGAGCTGGAAGCCGCTCTGCAGCTGCAGGAAGCTGGCCACGCTGACGTTCAAGCCGGTGGCCAGGTACCAGCGCTCCGCCGGGCGCCTCCTCGGGGATGAAGCTGACCGGCAGGTTGAAGTCCAGGGCCCAGGTGAGCGGGCCGGATGGGGGAATAGGCGATGCCCAGGGTGGCGGTGGTGGGCACCGGCTCGTTCAGGGCCGGCAGGCCCAGGTTCTTCATGGCCAGGCCCACGGAGAAGTTCTTGGTGCGGGAAATGAAGCCCTTCAGGAAATTGAAACGGGTCAGCAGGCCCACGTCCAGCAGACCGGTGAGCACCGACTGGTCCGGGTAGATGGCCGCCGGGACGTTGCGGTAGGCGGCCTTCAGGTTGGCGCCCAGCGCCAGCCCGTAGAAGTTGTAGCTGGAGAAGAAGTTGTAGGACAGGTTCAGGATGGCCACCGATTCCGAGAAGTACCCCCGGGCCTCCCGTCTCCCCCCAGTCGTTGTACTCGGTGAACGGGACGTACAGGAACTTGCCTCCCACCCCGAAGCCCAGGTCGTTGTAGCGCACCGTGTAGATGACGCCCTCGATGTTGGAGTCGGCGATCCAGCTGTGGTGCAGGAAGGAAAGCTCGCCGTGTCTCCAGCACGCGAGCTGCCCGAGGGGTTGGACTCCAGGAAGCCGGAGTCTCCGGCCACCGCGGTGTAGGCGGTGCCCATGCCCTCGTAGCGGCCGCCCATGGGGATGAGCAGGGTGGGGAAGACGGTCAGCCCCGTGTTCGGGTCCGCGAACTGGGCGAGGAAGTCGCTCAGAGAGTAGAAAGCCTCCCCCGTGCCGCCGAACGACGGCCGGGCCAGGGCGAGCAAGAGCACTGTCAGCAGCCCGAGCCTTCTCATCTACCTCCAAGTATACACCGACGCGACCCGGGAATCCACCGGCATCGATTATACACTCTACATCGGCACTTTCGGCGTTGGCAGCGGAGGGTTTTCGGTCGATAATGATATAAATTAGAGTATGTAGAAACTGGGAGAACCACAGGCCTTGAGCTCACGACCCGGTGCGGGACAAATACTGCTGCTCGCCCTCTGCTTGGGCATTGGCCTGCCTCTCGCCGCCTACCCGCGGGGGGCCGCGGAAAAGGAGGACCGGGCGCGCCTGGCCCAGGTCGAGCAGCTCATCGACGAGAGGAAGTACAACCAGGCCATCCTGGCCCTGCGCGATCTGCTCCAAGCAGAATCCCGACCTTTTCGACGCGGCCGAGAAGCTGATGGAGCGGATCCGCGCGGCCCGCTCCGAGTACAACGCCAAGTTCGAGGAACTGATCCAGGCGCTTGTTCGAGGAGAACAACATCCCCAAGGGGCTGGCGCTCATCGCCGAGCTGGAGGCACTGGACCCCTATCCCAACGAGGCGGTGGCCCGGGCCCTGGAGCAGGCCAAGGTCGGCCGGGAGCTGGTCGTCAACATGAACCGCTTCAACCGGATCATGGACGAGGCGGCCGCCCTGCTCGCCCAGGGCAGCTACGCCGAGGCCGCCGCCCGCTACCTGGAGGGCTTCGAGCTGGGGCGGGAGAGCTTCGATGCGGCCGACTACGGCAACATCCTCAAGAACTCGGTGCTCGGCTCCCTGGAGTCCCTGCGGTCGGCCGCGGGGGCCTTTCCGGCGGCGCTGGGAAGCCTGCGGGCAGCGGAGGAGGCTCTGCAGGTCTCCCTGAACCCCCTGAACATCCCGGCCTTGAGCGGGAGGATAGGGCGGCTCTCCGGCGCCGCCCGCGAGCTGGGCACTCTGGAGGATACAGCCCGCGCGGCCGGGGAGAATTTCCAGAAGCAGGGGCGCCAGATCGGCGAGCGCCCCGCCGGCCGCGGCTACGACAGCTTCCTGTTCTTCGGCGCCCAGCTGGTTTTGGGGCGCGGCGGGAAGCCGCGGGAAGGAATCGCGGCGGTCTTCGCCCTGGCGCGGGAAGCCGCGGTCGCCCGCCAAAAGCAGGCGCTGCTGGACGCGGCGGACGGCCTCTGGCAGGCGGGACTCCAGGATTACGAGAGCGGAGGTTACCCGCTGGAGCGGCTGGCCTCTGCATCCTCGCTTTACACGGCCTACCTGCAGTTGCTGTCGCTCTGGGCGCTGGACCTGCAGGCGCCGCTCGCCCAGGGTGCGTCCGCGGCAGTCCGTCAGGAGGCAGGCGAATACCTGAGGCTGCGGGAGCGAATCCGCGCCGCCCGCGGCTACGAGGAGCTGGCCGGGGTCGGCCGGGCCCTCGCCCCGTTGGCGCAGGCCGGCGTTACCCAGCTCGAGCGCATCGTGCCGGCCCGGCAGGCGCTGGCCGGCCTGCGCCAACGGGCAACCTCCGTGGAGGACAGCGGAGCCGCCGCGGCGGCCGCCCTGCAGGCCCAGGCGCAGGCTGCCGGTCTTTCCCTGGACAGGGCTGCCGAGGAGGAGCTGGCGCTGCAGCGCGCCGCCGGGACCCTGCGCGGCCGGATGGAGGAGCTGGACCTGCGCCTTCTTTCCGCCCTGGTTGGCGGCGCGCTAGGGCGGCTGGCCGGTCTCGACGCTTCCTACCGGGCCCGCTATCAGGAGGGGCTGAGCCTGCAGCAGGGCGTGCAGACCCCCGCGAGGCTGGAGAAGTATCCGGAACGCGCCCTGGGCATCTACAATCGCCTGGCCGCGGAGTTGAAGGCTCATAGCGAAGAAGCCGACCGTCTGGCGGAGGAGCTCGCCGCCACGCCCGGATACCTGGAGGCCTGGCCGACATTGCGGGAAAGCGCGCAGAAGCTGGCCGCCTTGCGGGAAGGGTTGGGCGGCCTGCAGGCGGAGATCGCCGCCTCGTCGGCCACCGCCCAGGCGGCGGCCCTGCAGGCCGGGCGCTACCGGCAGGAGGGCCTGCTGCGGGAGCAGGAGGCGCGGCGGAACCTGAGCCCCCTGCGCGAGGCTGCTGCCCGGGAAGAGCCTGCGCAACGCCCAGGAGGCTTTCGACCGCTCCCTGGAGTTCCAGGAGGACCCGGAGGTGCGCCGGCTGCGGGACGAAACCCTTCCGCAGTTGGCGGCGCGCATCGACCAGGCGGTGAACGAAAAGGTCATCAGCGACGTGCGCGCGCTGATCACGGACGGCCGAAACCGCTTCCGGCTGGGCGACTACAACAGCGCGGAGCAGGTGTTCCTGCGGGCCCGGGCCCGCTGGTCGGACACCCACCCGGAGGAGAACCCCGAGGTGGCCCTGTGGCTGGACTGGACCCGCTCGGCCATCCAGAACATCGCCGGACGGCAGATCGCCCTGTCCAACCCGCTGTACCCGCAGATGAGCCAGCTGTACAACCTGGCCTTCCAGGAGTACCAGACCGCCCGCGAGCTGGTGGAGGCCCGGCGCGTGCAGGAGGCCATCGCGCTTCTGAACAAGGCCATGGAGCGCCTGGAACAGATCAGGGTGCTGTTCCCGTACAACAGCGAGATGCAATCCCTGATGCTGCGCATCGAGCAGCTCAAGGACCCGGACGGTTTCCGCAACATCCTGGACGCCCGTTTCCGGGCGGCCCTGGACAAGCGTGACGCCAATCCGCAGGAAGCCCTCGGCGAGCTGGAGGTGATCCGCCTGCTCGCCCCCAGCTACCCGGGCCTGCAGAACGCCATCGGCGCGCTGCGCGTGACCCTGGGCCTGGACCTGCGGCCTCCCGATCCCGCCAAGAGGGAGCGGGCCCGGCGCCTGTACACCGAGGCCCTGGCCATCTACAACGACCGGAACCGGCGCAGCCAGCTGCCCGCGGCCCTGGAGCGCCTGAACGAGGCCATCGCCCTGGACTCGGATTTCATCGACGCGCTCACCCTGAAGGACCGCGTGCAGATCCTGCTGGGGGGCAGCCGGCAGCAGTTCCTGTCCAGCGACGACCAGCGCCGCTACAAGGAGGCGGAAGGCTACTTCCTCGGCGGCCAGCTGACCGCGGCCAACGCCATCGTGCAGCAGCTGTGGGCCAACCAGCGCAACCGGGGCTACCCGCCGCTGATCGACCTGAAGGCGAAGATCGAGGCCAGGCTGTAGATGCGACGCGCCTGGCTGCCCCCGATCCCAGCCTGCCTGGCCCTGGTCCTGCTCGCCCTGACCGCACGCCCCGCGGCGGCCCAGCGCCTGTTCTGGGAGTCGCCGCGCGTGCTGGTGCCCTCCAGCGCCCGTTTCCCCGCCGCCGCGGCGGGAGGGGGACTGATCGCCGTGGTGTGGCAGGAGTTCGTGCAGAACGCCGCGGGCCAGCGCGAGGTCTGGCTGACCGCCTCGGTGTCCCGCGACGCCGGGCAGTGGCGCACGAACGCCCGTTTCGCCGGCCCCTTCCCCCGCCAGGAGCAGGAAACCCCGATCTTCTCCCTGGCCGTGGACCGGGGCGGGCGCATCCTGATCGCCGCCGCGGCAGCCGAACGCCGCACCTCGATCCTGGCCTCCCGGGACGGCGGGCAGAGCTTCACCCAACTGGCCTCCGTGGAGGCCTTCGCCACCAGCCTGGCCCCCAGCCTTTTCGTGACCTCCCGCGGGGAGCTGCTGCTGATCGTGACCCAGGAGCAGGGAACCTTCCTCTCCCAGCAGTACGCCCTGTCCGTCGACGGGACCACCTGGACGCCCTTCCAGCCCCTGCTGCGCGACGAGCAGCTCCAGACCAACTTCCTGGCCCAGCACGCGGTTTTCGCCGGCAGGGACTACCTGGTGTTCCAGACCCTGCGCAGAGGCGACCGGCGCTACCAGCTGCAGCTCATGAGCTCCGCGGACGGCGGGCGAAGCTGGGGCCCGGCGACGCCGCTGGCCTTCGACGAAACCGTGGACGGCCGCCCCCAGGGCGCGGAGCTTTTCGACAACCAGCGGCCCTTCCTGCTGGCCCTGCCGGACCGCCTGGCCCTGGCCTGGGAGCGGCAGTTCCAGTCGCGGGCGGTGCGCGTGTACTACCAGGAGCTGGACGGACAGGGCGCGGCCCTCGGCCCGCCGCAGGCGGTGACCGAAGGCGCGGTGGCCGCCCATTTCCCGCGGCTGATCCGCTACCGGGAGCGGGCCTACGTCTTCTATTTCAGCGGCGCCGACCGCGTATTCGTCGCGGAACCGGGGGCGGCGGGCTGGAGCTCCCGGGAGCTCAACGAGCTGACCGGCTCCTCCTACTTCGCCTACCCGGTGGAGCTGGCCGGCAGGCTGTACGTGTTCTGGGAGAACCGGGTCGGCAACAACTCCCGGCTGATCGTGCTGCAGCCCGACCAGAGCGTCGAGGCCCCCCGCCTGCAGGCGGTGAACTTCGACCCCCGCAGGGCTTCCCGGCAGGACCTGGTCCTGGTGCGCTGGTCGGTTCCGGCGGATTCCTCCGGGCTGGCCGGCTTCAAGTACGTCTGGTCGCAGAACCCGGCCGCGCCGCTGCCCCCGGGGGACGCGACCATGCTGGCGGACGTGACCAGCGCCTCGGTGCGCGCCGAGCAGGACGGAGCCTGGTATTTCCGGGTCGCCGCCCAGGACTATGCCGGCAACTGGTCGGAACCCGCCGTGATCTCCTTCACCCGCGACACGGTCCCGCCCGGCCGTCCCGCCCTGATCCTGCCGCCCGTGGATCCGGAAGGATATCTGGCCGCCAACAGCTTCCAGATCGCCTGGCGACCCGAGAACCCGGAGGATGCCGCGGGGTACGCCATCAATCTCCAGTATCTCGGCCCCGGGGAGGTGCCTGCCGAGGCGGCCGCCCCGCAGCTGCCGGCCGCTCCCAACACCACGAGTACCCGGGCCGCCTATGAGAACCTGGACAACGGGCTTTGGGCCTTCGCCGTGGCGGCGGTGGACGCCTCCGGCAACCGGGGCCAGCCGACAACGGCGATTCTGCGGCTGAACAAATACGTGCCGGTCACCTACATCAGTTTCGTCAACGATCAGCGGGACGCTCTGGGGGCCACGAGCCTGACCGTCGGCGGCCGGGGTTTCGAACTGGATGGCCTGGTCGACCGGGTGCTCCTGGATCGGGACGCGGCCCCGCCCTACGATTACAGCTTCACCCGCGCCAGCGGCGCCTTCCGGGTCGTCTCCGACCGGCTGATCCGTGGCTTGACCCTCCCGGACGTCGAGGAGGGCAGCTACCGGGTGGGGGTGGTCCATCCCGTGCGCGGCACCGTCTGGGGCCGGCCCGTTCTGCGCCTGGAGCGTCCGGGCACGGTGAAGTTCGGGGACTTTTCCTTCGAGTACCGCCGCCCCTGGGAGAGCGTCCGGCGGATCTACCGCACCGTCGATACCAGCACCCTGATGGGCGGGCTGGTGGTGTTGTTCCTGGCCGTGCTGCTGCTGGCCTCCATGCGCCGCATGGCTTCGCTGGCCCAGGAAGGCCGGCTGCTGCGCCAGGAAGTTCTGGCCGTCCTGCGAGGGCAAGTGCCGCTCGCGAGAAAGGTTGTCATGATGGAAGCGCTCAAACGCAAGGGCTTCGGGCTGCGGTGGAAGTTCACCACTCTGATTATGATCCTGGTGCTGCTCACCGTATTGCTGGTATCCATCCCCTTGAGCCTCTATATGATCGACGTTCAGCGCAAGACGCTGACCAGGGGGCTGGTGCAGCGGGTGGAAGCCCTGCTGGGCAGCCTTTCCTCCGGCGCGGCGGACAACCTGAATCCCACACCCAACATCCTGCAGTTGAGCGCCCTGCCGGACCAGGCCCGGACCATGGACGAGGCCCTGTACGTGACGCTGACCGCGGCAGGAGTCGCCGACGCGACGCGCTTCGATTACGTCTGGGTGAGCAGCGACCCGGATATCAAAGGCAAGCTGGAGGGCGGCGATTTCGATCCCGGGAGATACGGGGAAGTGCGCATCCGCGACCAGCTGGCCCCCGAGCTGGACCGGCTGCGCACCCAGGTGGACGATGCCGGACGGCAGAGGGTCTCTGGACTGGCCGACGAGCGCAGGAGGCTGCTGGACGAGGCGGCAGCGCTGCAGGCCAAGCCCGATGAGGAATCCCGTCAGCTGGCCAGGCAGAAGGACGAGGAGGCCAACCGGCTTTTTGCCCAGATCAACGCCGCGCTGCTGGCCGTGCGCGGGCAGGTGCGCAGCTACCCCGCCCTGGACTCGGCCAAACCGCCCCCACGGCTGGAACCCGCCTACACCTTCTACATGCCGGTGGTTTTCCGCAGGGGCGGGGAGGACTTCTACTTCCGGGGCGCCATCCGCCTGGGGGTCTCCACCGACGCCATCAGCAGGGACCTGTCCAGCTCGCTGCGGCGGCTGCTCATCCAGACCGGCCTCCTCGCCCTGGTGGTGGCCGGGCTGGCCCTGGGCGGCGCGATCATCATGGCCGGCATCGTCGTGGGTCCGATCCGGCGTCTGGCCGCGGGCGTGGCGGTGGCCCGCGACACCGAGGACAAGCAGGAACTCAAGGGGTACGACATCGAGGTGCGCACCAGGGACGAGATCGGGCAGCTGGCGGACGCCTTCAACGAGATGCTCCACGTCTGGGTCAAGGCGGACTCCGCCCAGAAGGAGATGATGCTGGGCAAGGGCATCCAGCGGATGTTCCTGCCATTGGCCAAGGATGAGCAGGGGCGCATGGGCTCCACCGCGGGGGAGCAGAACGACCTCTTGGAGATCTTCGGCTATTACGAGGGGGCGCGGGAGGTTTCCGGGGACTTCTTCGACTACAAGAAGCTTACCGACAAGTATTACGCCATGATCAAGTGCGACGTTTCCGGCAAGGGGGTCTCGGCGGCCCTGATCATGGTGGAGGTGGCCACGATCTTCTCCACCTATTTCCGCGGCTGGACCCCGCAGAATCCGGGATTGAAGCTGCAGCCCCTGGCCGACCTGATCAACGACATGGTGGAGGAGCGCGGCTTCCCGGGCCGCTTCGCCGCCCTGACCCTGGCCATCCTGGATGCGGAAACAGGCAAGGTCTGGCTGTGTAACGCGGGGGACAACATCCAGCATATCTACCGCCAGGAGCAGAACCGGATGACCAGCCTGCAGCTGCCCAAGCCGCCCGCCGCCGGGGTGTTTTCCAAGGACCTAGTGGACATGAAAGGCGGTTTCCAGCAGGTGCCCGAGCAGCTGGGCGCGGGGGACGTGTTGTTCCTGTTCACGGACGGTTTCGAGGACGGCCTGGGGGAGGTGGCGCGGGGCATGAAGGGGAGCGATGAAAAGCAAAGCCCGGCGGCCAGCGCCAAGGAGGAGAGCCCCGGCATGGAGCGGATCTACGCGGTGATCGACGCGGTATTCAAGCGCCGGGCATTCAAGTTGAGCGGGCACCGCAACCCGCTGCTGGAGCCGGAGCTGGAGTTCGACTTCACCGGCTGCAGCGGCAGCGTGGAGGAGGCGGTGCTGGCCCTGGTTTCCGTGGAGAAGCTGATGCGCCTGCAGCCGGCCGCGGACGCCGCCGAAAAGGACCGGGTGAACGTGGACCGCCGGGTAGACGCCTTCTTGTCGAAACACTACGGGCAGTACGGGCGCTATTTCACCCGCAAGCTGGAGGCGGCTGACGGTGGGGAGCTGGTGAGCTTCACGCACCTGCGGGAGGATCCGCAGTACGACGACCTCACCATCCTGGCCATCCGCAAGAAATGAGGGAGGAACTGCAATGAGAATCAGGGCGATCGGCCTGGGACTGATGCTGGCGGCCGTCTTGGCCGGGGCGCAGCCCGCCAAGGACGGCGGCGCGCAGTCTTTCGCGGTGCTGCTGAACAATCCCGAGGCCTCGGCCTTCCACTTCGTGCTGGACCCGCCCGAGCTGGCCAGCTTCGACCCCGGCTCCAGCGTGTTCGCCAACGTGGTGTACGACTATTTTCTGGAGACACCCGTTGCGGGGCCGACCCTTTTCCGGACCCTGCCGCCGGGGGCCACCCTGCGGCTGAAGGACCTGGCGGAAGGCACCCACCTGGTTATCGGCTTTTTCGCCCTGGCCGGCCGCCGGGACTACCCGGTGCGGATCCTGCAGCTGCTGGCCGGCGGGGGAATGGCCGAGCGCTTCTACACCGTGTACGCGGAGCCCAGCCTCTTTCGGGCGCGCGCCGGCAGGGGGCGGCTGGCCGGGTTCAGCTCCTCGGGTGCACCCGCCGCAACCGCGTCCTCCGAGCCGTCGACGCGCGCCGGAGCGGCGGCCGCGGCGCAGGCCGAGCTGGGCCTGCACCATCGACAACGATTTCGCGGACTGGGAGGCCATCCCGGAGCTGCGCAGCTTCGCCGACTACAGCCCGCGCACCTTCCTGCGCGAGCAGATCGGCGGCGGGCGGCTGGAGCTGCCCCTGGAACAGTCCCGCTTCTGGCAAAAGGCCGGCACCGGGCTTTTCGAGCTGAAAATCGTGGACAACGGCCCCAACCTCTACCTCTACCTGTCGACCCGCTCCGCCATGGCGGAAGGGCTCTCCATTTTCCTGTATTTTCGGGACCCACGGGACCGGGAAGGGGAAAACCGGGTCACGGTGGAGCTGCTGCCCGCGGTCGGCGAAAAAGCCGGGTTGGTGGCCCTCTGGGTCAAGGGGCACGGCCCCGTGGCCGCCGGGACCCTCGCCTCCGGGGTATTCTTCCTGGAGGCCGCACTGGACAAGGCCACGATCTACGGCGAGCTTGCCTCGGGGCCGCAGGCGGGCGACCTTGAGCTGAGCAGCGCCTATCACGACCGCAGCAGCCTGTCGTACGAGGAGTTCTACTACACCCGGCTGGCCTTGCGGGACCTGCCGACGCCCGACACCCTGTTCGAGGTCAGAGATTGAAGCGGATGGTGAGGACGTCCCCGTCCTGCACCACGTACTCCTTGCCTTCCAGGCGCAGGGTGCCGCTCTTCCTGGCCTGAGCGAAGCCGCCCTCGCGCAGGAGCTGCTCGAAGGCGATGGCTTCCGCGCGGATGAAGCCCTTTTCCAAATCCGTGTGGATGCGTCCCGCGGCTTTCAGGGCGGTGGAGCCGCGGGGCAGCGACCAGGCGCGCACGTCCTTCTCTCCCGCGGTCAGGAAGCTGATCAGGTTGAGGCTGCGGTACAGCTGGCGCAGGAAGCGGTCGCTGGTGGGCGCTTCCAGCCCCAGGTCGGCCAGAAAGGCCTGCTGCTCCTCGCGCGGAAGCTGGGCGATCTCCATTTCCTGCCTGCCGTGGATGACGAACAGGTCCAGCCCCAGCGACTCGGCCTGTTTGACCACGGGGGCCACGTCGGCGGTGCTTTCCCCCTCGTTCACGATCAGCAGCAGCGGCTTGGCGGTGAGAAAAGAGAAGCCGGAGAGCAGGCGCAGCTCGTCGGGGGTCAGTCCCGGCCCCCGAGATCAGGCCGCCCTCGGCCAGGCGGGCGGAGAGCTGCTCCAGCAGCTGGTATTCCCTGCCGCCCTTCTTGCCCTCCTTGACCAGGCGCTCCAGGCGGGTTTCGGCCACCGCGTAGTCGGCGAAGGACAGCGAATCCAGCAGGCGGCGCAGGTCGCGCGCCGGGTCCACGCTCTCCAGGGGGTGGGGCACCGCGGGGTCCAGGAAGGCCCGGATGACCAGGGCCAGGGCGTCCAGGGTGCGCATCTCGGCCAGGGCGGCGGGGGTCAGGGCGCCCTTCTCCCCGGCCTGCACCGCCATGTCCTTGATGACCACGGTCGCGTAGGTGCGCTTGGCCGTGGGGAACAGCTCCCACAGCTTGCCGATGCGCTCGTCGGGCACGGCCACCTCGGCGATGTGCGACCGGCGCCCGCCGGCTGCCCCACCGGCCTCCCCGCCGGCCAACGCGCTGAATATCGTGGTCTTGCCCGAGGAGGGCAGGCCGATCAGTCCGGTTTCCATCAATCTACTTTATATCAGGAGGGGCGCCGTTGAACAATCCGCGCGGATGCGGGTACAATCGTTTTCGTGAAGCTGAGGTACTTCTGCGAGGGCTGCGGCAAGGAAGTGCCGCGCAACTCGCGGCGCTGCCCGCACTGCGGGAAATTCTTCTCCTCGGTGCAGTGCCCCCGCTGCGGACACCAGGGGGAAGGGCGCACCTTCGAGGCGGGCTGCCCCTCCTGCGGCTACCTGCGTTTTCCCGAACCCTCCGTTTCGCGCTTCAGTGCTCGGGGGACGGGGACGCGGAGCCCTTCGGGTTCCCCAGCCCTGTACCGGATCCTCGGCATCGTGCTCACCCTGGCCCTGCTCGGCATCCTGGCGCTGCTCTTCCTGCGCGGAAGCGGGCGCTGAGGCGCCGGCGGAGCGACATCGGCGGTTTCAGTTCAACAAACCCAGCCCGCCGCCTCCGCTGAAATAGAAGGAGCCGGCATCCCCGAACTCGGCGGTGAACGCCGCCGTCAGGAAGGCCTGGGTGCCCGGGATCATCCAATGCACCTCCAGGCCCGTCTGCACCGGCAGGTCGAAACCGAAGCCGCGCGTGAAGGGCAGGGTCCGGGCCGCGGCCGAAAGGCCCAGGCTCCAGGCATCCAGGCTCAGAGCCACCCCGGCCTTGAGGTAGGCCCAGGCGGTGAAGGAAGGATCCGGCCAGTCCGTTGTCGAGGAAGAAACCTCCCACAGCGACAGGGTCAGCTCCGGGGCCAGGAAGAAGCGCACGGCCCCGAGGGAGGTGGACAGCGGCAGCCCCAGGGTGAGGCCCGTGAAGTTGGCGAACGGGTCGATGAGCAGGCCCTGATAGGAAAGCCGGGCCAGAGCGGTGCTCTCCAGCCGCCCGCGGCTCAGGGGGACCTTCACGGCGGCGCTGGCCATCCAGGGCACCGCTTCACCGTACCCCAGGATCGCCCCGCCATGCGCGTCCAGCTCCAGGCCAGGGCCCCAGCCCGAGGCGCAGCCCCAGGTCCCAGGGGGTGCGGAAAGAGTAGCTGCCGCCGGGGGATCCGGCGTGGGTGACCAGCAGGGTGGAGACCTGCAGGCTGCCGCCGGGCAGGACCTCGGGGGAGGGCACGAAGAGCAGGCCGGAAGATCCATTCCACAGCGGGCGGAACGAAAGCCGCAGGGCGCGGTTCAACGCCAGGGGCAGCCGCGCGGACTGGCTCTCCCCTCCGCTATCCGGGCTGGCCTCCAGCAGCAGCGTATAGGTGCCGTCCGGGAGCGGGGAGCCGTCGGCGGACCTGCCGTTCCAGTCGAAAGCCTGCTCCCAGGTGGTGAAGCGCCCCAGGGCTTTCTGCCAGACCTCCTGTCCGCCGGGACCCAGCACCGCGGCGCGCCCCGCGCCGAAACTGGAAACACGGAAGCGCAGGCGGCTGCGCCCGAGCAGGCCGGGATTGTCCGGGTTGAACTCGGCCCGGCTGGCGCGCAGGTCCTCCAGCCGGAAAGCCGCCGGTTCCAGGCGCACGGCCAGCCGCGTCAGGGTGTTGTCCTCGATGCGCACCTGCGCGGCGTACTCCTCGAAGCCGAAAAGCCGGACCCGCGCGGTGAACACCCCCGCGGGCAGCTCGCTGACCGAGCCGGAGGGCAGGTCGCGGTCGCCAACCCGGATCGCGGCTCCCGGCGGCTCCACGTCGATCTGCAGAAAGCCCGTGACCCGCCGCAAGTCCGTGCGGAACACCATGTGTCCGCCGGCGTAGTCGATCCAGGCGTCATGGGGGTAGAATCCCTGCAGCTCCAGGCGCAGCTGGTAGCGGCCCGCCGCCAGGTTCTCCAGCAGCAGGGGGGTCTCGCCCACGTAGCGGTTGTTCAGATAGACCGAGGCCCCGTCTGGGTCGGACTCAATCTCCAGACCCTGCTCCACCGGTTCCAGCGGCTCGGGTTTGGGCGCGGATTCCTCAGGCTTTCCGCCTGCTGCCGCTCCGCCGCCGCGGTGTCGCGATACAGGCTGCCTTCGGAAGTGGCGCAGCCCAGGCAGAGGGCCAGGCATGCCGCCGCCAGGCTTGCCGCGGCCGGAAGCAGGAAGGCTCTCCAGCTCATGTGCCAAGCATAGACCCAAGAGGCGTCGGTTTTCAACAATCGACTGCCGCCGCAAAAGCGCCGATAATCGGGAGGACGATGAAGCGCAAAGCATGGCGGATGCTGCTGGCCGCGGCCGGCGTTGCCTTCGCGACCCTCGGGGCCTCCGCGGCTGCCGCCCAGCAGGCGGGCCCGCAAGGTTTCCGGGGCCTGATGCTGGGCATGGGCCTGGAGCAGGTCAAGGAGAGACTGGCGGCGGACGCGCTGTTCGGCTACCGGGGCGACCCCGACGTGAGCCTGCTTCCCACCCCGCAGCAGTCGCTGATCGAGTGCTCCGGGGTTTCCTGGGTGCGCCGGGCCTTCTTCCAGTTTCACGAGGGCAGGCTGTTTTCCATCATCCTGGTGCTGGACGAGCGACGCCTGGACTATTACACGCTCTTCGAAACCCTGAGCCGGAAGTACGGGGGCTCCGCGCGGCTGGACCCCGCGGAGGCCGTATGGGAGTTTCCGGGGGTGCGCCTGTCGCTGGAGCGCCCCCTGAGCGTCAAGTACCTGGACAGCGGGGTGTTCGCCGCGCTGCGGGAACAGGGCCAGGCCGGCGAGGCCCTTTCGGAGGTCTCGAAGAAGATGTTCCTGGAGGAGTTCTGATGAAGGCCACCCTGGCCGCCCTCAGCCGGGCCGCTGCTCGCCGTGGCCGCGCTCAGCCTGACCGCCTGCCCCAAGGCTCTGCCGACCATCCCCGTGCAGATCGGTGGCGTGGAGTTCCGCGTCGAGGTGGCCCGCAGCGAAGAGCAAAAGGCCCGGGGCCTGATGCACCGCCGCTCGCTGGGCGAGCGCGAGCGGCATGATCTTCGTCTACGAGGCCGACGAGCACCTTTCCTTCTGGATGAAGAACACGACGCTGCCCCTGACGCTGGCCTTCCTGTCCCGCGACGGGGAGATCCTGCAGATCGAGGAGCTCAAGCCCCTGTCCCTGAAGCCGGTGACCTCCGACGAGGGCGGCGCGCTATGCCCTGGAGCTGCCGGCCGGCAGCCTCCAGCCCCTGGGGGTGGTCCCCGGGGACCGGGTGCGGCTGCCGCCCGACTTTCCTTAACGCCCCTCGAGGCGCCGCTCCCTGAGGCGCCGCTCCCCGAAAGGCTACTCCTCCTCGGTTTCGGGAAACAGGCCCAGGTCCGGCTCCACCACGGCGTCGGCCTTGCGCCCCGGCTCGTTGAGCAGGATCTCGACCTTGCGCTCCACCTTGCCCAGCTCCTTGGAGAGGTCCCTGGCCAGGCTTGATGCCCTCCTCGAACAGGGCCACGGCCTCCTCCAGCGCGATGCCGCCCGTCTTGAGCTTCTCGCTGAGCTGCTCCAGGCGGGACAGGCGCTCCTCGAAACTCTTCATGTCTGTTTCTCCTTCATGGCGGCCCTCAAGGCCCCCCGGTGCAGGCGGATCTGCAGCATCTCCTCCGGCTTGAGCCCGGCGGGGGACAGAAGAGCCTTGCCCGTGCGCTCCTGCACCACCACGGCGTAGCCGCGCGCCAGGATCCCCAGGGGGGAGGAGGCCTGGACCGCCTCGGCCAGCAGCTCCAGGCGGTGGCGGTGGTCGCGCAGCAGGGCCTGCAGGCCGTCGGCCAGCTCCTGGCGCGCGTCGTCGACCCGCAGCACCGTGGGCTGCAGGAAGTAGCGCAGGTGCCTCTCCATGGCCTCCGGGCTCGAACTGGTCCAGGACGAGGCGCAGCCTCTCCAGCCGGGCGCGCAGGGCCTCGCGCAGGCCCTCGCGTGCCGCCTCCAGGGTGCGGGTCAGCTCCAGGCGCGAGGCGGAGACCATTTCCGCCGCGGCCGAAGGCGTGGGGGCCCGCACGTCGGCGGCGAAATCCGACGAGGCTGAAGTCGACCTCGTGGCCGACCGCGGAGATCACCGGGATGCGGGACTCGGCGATGGCCAGGACCACCTCCTCCTCGGAGAAGGGCAGGAGGTCCTCCAGGGAGCCGCCCCCGCGGGTCACGATGAGCACGTCGGCCATGGAGAACTCGTTGGCGGTGCGGATGCGGCGGGCGATCATCGCCGCTGCTCCTTCCCCCTGCACCGGGGTGGGCAGGATCACCAGGTCCAGGCCGGCGCTGCGGCGGGCAAGCACGCGCAGGATGTCGCGGATCGCGGCCCCGGTCGGGGAAGTGACCACGGCCACCCGCGAGGGAAACAGGGGCAGCGGCTTCTTGCGCGCGGCGTCGAAGAGCCCCAGGGCGGCCAGCTTCCGCTTGCGCTTTTCCAGCATGGCCAGGATCTCCCCCTCGCCGCTGGCCTCGAGGCTCTCGCAGATGAGCTGGTAGTTGCCGCGCTTCGGGTACACGGAGATGTTGCCCGTGGCCTTGACCTTCAGGCCGTCGGCCGGCTGGAAGCTCAGGGCGGCCGTTCGGCCCCGGAACATCACCACCGAGAGCAGCGCGTCCTCGTCCTTGAGGCTGAAGTAGCAGTGCCCGGAGCTGGCGGGACGCCAGTTGGAGATCTCCCCTTCGACGGTCACGTTGGGCAGGGTCTGCTCCAGCAGATCCTTGATCAGGGTGGTGATCTGCGAAACGGTGAAGGAGCGCTCGGCCGGCGGCTTCATGCGACCTCCAAGGGATCGATATGGATGAAAGCCCTGGCCACGCCATCCCTTCCTTCGATGATCCCCTGAACCTGCTTGCCGATGGCGTGGGCCTGCTCCACGTGTCAGCTCCCGATTTACGTTGATGTGAATCTCGATATGGATCATGGTCCCGACGTAATGGGCTAGAACATCGTGGACCTGCTCCACGCCGGGGATGGCGCGAGCGGCTTCCTTGATGCCCTCCACTAAAGCCGCGGGCGGGGCTTCACCCATGAGGAACTTGATGTTGTCCCGGCCGATGCTGAAACCCGCCTTGATGATCCACAGGCCGATCAGAATCGCCACGATCGGGTCGAAGATCGGGAAGCCCAGGTTGGAAAACAAGACCCCGATCAGAACCGCGCCGGAAACCAGCACATCGTTGCGATGATCCGTGGCGGAGGCCATGAGGGCGGTGCTGCCCGTCCGCCGGGCGACTTCGCGCACGTACAAGTGCATGAACAGTTTGATGACCAGGACCCCCAGAACCAACGGATCGGCAGCAAGCCGGGCTGCATGCGGTCGCCGGTGAGCAGTCGGTTGACCGACTGGGTGATGACCTCGAAGCCGACGATGCCCGTGAAGATGGCCACGATGAGCCCGGCGATAGGCTGGGCGCGCTTGTGACCATAGGGATGCTGCGGGTCGGCGGCCTGATAGGAGGTGCGGATGCTGATGTAGACGACCAGGGAAGCGATGATGTCCGTGAAGGAGTTGAGAGAGTCGGAGATGATGGCGATGCTGTGAAACCAGAGCCCGATGACGATTTTGCCGCCGAACAGCAGAATGTTGCCGATGATTCCCAGCCAGATGGCCAGGCTCTCGGCGCGGGTCAACGTGCTGCTCTTCAATCCTCGGGAACCGTAAGGCAAATACAGGGCCCTGTCAATCTCGCCTCGTCTGCCCGGGGCGCCGCTCGATTGAAAAACTTCGATAGATGTCGATAATTGCGGTAGGCATGAAGAACCTGGCGGTGGCCAACGGCCTCACCCTTTCCAGCTACAGCTTCCAGAATCTGCCCGGCAGGAGGCGACTGCCCCGAGCGGGTGCGGGCCTTCGCCCGCCGGCTGCCCCAGGTGGAAAAGGCCTATATCCTGCTCGCCGGCGAGGCTCCGTGTCCCGCGGGCTTCGAGGCCGTACGGCTGCACGGCAATGGAGTCGCCGAGCTGCTGGGCGAGCTGGCCCGCCTGGCGGAGGGGGTCGACAACCTGTTCTATTTCTTCGCCGACTGCCCCCTGCTGGATTCCGGGTTGGCCTCCCGCATGCTGGAAAACCACCGCCGCTACTACGCCGATTACACCTTTGCCGACGGGTACCCGCTGGGGCTGGCGGTGGAAATCCTGCGCTCGGGCGCGCTGCCGGCCCTCGCCGCCCTGGCCAAGAACTGCCCCGAGGTCCAGGCCTCGGACCGCGGTGCGGTTTTCGAGGTGGTCCGCAAGGACATCAACTCCTTCGACGTGGAGACCGAGCTGGCCCCGGCCGACCTGCGGCTGCTGCGCCTGTCCTTGAGTTCCGACACGAAACGCAACCACCTCCTGCTCACCCGCCTGCTGGAAGCCGGGGCCGCCGATGCGGACAGCGCCTGCCGCCTGGTTCAGGAAAAGCCCGAGCTGCTGCGCACCCTGCCGGCGTACTACTGCATCCAGATCGTGGCGGGCTGCCCCCAGCTTTGCGCGTATTGCCCGTACCCGCGCTTCGGCATCCAGCGCACCGGCAAGCAGGGGGAGATGGAGCTGGAACGCTTCGTTGGTCTGGCGGACAAGATCCGGGAGTTCAGCGGGGACGCTGTGCTGAGCGTGTCGCTGTGGGGCGAGCCCGCCTACTACAGCCGTTTCCCGGAGCTGGCCGCGGCCGTGCGCGAGCGGGGCCTGCGCCTGATAGTGGAGACCTCCGGGGTGGGCTGGGACCCGGCGAGCCTGGGGCAGATCCCGGTTGGAGGCATCGAGTGGATCGTCTCGCTGGACGCGGACGGACCCGAGCTGTACCGGGCGCTGCGCGGCGAGGGTTACGAGGAGGCGCTGCGGGCGATCGACCTGCTGGCCGCCCGCTTCCCCTCCCAGGTGCACGTCCAGGCGGTGCGCATGAAGGAGAACGAGGAGCGGCTGGAGGATTTCTACCGCGCCTGGAAAGCCCGGACCGGCAAGGTGATCATCCAGAAGTACGACCACTTCTGCGGCCTTTTGCCGGACCGCAAAGTCGCCGACCTTTCCCCGCTGAAGCGCTTCCCCTGCTGGCACTTGAAACGCGACCTGGCCGTGCTGCTGGACGGCCGCGTGCCGCTTTGCCGGGAGGACGTGAACCTGCGCCACCCGCTGGGCAACCTGTTCGAGGAGGAGCTGGCCGCGGTCTGGGCGCGCGGGGAGCGCTGGTACCAGGACCACCTGCGCCAGGAGTACCCGCCGCTGTGCGCGGGCTGCGATGAGTACTACACCTTCAATTTTTAAGCGGCCCCGCGCTTCCTACACGGTCGTAGGCGGCGGCCGGGGTACCGGGCTGCCGCCCAACCGCTCCAGCCGTGGCGCGCTGAGCGTCCTGCTGCTGGCCCGGGGCGGGCGCTTCTACCGGGAGGAGCAGCTGCAGGAGCTGGCCGGGCTGCCCGGGGTGCAGATCCTCTCGGTGGAGGGTCCCAGCCCGGCGTACGACCTGGAAGAGCTGGCCCGCCGGCACCCGTCCATCCGCTTCCTGCTGCTGCGCGCGCCGGCCTCCCCGGGGGAAAAGATCAACCTGGGCATGGAAGAAGCCCTCTCCGAGCGGGTCCTCGTGCTCTGGTCGGACATGCGGGAGGACGGGGGCAGCCTGGCCTCCGGCCTTCAGGCTCCGCAGCGCGAGCTGCTCTGCCAGGTCCCCAGGCTGAAGAGCCCGAAGGGCGAGGTGCTGCCTTCGATCCTGGTGCCCGCGATGATCAAAGGCAGCCTGAAAGTTCTTCCCTGGAAGCCGGTTCAGGAAGGCATGCGTTCCCTGTACCCCTTCGACTACTGTGGGCTGTATTCGCGCCGGCGCTTTCTGCAGCTGGGGGGCTTCGACCCCTGGATGACCAACCCGTACTGGCAGAAAATGGACTTCGGCTTCCGCGCGGGGCTGTGGGCGGAGACCATCGCCTGGCACCTGCCCTGGCAGTTCGCCTACACCGGCGAACCGGGGGGCGAGGACAGCACGCCGGACTCCAGCTACAAGCTTTTCTTCCTGAAGAACATGGCCGTGCGCTTCACCGGCGACTCCGGCCTGCTGCCGCTCTCCCGCCTTCCGAGGTATGCGCTGCGGTCCGATTCCGGGCTGCTGGATTCCCTGAAAGAGTTTCGCGAGGTGCGCGCTTGGGTACACGAGAACCGCTTCCGCTTCCAGGGGGACGTCCCCAGCCTGCTGGGCCGCTGGGAAATGCCCGAGTAGCGGTGGGGGTGTTCCTGCAGGCGCGCCTGGGCTCCACCCGGCTCCCACGCAAGGCGCTGCTGCCGCTGGCAGGAACCACCGTGCTGCAGCTGGCCATGCGGGCGCTGGCCCGCGTGGAAGCGGGGGTGCACGCGCTGCTGACCGAGCCGGGCAGCGCGAGTGACTTCGCCGGGCTGGCCCGGGAGGAGGGCTTCGAGCTTTTCGTCGGCTCCGAGCAGGACGTGCTGGACCGCTTCTGCGGGGCCGCCGCGCGCTTCGGGGTGCGGCGGGTGGTCAGGGCCACGGGGGACAACCCCCTGGTCTGCCCCGCGCAGGTGCGCAGCCTGCTGGAGCTGCACGAAGCCCAGGGCTGGCAGCTCAGCCATTACCTGGGCCCGCCCCTGGGCACCGGGGTGGAGGTGGTCGAGGCCGCGGCCCTGGCCGAGGCCGGGGAAGAGGCCGAGGACCCTTATGAGCGTGAGCACGTGACCCCATACCTGTATCGCCACCCCGATCGGTTCCGGGTGGGGGAGCCGGCCTGTCCTGCCGGATGGCATTTCCCCGAGGCCCGGCTGACCCTGGACACCGCCGAGGACTACGAGCTGCTGCGCGCGTTGTTCAGCGAGCTGTACCGCGGCGAGCCCCTCGAAACCGAGGAGCTGCTGCGGTGGCTGCGGGAGCGCCGATGAGGCTGCTGCTGGTCCCGGCCATCGGGCGCGGCCTGGGCAGCGGCCACCTGCGGCGCTGCCTGGCGCTGTCCCGGCGCTGGGGAGGGGAGGCGGCCTTGCTGCTGGAAAACTGCCGGGAGCGCAGCGGCCGTGACGCGCAGGAGCTGCTGGCGCCGCTGGCCGGCGGAGAACCTCTGCCGAAGGCTTTGTCGAGCTACGATCCCCGGGAGCCTTGGGACCTGGTGCTTCTGGATGGCTTCCGGACGCCGGTGTCCGCGCTGGAGCGATTCGCGGGGCTGCCGGTGATCGGGCTGGATGAGGGGGGGCCGGCGCGGCGGTTTTTCCCTTACCTCGTGGACACCCCTTTGGGGTGGAGCGGGGGGCATCCGCCCAACCTGGCCGGCTCCGCGTTTCTGGAGCTGCCGGCGCGCCGGGAAGGCTGGAACTACCCCTTCCGGCGCGTCCTGCTCAGCTTCGGCGGGGAGGACTCCGCGGACCTGAGCGGGCGCCTGCTGGGGCGGCTCCTGGGACAAGGTCTGTTCCGGCCCGAAGAGCTCACCGTGGTGCAGGGCCCCTATTTCCGGCGCAGTCGGTGGCCCGGGGGCGTCACGGTGCTGCGTAACCCGCGCCTGCGGTCCCTTCTGGCGGGCTACGACCTGGTGTTCACCTTGTTCGGCCTGACGGCGCTGGAGGCGCGATCCTCCGGGGTGCCGGTGATCACCTTCCACCCCACGCGCTACCATCGCCGGCTGGCCAGGAATGCCGGGCTGCCGGAAATCGGGGTGCGGCGACCGCGCATGCGTCGTCTGCAGAGCCTGCTGGAGGACCGTGCAGCGTTCGAGCGGCTGCTGCAGCCGGGTTCCCCACCCTCCAGATCGTCGGCGCCGACCGATGCCGCGGCCCTGGGGCAGCTTCCGCCGGCGGAGCTCCTGCCGGCTTTGCTTCCCGCCGGCTCGACCGCCTGTCCGGTGTGCGGGCAATCCCTCAATCCGGCCGTGGCGCGCTTCCCGCGCCGCAGCTATTTCCGCTGCCGGTCCTGCCGGATGCTCTACCTGGCCGACTTCGGGGGCCCGAAGGTCACCTACGGGGAGAGCTACTTCTTCGAGGAGTACCGCAGGCAGTACGGGCGCACCTACCTGGAGGACTTCGCCGCGATCCAGGCCGCGGGCCGACGGCGGCTGGAAACTCTCCTGCCGCGCCCCGGGCCTCGCTGCCGCGGGCCGCAGCACCCCGGCTGCTGGACGTGGGCTGCGCGTACGGTCCCTTCCTGCAGGCCGCCCGCGAGCTGGGGGTGGCTGCCGAAGGCCTGGACGTGTCCGGCGAGGCGGCGCGGCACGTGCGGGAGAAGCTGGGCCTTCCCTGCGTTCAGGGCGATTTCCTGCAGGTAGCCCTCCCGGAGCGGAGCTACGATGCGGTGACTCTGTGGTACGTTCTGGAGCACTTCCGTGACGCCGCCGCCGCCCTGACCCGGGCCAACCGGCTGCTGCGCCCGGGTGGGGTGCTGGCCTTTTCCACGCCCAGCGCCTCCGGCATCTCGGCGCGCAGGAGCCTGCATCGTTTCCTGAGCGCCAGCCCCGCGGACCATTTCACCATCTGGGCCCCGCGCCTGGCTGGCCCGCTGCTGCGTCGCTTCGGCTTCCGCCTGAAGCGCCTGCGGGTCACCGGGCACCATCCGGAGCGCTTCCCCGGCAGGCTGCCCGCCGGGACGCTGCTGGCGGCCAGCCGCCTGCTGGGGTTGGGCGACACCTTCGAAGCCTACGCGGTGAAGATCGGAGAGCCGGTCATGAATGTACTGATCCTGGGCGGGGGCACCATGCAGCTCCCCGCGGCGCGCATCGCCCGGCGCAAGGGCTGGAAGGTCTTCGTGGCCGCCAAGAGCATCGACCCGGCGGTGCGCGCGCTGGCCGACGAGGCTCTGGAGGTGGACCTGCAGGACCGCGAAGGCCTGGTGGCCGTGGCCCAGGACCTGCGCGCGCGTCACGGCCTGCACGGGGTGTTCACGGCGGGCACCGATTTCTCCACCACCGTGGCCTGGGTGGCCGAGAAGCTGCGCCTTCCGGGCATTCCCTACGCCGTGGCCCTGAACGCCACCGACAAGTCACGCATGCGCGCCCGGTTCCGCGCCAAGAGGGTTCCCTGTCCGCGGTTCTACACGGTGGAAGAGGGGCCGGAAGGGCCGCACGCGCAGAAAAGCCGCCGGAAGGCTTCTTCTTCCCCCTGGTGGTCAAGCCGGTGGACAACATGGGCGCACGGGGGGTGCGCCGCGTCGACCGGCGAGGAGGACTACGCGGCCGCCGTGGATCTGGCCCTCGAGCAGTCCCGCAGCCGCCGGGTGATCGTCGAGGAGTACATGGACGGGCCGGAGCTCAGCCTGGACGCCGTGGTGTACCGCGGCCAGGCCACGGTCTGCGGGGTGGCCGACCGCCACATCTTCTTCCCACCGTACTTCGTCGAGATGGGCCACACCATGCCCAGCGACCTGGACCCCGAGCTGCTGCGGCAGGCCGAGGAGGTCTTCCTGGCCGGGCATCCGGGCCCTGGGGATCCGCAACGGCGCGGCCAAGGGCGACATCAAGCTGACCGCCTCCGGGCCCGGCGGTCGGGGAGATCGCCGCCCGCCTTTCCGGCGGGTACATGTCCGGCTGGACCTTCCCCCTGTCCTGCGGGGTGGAGGTGACCGAGGCGGCGCTCAACATCGCCGTGGGCCTGCCGCCGGGGGACCTGCAGCCGCGCTTCTCCGCGGTGTCCGCGGAGCGGGCCTTCATCTCGATCCCCGGCAGGATTCAGGCCCTGGAGGGGCTGCCGGAGGTCCGGCAGGTGGACGGGCTGCAGGAGCTGTTCCTGCGCGTGCGGGTGGGGGAGCGGGTGCGGCTGCCGGTGAACAACCTGGAAAAGTGCGGCAACGTCATCACCCGCGGCGCCCACCCGCGCGCGGGCCGTCGGCGCCGCCGACCGGGCCCGTCAGCAGGTTTTCCTGCGCCTGGAGCCCGGCGACGGGGAGACCCTGGCTTTCCTGCGCGACCGCCAGCCCCGGGCCCTGGACCGCCTTTTCCCGGCTCAGCGAAGCGCTGGGCAAGGCCGTGGCGGGGCTGCCGGAAGCGGTGGGGCAGCTTGGCTCCGCTGCGCCTGGGGGCAGAAGGCGCTGCGGTGCTGCGCCCGGAGGGCCTGAAGGCGGAGCCGGCCTGCGACTGGCACGGCCTGAGCCTGGCCGGCGCGCTGGAGCAGGTGGAGAGGCTCACCCGGGTGCCGTCCGCCGACGCCCCGATGCCGGGAAGGTTGACCCTGGGAAGGGTGTTCTGGGAGGCGCTGCGCCGGGGCGGCGTGCAGGCGGGCGTCTACCTCATCGAGACGCTCTGCGCGGGCGATCCCGCCGAGATCCTGGGGAGCCTGCGCCCGGGAGGCGCGCGCATGAGGCGCATGGCCTTCCTTGGCGCGGTCGGCCGCCTGCTGCTGCTGGCCGCGGGCGGCGCTCGCGGAGAAGAGCTGCAGGCCGTGCTGCGGGAGCTGGACGCCACCCTGATCTGGGACCCGCTCACCGGGCAGGGCCAGTTCGAGCTTTCCGGCAAGCAGCTGGGGGAGCCAGGGGACCGGATTGCCTTCCGGGTCGGTTTTCCCTGGGCGCTGGTCAACTATCGCTACCTGGTGTGCCTGGCCGGACATCACCCGCACGGAGGGAGGGCTGGAGTTCTCCCGGCAGGGACTGGAGAACTTGCGCAAGCACTACCAGGCCGCACTGCGGCGCGCGGAGCAGCCGCGCGTGGCGGCGATCCTGATCGACCCGGGCCACGGGGGCACGGATTCCGGCGCGGTGGGCAGCTACGCGGAGGGCCAGGAGACCCGCCGCCTCGCGGAGAAGGACGTCGTGCTGTCAGTGTCCCGCGGGCTGCACGAGCTGCTGGCCGCCGAGTACCCCGACCGCAAGATCCTGCTGACCCGCTCCGGGGACGAGTACCTGAAGCTGGAGGACAGGGCGGCCACTGGCCAACACCCTGCCCCTGGGCGAGCACGAGGCGGTGATCTTCATCTCGGTGCACGCCAACGCTTCGTTCAACGCGCAGGCCCGGGGCTACGAGGTCTGGGTCCTGCCCGGCGACTACCGGCGCCAGCTGGTCGACGCCGGCTCCCTGGACGAGGACCGCCAGGACATCGCGCCCATCCTCAACGTCCTGCTGGAGGAGGAGTACGCCATCGAAAGCATCACCCTGGCGCGCCAGGTGCTGGACGGCTTCGACCGGGAACTGGCGGGCAGAGCGTGAATCGCGGCATCCGCGAGGAGTCCTGGTTCGTGGTGCGCAACGCCCGGATGCCCTCGATCCTGATCGAGCTGGGCTTCGTGACCAACGCCGAGGAAGCGGCTCTTGCTGGCCCAGGAGCAATACTTGCAGAAGCTGGCCCGGGCTATATATACTGGCGTGCGAAAGTTCGTCCATGCTTTTGAAACGACTAAGGGTTTTACCGAGTAGGCCCCTGCGCTCCGCCGAGCGGCTGCTTTTGGCCTACGGGCGTGTCGCTGTTCCTGCTGCTGCTGCTGCTTTCCCTGGCCCTGTTCCTGGCCGGCAGGCACTGGGCGCGGCGCACGCTGTTTTTCCCCGAGATCAGCTCCCAGAAGCTGGTGGGCGAGACCCGTTTCCTGCCGCGGCGGCGGAGCCTGGAGCGGGACGTCCAGCTGCTGGTCGAGGAGGCGATCCTGGGCCCGGAGATGCCCATGCACCGGCCGCTGCTTCCCGCGGGAAACGCGCCTGGTCTCGGTGCTGGCGCGCCAGCGCCGGGTCTACCTCAGCCTCTCCAGCGGCATCCTGCGCGAAGGCGGGGAGTCGCCCTTCCGGCCGGAGCAGGCCCTGCAGGCTCTGGCCAACGTGATCCTCTTCAACTTCCCGCGCATCCGGCGCCTGGAGCTGCTGATCGAGGGCCAGGTGCCCCGCGGGGGCAGCGTATTCCGCTTTCAGCCCGCAGCTGCTGAAATAAAAAAAAATGTTAAAGTCCGCGGTGATTTTTATGCTAGGCGGACCGATACAAAAGAAGAAAAATGATTGTGCAATGGGAATTCGGGACGTATACTTGAAATGAAATGCGAACCGGAAAGGAGCAGTGCATGAAGAAGCTGTGCATCCTCATAGCGATCGCGCTGTTGGCGGCCGGAGGGGTCTTCGCCGACAAGTCGGTGCTCATCGACTTCTCGAAGCTCACCGCCGACGTCAAGCTCGGCGATCGCCGAGAAGAACAACGAGCACACGCGCCACCCTGGTGGACTTCGCCGACGTGGCGGGCTCCAGCTACGACGAGGAGGTCCGCAAGGCGATGAAGACCTCCCTGGCCATCGAGAACTGGTACGTGCAGCTGGCCTCCTCCTCCAGGACGGTCGGCAACCAGGCCATGTCCTACACCAAGGAATCGAAGCTGAAGGCCGACGCCAAGGCCTTCGACGGCGAGGAGATGGGCGGCAAGACCGTGCATGGGCGTGCGCGTGCACTTCCCGCTGGCCATGTACAACTCCTACGCGCTGGTCCTGCCCCCCTTCGAGATCCCGGCCTACTCCAACAAGACCGAGCTGCGCCAGGACGAGGTCGTGGAGGTGGAGGGGGACAACGGCACCAAGTTCGACGACTTCGGGGTGGTCAAGAACGTCGGCGTGCTGAAGAGCCGTCGAGGTCACCGCCTACGGCTCCAACTTCCCGAACGGCTTCGGGGTCATCGTCAAGGACCAGGACGGCAATCGAGCAGACCATCTTCCTGGACTACCTGGAGTTCGACGGCTGGCGGAAGCTGGTCTGGAACAACCCGAACTACATCACCGAGGTGCGCAACCGCGAGGTGCGCAAGTACCCCCTGTACCCGAACAGCGAGCCGTTCCTGAAGCTGGTCGGCCTGATCTTCTACCGCGACTCCATGCAGCAGGGCGGGGACATCGTCACCTACGTGAAGGACATCAAGATCACCTACGACAAGGCCCTGCTGGAGACCCAGCGGGACATCAACGACGAGGCGATCTGGGGCATCCTCGACCGCCAGGTACGAGGCCCGCAAGGCGGCCGAGCTCAAGCGCCTGGGCAACCTGCAGGTGCTGCGCACCCTGGAAAAGCAGAAGATGCACAAGGAAGAGGAAGAACTAGAGCTTCTCGGAGGAACCGCAGCTTTCCATATGAGCCCCGCCGGAGGCGGGGCTTTTTTGCTTTAGACCGCGATGCGCTTGAACACGTACCTGGCCAGGGCGGTCTTCTCCGCCACGGTCAGGAAATCGAAGTGCAGCGCCAGCAGCTTCTCCCGGAGAGCACGACCTTGCCCGGCGGGGCGAACTGCTTGCGGCCGAGGGTGAACTGGATGCCGGGGATCTGCAGGCCGGGCTTCAGCGCGCCGGGCTCCGGCGGGTTGAGCAGCTCCACGGCCACCCCGCCGACGCTGATGTCGACGATCTTGCCGGAGATCAGGCTGGTCTGTCCCGGGCAGCTTGAAGTGCAGGCGCAGCAGCTCGTCCGGATCGGGCTTGACGCGGATGTGCCGGCGCCGGTCGTTCGCGACCTGGCAGCGCTCCAGCACCGTGCGCAGCTTGGCGTAGGCTTCCTTCTCCTGGTAGGGCTTCAGCAGGTAGCCGGCCACCCCGTACTCCATCATCCTCACGACCAGCTCCCGGCTGGACTGCACGGACTGGACGATCGACCTTCAGGCCGCCGAGGCTTCCGGATTCGCGCAGGTCGCGCAGCAGGGCCTCGCCCTGGACCTCCTTGGTGTCCAGGTCCACGATGGCGACGGTGATCTCGGGCTGGCCCTTCAACGCCTCGAGGGCTTCCTGGCGGTTGGCGGCCGGGAGCGCCTTGACCCCGAGGGAGAGCAGGACGTAGCAGAGGGATTCCCGCACGGAGGGCGTTCCCTCGACGACCAGGCAAACCATCGGCGTCGCGACCTCGAGCTACAGTAATCGGCGGAAGCAGCGTCAATAAAACCTTGACAAAGGGGCGGCTTTGGGTTAAGCAATACGGGAATCCGGGCGGCTAGCTCAGTTGGTTAGAGCACCAGCTCGACACGCTGGGGGTCACAAGTTCGAGTCTTGTGCCGCCCAACCGAGCAAGTCCTTACAAAATAAGGATGCGCGCAAGCCTCTCCCGAAGGAGAGGCTACTTTTTTCCGTGCCGCCCA
>CAVTQG010000060.1:0-110914 GCA_963736785.1 uncultured Spirochaetota bacterium | reverse complement strand
ACGGGTCGAAATAGGCGATGGTCTCCTCGGCCGGGACGACGGTGCCGACCTGGGCCAGCAGCTCCGCCCCGTTGCGGATGTCCGCACGCTGGTTCTGGGCGATCAGCAGCAGCTTCTCCTTGGTGCGCCGCACGTAGGCGATCTCCTGGGCCAGCAGGTGCTCGCCCTTGCGGGTGATCAGGTGGTCGCCGGAAAGCACGCGCTGGCCGTCCTGCACCACCACCCGGTCGCCCTTTTCCAGGTCGAAGCTGCGCAGGATGCGGCGAACCTGGATGTGCCCCTTGCGGGTGAACAGCAGGTTCCCGTTCTTCAGCGTCACCGTGTTGCCCTTGATCTCCTCCACCAGCACCGGGTAGCGCAGGTAGACCCGGTTCTCCTCGCTGATCTTGGTGGCCGCCCCGCCGATGTGGAAGGTCCTCATCGTGAGCTGGGTGCCCGGCTGCCCGATGGACTGGGCGGCGATGATGCCCACCGCCTCGCCGATCTCCACCGGCGGTTCGGTGGCCAGGTTGCGCCCGTAGCACTTGACGCAGACGCCGTGCTTGGCCTCGCAGGTGAGCACCGTGCGCATCGCGCACGCTCTCGATGCCCACCGCCTCGATCTGGTCGGCCAGCTCGTCCGTGATCTCCTCGTTCACGTCCACGATCATCTCGCCGGTGATCGGGTGGTGGACCCGCTCCAGGGTGAAGCGGCCGACGATGCGGTCGCGCAGGCTCTCCACGACCTCCTCGCCGTCCTTCAGGGCCCGGCGCTCCAGGCCGTTGATCGTGCCGCAGTCCACCTCGTTGATCACCACGTCCTGGGCGATGTCCACCAGGCGGCGGGTCAGGTAGCCGGCGTCGGCGGTCTTCAGGGCCGTGTCGGCCAGACCCTTGCGGGCCCCGTTCGTGGAGATGAAGAACTCGATCACCGACAGCCCCTCCTTGAAGTTGGAGCGGATCGGGCAGCTCGATGATGTCGCCGGAGGGCTTGGCCATCAGGCCGCGCATCCCGCCCAGCTGGCGGATCTGGGTGCGCGAGCCCCGGGCCCCGGAGTGGGCCATCATGTACACGGGGTTGAACCCGCCGCGGTCCTTCTTCAGACTCGTTCATCAGCTCGTTGGTGATCAGCTCGTTGGTGGTGCTCCACACCTCCACCACCCGGTTGTAGCGCTCCTCGTTGGTGATATGTCCCTGCAGGTACTGGTTCTGGATCTCCTCCACCTGCGTGTTGGCCTTGCCGATGAGCTCCTTCTTGGCGCTGGGGATGATCACGTCCTCCATGCCGATGGTGGCTCCGAAGCGGGTGGCGTACTTGAAGCCCAGGTCCTTGATCACGTCCAGCATCTTCACGGTCGACGTCCGCGCCTTGCTCGGTGTAGATGCGGGAGATCAGGGCGCGCAGCTCCTTCTCGCCCATGGACTCATTGAGGAAGCCCAGCTCCTTGGGCAGCTCCTCGTTGAGGATGATCCGCCCGGGGGTGGTCTCCAGGTACTTGCCCTCCCGCTTGAGCTTGATGGCCGCCTGGTATTCCACCGAGCGGGCGTCCAGGGCCAGCAGCACCTCCTCCACGGAGCTGAAGTACTTGCCGGTGCCCTTGGCCCCTTCCCGGACCCGGGTCAGGTAGTTGACCCCCAGGACCATGTCCTGGGTGGGGATGACGATGGGGTTGCCGTTGGCCGGGTTCAACAGGTTGCGCGAGGAGAGCATCAGCGTCCAGCACTCGATCTGGGCCGCGGGGGTCAGGGGCACGTGCACCGCCATCTGGTCCCCGTCGAAGTCCGCGTTGAAGGCGTGGCAGACCAGGGGGTGCAGGCGGATGGCCTTGCCCTCCACCAGGACCGGCTCGAAGGCCTGGATGCCCAGGCGGTGCAGCGTGGGGGCGCGGTTGAGCAGCACGGGGTGCTCGCTCACCACCTCCTCCAGCACGGCCCAGACCTCGGGGGTCTCCATCTCCACCAGGGTCTTGGCCTTCTTGATGTTGTAGACCACGTCCTTCTCGACCAGCTTCTTCATGATGAAGGGCTTGTACAGCTCCAGGGCCATCTTGGTGGGCAGGCCGCACTGGTGCAATTTGAGCTCGGGGCCGACCACGATGACCGAGCGGCCGGAGTAGTCCACGCGCTTGCCCAGCAGGTTCTGGCGAAAGCGGCCCTGCTTGCCCTTGAGCATGTCGGACAGGCTCTTCAGCGGGCGGTTGGCCGCGCCCTTGACCACGCGTTTTTTCTTGGAGTTGTCGAACAGCGCGTCCACCGCCTCCTGCAGCATGCGCTTCTCGTTGCGGATGATGATGTCCGGGGCGTTCAGGGCCAGCAGGCGCTTCAGGCGGTTGTTGCGGTTGATCACCCGGCGATACAGGTCGTTCAGGTCGGAGGTGGCGAATCTCCCGCCGTCCAGCTGCACCATGGGGCGCAGCTCCGGGGGGATCACCGGGATCACGTCCAGGATCATCCATTCGGGACGGTTTCCGGAATCGCGGAAGTTCTCCACGATCTCGATGCGCTTCAGCAGGCGCTTGTCGGTCTTGCGCCCCTTGTCCAGCATTTTACGCCGCAGCTCCGCGGACAGGGCGTCCAGGTCGAGGCTCTCCAGCAGCGTGCGGATGGCTTCCGCCCCAATGCCGGCGGTGAAGGCCATGCCGTAGCGCTCCAGGGCCTCCAGGTACTCCTCCTCGGAAAGGAGCTGCATCTTCTTGAGATCTGTGTCGCCCGGGTCGATCACGATGTACTTCTCGTAGTACAGGATCGAGCGCAGGGCCACGATGGCCAGGTCCAGCAGCAGGCCCATGCGGGAGGGCACGGAGCGGTAGAACCAGATGTGGCTGACCGGGGAGGCCAGCTCGATGTGCCCCATGCGCTCCCGGCGCACCCGGAAGTGGGTGACCTCCACGCCGCAGCGGTCGCAGATCACCCCCTTGTAGCGGATGGACTTGAACTTGCCGCAGTAGCACTCCCATTCCTTGGTCGTGCCGAAGATGCGCTCGCAGAAAAGCCCGTCTTTCTCGGGCCGCAGCGTCCGATAGTTGATGGTTTCCGGCTTCTTGACCTCGCCGTAGGACCAGGCGCGGACCTGGTCGGGCGAAGCCAGCTTGATCATGATGCTGTCGAATTCCTGCAGTTCCCTTGGGTTCATTCCCAGCCTCCCGCTAGAAGCGGCTTCCCTGCCGGTTGATCAGCTCCTCGTCCCGCTCGGTGAGCGCGATCTGCTTGCCCTTGGCGTCGAAGATCGATATGTCCAGGGCCAGTCCCGCGCAACTCCTGCACCAGCACGTTGAAGCTTTCCGGAATCCCGGCGTTGGCGAATACCTCGTTCTTGACGATGCTCTCGTAGATCTTGGCCCGTCCGGTCATGTCGTCGCTCTTGATGGTCAAAAGCTCCTGCAGGGTGTTGGCCGCCCCGTAGGCCTCCAGGGCCCAGACCTCCATCTCGCCCAGGCGCTGCCCGCCGAACTGGGCCTTGCCGCCCAGCGGCTGCTGGGTGACCAGGGAATAGGGCCCGGTGGAACGGGCGTGCATCTTGTCGTCCACCAGGTGGTGCAGCTTCATGATGTAGATGTAGCCCACGGTGACCTGGTTCTCGAAGGGCTCCCCGGTCAGGCCGTCGTGCAGTTTGACCTTGGAGTTCAGCGGCAGCCCGGCCTCCTTGAGCTTGGCCTCGATCATCTCGTTGGTGGCCGACTGGAACACCGGGCTGGCGTACCACTCGTCCAGCTTGATCCCGGCCCAGCCCAGCTCGGTTTCCATGATCTGCCCCAGGTTCATGCGCGAAGGCACGCCCAGGGGGTTCAGGACGATGTCCACCGGCGTGCCGTCCTCCATGAAGGGCATGTCTTCCGGCGGCAGCACGCGGGCGATGACCCCCTTGTTGCCGTGCCGACCGGCCATCTTGTCGCCCTCCTGCAGCTTGCGCTTGGTGGCGATCAGGATCTTGACCACCTCCTCCACCCCGGGGTTCAGCTCGTCCCCTTCGGAGCGCTTCAGGCGCTGCACGTCGATGACCGTGCCCTCGATGCCGTGCGGCACGCGCAAGGAGGTGTCGCGCACGTCCTTGGCCTTCTCCCCGAAGATCGAGTTCAGCAGCTTGAACTCCGGGGTGGAATCCGTCTCGCTCTTCGGGGTCACCTTGCCCACCAGGATCGATCCCGACTTGACCTCCGCCCCGACGCGGATGATGCCTTCCTCGTCCAGCTGCTCCACCGTGTTCTCACTGGCGTTGGGGATGTCGCGGGTGATCTTCTCGGGCCCCAGCTTGGTCTCCCGCACCTCCACCTGGAACTCCTTGATGTGGATGGAGGTGAACTTGTCCTCGCGGACCAGCTCCTCGGAGATCAGGATGGCGTCCTCGTAGTTGTACCCGTTCCAGGGCATGAAAGCGCAGAGGACATTGCGCCCCAGGGCCAGCTCTCCATTGTAGGTGGCCGGACCGTCGGCGATGACCTCCCCCTTGGCCACGTGCTGCCCCGGGGCCACGATGGGCTTGTGGTTGAAGCAGGTGTCCTGGTTGGTGCGCTGGAACTTGATCATCCGGTACTCGTCCGGCTCCTCCCCCTCGGCCCGGTCCGGCTTGATGGTGATCTTCTCCGAGCTCACGTAGCTCACCTTGCCCGCCCTGCGGGCGATCACGACCACTCCGGAGTCGTAGGCGGTCTTGTTCTCCATGCCGGTGCCCACCCGCGGCGGCTCGGGGGCCAGCAGGGGCACGGCCTGGCGCTGCATGTTGGAGCCCATCAGCGCCCGGTTGGCGTCGTCGTGCTCCAGGAAGGGGATCAGGGAGGTGGACACCGAGATGATCTGCTTGGGCGAGACGTCCATGTACTGGATGTCCTTGGCCTTGCGCGTGGTGTAGTCCCCGCCCTTGCGCACCGGGATGAGCTTTTCCTGGAAGCGCCCGGCGGAGTCCAGCGGGGCGCTGGCCTGGGCGATGAAGTACTTCTCCTCGTCGATGGCCGATAGATACTCGATCTGCTTGGAGGCCACGCCGTCCTCCACCTTGCGGTAGGGGGTCTCCAGGAAGCCGTACTCGTTGACCCGGGTGTAGTTGGCCAGGGAGACGATCAGGCCGATGTTCGGACCTTCCGGGGTCTCGATCGGGCACATGCGCCCGTAGTGGGTGTAGTGCACGTCGCGCACCTCGAAGCCCGCCCGGTCGCGGGAAAGCCCGCCGGGGCCCAGGGCGTTCAGGCGCCGCTTATGGGTCAGCTCGGCCAGCGGGTTGACCTGGTCCATGAACTGGGACAGCTGGCTGGAGCCGAAGAACTCCTTGATCGTGGCCACCACCGGCTTGATGGAGATCAGGTCCTGGGGGCGGATGGTGTCCGCCTCCTTCAGGGACATGCGCTCCTTGGCGATGCGCTCCATGCGGGTGAAGGCCACCTTCAGGTGGTTGGTCAACAGCTCCCCCACCGAGCGGATGCGCCGGTTGCCCAGGTGGTCGATGTCGTCCACGTTCTTCTCCCCGATGTACACCTGGATCAGGAAGAGCATGGTGTTGAAGATGTCCTCGGGGATGAGGGTGTGGGTTTTCTGGGCTTCCGGGTAGTCGAACTTCTTGTTCAGCTTGTAGCGCCCCACCCTGCCCAGGTCGTAGCGGCGGGGGGAGAAGAACATGCTGCTCAAGTCCTTCTCGGCGCTCTCCAGGGTGATGGGCTCGCCGGGCTTGATGATGGCGTAGACCCGGCTGATGGACTCCTCCAGGCTGGGCTCGTCCTTCTCCGGGGAGTCCTTGTCCTTGCCGTACAGCATCTCCTCGCGCTCGAAGCAGTTGAGGATGATCGGGGAATGCAGGCTTTTCTCGTGCTGCATGTCGATCACCTCGATCTCGAAGATGCCCGAGTGGATGAGCTCCTCCACGTCGTGCGGGTGGATGCGGTCGCCGGCCCGGTACAGCTTCTTGGCCGTGCCGGCCTCCTTGCTGAACACCGCGCGGGCGAAGACCATGCCCAGCAGCTTCTCCTTGTCCTCCCGGCTCTCGGAGAGCTTGATCTTGCGGGTCTTGTAGAACAGGTCGATGATCTTCTCCCGCGTGTCGTAGCCCAGGGCGCGCAGGAAGATGGTGGCCAGGATCTTCTTCTTGCGGTCGATCTTGGCGAAGATCAGCTCCTTCTTCTGGTCGATCTCGAACTCCAGCCAGGAGCCGCGGTAGGGGATGATCCGGGAGGAGAAGACCCCCTTCTCGTGGGAGAAGATGACCCCGGGGGAGCGGTGGATCTGGCTGACCACCACCCGCTCCGCGCCGTTGATGATGAAGGTGCCGCGGGGGGTCATCAGGGGGATGTCCCCCATGTAGATCTCCTTCTGCCGGATCTCGCCGGTGTTCAGGAAGACCAGGTTGATCTTGGCTTTTATCGGGATGGCGAAGGTCAGGCCCTTCTGCTTGCACTCGAACTCCGTGAGCGGCGGGTTGGAGGTCGGGGTGGCCTGATCCAGGGTGTAGCCGCCGTATTCCAGGACCATGTCCGCGTTGGGGCTCTCGATGGGGAACACGGACTGGAACACGTCCTCCAGCCCCTGCCGGGCGATGGGCTTTCCGGCGGCCAGGCGCTCCCGCTGCAGGAAGCGCTCGTAGGAGGCCAGCTGGATGTCGATGAGATTCGGCATCTCCATCACGTCATCCGTGCCTTCGCCGTAATAGAGCCTCTTGATCTTTTCAGGAACCATCGTCCCTCCCTGGAAACGACGAGGCGCCCCGGCACCCTGACGGGCACCGAGGCACGGGTCGCAAGTTTATGGCCTTCCGGAATCGGGTGCGACTACTGGATGTCAACCTTCGCGCCGGCCGTCTCAAGCTGCTGTTTGATCTTCGCGGCCTCCTCCTTGGAGACCCCTTCCTTGACAGGCTTGTCACCAGCTTCAACCAGCTCCTTGGCTTCCTTGAGCCCCAGCCCGGTGATCGCCCGGACCTCTTTGATCACGGGAATCTTCTTCTCGGCATCGTAGCTCTTCAGCACCACGGTGAACTCGGTCTTTTCCTCCGCGGCTGCCGGCCGCGGCGCCTCCACCGGCCGCTGCAGCCATCGCCACCGGGGCGGCCGCGGTCACGCCGAACTTCTCCTCCATCGCCTTGACCAGCTCGGAAACCTCCAGCACGGTCATGCCGGCGATCGCTTCCAGTATCTGTTCCTTGCCCAGTGTTGCCATTTACCTTCTCCTTGGTTTAAGAATTTAATCGACGACAATAGTGTGCAACATCCGAAGACTAATGCCGTCATGATTCCTTGGTTTTGGCCTTCTGGTCGGCCACCGCCTGCAGGGTGCGCACCAGCTTGGAGCTGACCCCCTTCATCGCGTACATCATGTTGCGCAGGGGGGCGTTCATGGTGCCCATCAGCATGGCCAGCAGCTCCAGGCGCCCCGGCAGCCGGGAAATGGCCTCCACCGCCACGACTTCCAGGGCCTTGCCGTCGATCATCCCCCCCTTCACCTTCAGCCGGGATTCCCTGGCGAAATCGAAGAGGGCCTTGGCCACCGGCCCGACATCCGTCCGGGCCATGGCGATGGCCGTCGGGTTGGTCAGGAAGCCCTCCTCGAAGGGCAGCCCGAGCTCGGCCAGGGCGATCTTGGCGTAGCTGTTCTTCACCACCTTGTACTCGGCGGACTGCTTGCGCAGGGTCCGCCGCAGGTCGCTGATCTGGGCCACGGTCAGGCCGCGGTAGTCGGTGAAGATCAGCCCGGGGGCCTGGCGGATCTTGTCCCGCAGCAGGGCCACCGCGTCGCGCTTGTACTGCTGTATCTTCTGTGTCTTTTCTCCCATCTCACTTGTCCCCTTCGAACTTTTCCTTGGCGTTGACCAGCACGCCCGGCCCCATGGTCGAGGAGAGGGCGATCGATTGGACGTATTCGCCTTTCAGGTCGGCCGGCCGCTTGCGCAGCACCTCCTGCAGCAGCAGGCGGGCGTTTTCCAGGATCTTCTCCGCGTCCATGGAAACCTTGCCGATGGCCATGTGCACCACGCCCGACTTGTCGGCCTTGAACTCCACGCGCCCCTTCTTCAGCTCCTCCACCGCCCCCTTCACGTCGAAGGTCACGGTCTTGGTCTTGGGGTTGGGCATCAGGCCGCGGCGCCCCAGCACCTGGCCCAGCTTGCCCACGTCCTTCATCATGTCCGGGGTGGCCACGGCGATGTCGAAATCCAGCCAGCCGCCCTGGATCTTCTCGATCAGGTCCTGGTCGCCGACGAAGGCGGCCCCGTTGGCCCGGGCCTCCTCGGCCTTGTCGCCCTTGGCGAACACCAGGATCTTCTTCTCGGCCCGGAAGCCGTGGGGCAGCACCAGGGTGTCGCGCACCGTGTGCTTGCCCTTCAGGTTCAGGCGGATGGCCACTTCCACCGTCTCGTCGAACTTGGCGAAGGCCATGGACTTCACCAAGGCTCACCGCCTGCTCCAGGCTGACCTGCTCGCTGTGGGTGCGCTTGGCGGCCGAGGCCAGGTACTTCTTGCCGTGGTTCATTGCCGGACCTCCACGCGCGCGCCGCCGCCGGCGCGCCCCCCTCCGTACCCTCCACCAGCACCCCCATGCTGCGGGCGGTCCCGGCGACGATGCGCATGGCCATCTCGATGTCGTTGGCGTTCAGGTCCGCCAGCTTGGCTTCCGCGATGGAGCGCAGCTGCTCCTTGCTCAGGGTGCCCACCTTCTCCTTGTTGGGCACCGCCGAGCCCTTTTCCAGGCCCAGGGCCTTGCGGATCAGCACCGCCGCCGGCGGGGTCTTGGTGATGAAGGTGAAACTCTTGTCGGAGTACACCGTGATCACCACCGGGATCAGCAGGCCCGCCTCCAGGCCCTTGGTCCGCTCGTTGAACTGCTGCACGAACTGCGGCGCCGAAACCCCGTGCGGGCCCAGCGCGGGTCCCACCGGCGGCGCGGGCGTGGCCTTGCCGGCCGGCACCTGCAGCTTGACGATCGCGGCTACCTTCTTTTTCGCCATTGTCTTCCTCCTATGTGGTCATAGCGCCCGCCTCAAGGGCGGGCTCCCAGCGCGAGGTCTTCCCCCTTCAGATCTTCTCCACCTGCAGAAAATCCAGCTCCACCGGCGTGGAGCGGCCGAAAATCCCCACCATCACCCGCAGCTTGCCCTTTTCCAGGTTGATCTCCTCCACCGTGCCGGTGAAGGAGTCGAAGGGGCCGTCGGTGATGCGCACCGACTCGCCCATCGAGAAAACCTGCTTGGGCTTCAGGGTCTTCTCGCTCTTGATCTCCCCGGCCCGCTGCAGCACCTCCCGGGCCTCCTCGGCGCTGATGGCCTGCGGCTTCTGGTTGCGGGTGGAGCCCACGAAGCCGGTCACCCCGGGGATGTTGCGGATGGCCGAGCAGATGCTCTTCCAGTTGGTCTCGGGCAGGTCCATCTCCACCAGGATGTAGCCGGGGAGGAACTTCTTGGAGCTGACCCGGCGCTTGCCGTCGCGGATCTCCACCACCTCCTCGGAAGGGACCTTCACGGTGGAAACCGCGTCGGCCAGCGTGCCGTCCTCCACGAGCTTGTTGATGTGCTTCTGTACCTTGTTCTCATACCCCGAGTAGGTATGGACCACGTACCAGCCCTTGGCCATTCCCGTCCCGCCCCTAGAAAATCAGGTCGATCCCTCGGAAGATCAGGAAATCCACCAGCCCCAGCGCGATAGCGATCAGGATCGTGGAAACCAGCACGACCTTGGTCGAGGAGGTTACCTCCTCCCGGCTGGGCCAGGTGACCTTCTTGAGCTCTCCGAAGCTTTCCTTGAAAAACCGGATGATCTTGTTCATCGTACCCCTTCGCAAAAGGATCCAGCGAAACCTTTCAGGCCAGGCAGGACTCGAACCCGCAACATCCGGTTTTGGAGACCGGCGCTCTACCAGTTGGAGCTACTGGCCTAGGCTCAAGCGCTACTTAATCTTTGCTTCCCTGTGAAGGGTATGCTTCCTGTCGAACTTACAGTATTTGCTGAACTCCAGCTTCTCCTGGACGTTCCGCTTGTTCTTGTAAGTCGTATAGTTACGTCGATCGCACTCGCTGCATTGCAGAGCTACGAGCTCCACGTTCTTGCCCTTCGATTTCGCCATGCCGAGAACATCCTTTTTTGCTGACGTGAGTTAGCATGACAATATATTAACAAAAGGCCGCTCGTGTCAACGGCCCCGGCGCCGAAAAACAGCCTCCGCTCGGAATTGAACCGAGGACCCCCTCCTTACCATGGAGGTGCTCTGCCGACTGAGCTACAGAGGCGCGGAAATCGACTGTAAACGTATCAAATACTCCCCCCGCGTGTCAATCGCGGCGGTAGAACAGCAGCACGGAGCGCCCGTAATCCCGGCGATCGGCGAGGCGGAAGCCGGCCAGAAGCTCAGGCAGCAGCTGCTCCCGGGGCAAGTGGGCCAGCAGCAGGCCGCCGGGGGCCAGCACCCCGCGCTCGGCCAGGAGAGCCACCAGCTCCCCGGTGCCCTTCTGCCCGAACGGAGGGTCCAGGAAGATCGTGTCGAAGCGGCCCGCCAGGCGGGCCACGTAGCGTTCCGCCGGCATGATGTGGACCTCCCTGGCCTGGGTCAGGAACGAGGTGTTGGCCAGCAGGGTCCGCCGCTTGCCGGGGTCCTTCTCCACGAACACCACCGGCTCCGCCCCCCGGGAGGCCGCCTCCACCCCGACCACTCCGGAACCGGAGTACAGGTCCAGAAAGGAGGTGCCCGTGAGGTCCCCCAGGATGGCGAACAGGCTCTCCCGCATCCGGTCCATGGCCGGCCGGATCACCCCCGGGGGGCAGAGGATCGTGCGTCCCTTATAGAATCCACCCGTGATCCGCATGTGCCTCCTGCTGGCCTCCCGCCGGCATCCCGCCGGCCTCCCGGAGCTCCACGAGCCTCCGCACCAGGGCGTTTTCCGGCCTGGCCAACCCGGGATCGGCGCCGGCCAGCTCCAAGGCGTCGGCCCTGGCTGCCAGGCATATCTCCCAGTCCCGGGCCAGATCGGCCACGCCCAGGCGCAGCGTGCCGGACTGCCGCGAGCCCAGAAATTCCCCCGGCCCGCGCAGCCGCAGGTCCTCCTCGGCCAGGGCGAAGCCGTCGCTGCTGCGAAGCACCGCCTTCAGCCGTGCCGCGGCGGCCTGGCTCAGGCCTTCGCCGTAGACCAGGAAGGCGTAGGACTGGCGGGGCCCCCGGCCCACCCGCCCGCGCAGCTGGTGCAGGCTCGCCAACCCGAAGCGTTCCGCCTGCTGGACCACCAGGCAGTTGGCGTTGGGCACGTCCACCCCCACCTCCAGGACGCTGGTGGCCACCAGGATGTCCAGCCGGCCGGCGGCGAAGGCGGCCATGACCTTGTCGGGCTCCGGCACCCGGGAGTGCAGCAGGGCCAGGCGCAGCTCCGGGAACACTTCCCGCTTCAGGTGGCGGAACATGCCCTCCGCCTCCTTCACCCCGCCGGCCTCCGTGCCGATCAGCGGATAGACCAGATAGGCCTGCCCGCCCCGTCGCACCTCCTCCCGCACCCGCTCGTATACCCTGCCCTCGCTGCCCTGGCGGGTCAAGTGGGTGATCACCGGAAGCCTCCCCCGCGGCATCTCCCGCAGCTCGGAAAGCCCCAGGTCGCCGAACAGCACCAGGGCCAGGGAGCGGGGGATGGGGGTGGCGCTCATCATCAGCAGGTCGGCCGCCTCCCCCTTGCCGAGCATGGCCCCGCGCTGCCGCACGCCGAAGCGCTGCTGCTCGTCCACGATCGCCAGACCCAGCCGCCGGTAGCGCACCTGCGCCGAGAACAGGGCGTGCGTGCCCACGACCAGGTCCACCTCGCCGCGGGCCAGGGCCTCCAGTAGACTCACCCGCGCCTCCCCCTGCACCCCCCCGGTGAGGAAGGCCACCCGCAAGCCCAGCGGTTCCAGCAGGCGCGCGGCCGTGTCCGCGTGCTGCCGGGCCAGCAGCTCCGTGGGGGCCAGCAGAGCGGCCTGCTCCCCGGCCTCGATCACCGCCAGGGCGGCCAGGAAGGCCACCAGGGTCTTGCCGCTGCCCACTTCGCCCTGCAGCAGCCGGGAACAGGGGTGGGGGGAATAGAGGTCCGCCTCGATCTCGGCCAGCGCCCGCTCCTGGTCCCCGGTCAACCGGAAGGGCAGGCGGGCCAGCAGCCGGGCCCGCAGGCCCCGGTCCCCCCGCTCCCGCCGGCGCTCGACGGTCTGCCGCGCCCGCCGCGAGCGCTCCAGCCGGAGCTGGTAGTAGAACAGCTCGGTGTAGGCCAGGCAGCGGTGCGCGGAAGCCTGTTCGCTCTCCGATTGCGGAAAATGCAGGCCGCGCAGGGCCTCCCCGACGCCGGGAAGGCCGTGGCGGGCGCGCAAGCCCTCGGGGATCTCCTCGTCCGGCTTCCCCACCTCCTCCAGGGCCTGCGCCACCAGCAGGCGCAGCGCCCGCTGGCTCACCCCCTCGGTCAGCGGGTAAACGGGGAGGATGCGGCCTACGATCCGGCTCTCCTCCCGCGGGTCGTAGGCCTCCAGCTCGAAGCCGCTGCAGGCCACCTCATTGCGCTGCTGCTGGAAGCGGCCGGACACCCAGAAGCGCCGACCCGGCAGAAGCTGCCTGGACAGGAAGGGCCGCCCGAAGCAGAGCAGCGCCGCCCGGCCTGACTCGTCCTGGACTTCGGCCTTGAAGACCCGGGGGAAATCGCGGCCGATCCACCGGCCGGAGACGACCTGCACCAGGACGTTGGCCCGTTCCAGGCCCGCCGCCTCGGCCAGATGATCGCGCCGGCGGCGGTCCTGGTAGTCCCGTGGGGCGTAGGCGAGGAGGTCGGCCAGAGTGCAGATGCCCAATCGCTCCAGGTGCCCCGCCAGGACGGGCCCGACCCCGCGCAGGGCCGTCACCGGACGGGTGGCCTCCGCCAGGTACAAGGGGGCTAGAAGGGCAGGGCCAGCAGGGAGGCGCGCAGGAGGCGGAACACCAGGCCCCCCAGCAGCTGCACGAGGATCAGCGCGGCGATGACCACCACCAGAACGTGCTCCTCTTTCAGTGGAAGAGCTCGGGGCAGCAGGCTGCGCGCCAGGCCGACCGCGGGCCGGACCATGGCCTCCAGCAGCTCCCCGATCGGGTTCTCGTAGCGCCGGCTGAACAGGCGAAAGACGAGGCGCAGGGCCGCCAACACGATGAACAGGATGAGCAGAAAGGAGAGGCCCGACCACACCGCGCCGACCAGCGTGCCGAGGGCCAACCCCAGGGTGAAGCGTCCGTAGCGCGCGACGGCCCCGGTCAGGTCCAGGGCCACGATCAACACCAGGACTGCCGCTACCGCGGTGAAATCGAAAAGCCCCCGGCGCAGGAAAGACAGGCCGCGGAAAAGCCCCAGGTAGGGGTCCGTGATGCGCAGCAGCATCTGCCAATAGCGCCCGGAGGCCGCGCCGGGGAACCAGGAGAGCAGGAAACGCATGGAGATCAGGATGATGTAGACCACCAGCAGGGCGGAGAGAAGGCGCCAGATGAACATCGTTCCCCCTCTATTCCGCTAGGATACGGTAGTAGCAGGAGCGCTCGTCGATTCCGGGGGCCGCGCGCACGTCCGCCAGCGCCTGGCGGGCCCGGGCCTCGGGAGCCTCGTCCACCAGGACGTACAGGTCGGAAGGCAGGCTGCGGTCCTCCCACTTCTGATGCACGCTCTCGATGTTGATGCCGTTGTCCGCCAGGCGCGTGGTCACCGCCGCCCAGATGCCCGGGCGGTTGGCGGTGATGAAATGGAAGAAGTAGCGATGCTCCAGCTGGTCGCGCGGGAACAGCTCCAGCTTGCGGGCGGGGTCGAACTGGGCCGTGTGCCGGCGCCCTTCCAGCATGATGGTGTCGAGGAGGTCCCCCAGGTCGGAGGCCACCGAGGAGGCGGTGGGATCCCCCCCCGCCCCCTTGCCGACGAAGACCGCCGGACCCATGAAGTCGCTCTGGGTCATCACCGCGTTCATCTCGCCGCGCACGAAGGCCAGAGGGTGATCCCGGGGGACCAGCGCCGGAAACACGGTAACCGCCGGCCGCCCCTGGTTCCAGCGGGCCGAGGCCAGCAGCTTGAACACGAAGCCGGCGGAGGAGGCGAACTCGATCTCCCCCGCCGTGATGCCGGTGATCCCCTCGCAGAGCAGCTCCCGGTAGTCGATCCAGCCGCCGAAAGCGAAGCTGGCCAGCAGGCTGATCTTGTGCGCCGAGTCCCCGCCGCCCACGTCCAGCGTGGGATCAGCCTCGGCGAAACCCGCTTCCTGGGCCTCGCGCAGGGCTTCGGCGAAGCCCAGGCCCCGCTCGCTCATCCGGGTCAGGATGAAGTTGGAGGTGCCGTTCACGATGCCCACGATCGAGGCAATGCGGTTGGCCACCAGGCTTTCCCGCACCACCTTGATGATGGGGATGCCGCCGCAGACGGCCCCCTCGAAGCGCAGCTCCAGGCCCCGCCTCCGGGCCAGGGCGAAAAGCTCGTCGCCCCGCAGCGCCAGCAGCGCCTTGTTGGCCGAGATCACGTGCTTGCCCGCCTCCAGGGCGCCGCGGATCACCTCGTAGGCCACCCCGGTGCCGCCCACCAGCTCCACGATCACCGCGATGGACGGATCGCCGGTGAGGTCACGGAAATCGCCGACCACCTTCGCGCCGGGGAAGGCGGCCCGGACCTTTTCGGGGTTCTTCTCCGCCACCGCCGCGACCGGACGGCCACGCCGAACTTGCCCTCGAAAAGCCCGCCGTTGGCCTGCATCAGGCGATAGAAGGCCCCGCCCACGGTGCCGCACCCCACCAGGCCGACGTTCACTCTTTCCATACATCCTCCACCAGCGGGGAGGAACGCACGAGGGCCAGGACGTCCTCTGCGGCGGCCAGGGCGAGCTGCGGCGAGGCTTTGATCACGATCTCCCCGCTGCCCCCATCCCCCCGGATGTGGAAATATACGGTGCAATCCCCCGGCTTGCCTACCATGAGGTCGCGCAGGCGCAGGAACTCCTGCTCGTCGGCGGCATCGCAGGCGAAGCGCACGTGCACCGCCCGGGGCGGGCGGGGAGCCAGGTCCTCGGGGGCCAGCAGGCGCTCCACCTTCAGTTTGGGGTCCCCCCGGCTGCGGTCCAGGCGTCCCACCGCGGCCACCACCCGGTCGACGGCCAGCAGGGCCCGGGACTTCTCGAACACGTCCGCGAACACCACCAGCTCCACGGACCCCCGCAGGTCCTCCAGCGCGGCAAAGGCCATGCGCTTGCCGTTCTTGGTGACGATTTCCTTGACCTCTTTCAACAGGCCGATCACGGTGAAGAGGCGCTCCGAGGAGGCCTCGCCCAGCGCGCTCAGGTCAAGATCGGCGCAGTCCTGGATCTGCTGGCGGTACTTGTCCAGCGGGTGGCCGGAGAAGAAGAAGCCCAGGTTCAGGCGCTCGTGGTTCAAGACTTCCAGCTGAGGCCACTCCGGCACCTTCTCCAGTTCAACCCGCAGGGCGGCCTCCTCCCCCAGGGCGTCGAACAGCACGGTCTGGCCGAACCGGCGCGCTTCCCGGGAGCTGGCCACCGCCTCCAGCAGGCGGTCCAGGTTGTGAGCCAGGGTGGCGCGGTTCTCCCCCAGGGAGTCGAACACCCCGCAGGCGATCAGGGTTTCCAGCACCTTGCGGTTCACCACCTTCAGGTCCAGCCGCTCCAGGAAATCCAGCAAGCCGGAAAAAGGCCCGCCTTTCGCCCTTTCGGCCAGGATCTGCTCCACGGCCGCCTCGCCCACGTTCTTGATGCCCAGCAGGCCGTAGACGATCCGGCTCTCCTGCACCGTGAAGTTGCGGTCCGAAAGGTTGATGTCCGGCGGCAGGACCTCCAGCCCCATGGCCCGCGCCTCGCCGATGTACTCGGCCAGCTTATCGGTGGAAGCGATCTCGTTGGTCAGGTTGGCGGCCATGAACTCGGCCGGGTAGTTGGCCTTGAGATAGGCGGTCTGGTAGGCGATCAGGCTGTAGGCGGCCGCGTGCGACTTGTTGAAGCCGTAACCGGCGAAGGGCACCAGCAGCTCGAAGATCTTCTCGGCCACCCCTGCCGGAGAACCCTTGGCCGCAGCCCCTTGGAGGAACTTCACCTTCTGCTTGGCCATCACCTCCGGCTTCTTCTTGCCCATGGCCCGCCGCAGGATGTCCGCCTCGCCCAGGGAGAAGCCGGCCACCTGGCGGGCGATCTCCATGACCTGCTCCTGGTAGACGATGACCCCGTAGGTCTCCTTCAGGATCGGCTCCAGCTCGGGCAGGGGGTAGCGGATCGGGGCGCGGCCGCACTTGGCGTCCACGAACTGATCGATGAACTCCATGGGCCCGGGGCGGTACAGGGCGTTCAGGGCGATGAGGTCGAAGATCGTCTCGGGCTTGGCCCGCTTGAGCACCTCCTGCATCCCCTGGCTCTCGAACTGGAACACGCAGAGGCTTCTGCCCTGGCCCAGGAGGCGGAAGGTGGCCGGGTCCTGCTCGGGGATGCTGCCGAGGCGCACCCCCCGGCTCTCCAGCAGGTGCAGGGTTTCCTGGATCATGGTCAAGGTCTTCAGGCCCAGGAAGTCCATCTTCACCAGGCCGCACTCCTCCAGATAGTCCATGGAGTACTGGGTGGTGATGGTTTGGGTCTTGGGGTCGCGGTACAGCGGCACGTAGTTGGTCAGCTCGTCCCGGCCGATCACGATCCCGGCCGCGTGCGTGGAGGCGTGGCGGGCCAGGCCCTCCAGCTTCAGGCTCACCTCTAATAGGCGCTTGTAGACCTCGCCGCTTTCAGAAATTTTGGCCAGCTCCGGCTCCAGCTCCATGGCCTTGGTCAGGTCCATTTTCGGCCCGAAGGGGATCAGCTTGGCGATGCGGTCCGCCTCGGCGTACGGCAGGTCCAGCACCCGGGCCACGTCCCGGATCACGGCCCGCGCCTTGAGCGTGCCGAAGGTGATGATCTGCCCCACCCGGTCGGCCCCGTACTTGCCCACCACGTAGTCGATCACCTCGCCCCGGCGCTCGAAGCAGAAGTCGATGTCGAAGTCCGGAAGGGACACCCGCTCCGGATTGAGGAAGCGCTCGAACAGCAGGCCGTACTTCAGGGGATCGATGTCCGTGATCTGCAGGCTGTAGGCCACCAGGGAACCGGCCCCGGAGCCCCTGCCCGCCCCCACCGGGATGCCCCGCTCCCGAGCGTAGCGGATGAAGTCCCAGACGATCAGGAAGTAGCCGGTGTAGCCCATGGCGGTGATGACTTCCAGCTCATAGTCCAGTCGCTGGCGGATCGCCGGGGTGGGCGGCGAATAGCGTCGTTCCAGGCCCCGGTGGGCCACCTCCGCCAGGTAGCTGGCCAGGGTGAAGCCTTCCGGCACCTGGTAGTGCGGAAGCAATGGCCCGGGCAGGGGGATCTCCAGGCTGCAGGCCTCGGCGATGCGCACGGTGTTGGCCAGGGCCTGCGGCAGCTCGGGGAGGGCCTGCTGCATCTCCTCCCCGCTCTTGAAGTAGAACTCGGGGTAGGCGAACTTCAGGCGCTGGCCCTCGCTCACCTTCTTGTTCATCCCGATGCACAGCAGGATGTCCTGGGCGGCGGCGTCCTCGCGCGTGGCATAGTGCACGTCGTTGGCGGCGGCCAGGGGGATGCCGGTGGAACGGGAGATCTCGACCAGCTCCCGGTTGATCGTGGCCTGCTCGGGGATGCCGTGGTTGTGCACCTCCAGGTAGAAACCGTCCGGGCCGAAAAGCTCCCGCAGGTATCCGGCGCGGGCCCTGGCCTTTTCCGTCTCGCCCCGCAGGATCAAGGAGGGTATTTCGCCGCCCATGCAGCCGGACAGGGCGATCAGGCCCTCGTGGTAGCGGGCCAGCAGCTCGTCGTCGATCCGCGGCTTGTAGTAGAACCCTTCCGTGTAGGCCAGCGAGCAGAGCTTCAACAAATTCCGGTAGCCGGTGACGTCGCGGGCCAGCAGGCCCAGGTGGTGGTAGCGGGCCCCCTTTTCTCCGCCGGTCCTGGTGAGCCGGGAATCCGGGGCCACGTAGGCCTCGCAGCCGATGATCGGCTTGATCCCTTCCTTCAGGCACTCCTTGTAGAAGCGCAAGCTCCCGAACATGTTCCCGTGGTCCGTGAGGGCCAGGGACTTCATGCCGCAGGCCTTGGCGCGGGCCACCAGGTCCTCGATAGAGGCCGCCCCGTCCAGAAGGGAGAAATCCGAATGGGTATGCAGATGGACGAAATCAGGCATAGGGGTGTAACCCGCTACTGCGGCACGAGGCTATGGTACTCCAAGAACGGCGGCCGCGGCAATCGCCGCCCGCGGGCCGCCTGCGCAGCTCAGCGGGCTCAGAGCAGGCCCTGCCCCCGAAACCAGGCCACGGTGTCCGCCAGGGCGCCGCGCTCGCGCAGCTCGCCCAGGCCCAGGGCCTCTTTCCAGCGCAGGTTGCGCTGCACCCAGCGGGCGGCCATGATTTCGCGCACCTTGTCCGGCGTGGCGGCCGGGTTGCCTCCGGCCAGCCGGCGGACCACCGCCAGCGCGGCCATGGCCACGTGGCCCGTCCACCGGGGCAGCGGGATGCGGACCAGGCGGGGGGGCAGGCCCAGGAGCCGCCGCACCGCCAGGCAGTACTCGCCCAGACGCACCGGCTGGTCGTAGCCGACGTTGAAGGTGCCCGCGTACATCCGCTCGTTGAGAATCATCGCCGGCAGCAGCGGCGCCAGATCCTGGGCGAAAATGTAGGAAAGCACCATTTCCTGGCCGCCCAGCACGGGCAGCAGGCCCCCGCGGGCCGTCTTCAGGATGTTCAGGCCGTCAGGATCGTACCGCCCCCACACCGCCGGCAGGCGCAGGATCGTCCAGGGAACGGGGGCCTCGCGCACGGCCTGCTCGGCAGCCAGCTTGCTCGCCCCATAGTGCGAGACGGGCCGGCAGGGGGTATTCTCGTCGGTGGCCTCCTGCCCCGCCGGCACCGGGCCCACGGCGGTTTGGGAGGAGGCGAACAGCAGGTGCCGCACCCCAGTCCCGTAGCGGCGCAGCGCCTCCAGCAGCACCTCCGTGCCGTCGCGGTTGGCGCGGTAGAACTGGCACGGGTCCGAAGCCCGCACCAGGCCGGCCAGGTGCACGACCGCGTCCAGGTCTTCCAGGGCTCCGGCGAAGCTGGCGGGGTCGGCGAAATCGACCCTGCGGCAGGGGATGTCTTTCAGGAAGGCAGGTGCCTGGAGCCGCCGGCTGAGGGCCACCAGCTCGAGCCTGCCTGGCCTGTTCCGGAGCGCCGCGATAAAAGTCGATGAAGTTCCTGCCGATCATGCCGGTCAGGCCGGTGATTCCCACGCGAATCATGGACCTGTTATACGCCGTGCTCTCGGGGCGCGGCAAGCAGGCCCGGCCTGCCTGCCGCGACTGTCAGCCCGCCCGCATTGCGCTATACTCGCAGCCAAGGGGAGGATCGTGAAAAAAAGCTGGATCGCCGCCATCGTTTTGGGCTTCGCCATCGCGGCCTGGGCTCAGGAGCCCGGCGGGGAAACCCGGCCGGAAAGCGGGGCCACCGCGCCGAGCCCGCTGGAGTGGAGCTTCTCAGGGGAGGTGACGCTGCGGCCGGACCGCGATGAGCGAGGAGGCCGGGCTGTACGACCTGCTCAACACCTCCCTGCTGTACCGGTATCGTTTCTTCCAGGCGGTGGCGGATTTCTCCCTGGCGCGCGACGAGCGCTACGTGCCCGACGAGCCGTACATGCTCGGGCGCAGCTTCTTCCTGGAAAACGGCGGGATGGACCTGGACTTCGGCTTCCTCACCCTCAGCGCCGGGCGCTTCGTGCACCGGGACACGGTGGAAAGCCCCTATTCCCTGTTCATCTCCGCAGCGGACCCCAGGGGCGGCGGCTGGGCCCGCGGCCTGCCGGCCATGCTGGCCGATCTGACCATCCAGGGGGGCGGCTTCACCTACGAGAGCCGCTGGGTGCGGCTGAACTCCAATGCCTTTCAGCCCATCGTGGCGGACGGCGCCCTCTACCCGGACCGCGGCGCCAACTACAAGGTGTTCTCCGTGCAGCTGGGCGACTGGCGCTTCGGGCTGCAGGACGCGGCCGTGTACTACGGCCGCGAGTTCGACGTGGAGTACTTCCTGAGCCCGCATCCCGCACATCCTCACCCAGATGGTCACCAAGCGCGACTCCACCCCGTGGCAGGAGGACGCCAACGACAACAGCATCATGGGCCTGTTCGCCGAGTGGCGGCCGCCGCGCGGCTACCTGTACGCCCAGTGGCTGGTGGACGACATCAGCCTGGACTTCCTGATTCCCTGGTTCCTGCGGGACGCGTTCGGCGACCGCGGCATCGCCAACAAGTGGGCCTGGTCCGTGGGCGGGCACTGGGACCTGCCTTTCGGCCGCCTGGGCTTCTACCACGCCGGCGCCACGAAGTACACCTTCGCGGCCACCGAACAGGACAAGCCCTACGGCTACACCTACTACCCGGCCGTGGAGTACAGCCTGGACGACGACCTGACGGTTCTGGAGGCGGTCCTGGACCCCCAGGACAACTACCTGGGGTACAAGTACGGAGAGAACAACCTGGCCTTCCGCCTGGAGCTGTCCCACCTGCCGCGACCCCTGCTGGGCGCCGACTTCAAGGCCGCCCTGGAGTACGTGCTTTCCGGCAGCAAGTCCCCGGCCAACCCCTGGCACGAGTACCGAATGCCGCGGACGCCGGCAACGTACACCCAGATGCTGGATGACCCGGTGCTGGAGCACACGATCGTCGGGGAGGCAAGCGCGGCCTGGCCCTGGCGGGGCTGGACCTTCTACTCGCGGCTACGCCTGGGCGGCGTGTTCAACCGCCTGGAGCTGGAGCCGACGGCGGAGGTCCCGACGATGCCGCAGGTCTTCCGCCCGCAGGCCGGGGAGAACGCCTTTCTGTACGCCTGGACCGTGGGCTTCACCTGGCGCACGGGCTGGCGCCGACCCGGGCCCGCGGCGGACGCCGGCATCGGCGAAACGCCGCAAACCCCGTAGCGGCAGCATGCCCTCCCCCGGCCTGAGTTGCAACCTGACGTCAAGTATGGTATTACAGAAAAAATCGCGCGCACGGCCGGGCCAGGCGGAGGTTGCTTCATGAGCGTTTCCATACGCGAAGTCACAGGGGGCAGGGATCTGCGCAGGTTCATCCGCTTGCCCTTCCGCCTGTATCGGGGCAGCCGCTACTGGATCCCGCCGCTGCTCCTGGACGAATGGAACACCCTGAACCCCAGGAAAAACCCCGCCTTCGAGCACTGCCGCGTGCGGCTCCTGCTGGCCGAGGAGAACGGCCGGCCGCTCGGGCGGGTGGCGGCCATCATCAACGAGAAGTACATCCAGAAGTGGGGCAACAAGTACTGCCGCTTCGGCTGGCTGGATTTCGTCGACGACCCGCGGGTCTCCTCCGCGCTGCTGGGCGCGGTGGAGAGCTGGGCGCGGGAGAACGGCCTGGATGCGGTGCACGGCCCCATGGGCTTCACCGACCTGGACCGGGAAGGCATGTTGATCGAAGGCTTCGAGGAGCTGGGCACCTACTCCACCTACTACAACCACCCCTACTACCCGCGCCATCTGGAGGCGCTGGGCTACGCCAAGGACGTGGACTGGGTCGAGTTCTACATCACCGCTCCCGAGGAAATCCCCGAGAAGGTGGTCCGGATCCAGGAGCTGGTGCTGAAGCGCAGCGGCCTGAAGCTGGTGGAGCCGAAGCTGAAGACAGGTGTTGCCCTACGCCCAGAGGATTTTCGAGATGATCAACGAGGCCTACGCGGGGCTGTACGGCGTGGTGGAGCTCACCCCCGCGCAGGTGGACATGTACGTGAAGCAGTTCTTCGGCTTCCTGAACCCCGACTACGCCAAGGTGGTGATCGACGCGCAGGATCGGGTCGTGGCCTTCGGCCTGGCCATTCCTTCCCTGTCGCGCGCGCTGCAGCGCTGCCGCGGCCGTCTCCTGCCCTTCGGCTTCCTGCACCTGCTGTGGGCGCTGAAGCGCCCGCGGGTGATCGACATGCTCCTGGTGGCGGTAAAGCCCGAATTCCAGGCCCGGGGCCTGACGGCCATCCTGATGACCGAAATCACCCGCAACTGCCTGCTGCACAAGGTGCTGCGGGGCGGAGACCAACCCGGAGCTGGAGAGCAACACCCAGGTCCAGGCCATCTGGAAGCACTACGACGCGCGCCAGCACAAGCGCCGGCGCTGCTACATCAAGCTCCTTGGAGGAAACAGCCCGCCGGCTTCCGCCTCCAGCTCGTAGATCCGGTCCAGCATGCGCGTGGCGATCCCCTGGTACTCCTCCCGGTCCAGCTCCCGGTCGAAGTACTCGGCCAGCCGAAAGCGGCCTGCCGAAGACCACCCCATAGGGGGCGCGGAAGCGGGGGAAATAGGAATCCACGGTGTACAGCCGGCCCCCTTCCTTGTAGTGGACCTTGCGCAGGATGATGTCCCGCTCGTCGATCCAGACCCCCACGGGGATCACCTGGGCCCGTCCTGCCACCGCCAGGCGGGCCACCCCCCGCCTGGCCCGCACGCGCTGCCCGGAGGCGGTCCGCTCCCCCTCGGGGGCGATCAACACGGAGTCCCCGCGGGCCAGCATGAACAGGGCGTCCTCGATGGAGCGCTCGGATTTCTCCCCCCGGTACAGCACGATCTGGTTGGCCAGGGTGAAGATCAGCCGGGGCACGAAAAAGGACCAGATCTGCTCCTCCACCAGGGTGCGCACGAAATCCGTGCGCACGAAGCTCAGGATCGGGAAGGCGTCCCAGACCGTCGGGTGGTTCACGGCGAACACCTTGGGGCCCGGCGGCAGGGGTTGCTGGAAGTGGACGCGGATGTCCAGGGTGAAGCGCATGAAGGTTCGCAAAGCCCAGCGAAACACCTGGGCGTAAAACGCCGGATACAGCTTCATGGCGGGCTGCCCTTCGTCAAACGGCTTTTGCCGGGCAGCAGCGCCAGCAGGGCGGGCAGCACGATCAAGGTGCTGGCGCAGGTGGCCGCCAGGGTGAACACCACCAGCACCCCGAAATACACGATGGGGCGGAAGCTGGCCAGGACCAGCACCAGCAGGCCAGCCACGATGGAAAGGGAGGTCAGGAAGATCGGCCGGCCGGTCACCACCAGGGTCACCGCCACGGCCCGGCGGGGGTCCCCCGCCACGCGCGCCCTGCGCCGGCGGTAGGACAGGATGAAATGGATGGCGTCGTCCACGCCCATGCCGACGGCCACGCTGGAGACCATGATCGTGGTCATGTCCAGGGGGATGCGCGCCAGGGCCATGAGCAGGAAGTTCAGCATCATCCCCGTCACCAGGGGCACGATGGTCAGCAGGCCGTAGCGCAAGGAGCGGAAGGTGAGCACGGCCACCCCCAGAACCAGCAGCACCGACATGCCGAAGGAGCGCACCAGGTTGCTGCGCAGCAGGTCGGAGAGCGACAGGTACTGCAGGCCCATGCCCCAGAGCTCGGTGCGCACCTCCGCGGGCAGGCCGGAGGAGATGATCGGTTTCATCCCGGCCAGAAGGTCGCGCAGGCGCTGCTCGTTGATGAACTTGCCCGTACGGCTGTTGTAGATCCGGAAGGAGAGGGTCAGGCGCGAGAAATCCTCGTTGGCCAGGCCGGCCACGGGGTTGTTGCCCCCCCGCTCCGTGGCCAGGGCGCGCACAATGCGCGACAGCAGCAGGATGGGAGCCCGCGTCTCGGGGATGCGGTCCTGGCCGCTGGCCACCTGGTTGAGAAAACGCACGTAGGAGGCGAAGGAGACCGCGTAGCAGATGTCGGGAATCGCGGCCAGACTCCTTTCCAAGGCGTCCACCCGGGCCAGCACCTCCGGGCGCAGAAAGTAGCCCTCTTCCCCCTCCGGGGCGAGCAGGGACAGGTTGAGCTCGTCGAAGCCGCCCAGTTTGCCGGTGAGGAAGTACATGTCCTGTACGACCCGGTCCGAGCGGGGGAAGTAGCCGATGGTGTCGGTGTCCGACTGGATGTGCGGCAGGCTGAGGGCGAAGGCCAAGGCGCAGGCCGCCAGGCCGCCCACGATCGGCCATCGCCGGCGGACTGTAAATCTGGACAGGCGCAGCAGCATTCCCGACACGAGCCCCGCCCGCACCCTGCGGGCCTGGCGCCGCCCCGGCGGAGGCAGCCGGCTCAACGCCGCGGGGAAGAAAAACAGGGCCAGCAGGGCGCAGGAAACCGTGCCGAAACTGGTCACTACCGCGAACTCGCGCACCTGGCGGATGTTGGTGACCACCAGGCTGGCGAAGCCGATAACCGAGATGAGGGAAGCCCAGAGAATGGTGCCGCTCACCTCCTCCAGCGCCCCGACCAGCCAGTATTTTCCCCGCGCTGAGGAGCTGCGGTAGTACTGGTTCAGGATGTGGATCCCGTAGGAGCTGCCCACGGTGAGCAGCAGCGGCGGGGTGACGATGTTCAGCAGGGTCAGGGTGAAACCCAGCGCCGACATCAGGCCCAGGCTCCACACCGTCCCCACCAGCACGACCAGGAAGGGCAGGAGGATCCCCCGCAGGGTGCGGTAGGCCAGGAAGTAGAAAAGCAGGATGAGCACCGCCCCAGCCCCGAACAGCACCGCCAGGTCCCGCGACAGGTAGGCGCCCGTGCGGTCCACGAAGGGGATGGAGCCGCTCAGGTAGCAGCGGTAGTGCCGGTCCAGCGGCGCCGTGATTTTCCGCACCTGCGCCATGAGCGAGCTGAAATCCTTGATGGGCGCGGCGCGGAAGTACGCCGCCAGCACGGTGAGGTCCCTCGAAACCACCAGGTTCGCGGCATAGGGGGTGGCGCTCAGGCGCCGCCGGAAAATCTCCAGCTCCTCGGCGGTGCGCGGGGCCCTGCGCTCCGGAGCCACCGGCACCGTGGCCAGTCGGGTGGACTTCTTCTCGAAGGTGACCAGGTTGAAGGGGGTGATGCCCGCTTCCAGCTCCGGCAGTTCCTCCAGTCTGTCCAGCGCCTCTCCGTAGGCCGCCAGCCCTGCGAGCTGGAAAGGCTCCGGACTGGAGACGGCCACGACCAGGTACTCGCCGGACAGTCCGCCCTGCCGGTAGCGGTTCATGAGCTGCCGCACCGCGGCGTTCTCCGGGATGAGGCTCTCCACGTCCGGGTTCACCCGAAGCCTGGAAGCCAGCCAGCCGAAGGCGAGCGTCACCAGGGCGGTGGCGAGGATTACCGGAAGCGAGTACCGGCAGGAAAAATGGAGAATCCGGCGGATCAACACGGCGGCTAGAACCTAAACGCCGGGCCCGGGCGGTGTCAACAGTCTACCGGCCTCCGGCCTCGTCCAGCTGGTCCAGAAACCAACCCCCGAGGCGCACCGCGGTCGCCCGCACGTAGGAGCTGAGCTTGGGGTCCGCCAGCCGTTCCTCCAGCTCGCGCAGGAAACCCTGGCGGGCGCGCGCAGCCAGGGGCAGCCGTGCGTTCTTCAGGCTGTCCTCCAGCTCGCGGCTGCGCAGCAGGCCGAACGCCGAACCCGCCACGCAGAAGTGCAGCGTTTCCAGGGTACCTCTGGCCAGGCGGGCCGCGGCGGCCAGGGTCAGGCCCGAGGCCACGCGGCGGAAGCCGTGTACGTGCCACTCTTCCATAGGGATGCGGACGCGGGTGAGAACCTCGCCGCGCCTTGGTGAGGCCAGCCAGGCGCGGACCCAGCGGGCCCCGGCGGCGCTGCGCAGCTCCACTTGCCCGTCCAGCACGCCGAGGGCGGCCGGCACGGCTCCCCCCTCCTCCCAACCCGCGCAGAGGTTGCCGCCGATTGTGCCGAGGTTGCGCACCGGGGGTGTGCCCACCGAGGCGATGGCTCGCGCCAGCACCGCCGGCAGCACGTTCCTGCCGGTGCTCAAGGCCCTGCCCAGCGTCACGGCGGCGCCGATGTCCAGGTGGCGCGGAGTTCGGGTGATGCGCCCCAGCTCGAGCACGTTGCCGAGCATGACCAGCCTGGGAGGCAGCACGAAGGGCTGCTCGCGGCCCGCTGCCGCCCGCAGGGCGATGGCCGTGCCCCCGGCATACAGCAGGGCGTCCGGATCGAGGGCGTACAGGCGCAGCAGGCCGCTCAGGCTGCGGGGGCGGTAGACCTTGAGCTCGTGGTCTCTCATGGCCTGCCTATGGTCCCGCAGCTGCACCAGTTGCCGGACAGGGCCTCGGCCAGCTCCTCCGCCTCCGCCTCCGGGTTGCCAAGGTACAGTCCCGCCAGCGCCACGAGCCTGCCGGGAGAGCAGCGCCCGCAGCGCTGCGCCTCGCCGGGGGCGGCCAGGCCCCGCCGACGGAGCCAGGCCGGCAGGCCGGAGAAGGCCCTTGAGCCGGCAATGCCTTCGGCGGTCAGCACCTCGGCCTCGGCCGCGGCGAACAGGGGCAGCAGGCAGGCATTGACGGCCTTCTGATTGAACAGCACCAGGCAGGAACCGCATTCCCCTCGCCCGCATCCTTCGGGAGGACCGGGCAGCCCCAGGTCCAGGCGCAGGACGTCGATCAGCCGGCGGTCCAGCGGCCCTTGCGCCTGCACCCACTCGCCGTTGAGCCGAAACCTCACTCGGATTCCAGGCATTGCTGAATCACCTCCGGGCTCAGGGGAAGCCGGTCGAGAAACAGACCGGTGGCCTGGGAAGCCGCGGCCGCGAAGGCCGGCGCGATTCCCAGGGAGGGCAGCCGCTCCCAGGCGCGGTAGCCCGCGCGGCCGCCGTGCTGCAGGAAATGCACGTGCAGCTCCGGCAGGGGAAGCGGCTGGCCGGGGCGGCGGGAGGGCGCGACCCGCCCCAGCGCCAGCAGGGCCTCGCCCGCCGCGAAGGCGCGATACAGCCGCTCGTCCTCCACGCGGCCGGCATCAACGGCCAGCCAGAGGTTGCGGCAGCGCAGCTCGAGGGTGGCCGGGTCCGCCTCGACCTCGACCACCGTAGCGGCCCAGGAGCGCTCTGCTTTGCCGCCCGCGGCGTGATGCGTGACAGTGCACGGCCGGCCCCGCCTGCGCAGGTCCCGGCAGCACTGCTCCAGCAGGCGCAGGCCCGGGCCCAGCGCCCGTCCCACCGAGCCCCCGGCCCCCGGCGGCAGATCCCGGGTGTCGGCCGGCTCCACCCGGATGAGTCCGGGCTCCTTCTCCAGCAAGCGCGCCGCCTGCCGGCGGAATAGCTCGGCCAGCCACGGCTCGGGCGCGGCCAGCGCCGTGAGGATACGCACGCTGCCATCCTTCTCCAGCACCAGCCTCATCGCCCCCAGGGCGCCATCCTCCTGGGAGCAGAGGGCCAGGCCGATGCCGCGCGGTCTGCGGGCGGTGGCGCGGCTCAGGCGCGCCGCGGCGCAGGCCGCGTAGCGCCGCCGGAAATCCGCCAGGCCTACGACCTGCTCCAACACCTCCCTTTCCGGCCCGCGGAGGCGCCCGGCCAGGCTGCGGCGCCACTCGTAGGGGTCCAGCTGCGCCACCTCCTGCAGGCGCGAAGAGTGCAGTTCGGCCGCGAACCAGGCCGCCTCCCGGGCTGGAAGAGGATCGGCTGGAGGCCTGGAGCTGGCTGCCCAGCCGGCGGCCAGTTCCAGGTGCGGGCAGGCCGGCTCAGCGCTGCGGGCGGCCTCTTCCAGCCCCCGCTGGCCCGCTGGGGGAAAGGCCCCGGCGTCCAGCAGCAAGCTCACCTGCGCCCCGACCGGCAGCCCGGCGGAATCCAGGGCGGTGCGGTGGCGCACCACGGCCGCAGCGCTGCCCGCGCCCCACAGCGCCCGCTCCCGGGGGTCGTAGATCAGGCGCACGTTGCCTCTGGAGCGCCAGGCCAGCAGGGCGGCGTGGGCCGCGGCCAGCAAGGCGGGCAGCAGCCGCCCTTCCAGCGGGCCGCTGGCCGCCGCGCGGACCCGGACCCGCCGCTCCGGCAGGTCCAGCAGCCGGGCCAGCTGGCGGCGCAGGTCGAGAGGATCCGCGGTCAGGGCGTGCAGCAGCAGCGTCCGGCTCTCCCACTCGGCCACCGCCCCGACCGGATCCAGCGCCGCGGCGAACGGGATCTCGCAGCGGTACTCCCCTTCCAGGATGTGCGCGGCGTCGGCGAAGGCTTCGGCGGGCTCCCCTCGCCGCCAGCTCCAGCCTCCGTTCGCGGGTTGGAGAGCCTCCCGGCCGGCGGACAGGCCCGCCAGCGGGGGTTCCGCGTCCACCGCCAGTCGGACCGCGGCGGCCAGCTCGGCCGCCAGGCCGGCCTCGGCAGCCCCAAGCAGGGCCAGCGGCTGGCCCGGGTGCAGGATACGCTCCCCGGCCAGGGCCGGAACCCGGACCTCCAGGCATTCCAGCAGAGGGTCCCCCGGAATGTCCGCGGCGGTCAGGCCATAGCAGCCCTCGGGGAGCTCGGGCAAAGCCAGCTCCCGCAAGGCGCCGCGGGCGAAGGGCGAGCGGACCACCACCGCCGCCAGGCAGTCATCAGGGCGCAGATCGTCGATGAAGGAGGGCATCGGGCTATTCAGGACTGGTCAGTACGGCGGTTCATCGTCGGGCAGGCGCAGGTCCGGGATGATGCGCTTGAGCGTCTCGCGAAGCATACGCCGGTTGCGGTAGGCCTGCGGAGAGGCCTCCTGGAAGAAACAGATCGGGCGCAGGCTGTCCAGCACCGCGTTGAGCTTGCCGTTCAAGGCGTACTTGCGGTCCAGCAGGAGCAGCTTGGGACACTCGGTGGGCTGGACGCTGTCCCCCTCGGCCCACAGGCGCTCCTGCAGTTTTTCCCCGGGACGCAGGCCGGTGTACACGATGGGGATGTCGGCGCCGGGCTCGTAGCCGTACAGCCGGATCACCTGCTCGGCCAGCTCGCGGATGAGCACGGGATCGCCCATGTCCAGCAGATACAGGCCCCGGGGCCGGCCGACCCCGCCGGCCTGCAGCACCAGGCTGACGGCCTCCGGGATGGTCATGAAAAAGCGCCTGGCCTCCGGGTGGGTCAAGGTCACCGGTCCGCCCTTTTGGATCTGCTTGCCGAACAGCGGCAGGATGCTGCCGCGGGAGCCCAGCACGTTGCCGAAGCGCACCACCAGGAAGGCCCGGCCGGGACCCCCCTGGCGCAGCACCAGCTCCTCGGCGATCAGCTTGGAGGCGCCGTACACGCTGGCGGGTTCCACCGCCTTGTCCGTGGAAACCAGCACGAAGCGCTCCACCTCCGCCTCCAGGCAGGCGTCGATCAGGTTCGCGGTGCCGAACACGTTGTTCTTCACGGCCTCCACCGGGTTGGCTTCCATCAATGGCACGTGCTTGTGCGCGGCGGCGTGGAACACCACGTGGGCGCGCAGCCGGCCAACGATGTAGCGCACGTAGTCCCGATCCTGCAGCTCCCCGATCACCGGGACGATGGTGGCCTTCTCCCCCACGCCCGCCTCCTGCAGCAGGCGCAGCTCGCGCTCGGCCTCGTAAATGGAGTTCTCCCCGTGCCCGAACAGGTACAGGCGCTCGGCCCCGCCGTACAGCAGCTGCCGGGCCAGCTCGGAGCCGATACTGCCGCCGGCTCCGGTCACCAGCACTCGTTTGCCCCGCAGGTAGGCCAGGCTCTTCTTCAAGTCGACGCGCACCGGCTGGCGGGCCAGCAGGTCCTCCGGGTTGAGCTCCCTGGCCTGGATCAGGTGCGGCTCGCCGGAGAGCAGCTGGGACAGCTGCGGCACAATGCGGATGCGGGAGAACTCGGCGGCGGTGAGCAGGCGGTGGATCCGGCGCAGCTGCTCGCGCGTGGCCCCCGGGATGGCGATGATCGCCTCGTCGGCCGGCGTGGTCTTCAGCAGCTCGGTCACGGCGTCCAGGGGGCCCAGCACCGGGATCCCGTTCAGCCGCCGGCCGATCTTCTGCGGATCGTCGTCCAGGAAGGCGACGACGCGGCCGAAGATCGGCTTGGCCTGGATCTCCCTGGCCAGGGCGAGGCCGGTCAGGCCGGCGCCGATGATGTAGATCCGGTTTTTGGCTATTGCCCGCATTCCAGCTAGATTTTCGGCTGGATTGGCGGGTTGTTAACTGTTTGTCGGGGCGATGTTCTCGAAACCGAAGTCGATCAGGAAGGAGTTCTCGTACAGCTCCAGGCGGACCCTGGCCCTGCGTTTGCGGCGGTCCACGCGGACGATCCGGCCTTCCAGCGCCTTCAGGGGGCCGTCGATCACCTGGATCCTCCGCTCGGCGTCGAAGCGGACGCGCGAGGGATGCACCACCTCGCCGAAGGACAGGAAATGCTGCAGGATCTGCAGGTCCCGCTCCCCGAGGGGCTCCACCTCGCTGTTGTCGCGCAGGAAGCGGGTGAAACCCGGCAGGCTCTTCAGCTCCCGGAACAGCCCGGTGCTCAGGTGATCGGCGCGCAGGAACAGGTAGCCCGGAAAGATCGGCGCGACTGTTTCCCGCCAGACCCCGGCCCGGCGCACCCGCAGGCTGCGGCGGGGCCAGAACAGCTCGCCCCGCTCGGGGGTAAGCACCTTCTCCGCCTGGCGGCGGAACTTCTCCTCGCCGCCCGTGCGCACTTGCAGAACGAAAAACGGCATGCCGGACCACGCTATCACGATCGTTCGCCCGGGCGCAACCGCTGTGGGCGCGGGGAAAAAACTCCGATTGTAAGGCATGAGAAAAGCAGTCCTTCTGTTCGGCCTCCTGATGGCCGCCGCGGTCCTGCCCGCCGAGACCTACATGCTGCTGGTGGAAACCATTCTGGACGGGGCGGCGGATCCTTCACCGCCGGCCGTGCTGGAGGGGCTGATGTCCGCGATGTTTGAGTCGGGTCAGGTGACCTTCGACTGCGGCCCATACCGCCCTCAGGCGGACTGGCAGAACCTGCAGTTCCGCGAGCCCCTGGAAATCGCCCTCCAGGGAGGGGCCCACTACCTGGCCACGATCCGCGTGGCGGCCCGCTCCCTGGCCGCGGAGGACGGCCGCCCGCCCGCCTTCGCCCTGGAGGCGAGGTTCCAGCTCTGGGATCCCCTGGACGGGGCCCTGCTCGGGGAGGGGGGGCTGGAACTGGACAACCGGGATCGGGAGGAGGAGCTGCCCTACGAGGCGCTGCTGCTCCGCGCGGGCGAGCTGGCGGCCGGCGAGCTGCAGCGCATCGCCGCCGGGCGGTAGCTGATCGGCCAATTCCTTACTATAATGCAATTAGAGTCATTAGGGGGGCCCTTTTGGCCGATGAAACAGGAAGAGGGGTGATCGTCATGCCGCTACAGCGCCTGCCTGCCCGGGGGCTGCTGCTCCTGTTCCTGACGCTCGTGCTGCTGCCGGCCTCACCAACGGCGGCGCAGGACTCCAGCTGGGAAGGCAACGCGGCGGTGGTTCGCCAGGGCCAGTTCGCTTCCGCCGGTCTTTTCGCGGCCTCGGACTCTTTTGCCCAGGGCACGCTGCTGCAGGTGGAGAACCCCCAGAACGGCAGGGCGGTGCAGGTGACCGTCGTGGAGAGGATCAACGGGAGGGGCACCGTGTTCCTCCTGCTCTCCGAGCAGGCCGCCGCCGTGCTCGGTCTGCCCTCCTCCGAGGTGATCCGGGTCAAGGCCCGGGTGCTTATCGCCTCCATCGACACCGCCCGGCCCGGCTCCCGCGAGCCGACCGCCAGCCCTGACCAGGACGTGAATCCCGCCGCGGCCGTGCCGCCCGAGGTGTCCAAGCCGGCGCCCGCCGCGAGTGCACCCCCGGCGGCGCCTGTCGCCGCGCCTGAAGCGGCACTCGCCCCGACGACCCCTGCAGAGACCACCCCCCCGCCTGCCGTCGCGGCTGCTGTCTCACCACCGCCGGCGCCTGCCGTGACGGAAGCCCCCGCACCTCAGCCGCCGGACCAGCCGGCGGTTTCGGAGCTGCCGCCGGCGGCGCCTGCCGCGCCACTCGCTTCGGCTCCCCCCGAAGCCCCCGCGCCGCAGCCACCGGCTGCGGAGGCGGCTCCGGAAACTCCCGAGGTGGGGGCGTTGCCGATTGCCCCGCCGGCCGGCGCGCCGGCGAGCGAGCCCGCTCTTGCGGCGCAGGAGCTGCCGCCGGAGGCGGTCGCCCCCGGCGCCGAGGGTGAGCCCGGTATTGCAGCAGCCCCTGCTGCACCCACGGCCCCTCCCGAAGCGGCCCGCCCGGAGGAGCGCCGGCTGGAAGAGCTGGCATCGCGTATTCCCCAGAAGCGCCTGTTCCAACCGCCGGAGCAGCCTGCGGCCGAAGAACAGGCCGAGGCCGCTGCGGAACCCGCACCGCGCCTGAGCCCGCTATTGCGGCGGCGCCCGCTGCCGTGGCGCCCGCGGAACCCGCGGTCGCGGCGCCCGAGGCCGCCCTCGAACCGACCCCTGAGGTCGCGCTCGAGCCAGCGCCCGAGGTCGCCCTCGAGCCGGCGCCCGAGGCGCCGCCTGAGGTCGCGCCGCGCCCGAGGTTGCCCTCGAACCTGTGCCCGAAGCGACGCCGGAGGTGAGCGCGGCGCCCGAGGCGGCTCTCGAACCGGCCCCCGAGGTCGGGACTGAGCCCGCTATTGCAGCACCGGCCCCCGAGGTCGCTATCGAACCGTCTCCCGAGGTGGAAGCGCCCGCCATTGCCGTGCTGCCCTCCACCGCCGGGGAGGAACCCATGGCGGCCTCTTCGGCCCTGGTGCGGAAATCCTTCTACCTGCAGCTGGGCGCCTATTCCACGCGCGGTCTGGCGGAGAAGCTGGCGAGCCAGATCTCCACCTACGCCCGCTATACGGTGGAGATCCTCCCCTCCCCCCCCGGCGTGGCCCCGCTGTACAAGGTGCTCATCGGGCCGCTGAACCGCGACGAGAGCGGGACCCTGCTGTATCAGTTCCGGGCCCGCGGCTTCCGGGATGCCTTCGTCCAGTACGTCGAATAACCCCAGGCGGGAGGCGGAGCGCCTCCGCGAGCTGCTGCGGCGCTACCAGCACGAGTACTACGTGCTGGCCCGCCCGTCGGTGAGCGACCGGGAATACGACCGGCTGTTCGACCGCCTCCTGGAGTTGGAGAAGCTGCACCCTGCGCTGGCCAGCGAGGATTCCCCTACGAGGCGGGTGGGCAGCGACCTGACCCAGGAGCTGCCCGAAGTGCCCCACAGCGTCCCGGTGCTGAGCCTGGACAAGGCCTATGCCGCCGCGGAGCTCGCCACCTGGATCCAGAAATGCCAGAAGGCCGGCGGCCGGCGCCTTTCGTTCGTCGCGGAGGAGAAGATCGACGGCTCCTCCATCGTCCTGTACTACGAGAAGGGGCTTCTGGCCCGGGCCGTGACCCGCGGCAACGGGCTGGTGGGCAACGACGTTACGGGCAACGTGCGGACCATCGGCGCGGTTCCCCTGCGCCTGGCCCGGCCGGTCACGGTGGCGGTGCGCGGCGAGATCTTCCTGCCCCGGCCCCTGTTCGACTCCATCAACGCCCGGATGGAAACTCCTTACGCCAACCCGCGCAACCTGGCCGCGGGCACGCTGCGCAGGGTGAAGAGCTCCGAGGTGGCCGCGGTGCCGCTGGACATCTTTGTGTACGAGGGGCACTTCGTGCGGCCGCCGGAGACGCACCTGAATATTCTGGAGCAGCTGGAGGAGCTGGGCTTCAAGTGCAACCCGCGCACGGGCATTTTCGCCGACCCGGAGGACCAGGCCGGCCTGAAGGAGCGGCACCCGCGCTGGCGGGTCGGGGGCTTCGAGGAGCTGGAGAGCTACCTGGAGCAGTCCCGCCGCGAGCGAGCCGGCCTGCCCTACGACATCGACGGGCTGGTGGTCAAGGTCAACGAGCTTCCGGTGCGCGAGGCTCTGGGCTTCACCGGGCATCACCCGCGCTGGGCTCTGGCCTTCAAGTTCGAGGCTCCCGAGGCCGAGTCGGTCGTGGAGCGCATCGAGGTGCAGGTCGGGCGCACGGGGAGGATCACCCCCGTGGCCCGCATCCGGCCGGTGAAGCTCTCCGGCTCCACGATCGCCAACGCCACTCTCCACAACCAGGACTACGTCGACCTGCTGGAGCTGGCCATCGGCGACCGGGTGAGCATCTCCAAGCGGGGGGACGTGATCCCGGCGGTGGAGCGGGTGATCGAGAAGAACGAGCTGGGCAACTCCACCTGGAAAATGCCCCCCTCCTGCCCCTCCTGCCGGACCGGCCTGGTGGTCCAGGGCGCGCATCACTTCTGCCCCAACCCGGACTGCCCGGACCAGGTCAGCGGCCGTCTGCGCTTCTTCGTGGCCCGCGACCAGATGGACGTCGAGGGCGTCGGCCCGGAAACCCTGGAAACCCTGATCCGGCAGGGGCTGGTGCGCGACGTGCAGGACTTGTACTCCTTCGACCCCGGCGACCTGTTGGAACTGCCCGGCTTCGGGGAGAAGAAGGTCGAGCTGATCCGGGCCGGCATCGCCGCCAGCAAGGGCCGCCCCTACCGGCGGGTGCTGGTGGCCCTGGGCATCCCGGAGTTGGGGCAGAAGGTGGCCGAGCTTCTCTGCGACGCCGGCCTGTGCGACATCGACTCCCTGCTCCAGCTGGCCGACCAGGGCGACCCGGCGCCGCTGTTGAGTATCCACGGCATCGGCGAGCGCACGGCGGAAACCCTGCTGCGCGAGCTGTCCCGCCCCGAGGTGCGGCGGCGCATTGAAGCCCTGCGGCGGGCCGGCCTGGTCATGCGCGAGAAGGCCCGCAAGGCCCCGGCCGGCGGCCCGTTTCGAGGGCAGGTCTGGTGCGTGACCGGCAGCTTTCAGCGCTTCAAGCCCCGGGAGTTGGCCATGGAGGAAGTGAAGAAGCGGGGCGGAAAGGTGAGCGCCTCGGTCACCGCCAAAACCACACATCTATTGAGCGGGGAGAACCCGGGCAGCAAGCTGGCTAAGGCCCGGGAGCTGGGCATCCAGATCGTCCAGGAAGCGGACTTCCTGCGCCTGTTGACTTGACTTCCCCCCGCCCCGGATTTAGACTTCAAAGCAAAATCAATCTTAAGGAGGGTGGAATGAAAAGAGTTGCGCTCATGCTCATTGCCGTCCTGCTGCTTTTCTCCGTTCTGACGGGCTGCAAGAAGAAGGAAGTGGCGCCGGCTGGGCCGAAGTACAAGATCGGCATCTGCTTCGACGTGGGCGGCCGCGGGGACCAATCCTTCAACGACTCGGCCTACAACGGGCTGGTCCTGCTGGCCAAGCAGTTCAAGGGCTACATCAAGGATGACCCGAGCAACGTCGATTTGGGCAAGGACGTCGAGCTGAAGTACCTGGAGCCCAAGAGCGGCGGCCAGGACCGCGAGCAGATCCTGAGGGCCATGGCCGAGGACGGCTACAACCTGATCATCGGGGTGGGCTTCCTGTACTCCGACTCCCTGGCCAAGGTGGCCAAGGATTTCCCCAGCATCCACTTCGGGATCATCGACGGCTACATTCCCGACCTGAGCGAGTCCAGCAACATCACCTGCCTGGGCTTCGCCGAGCACGAAGGCTCCTTCCTGATGGGCGCGGTGAGCGGCCTGCTCAACAAGAACGGCAAGGTCGGCTTCCTGGGCGGCATGGACATTCCTCTGATCCACAAGTTCCAGGGCGGGTTCATCGCCGGGGCCATGTACGTGAATCCCGCCTTGAGGAAGCCGGGCATGATCCTGGGGCAGTACGCGGGCAAGGATCCCACGGCCTTCAACGATCCCAAGACCGGCGAGAGCATCGCCGTGAACTTCTTCAAGCAGGGCGCCTCGATCGTCTACCACGCCTCCGGCGGCACCGGGGCGGGCCTGTTCAAGGCGGCCAAGGACATGGGCAAGCTGGCCATCGGCGTGGACTCCGACCAGGGCCTGATCTACGCCACCTCCAAGAGCGAGGAGGAGAAGAAGATGTCCGAGTTCATCGTGACCTCCATGCTCAAGCGGGTGGACAACGCCGTGTTCCTGACCGGCAAGGAGCTGATCGAGACCGGCAAGAACGCGGGCGGCTACGTCACCTTCAGCCTGAAGAACGACGGGGTGGGTTACGCCCTCAACGACTACAACAAGGCCAAGCTGGAGCCGATTACGGCGAAGCTGGAGGAGCTGAAAAAGAAAATCATCGCGGGCGAGATCACTGTGCCGGACGACGACGCCAAGGTGGCCGCCTGGGCCAAGACGGCCTTCTGACGGAGGCTGGCCTTCGGCAACATCTGGCAAGAAAGCGGGACGTTTCGGCGTCCCGCTTTTTTCGCGCTCCGACCGAAAGGACTCCCATGACGCTGTTGAAAATGGACGGGATCACCAAGGTGTTCCCGGGGGTGCGGGCCAACGACCAGGTTACCTTCGACCTCGCCCCCGGCGAGATCCACGCCCTGGTGGGCGAGAACGGCGCGGGCAAGACCACGCTGATGAAGATCCTCTACGGCCTGTACCGGCCGGACTGCCGGCACCATCCGCCTGCGGGACGAGGCGGTGAGCATCAAGAACCCGCGGGACGCCATCGCCCGGGGCATCGGCATGGTGCACCAGCACTTCATGCTGGTGCCGCCCTTCACCGTGCTGGAGAACATCGTCCTGGGCAAGGAGAGCCAGACCGCCGGGGTGCTGCGCCTGGAGGAGCCGGCGCGGGAGATCGCCGAGATCATGACCCGCAACGGCCTGCCCGTGGACCTCGTCCGCCCGGGTGGAGGACCTGCCCGTGGGGCTGCAGCAGCGCGTGGAGATCCTCAAGGTCCTCTACCGCGGCGCGGAGGTCCTGGTCTTCGACGAGCCCACCGCCGTGCTCACCCCGCAGGAGGTCGTGGAGCTGTTCAAGACCTTCCGCATGATGCGCGACCAGGGCAAGGGCCTGATCTTCATCAGCCACAAGCTGGACGAGGTGCTGGAGATCGCCGACCGCATCACCGTGATCCGCCGGGGCCAGGTGGTGAACACCCTGCAGCGCGCCGAGGCTTCCAAGCCCCTCATCGCCGAGCTCATGGTCGGCAAGCCCGTGTTCCTGCACGTGGAAAAGGCCGCCGCCGCTCCCCGGGGAAGGTGATCCTGGAGGTGAAGGGCTTGCGCCAGCGCTCGCCGCGCGGCAACCTGGTGCTCGACGGCGTGAGCCTCCAGGTGCATGCCGGGGAGATCTACGGCCTGGCCGGGGTGGAGGGCAACGGGCAGAGCGAGCTGGTCCGGGCCATCACCGAGCAGGTGCGCCTGGAGTCCGGCGACGTGGCTCTGGAGGGCGTCAGCGTCCTTTCCTGGGACGTGCGCACCCGGCGGGACCGGGGCATCGGGCACATCCCGGAGGATCGCCACCGCTACGGGCTGCTCCTGCCCTTCAGCCTGGCGGAGAACCTGGTCCTGGGGCGGCACCACCTGCAGCCCCTTCGTGCGGGGATCGGTGGTGGACTCCGCCAAGGTCAGGTCCTATGCCCGCGAGAGCATCGCCAGCTTCGACATCCGCACCCCCAGCGAGCTCACCCCGGCGCAACGCCCTGTCGGGGGGAAACCAGCAGAAGGTGATCGTGGCCCGGGAGATGCGCTTCGATCCCATCCTGCTGGTGGCCTCACAGCCCACCCGCGGGGTGGACGTGGGCGCCACCGAGTTCATCTACCAGCAGCTGGTGGCGGCGCGCTCGCGCGGCAAGGCGGTGCTCCTGGTGTCCGCGGACCTGGACGAGATCCTGTCGCTCTCGGACCGCATCGGCGTCATCTTCAAGGGCCGGATCATCCGCGAGTTCGCCCAGGGGGAAGCCACCAAGGAACAGGTCGGTCTGTACATGACCGGGGAGAGGCAAAGTGCGTAGGACCAAGAGCAAGTACCGGGTGCTGGAAGCCCTGTCGCCCATCCTGGGGTTCCTGGCTTCGATCGTGGTGCTGCTGCTGATCGCCATGGCCATCGGGGAGATGCCCGGCAAGACCCTGAACGCCATCTACCAGTTCACGCTGGCCAACGCTCGCGCCTGGCCACCATCTTCTCGCTGGCCATCCCGCTGTTCCTCGCCGGTCTGGCCGTGGCCATGGCCTTTCAGGCCAACGTCTTCAACATCGGCGTGGAAGGCCAGTACTTCATCGGCGGCCTGGTGGGCGCGATGGCCGGCATTTATCTTAAATTGCCCGCCTACCTGCACCTGCCGCTCGTGGTGATCGCCTCCATGATCGGCGGCGCGCTGTGGGCGGCCATCCCGGCGGTGCTCAAGATGCGCATGGGCATCCACGAGGTCATCACCACGATCATGTTCAACAACATCGCTGCGGCCCTGGTCAACTTCCTGGTCAACGGTCCCCTGTCCGGGCGCGGGGAGAAGAGCCTGGAGCCGCAGACCCTCAAGATCCAGCCCACGGCCCTGTTCGGCAAGCTCAACCACTGGTTCAACGCCCTCGGCTTGAATGTGCCCGACCACGTCTACCTGGACTACAGCCTGATCGTGGCCATCGTCATGGGCTTCCTGGTCTGGTTCCTGCTCTTCCGCCTGCGCCTGGGCTTCGAGATCCGCGCGATCGGCACCTCCCTGGAGGTCTCCCAGTACGCCGGCATCCGGGTCAAGCGGGTGCAGCTGATCACCTTCCTGGCCAGCGGCGCCCTCGCCGGCCTCATCGGGCTGCAGGAGATCTTCGCCATCCGCGGCGTCTACACCTTCGAGATCGCCTCCGGCCTGGGCTTCGACGGCATCGCCATCGCCCTGATCGGCCGCAACTCCCCGGTCGGGGTGATCTTCTCCGCGATGCTGTTCGCCTTCCTCAAGCAGGCCGGCTACGGCCTGCAGCTGTACACCGCGGTGCCCAACGCCATCATCTACGTGATCACCGGGCTGATGATCCTGTTCATCGTGGTGATCAACGAGATCACCAGCCGCTACATCCGGGCCCTGCGCAAGAAGGAGGCTGCCTGAAATGTTTTTCCCGACCCTCCTGGATTTCCTGTTCCGGGGCCTGGAGATGTCCGCCCCGATCGCCTTCTGCGCCCTGGGCGCCGTGTTCTGCGAGAAAAGCGGGGTGGTGAACATTGCCCTGGAGGGCTTCCTGAGCGTGACGGCCTTCACCGTGGTGTGGGGCTCGATCGCCTTCCACTCGGTATGGATGGGCCTGGCCTTCGCCGTCGCCTCCGGCGTGCTGATGAGCCTGATGCACGCCGTGGCCACGGTCACCTTCCGGGTCAACCAGATCGTCTCCGGGGTGGCGCTGAACACCCTGGCAGTGGGGGTGGGGCGCTTCCTGTCCCAGAAGGTGTTCGCGCAGGAGACCCAGTCGGCCGCCAACTCCTACATGTTCCCCACGCTGCTGCACATCAACTCTTTCGCCTTCGTGCTGATCCCCGTGGTGGCGATCTGCTGGTTCGTGCTCTACAAGACCGTGTTCGGGCTGCGCCTGCGCACGGTGGGCGAGAACCCGGAGGCGGCCGACACCCTGGGGATCAACGTGCACTCCTTGCGCTACGTCGGGGTGATCATGTCCGGGGTGATGTGCGGCCTGGCGGCCATGGTGCTGTACCCCTCCAAATGGGTGAACGGCATGACCGGGGGACGCGGCTACATCGCGCTGGCCGCCCTGATCTTCGGGCGCTGGCACCCGGTGTACGCGGTGCTGGCGGCCCTGCTGTTCGGCTACGCCGACACCTTCCGGATCATGTTCGAGACCAGCATCCCTATCCCCAGCCAGTTCGTGCAGATGCTGCCCTACGTGCTGGCCATCGTGGTGCTGGTGGCGGTGAGGGGCAAATCGCGGGCGCCGGCGGCGGACGGCATCCCGTACGAGAAGGGGGAATAAGGAGCTACTGCTCGCAGAGCTTGCGCAGCTCCTGGCGCACCTGTTCCAGCACCTCGGTGTAGCGCTCTTCCAGCAGGGCCATGTTGTCGCGCAGCAGCTTCTGGAACTGGGGATCCATAGCCGGGTCGATGCGCACCCGCTGCCCCATCTGCCGGCTCATCTCCTCTTCCTTCTGGCGCAGGACCGGGGCGTACTTCTTCTCCACGGCCTCCACCAGGCGCCGGCGCTCGGCCAGGTAATCCTCCAGGAACTGCTCCATCTGGGTCGAGAGGCGGGCCAGCTTCTTGGGGTCGGAGGCCAGGGCCGCGAAGCCCTTGCCGGCCTTTTTTGCGCCCAAGAGGGCCATCTCGTCGAACGGCAGGCGCACGTTGGCGCTCAGGGCCTGGAACACCCCCTCGCGCACCCAGCCGGCCTCCTTGCCCTGGTAGCCGGCCAGCAGGGCCTTCAGGTCCACTCCGTCCTCGGCCAGGAAGCGGGAAACCGCCTTCTTGCCTTCAATGACGAAGCGGCTGGCTTCCAGGGCCTCCTTGTCCGCCTCCACTCCCTGGGTGCGTTCCAGCGCGATCTCTAAGGCCGACTTGATGATTCCCATTTCTCTTCCTTATGTTGATAAGATACCTACGATCGGCAGTCGCGATCAAGGCCGGCCGATCAGCTCCCGGTCGGTGACCAGCCCGTCCAGAAGCTGGTCCAGGGGCCCGACGGGCACCTCCTCCACCACCTGCTCCGCCAGAGCCAGGCCCACCACCAGGCACTCCTGGGCGCCGGAGCGGGCGCGGGCCAGGAAGCGATCGTAGTAGCCCTTGCCCCTGCCGATGCGCCTCAGGCCGCGGTCGAAGGCCAGGCCCGGGGCCAGGATCAGCAGCGGCCCCTCGGCCAGCTCCCGCGGCTCGACCGGCAGCCACTGCGGGTCCGGCTCCAGGATCCCGAACTGGTTGGGGATCAGCCCCCGGGTGCGCCCCTCGTAGCGGTAGAAGGTGATCTCCTCCCCCTCGATGCGGGGGATGGCCACCTCCCTGCCCTCCCGGTAGGCCCGGGTCACGATGGGCGTGGTGTCCACCTCCACGGACATGGCGATGTAGACGAACACCCAGCGGGCCCGGCGCCACCAGTCGGTGGCGAACAGGCGTTCCTGCACCAGGCGGCTGCGGGTCATGACCTCCGACTCCTCCCGGCCGTCCAGGAGGCAGCGGATGGCTTTGCGCAACTGCGCCTTGCGAGCGACCAGGTCCTGCATTCGCGTTATCGGCTGAATTCGGGCTGGGCGGACTCGAACCGCCGACCCCTAGCACCCCCAGTCTTGTACGCTAACCATCTGCGCTACAGCCCGTCGGGGAACGAGGGCGAGTCTATCACGCGCTTTTTCCCCGTGTCAATGGAACTCCGGGAACTCGAACTCGATGCGTCCGTTTTCGCGCACGTGCATGATCGCGTATCCCTTGCGGGCCGTCTGCTCCAGCAGCCCCTGCGCCGCTTCCTGCTCAACCTTTACCCATCAGAGCTTTGATGACGAACAGCTCCAGGTCCTCGTAGTTGCGGGCGGCGCGCAGCTCCTCCAGGCGGCGGCGGTCGATCCTCTTGACTACCTCCAGCAGCATCAGAAAGATCTCCCGGCTGTGCGCCAGGTGATGGGTGGCCACCTCGTCGCTTTGCGTGCGCAGGGCCTTCACGTCCAGGCCCACGAACTCCCCGTTCGCGCCGTAATCGTTGTCGAAGAGCACCATCACCTGGTCGAAGGCCCGTTTCAGGTTCATGGCCCCGAAGATGCGGTCCTCGTCGAACTTCAGCCCGTTCTGGTCGTTGAGGTGCACGCTCCACAGCTTCTTGTGGTACAGGGCGAAGGCCATCTCGCTGGCCGGGTCCAGGCCGGCCAGCAGGGCGTGCGCGGTCTCGATCAGCACCCCGACGCGGGAGGGGTCGGAGCTCAGGTAGCAGATGGACAGGAAATGCCCCGTGGTGGGCAGGTAGGCGTGGTCCATCGGCTCGTTGGGCTTCATCTCCCCGAGAATGCGGATGCCCTTGTCGTAGGCCAGCATGGCGTCGACGGCCTGCACGAAACGCTCGGCGGCCAGGCGGTGGTCCTTGGACTCGTTGACGTAGAAGCCCTCCCGCGCCGGCCAGAGCACGATGTTGGGCGTGCCCAAAACCTTGGCAATATCGATGGCCTTCTTGGAGCGCTCCAGGGCGTACTGACGGGCCTTCGGGTCGTTGGCCGTGTAGCCCCCGTCCACCGTCAGGGGGTGCTCCCACAGACGCGGGGCCACGAACTCCGCGACTAAGCCCTCCCCCTCCAGCGCCTTGCGGGTCTCCTGCGCTTCCTTGAGCATCTGGGCGTGCGGGACCTCCACGCTGGCCACCGCGTCGTCGTCGTGGAACTGCACCCCGTCGAAGCCCATCTTCTTGTACAGCTTGAGCTTCTGGGCGAACTCCATCTTGCGGCGCACGGGCGGCCCGAACACGTCAGCGCCGTCGTGAATGTTCCAGGGACCGAAGGAGAAACGGAATTGAGCCTTGCCAGCCATCGAAACCCTCCTGTGGATCTGCGTCGTCGTCCCTGAGAACGTATTGCCCGGCCGCCTGTTTGTCAATCTTGGCCCGCGTGCTATCCTCAGTAGAACAATGCGCGAGCAGGAACTGTTGAGCCGCCTGGTCGGCACCCTGGAACGGACCGGCGCGTCCTATATGCTCACCGGCTCCTTCGCCTCCAGCCTGCAGGGCACCCCCCGCGCCATCGGGAACCTGGACCTGGTGGCGCGCCTGGGGGCCGTCGGCGTCCGCGAGCTGAAGCTGGCCTTCCCGCCCCCGGAGTTCGAGCTGGACGAGCAGGCCGCCCTGCAGGCGATCGCTCGCGGGGAGTCCTTCACCCTGCTGGACCTGGCCAGCGGCGGCCGGGCGGACTTCTGGCCGGCCAGCGAGTCGCCGTTCGACCGCTCCCGCTTCGCCCGGAGGTACGTCGAGGAGTTCCAGGGCCTGCGCCTGACGGTGTCCTCGCCGGAGGATACCATCCTGGTCAAGCTGTACTGGGGCGCCCGCTCGGGGCTGAGGCAGAAACAGGCCGAGGACGCCCTGGGCGTCTACGAGCTGCAGCACAGCCGCCTGGACAAGTCCTACCTTCGGCGCTGGGCGGCGGAGCTGGGCGTCACCGCCGAGTTGAGCAGACTGGAAAAGGAAGCCCAGCCCATGGGCTGAAAGGTTGGAAAAGGGATGGGAAAGCAGAAGGGCGGGAAGCAGGCCGGCAAGGCAGCCAGGGGGACGGTCCGGGGCCGCGCGCGCAAGGGGGCGGTAGCCCGCGCTGCCGCGACCGAGAAACGGGCGATGCTGGAAGAGGAGCTTCAGGAGGCCATCGGCCAGATCGACGAGGACGGCCTGGCCTTCCTGCTGAACCAGGCCCACGTGCTGATTCACAACGCCCAGGTGCAGCGCATCAACACCGAGCTGGCCGAGCTGGACCGCAAAAACCGGGCCGCCCGCAAGTCACTGGGCAGGACGGCCCCGCTCGGGGCGGCCTCCGTGGGCATCGAGGAGTCGGAGGACCGCAAGGCCTTCTTCCTGTCCCTGGGCGGCACGCGCAAGGTAATGGCCCTGGACGAGATCAAGCGCCTGGTGCGCATCTGCTACGGGGCGGAGAGCAAGAGCGCGGCCCTGCGGCAGCTGTACACGGTGCTGTCCCGGGACCGGGGCGACATCCTGGTGGACGCGAAGATCGGTGGCCCCTCCAGCCCGCTGATCGAGGGCCTGTTTTACGCCCTGCGCGAGAAGTACCGCCTGGAGGACCGTTAAATCTCGACCTTCGCCCTCCGGGCCAGGCGCGGCCCGTAGACGGCCAGCAGGACCAGGGCCGCCGCCGTCTGGAACAGCCCCACCTGCAGCAGCTTCACCCCCAGCACGTTCAGGGTGAAGTTCACGCTGAAGTGCAGGAGCATGCTCAGGAACACGCTGCCCCGGGCGTGGATCACGATCCAGGTGGCGATTACGGACAGCGACAGGGCGCCCAGCAGGAAAACCGGAATCTGCAGGCCGGCCTGGGGCAGGCCGCTCACGAAGAACGACGGCAGGTGCCAGATGCCCCACACCGCGCCCAGCAGCAGGCTGGCCGCGATCGGGCTGAAGCGAGCCAGGAGGCGCGGCAGGGCGAAGCCGCGCCAGCCCACCTCCTCCCCCAAAGTGCCCGTGACCAACAGCACCCCCAAGGTGGCGGCCATCCCGAGCCCCGGGAGGGTGGTTAGCACGAAAGTCTGTCCCGAGGCCAGGCGGATCAGGACCCCGGCGGCGGGCACCAGGAACAGGGCCAGCACGTACCAGATCACCCCGACCCGGAAACGGATCACGCGCTGGAGCAGCGCCAGCACCCCCGCCCCGCCGCTGATGGCCGCGGTCACGATAACGGCCGCCAGGTTCGGCCCCCAGACCGCCAGGATGAACAGCGGGTTGGCGGCCGACATCTCGCCGGTCACCCGCCGCACGAAGTCGGGGAAGGCGAAAAGGATCACGGCCAGGCCCCAGGTGATGCCGAAGGTGAGCACGAAGAACCACAGCAGCGGGTACTTCTTCATGCGGGGAAGTTAATACGAGACGCCGGCACCCGGCAAACCCGCCTTATTCCCGGTGGAAGCCGGCCATCTCCTCGATCTCGGGCACCTGCCCGGTCTCCTTTTTCACCCCACGGTGCACGATGGCTGCCACGCCGGTGGCCAGGCCGTACAGGTTGATGAAGCCGGTGGCGTCGTGGTGGTCGTAGGAGCTGGCCCCGAAGGAGGCCAGGTCCTGCAGGTACAAGGAATACGGGGAGCGCCTGCCGGCCACGATCAGGTTGCCCTTGTACAGCACCAGGCGCACCGAGCCGGTGGTGAACTCCGAGACCTTGGCCATGAAGGCCTCCAGGGACTCGCGCAGCGGGGTGAACCACTTGCCCCCGTAGACCAGTTCGGAGTAACGCAGGGCCATCTGGCGCTTGAAGTGCAGGGCGTCCGCGTCCAGGGTCATCATCTCCAGCTCGCGGTGGGCGGTGAACAGGATCGTCCCGCCTGGGGTCTCGTAGACCCCGCGGCTCTTCATGCCCACCTGGCGCGTCTCCACCAGGTCCGCGCGGCCGATGCCGTTCTCGGCCCCCAGGCGGTTGCACTCTTCGACGATGGCCAGGGGCGGGAGCTTTTTCCCGTTCAGGCCCGTCGGGAAGCCCTTCTCGAAATCCACGGTCAGCTCGGTTTCCCGGTCCGGCGCGTCCTTGGGCGACTTGCTGAGCTGGAACATGTCCTCCACCGGCCGATTCCAGGGGTCTTCCAGCTCCCCGCCCTCGTGGCTGAGGTGCCAGAGGTTGCCGTCGCGAGAGTAGATCTTTTCCTTGGTGATCTTGCCCAGGTCCACATTGTGGCTCTTCGCGTAGTCGATGGCCTCCTCGCGGGAGCGGATGTCCCACAGCCGCCAGGGGGCGATCACCTTCAGGTGCGGGGCCAGGGCCTTGTAGGCCAGCTCGAAGCGCACCTGGTCGTTGCCCTTCCCGGTGCAGCCATGGGCCACCGCGTCAGCGCGCTCCTTCAGGGCCACCTCCACCTGGTGCTTGGCCTGCAGGGGCCGGGCGATGGAGGTTCCCAGCAGATACTTGTCCTCGTAGATGGCCCCGGCGCGCAAAATCGGGAACAGGAAGTCCTTGACGAACTCCTCGCGCACGTCCAGCAGGTACAGCTTGGAGGCGCCGGAAGCCAGGGCCTTCCTCTCCAGGCCGCTCAGGTCTTCCTCCTGCCCCACGTTGGTGCAGACGGCCACCACCTCGGCGCCCGGGTAGTTCTCCTTGAGCCAGGGGATGATGATCGAGGTGTCCAGTCCCCCCGAATAGGCCAGCACGATCTTCTTGATGCCGTCGTTGCTCATTTGCTTCCTCCGTTGGACGCGTATTGCCGCAGAGCGCGCTCCAGCAGCGCCACGCCTTCGTCGATTTCCTTCTTGGTGATCACCAGCGGCGGGGCGAAGCGCAGCACGTTGACCCCGGCGCGCAGGATCAGCAGGCCCTGGGCCTGGCAGACGGCCAGCAGGTCGCCCATGGGGTCGGCGCCGGGCCGGGCTGCGCGCCGGGCCGGGCTTCGCCGCGGGCGCAGCCGGGCGGGCCGGCAGGGACTCCAGCTTCACTTCCAGCCCCAGCAGCAGGCCGCGCCCGCGCACCCCGCCCAGAAACGGGTAGGAGCCGGCCAGCCGTTCCAGCCTCCCGCGCAGGTAGTCGCCCTTGTCCCGCACCCCGGCCAGGAAGCCGGGGAGCTCACCAGGTCCCAGACCTGGGAGGCCACGGCCGTGGTGACCGGCCCGCCGCCGAAGGTCGTGCCGTGCTCCCCCAGGTGGATCAGGTCGTTGACCTTGGCCGGGATCAGGGTCGCGGCCAGGGGCAGACCGCCGGCCAGCGGCTTGGCCAGGGTGATGATGTCCGGCTCCAGCCCCAGCGCCCGGGAGGCGAACAGCGCCCCCGTGCGCCCCAGGCCGGTCTGCACCTCGTCGGCGATCAGGATCACGTCGTGCTGCCGGCACAGGCGGTTCAGGGTCCGGGCGAACTCCGGGCTCATGCAGGCCAGGCCGCCCTCCCCCTGGACCACCTCAGCGATCACCCCGGCGAAGGTGCGGTCCAGCAGGCGCTCCAGAGCGGGGCCGTCATTGTACGGGGCGACCTCCACGCCCGGCAGCAGAGGCCGGAATGGGTCCTGGTACTTGGCCGTGGGAGTCATGGACACCGCGCCCAGCGTGCGGCCGTGGAAGGCCCCCGTGAAGCACAGCAGGCGGTGGCAGCCCTCGCCCTTGCGCCGCAGGGAGTACAGCCGGGCGTACTTGAGGGCCGTTTCGTTGGCTTCCGAGCCGCTGGACAGAAACTGCACGGCGGCGAAGCCTCCGGAGGCCAGCATCTTGGCCCCCAGCTCCAGCAGCGGCTCGCTGGTGTACAAGTTGGAGATGTGCGTGAGCCTGCGCATCTGCCGGTAGGCCATGCGGGCCAGGTCGGCTCTCCCGTAGCCCAGGGCGTTCACGGCGATGCCCCCGCTGAAGTCCAGGTACCAGCGCCCCGCGCGGTCCTGCAGGCGCACCCCCCTGCCCCGGCGGATGACCAGCAGCGGATCGGCGAAGCACTTCGGCAGAGGGTGGCCCGAGGCCAGCGCGGATCGGTTCTCCATTTCTTACTCCTCGAAAGTCGTTCCCAGGCCGCCCTCCAGCAGGGCGGCCAGGGAGCTCCTGCCGCCGTACTGGCCGATCACCACCCGGCCCACGCCCCTTTTGAGAGCCTCCAGGGCAGCGGTGGCCTTGGGGATCATGCCTCCCGTGATCGTGCCGTCGCGGATCGCCTCCCGGACCCCGGCCCGGTCCAGGCTGCTCAAGACCTTGCCCCCGCGCAGGACGCCGGGGATGTCGGAGAGGAACAGCAGGCTGGAGCTGCCCAGGGCGCAACTCAACTCGAAGGCCACCGTGTCGGCGTTGATGTTGACCCCGACCCCCGACTCGTCGGCGGTGGTGGAGGCGATCACCGGAAAGTAGCCCGCGTCCAGCAGCAGCGCCAGCAGGCCCGGGTCCACCCGCTCGACGTTGCCCGTGCGCGTCTCGCGCTCCAGGATCCGGCCCAGGCTGCGCCCGGTGAAGATCCTGCCGTCGGCGCCGCTCAGGCCCACCGCCGGCAGGCCGCAGGACTGGAACAGGCGCACCAGGCGCTTGCCCACCCTGCCGCAGAGGATCATCTCCACGATGTCCATCTCCTCCGGCGAGGTGACGCGCACCCCTTCGTGGAACAACCGGCTCGATGCCCAGCTCCCGGCTGATGCGGGACACCTCCGCCCCGCCCCCGTGCACCAGCACCGGGTAGCGCCCGGCCTGCTGCAGGTCCTTGAGGTCCAGGGCCAGCTCGCGCAGGGCGGCGTCCTCTTCGGCCGCCTTGCCGCCGATCTTCAGCACCACCACCGGCTTGTCCAATCTGGTCGGGCTCATGCTCAGATCTCGCTGGCCAGGGGCAAGCCGGCGGTCTCCGGCAGGCCGAAGCGCAGGTTCATGTCCTGCACCGCCTGCCCCGAGGCCCCTTTCATCAGATTGTCGATGGCCGAGAACAACAGGAGCCGCTCCCCCTCGCGCCGCCAGCCGATGTCGCAGCGGTTGGAGCCGCGCACCTCCGCGGTGGCGGGCAGGGCCGCGCCGCGCAGGACGATGAACGGCCTGCCGCCGTAGGCCCGCCGGTAGGCCTCGCCCACGCGGGCCTCCAGCCCCTGCGGGGTCGGCTGCCGCCTGCCGGCGGGCCGCCGGGCTCAAGGAGGCCACCGTGGTCACGCACATGCCCTTGCGCATGGGCGCCAGGTGCGGGATGAACAGCACGGAGGCCCCGGCGACACCAGGCGCAGCTGCTCGTCGATCTCGCAGACGTGGCGGTGGCTCTTGCCGGGGTTGTAGGGGCCGGCGTTCTCGCTGCGTCTCGCAATACAGGTACTCAGGACGTCACCTTGCGCCCCGCCCCCGAGATGCCCGACAGGGCGGCCACGTGGAACTCGCCCTCGATCAGGCCCTCCCGCAGCAAGCGGCAGCAGGGGCAGCAGCGTGGCCGTGGGGTAGCAGCCGGGGTTGGCGATGAGGTCGCTGCCGCGGATGGCCTCCGTGTGCCACTCGGCCAGGCCGTAGACCGCCCCGGGCAGCAGGTCCGGGCGCGCCGGCGGCTCGCCCGTAGGCCTTCCGGAAGACCTCCGGGTCGCGCAGGCGGAAGTCCGCCGAGAGGTCGATCACCACCGCCCGGCCGAAGAACGGGGCGCAGAGCTTGGCGCTTTCCAGATGCGGCAGCGCCGAGAAGACCACGTCCGGCTTGCCGGCCACGGCCTGCTCCAGGGTGAGCAGCCTCTCCCCGGCCTTGGCCGCGGCCCCCGCCAGGCCCGGGTCCACGGCGGCCAGGCTTGTCCCCGGCGCGCGAGGAGGAGCACGGCAGGATGCGCCGCACCTCGGGGTGCGCGGCCAGCAGGCGGGCCAGCAGCTGCCCCGTGTACCCGGTGACGCCCAGCACGGCGGCGATCATTCCCGGCCCTCCCGCAGGCCCGGGATGCGGGCCCGCAGCGCGGCCGACCAGGGCGGAGCGCCGCACCCCGTCGCGCGGGATGACCAGGATGGTGTCGTCCCCGGCGATGGTGCCCAGCACCCCCGGCACGCGCAGGTTGTCCAGGCGAAGGCCACGGAGCTGGCGTGCCCGGGCAGGGTCTTGATCACCCCCTGGTTGCCCGAGAACTCGATGGCCACGAAACCCCGGCGGAAGTCCTCGATCAGGCTGGCCGTCCGAGCCGGCCGTCGTCGGGATCGGGCAGCGAGTACCGGTAGCCCCCCTGCCCGTCGGGCGCCTTGCCCGCCTTCAGGTATTTCAGATCGCGCGACAGCGTGGCCTGGGTCACCTCGAACCCCTCCTGCTGCAGCAGCCGGAGCAATCTCCTCCTGGCTGTGGGCCCCGCCGCTGCCCACGATCTGCCGCAGGCGGGCCAGCCGCGCGCTGCGCCCCCGGCGCCCTGACTGCATTTTTATCGAACCTCTCTGCATCTTTATACAATACCGCGCCGGGAAGGGCAATACCCGCGAAAGCGGGTTCCAACCCGCTAGCGCTGTGAGTTGACGCGGGGGGTGCGCGGTGGCACTATGGTCCAAGCCATGCAGCCGGAAACACAGTTGCTGAAAGTCCTGGGCTTCCCGGACCTGCGCTTCCACGCCGCCTTCAACCACTTCGACTTCCGGCGCGGCGGGCGGCGCATCCTGGTGATCGGACCCATGGGCTCGGGCAAGACCGAGTACTCGGCGCGCGTCTGGCGCGACTCCCTGGTGGCGCTGCGCAAGTCCGGCGGGGTGGCCGCGCTGACCAGCACGGCGGGGGCGGACCGCCGCAAGGTGTTCTTCATCCGCTCCCTGCTGGACCGGGAGCGCTTCCCCCAGTACCCGCGCGACGCCCTGCCCTACCGCAACGGCTTCGAGCGCTGCGGGGAGAACATCGCGGACATCCGCGACTCCTTCGAGCTGGAGGCCATCCTGGCCCGCCGCCCGGAGGTGGGCACCTGGATCATCGACGAGGCCTCCTTCTACGAGGAGCGCCTGGCCTACGTGGTGGCCAACGACTCCCAGGCCCGGGGCACCGTGTTCATCTTCCCCACCCTGATCCTCAACTTCCGCCGCGAGCTGTTCAACGCCACCTCGCGCCTGCTGCTGGACACGGCCACGGACCTGTTCCCGCTCACCGCCTTCTGCGAGCACCCCGACTGCCTGGAGGACTCCCTGTACACCTACCGCTACTACCTGGTGGGCGGGGAGGAGTGCCCGGCGCTGTACTTCGACCCCCTGATCATCGTGGGCGGGGACCAGACCAAGACCGACCCCCGGGAGCCCAACTACTGCACCCGCTGCGACGCCCACCACTACCTGCCGGGCAAGGAGTACACCTTCCTGATCCTCAAGCCCCTGGGGGAGAAGGCCGCGGGCGGCGACCTGGCGCCCCTGCGCGCGGGAGCTGGACTGCCTGGCCGGCGACATGGGGCGCTCCGAGCTGGCCCGCCACCTGGACGGCCGCGGCGCCGAGCCGAGTTCTCCGCAACTCCCTGGAGGTCCCCTGCATCGCCGAGAAGGCCATGGCCTTCCTGTACTGCGAGCAGAACCTGCTCTCGCGCCAGCAGGTGCTGGACCTGGTCGGCGAGCTGGGCCTGGACCGCGCCTATCTGGAAAAGCGCATCCAGGACAACGGGCGCCTGCTGTGAGCCGAGCCGCGGCCCGCCCCCTGCGCCGAGCTGCCCGCGCGCGGCTGGCCGCGCCGGCCCTCCTGGCCGCCTCGCTTCTGGCCGCCGGCCTGCTGGCCTCCTGCGCCGGCAAGCCTCCCGGAGATCCTGCGCGTGCTCTGGCAGGTGACCCTGGTGGACGATCGGGAGCTGGACTCGCGCTACACCGCCGTGAGCCTGTTCATCAAGCCCAGCGACCCGGATGGCTTCGACGACCTGGCCGAGCTGTACCTGATCAACGACCCGGAGGAGCTGTTCTGGAGGTTGGACGCGGACAGCTGGCAGAAGAGCGGGACCGGGGAGCCCTGGATCGGCAGCAACGGCCTGGGCATGCCCGACGGCTCCCCGCTGCCGGCCGGGGAGTACCGCCTGCTGCTGAGGGACCTGGGCGGGGAGTCCACGGAGCAGACGCTGCAGCCTGCCGGCGGTCGGCCGGGAGGAGCTGGAGCGCCTGGTGCCGCGGGTGGAGGTGCGCGCCGGCGAGATCCGCGTGCAGGGCAGGGGCCTCGCCCGGCAGCTCTGGCTCTACGACGCCAAGGGCGCCTACCTGACCATCCGGCCCGCTGCCGGGGAACAGCCAGGCGGTGGCCGAGCTCCTGGCCGCCCACCCGCAGCTGGCCGGGGGTTTCCGCTTCAAGGTCTACACGGCCTCCGGCAGGCAGAGCATCGGCGCGCTGAGCGGGCCGTACTTCTGGGAGCCGTGAGGCCCCGTCCGGACCGCCCCCGGCTAGCGGATGGCCTGCATGAAGGAAGCCAGCACCTGCAGGGCCTTCTCGTTGCTGCCGCCTTCCGGGATGATCAGGTCGGCGTAGGCCTTGGTGGGCTCGATGAACTCCAGGTGACCGGGCCGCACCACGTCCAGGTACTGGCGGACCACCGACTCCAGGGTGCGGCCGCGCTCCGTGATGTCGCGCTGCAGGCGGCGGATGAAGCGGATGTCGTCCGGGGTGTCCACGTACAGCTTCAGGTCCAGCAGGTCGCGCACCCGCGGGTCCACGAACACCATGATCCCCTCGAACAGCACCAGGCCGCGAGGGACCACCTCCACGGTCTCCTCGCTGCGGCGGTGGTGCACGAAGTCGTAGACCGGGACGCGGATCGCTTCGCCGCGCTTCAGCGCCCGCAGATGCTCGACCATCAGGTCCGTGTCGAAGGCGGAGGGGTGGTCGAAGTTGAAGGCGGTGATGTTCTGGTTGTCCATGAACTCGGCGGACTTGTAGTAGCTGTCCTGGGCCAGGCAGACGAAGTCCGGCACGACCTCCGCGATCTGGCGCACGATGGTGGTCTTGCCGGAGCCCGAGCCGCCCGAGATGCCGATGATCCTCACCATCACAGCCTCTTTTCGTACACCCGGTAGACCTTGGTCTGGGCGAGGTCCAGCTTTTCCAGGGCGTTGCGGATGCGGGCGTTGTCCTCCAGGATGTAGTTGGCCTCCAGGTGCACCCCCCGCGGCTGCAGGGCCTCGAACAGGCTCACGTACAGCAGCACGTCCAGCCCCATGCCGTGGTAGGCGGGCAGAACCGCCAGGCCGAAAAGCCGGTAGTCCCGCAGGCGGCGCACCCCGGCCAGGAGGGTCAGGAAGCCGAAGGGCAGGAGGCGCCCCCGGATGCGGCGCAGCAGGATGTTGAGGTCCGGGAAACCCAGGGCGTAGCCCACCGCCTGCCCGGCGTCCTCCACCACCCAGATGGCGTCCGGGTCGGCGATGGGCTTGCAGCTGGCGGAGCACCCCGGCCAGCTCCTCCCGGTCCAGGGGCACGTAGCCCCAGTTGCCGCTCACCGCCTCGTTGCTGATGCGCCAGATGGCCTCGGCCTCGCGCTCCAGCTTCCTCCAGCTCCAGGCGGCGGACCGTCAGGCCGGGCCGGCGCTCCAGCAGGCGGCGCCGGAACTCCAGGAAGCGCGGCGGGATGCGGTAGCCCTCCAGGGCGTCGGCCTCGTACACCAGCAGGTCCTTGACCTTGGCGTAGCCCCGGCCTTGCGCGTAGTCGTTGTAGCGCGGCGGGTTGTACGGGGACATGAAGGTCGCCGGCCGGCCGTGCCCCCGCAGCAGGAACCCCCAGCACTCGGACACGGGATTGATGGGGCCGCGCACGGCGTTCATGCCGCGCGCGGCCAGCCAGGCTTCCGCCTCCGCGAGCAGGGCGTCGGCCGCCTCCGCGTCCTCGCTCTCGAAGGAGCCGAAAAAACCCGTGGCGCTCTTGTTGAAGGCGTTGAAGCTGCGGTCCACGTAGGCCAGCACCCGCCCCGCCGGGCTTGCCGTCCCGCCGCGCCAGCAGCAGCCGGTAGTCGGAGTGCGCCAGCACCGGGTTGGCGGCGGTGAAGGTCTTGCGCTCGTCGGCCCACAGCGGCGGCGACCAATCCGGATCGCCTCGGTACAGCCGCTCGGGCAGGCGCAGGAACTCCCGGAATCCCTTGCCTCCCGCCACCTCCTCGACGTGCACTGCCATGGCCGCTAGCCGCCTACGCCCTTTCACGTAGCGCACCGCGTTGGCCAGCATGCGTTCGATGGGGTACTGCGGGTCGTAGCCCAGCACCCGGCGCGCCCGCGCGATCGACAGCTCGTAGGGCTCGATGCCCTTGACCGGGGCGCTCGCCCCAGGGCGCGCCCAGGTCCCGGGCCAGGTTCTCCGCCAGGTCCAGGTAGCGGAAGTTGGCCGGCCCCGCCAGGTTGTAGGTCCCGCCCAGCGCCGCGGCGTGCCGGTCCACGCCCAGGCAGATCCCCTCGGCGATGTCCTCCGGGTCGGACACGTGGTCCACGCCCGAGCTGCCGTCCGGCATGCAGCGGGGCGAAGATCCCCTTGCCGGCCAGCCGCGGGCTCAAGGCGCGCGCGGTCCTCGGGGGCAAGGCCTGCCCTCCCAGAAGTCGTAGCCGAAGATGCGCAGGATCTCGTCCACGTCCAGGCACCAGCAGATGCGCACCGCCAGCCAGGGCAGGCCGTAGAGCTTGCCGTAGTTGCGGCACAGGGACTCGCAGGCGATCTTGGCCAGGGCGTAGAAGCGCGAGGGCTGGAGCTCCGTGTCCTCGGTGATCGGGGCCGTCGAACTTCCGCGGGCCGGTGGCGTAGACCGCGTCGGTGGAGGCGTACAGGAAAGCACTTCAGCTCCCGCAGCGGGCGGCAGGCCTCCAGCAGGTTGTAGGTGCCGCGGATCACGCTCTCGAAGAGCTGGTTGTTCTCCTTCTCGTAGACCGCCGGCGGGAACATGTCCCAGGCCGCGGCCAGGTGCACGACGAAGGAGCAGCCGGGCACCAGCCTCTTCAGGCCCTCCTGGTCCAGGATGTCGCCCTGCACGAGCTCCAGGGCGGGATGGGCATGGCCTTCAGCGCGCCGGCGGTGCACCAGGGACCGCACCGCATAGCCCCTCTCCAGCAGCTTGCGCTGCGACCCTCCGCCCGATGCGCCCGGAACCTCCGGTCAGAAAAACCCTCTCCGCCACTCCCGCCTCCTCTCACACCCGCACCTTGAGCACCAGCTTGCGCACCGCTTCGCCGCTGCCCGCGCTCAGTGCTGCACCCCGGCTTGTGCGCGTCCTGGGGAAAAAGCACCACGAACGCGCCGGGTTCCAACGTCAGGCCCGCCCCGCCGCCCGGCGGGTCCTCGAACAGGGCGATGTCCTCGGCCTCCGAGTAGCCGCCCGCGGGGCCGCAGGCCGGCCAGCGGGGCCCAGATACAGCACCTCCCGCCCGCTCAGCACGGCCTGGATGTCGATGTATCGGCGGTGCGCCTCGAAGGGCTTTCCGGCGGGTTCGCCGGTCACGTAGGTCGAGAGGCTGGCGTACAGCTCCTCGCCCTCCAGCTCGTGCCGGCCGTCGGCGGGGCGAGCCCGCGAAGCGGCGGGCTCGCCGGCCAGGCGCCGCAGCGCCTCCAGGCCGCGGTCCAGCCGGGGGTCCAGGCCGCGGTAGCGCTCCAGGTGCTCCAGCGTATCCGCGATCAATCCAGCCACCTCCGCAGCGCTGCCCTGCCCTCCGCGCCCAGGCGGCGCGAGCGGGCGGACGCACGTCCCCCACGGGCACTCCGCGCAGCGCCAGCAGGGCCTTGAAGAAGGACAGCTCGCTCGCCCCTTCCCGCCCGGCGATGAACTCGTCCAGCTCCCGCCTGCCTCGCGGCGGCCGCTCGCGCGGCGTCCCTCCCGGAACAGGGAGTACAGGCTGACCAGCAGCTCGGGGCGCGCGGAGGCGTTTCCGGACACCAGGCCGTCGGCGCCCTGCCTCGAGCGCGGCGCAGGGCCAGGCTGTCGTTGCCGTTGAACAGGCTGAAATCCGGGCCCATGACCCGCCGGTACTCGGCGAAACGCTCCAGGCTGTCGCCGCTGTACTTCAGGCCGATCACGTTGTCCGCCTGCCGGGCCACCCGCAGGAGCAGCTCGGGGAGATGTCGTTGCCCGCGTACTCGGGGATGTTGTAGAGGAACACGGGAAAGCCGGGCACCGCGCGGGCCACGGCGGTGAAGTGCTCGAGCAGGGCCTCCTCGTCCAGAGGATAGAACGGCGGGCTGATCAGGCTGGCCGCCGCCGCGCCGGCCTCGCGCGCCGCGCGCGCCAGGCGCACGGCCTGGGCCGTGCCGTGGGCCCCCGCGTGCACGATCACCGGCACCCTGCCGGCCGCCTGCCGCACCAGCGCGCGCGCCCCGCCGACCCGTTCCTCCTCGGACAGCAGGGGCCACTCCCCGGTGGTGCCGAAGGCGAACAGCCCGCCGATGCCCTGGGCGATCAGGAACTCGCAGTAGGCCGCCAGGCGCGGCTCGGACACCTGCGCCCCGTCGTCGCTGAACGGGGTGACCATGGCGGCGAAAGGCCCGCGGAACCGCGCGCTCACGCGCCGCTCCCGCCGCTCCGCGGGCCGCCTCATCGCCGCCTCGCGGCTTGCCTGGCCGGCTTCCAGCTCGCGGGCCAGCTCGCGCGCCCGCTCCAGGTCCTCGGGGGTGTCCACGCTCAGCGGGACGTAGGGCTGGCGGGTCTCCACCACGCGCAGGCGGTAGCCGTGCTCCAGCACGCGCAGCTGCTCCAGGGACTCCAGCTTCTCCAGCGGGGTCTGGGGCAGGGCCGCGTACTTCAACAGGAAATCCCGGCGGTAGGCGTACAGCCCGATGTGCTCGAACACCCGGTGCCCTTCGCTCTTGCGGGGATACGGGATCAGGGAGCGCGAGAAGTACAGGGCTTCCCCGGCCAGGTTCACCACCACCTTGACCACGTTGGGATTGGCGAAGTCCTGCGGGTCGCGGATCTCGTGCATGGAGGTGCACATGGGCAGCGCGGGTCTTGCAGAAGAGGCTCCACGATCTCGTCGATCATCCCCGGGTGCACGAAGGGCTCGTCCCCCTGGATGTTCACCACGATCTCGCACTCCAGGCCGCGCACGACCTCGGCCACCCGGTCCGTGCCGGTGTTGTGGTCCTTGGAGGTGAGCGCGGCCCGGCCGCCGAAAGCCGCCACCGCCGCGACGATGCGCTCGTCGTCGGTGGCCACGATCAGCGCCTCCAGCAGGCGGGAGCGGGCCGCGCCCTCGTACACCCGCCGGATCATGGGCTGGCCCAGGATTTCCTGCAGGGGCTTGCCGGGCAGGCGCGTGGAGGCGTAGCGGGCCGGGATCACGCCCACGACCTTCACGCCCCGCCCCCCTTCAGGCGCTCCAGCATCCGGGCGCGGTCCAGGACCCCTACGCTCTCCACGATCCACTCCCGCATCCGCTTTCCCTGCTCCGACTCCTGGGGATAGGAGAGGAACTCCAGGCGCACCCCCAGCTCCTCGGCCGCCCGCCAGGCCAGGACCGGCCAGATCACCCCCAGGTCGCCGACGATCGGGATGGAGCCCTCCAGGCGGGCGAAGCCGGACATCTCCATGCGGAACGGAACCTTGAAGGTCTTGGTCTTGGGCAGTCCCTTGTCGATCGAGGCCTGCACCTCCCCGCCGCTCCTCTCGATCTCCCAGACCTTGCGCGAGGTTCGGGTCCAGGTCGATGCGCACCAGGGTCTTGTCCTTGAGGCTGTAGGTCGCCTCCCCCTCCCAGCCGCTCCAGATGCCGTGGCCGGTGTAGGTCTCGTAGGGCCCGTCGTGGATCTCCTGGGTCAGGGCCACGCCGCTCTCGATGATCACCGCGGCCTCGCCGAGCAGGCGGGCCATCAGGGCCGAGCGCTGCTTGAGCGGGATGGAGTCGCCCACGCACATGCCCACCGCCCCGCCGCCGACCAGCTGGGGCACGGACACCAGCGCCGGCACCCCGGCCGCCGCCGCGGCGCCGATCATCGTGCGCGGGTCGGCCCCCAGGCCGGCCACCCGCTCGAAGGGCAGGCCGTGGGCGCGGGCCAGGGCTTCGATCTCGCAGAGCCAGGCGCTCGGTGCGCAGCCCCACGGGGTAGCCCATGTTCCCGGCGGCCTTGATGATCACCTCCCCGGGGGCCTCCCGCACCTTGCGGAGCAGCTCCTCGTCCAGGGCCATCTCCTGCCGCACGATGCGCTCGGTCTCGGGGCTCATCAGGGTCATCTCGAACAGCCCGCCCCGGGGCAGAAGGCTCTCCGGCAGGCCCAGCGCCCGGCCGTCCACGCGGCGCACCTTGTCCAGGCCGCCGGCCATCTCGTGGGCCACCACCGCGGAGCTGGTGCTCACCCCCTGCACGATCCCGGCGCGGATCAGCTCGGCGATCAGGGTGGTGACCCCCTCGTGCAGGTTGGGTCCGCTGCCCGTGACCACCGCCACCTTCCGGCCGGCCCGGCGGGCGGCCACCACGGCCTCCACGGTGCGGTCCACGGCCTGGCGCGACCGGCTCTTCCAGCCCGCGGTACAGGCTCTGAACGAAGGTGAAATCCGGTTTCACGGCGCTATCCCTTGTACCCGGCCAGGCGCGGGATCCAGAGCACGATGTCGGGGAAGGCGCCGATCAGGAACAGGGCCAGGATCATGAACAGGATGTAGCGGATCAGCTCCCGGAACACCGCGCCCAGCGGGGTGTTGGTGACCCGGGAGATGATGAAGGCCGCCTCCCCGTAGGGCGGGGTGGACAGGCCGATCATCAGGTTCAGGGTGACCACCACCCCGAAGTGCACGAAGTCGATGCCCGCCGCCTTGATCAGGGGCATGACGATGGGCACCACGATCAGCAGCGAGGCGGACACGTCCACGAAGCAGCCCAGGATCAGGAACAGGACGTTGATCGACAGCATGGTCAGGGCCGGGGTGCTGGTGATGCCCAGGCCGATGAAGGCTTCGGCCACCTTGGCCGGGATCTGCTCGCGGGCCAGCACGTAGCCGAACAGGAAGGCCCCGCCGATGGTGAAGCTGGTGAAGCCGGCGGCCACCACGCTGTCCACCAGGATCTTGTACAGCTGCTTCAGGCCCAGGGTGCGGTACACGAACAGGCTCAGCAGCAGCGCGTAGACGCAGACGATGCCGGCCGCCTCCGTGGGGGTGAAGATCCCCGTGTAGATGCCGCCCAGCAGGATCACCGGGGCCAGCAGGGCCAGGAAGGAGTTCAGGAAGATCTTCAGGAACTCGCGCAGGGAGTACCAGCGGCCCACCGGGTACTTGCGCTTGATGGAGATGATGGCCGTCCACAGCATCAGGCAGCCGGCCAGGACCACCCCCGGCAGGATCCCGCCCAGGAACAGGTAGCCCACCGAGGTGCCCGTGAGCATGGCGTAGATCACCATGGGGATGCTCGGGGGGATGATCGGCCCCAGGGTGGCCGAGGCGGCGGACACCGCGCAGCTGAAGGGCCGGTCGAAGCCGGCCTTCTCCATGGCGAACACCTCCATGCTCCCCGGGCCGGCCACGTCGGCGATCTCCGAGCCGGACATGCCGGCGAAGATCATGGAGTTGACGATGTTCACGTGCGCCAGGCCGCCGCGGGCCTTGCCCACCACGCGCGCTGGCGAAGTCGAACAGGCGGTCGGTGAGCTTGGAGGCTGTTGAACACCTTGGCGGAGAAGATGAACAGGGGCACGGCCAGCAGCACGAAGTTGTTCTCGAACTGGATGACCATCACGTCCACCACGTTGGTGATGTCCACCCTGCCGATGATCAGGTACAGGATGGAGCTCACGATCATGGCGAAGCCGTAGGGGTAGCCCAGGAGGAACATGACGAAGAACGACGGCCAGCCAGACGGTCACTGCCACGGGAACACCTCCGCGTCCTTGATCTCCCGGCCGGCCAGGCGCAGGACGTTCTTCACGATGTTCGTGAAGTTGTGGATGAGCACCAGGGCCAGAAAAATCGGGAACACGATGCAGCAGGAAGGTCCAGGGAACGCGCAGGGCGGAAGCCTTGATCTTGTACATCTGGATCGTGTAGCGCACCGCCGGGAAGAACAGGACCAGGAGCACGCCGTTGGTCAGCAGGTCGAAAATGGTCTCCAGCACCTGCCGCGCCCTGGCCGGAAAGCTGCGGTAGATGAGGTCGAAGCGCACGTGCTGGTTGTAGCGGGTGGCCAGCGCCCCGCCCAGGTAGATCACCCAGACGAAGCAGTAGATCGACAGCTCGAAAAGCTGCGGGCTGGGGTTGTTCAGCACGTAGCGGAAGAACACCTCCGCGAAGATGCTCACGATCAGGGCGGCGAAGATCACCACCGCCAGGTACACCTCGAAAATGTCGAAGATGAAGTTCACGACTCTTGCGCATGCGCTATTCCCTTTCGCCTCGGTACCAGGTCCGGAAGGCCTCCCGCATCCGGCGGTAGTCCTCCGCCAGGCGGTCCACGTCCATGCCCGCGCAGATCAGGGTGTAGCCCTGGGCCAGGCAGTCGGCGCAGGATCTCCGGGGTGAAGGCGATCACGGCGGCGGCCTTGCCCGCCCGGCGGCAGGCGGCGGCCACCTCCGCCAGCTCCTCCTTCACCACCTCGGCCATGCTGTACTCGGTGGCCGGCCGCCCCAGGTGCAGGGCCAGGTCGCGCCCGCCCACGTGCAGCGCGTCCACGCCCGGCACCCGGGCGATCGCCTCGGCGTTGCGCCACCCCTTCGGGGGTCTCCACCTGGAGGACCGTCACGATGCGCCGGTTCCACTCGGCCACGTCCGGCTCGATGCGCTCCGGCCGCACCGCCCCGAAGGAGCGGCGCCCCTGCGGCGGGTAGTAGCAGCGCTCGACGATCGAGCGCGCCTGCTCGGGGGTGTCCACCATGGGCACGATGATGCCCTCCGCCCCGGTGTCCAAGAGGCGCTCGATGGTGCCCCCGTCGTGGGTCCAGGTGCGCACCAGCACCGGCACGCCGATCCAGTGCGCGGCGCGCACCACGTGGATCAGCATCTGCCAGTCGGCGTGGGAGTGCTGGGCGTCCAGCCAGATCCAGTCCAGGCCGCGGCAGGCGTACTCCACGATCTCGGGGGAGCCGGAGTAGATCCCGCCCCCCAGCAGGCGCTCCCCGCGCGCCAGGCGTTCCTTCAGGTACATGGGCAAAGGCGGGCGCCCGGGGATGGCAGGGCGCCCGCCGTTCTTGCAGAACGGCTCCCGGGCCTACTCGATCGCCCGGATCTTGGCCAGCGTCCCTTTGCCGTACTTCGCGTCGTACTTGGGGTCGCTGTAGAACTTGGCCGCGCTGTCCATGAAGGCCTTCTTGTCCGGGATCACCACCTCGGTCCCCCACTCGGAGGCCGCCTTGCCCAGAAGCGTGGTCTCGTCCTCCAGGACCCTGCTCGTTGAGCCAGAAGCGGGCCACGCGCATGGCCTGCTTGATGAACACCCGGTAGGTCTCGGGCATCTCCTGCCAGAGCTTCTCGTTGATGACCGGGGTCACGTAGCCGATGACGTGGTCGGTGAGCACCACGTACTTGGTCACCTCCAGGAACTTCTCGTTGTAGGAGGTCGGGATGGGGTTGTCCTGCCCGTCGATGGTGCCGGTCTTCAGGCCCATGTACACCTCGCCGAAGCCCAGCGGCGTCGGGTTGGCGCCCAGGGCCCGGCCCACGTCCAGCCAGGTCTCGGTGTTGGGCATGCGCAGCTTGATGCCCTTCAGGTCGGCGGGGGTCTTCACGATCCCGGCCTTCTTGGTCAGGGTCAGCTCGCGGGTGCCCATGTACCAGACGTCCAGCACCCGGATGTTGGACTTCTTGGCCAGGGCGTCCCAGTAGGCCTGCCCGACCGGGCCCAGGGTGACGCGGTACATGTGGTCGATGTCCCTGTACAGGTAGGCGGCCTCCAGGGCCCCGATCTCCGGGTAGGAGGCCAGGTCGGTGAACCAGGAGGGGCTGCCGTCACAGGTCATCTCCAGCGAGCCCTTCATGACCCCCAGCAGGCCGGTCTTCTGGTCGCCCAGCTGCCCGGAGTGGAACACCTGCACGTCGATCTTGCCGGCGCTCAGGGTCTTCACCACTTCCGCGAACTTCTCCATGGCCTTGACCTGGTCGTCCGCGGGGCTGGCCACCGTGTTGAAGCGCAGGGTGTAGGTCTTGTCCTGGGCGGACAGGCCCCCCGCGATCAGCAGCACGACGCTCACCGCCAGGATGAGCTTTGTCCATTTCTTCATAGAATAGGAACCTCCTCGTTTGGATATTTCGGCGGCCAAGGCCGCCGGGAGACTGAAAGCCTCAGGATACGGCCCGTGCACCTCCTTTCCCGGGCTGGTAGCCCAGGCGCCAGGAAATCTGCTCCGCGACCGCCATGACCCGGCGGGCGATCTCCGCGTCCCGACCCGGCCTCAGACGGTGCGCGGGGCCGGAGACGCTGATCGAGGCGAACGCCCGGCCCTCGCGGTCGCGGATGGGCGCGCCCACGCAGCGCACGTCCTCCTCGTGCTCCATGTCATCGACACTGTAGCCCCGGGCGGCCGTGCGGTCCAGCTCGCGGCGCAGCGCCGCCGGGTCGGTCAGGGTCCCGGGCGTGAAGGCCCGCAGGCCCTTGCGCCGCAGGTAGCGCTCCTTCTCCCCGGGCGGCAGGTTGGCCAGGATCGCCTTTCCCAGCGCGGTGCAGTACAGCGGCGCCCGGTCCCCGGACTGGAAAAAGGTGCGCAGCTGCCGCGAGGACTCGCAGCCGTCCACGTAGAGGATCTCCCCGCCGTCCAGGACCGTGAGCTGCACGGTCTCGTTGAACTCGTCGCGCAGCTTCTCCATCAGGGGGCGGGCCACCTGCCGCACCTCCAGGTCGTGATTGGCCGCGCGGGCCAGCTCCACCAGACGCAGGCCCAGCCGATAGCGGCTGGAGTGGTCCTCCTTTTTCACCAGACCTTCGGCGGCCAGGGTCGAGACCAGCTCGTAGACGCTGCTCTTGGGAAGTTTCAGGGTGCGGGCGAGCTCCGTCACGGTGAGGGAGGGGCCTTCGCGGAAGGCTTCCAGGATCCTGTACGGCGCGGCGGACGGAACGAACCTGGTTCATGGCCTGTTCAGATATCCAAATCCCGTTCGGATATACAGATTATGCCCCCGGCCCTCCGGAGTTGTCAAGTTTTTTCGGCGACTCGCACGCCTCGGCCGCCACCGCCTCGGCCACCAGGGGCAGGTTGCGCTCCGGCTCGGGAAACTCCTCGGTCAGGGTCAGAAGGAAGCCTCCCGCGGCCATCCCCCGCCGCAGGAGCTCCCGGACCCGGCGCACCACCTCCCGGTCGTCGGCGAGGAACAGGTTCCCGGGCATGTTCAGCCAGATGGCCTTGTCCGGCCAGGCCGCCCGCGCCTCCTCCAGGCCCAGGTCGCCCAGGGGCGGAGGAGTGAAACCCTCGACGAAATCCAGGGCGCTGGCCCCGATCGCCTGCTTCAGGCAGGCCAGGCGCCCGTCCAGGTGCACGCCGTACAGCTTGCCCCCGGCCCGCAGGATGCGGGCGGCCCGCTCGTAGTACGGCGCCGAGATAGCGGCCGAACAGCTCCGGGCCGACCACGTCGCCGGTCAGGTTCTCGGCGCTCCAGACCGCCTCGGCCGGGGAGCCGGCGGCGATGCGCAGGGCCGGCTCGTCCGAGGCCTCCAGGCGGGCGAGCAGGCGGTCCAGATCGCCGCGGGGCGTCCGCCAGGGCGTAGGAGAAGCCGACGATCGCCCAGCCATTCGGTCAAGAGGCGCTGCAGGGGCGAGCGCATCAGCCGGCACAGGACCAGACCGTCCTCGCCCAGGGCCCGCTGCGCCGCGGCCACGGCCTCGTCGTTGGGCCGGTACTCGGTGTCCTCGGCGATGTACTCCAGCAGGCGGAAGTCCGCGGCGCTGCCCAGCGGGTAGCGCTCGGTCCAGAGGCTGCCGTCCGGGCCCTCCCGCAGCCGGCCGGCGAGGTCGCCCAGCGGGGTGTGCCAGGTGCGGAGGATCAGCCGGTGGTCCCCCTCCCACCCCTGACGCTCCTCGACGGAAACCCGGCGGCTGCCCTCGCGGTAAGGGCGCACGCTCTTCTCCACGATGGCCAGCCCCTGGCCGCGCAGCCGGCGCTCCAGGCTGCCCCGGGGCAGGAGCTCGTGGTGGATGGTCCAGGGAACTCGCCGCGGAGTCCGCCGGCGCAGCGCCGCCAGGATGTCCTGCCGCATCCCCCGCTCCCCCCCCTACAGCAGGCCCAGGCCCTCCAGCACCCGGCGCACGGCGGCGGCCTCCGCGTCGCCCAGGTCCAGGGAGGGCAGGCGCATGCGGCGCGTGCAGCGGCCGAACAGCTCCGCCCCCGCCTTCAGCACCGGGATGACCTTGCCGCCCGTGACCCGGTGGATGCCGTAGAGCTGGTGGATCCTGGCCTGGTTGGCCAGCACCCCGTCGCGGTCGCCGGCGCGCGCCGCGCGGACCAGCGCAGCGTGGAAGCCGGCCCAGACGTTGCTCAAGCCGCTGACGATGCCGTCCGCGCCGGTGAGCATGGCCGGGCCGTCCAGGTAGTCCTCCCCCATGATCCAGGAGAAGCCCGCCGGCGCCGCGGCGGCCAGCCCCCGGCAGAAGGAGACGAAGTCCCCCGAGCTGTCCTTGATGCCCGCGATGTTGGGCTCCCGGGCCAGCTCCAGCACGGTCTCCAGGGCGATGGGGTTGTGGGTGCACTGCGGGATGTTGTACAGGATGAGGGGAACCGGCGAGCGGCGGGCCAGCTCCCGGAAGTGCGCGGCCACGGCCTCCTGGCTGCACCGCGTAGTAGTACGGGGCCACGGCCACCACGAAGTCGGGCTCCAGCGGGAGCATGACCTCCATCTCCGCCAGCACCTGCGGCGTGGAGGGCTGCAGGCAGGCGGCGGCCAGAAAGCAGCGGCCGGCCACCGACGTTCTTCGCCGCGCGCAGCACGTCCGCCTTCTCGGCCGTGGGCAGCCAGGCCCCCTCGCCGGTGGTGCCGTTGAGGAACAGCCCGTCAGCCCCCGCCTTCACCAGGTAGTCCAGCTGCTTTTCCAGGAGCCCGAAGTCCACGCTTCCCGCCGTTCGTCAGCGGGAGCAATGGGGCGGGGATGAACCCCGCCGGTTTTTTCCTGCTTGCTGCCATGCGCCCTCCTGAGCTACTGCATGCTCACCATGAGCTTCATGGTGTCCCGGCCGCCGAACAGCCGAAACACCTCCAGGTAGTCCTTCAGGGCCAGGCGGTGGGAAACCAGGTCCCCGACCCGCACCGCCCCGCTGGCCAGCAGCTCCACCGCGCGGGCCGTGGCGAAGGGGTTGTTGTAGGAGCCCAGGATGCGCAGCTCGTTCTCATTGATCTGGAAAGGGTTGACCTGGATGAGCCGGTCCTGCGGGCTGACCCCGAAGAACACGATCGTGCCGCCCTTGCGGGCCAGGGGCAGGCAGGCGGCCTGGGCCGCCGGGTTTCCGGCCACCTCGAACACCACGTCCGCCCCGATCCGCCGGATATCCTTGAGCTCCTGCCCGACGTCCTGGCGGGCCGGGTCGATCAGGTGGGTGGCCCCGTGCGCGGCGGCCAGCTTCCGGCGTCCGGCGATGGGCTCGCTCACGACGATCGTCGCGGCGCCGGCGCGCAGGGCGCACTGGGTGATCAGGTTGCCCATGGGCCCGCCCCCGACGATCAGCACGGTGTCCCCCAGCCTCACCCCGGCCAGGTCCACCCCGTGCACGGCGCAGGCCAGCGGCTCGCTGAAGGCCGCCTCCTCGAAGCTCAAGGCCTCCGGGAGAGGGTACACGTTGGTGGCGGGCATGACGCAGTACTCGGCGTCCGCCCCGTCGCGATGCACCCCCATGGAGCTGACGTTTTCGCAAAGGTGCTCGAGGCCCGCGCGGCAGTACGGGCAGGCATGGCAGACCTTGTTGGGGTCCACGGTGACCCGCTGGCCGGGAGACAGACCCTTCACCGCGGAGCCGGCTTCCAGAACCTCCCCGGCCAGCTCGTGCCCGATCACCACCGGGTAGGATCCGGGGTAGTCGCCCTTGTACAGGGAGTTGTCCGTGCCGCACACTCCGCAGGCCCGGATACGGATGAGCACCTCCTCGGGGCCGGGCCGCGGGTCGGCCACCGCCTCGACGCGCACCTCCCCCACCCCATGCAGCACTGCCGCTTTCACCTCACCCGCCTCCTGCCGCCTACCATTGGGAAGGCTCGTCGGGTGGGTGTCAAGCGGAGAACAACGACCCTCGCGGCCGTCATCCCTCCTTCGTTTTCTTGACCGCGGGCGCGGGCCGCTATAAGCTTTTCGCCATGGCCGCCGGCGGCGTGTGCCTGATCGGTAACTTCTGCGTGGACCTCATCCTTCGCGGCGTGCCCCGCCTGCCGGAGTGGGGTCAGGAGGTGGCCGGCGACGAGCACCTGCTGGTCTCCTCGGGGCAGACCACCTACACCGCCTTCGCGCTCGCCGCCCTGGGGGAGCCGGTGGCGGTGATCGGCTGCGTGGGCGAGGACCCCTGGGGAGAGCAGATCCGCCGGGACCTGGAGGCCGTGGGGGTGGACACCGCCGGGCTGGAAACCGTGCCCGGCGGGAAGACCGCGCTGACCGTGGCCGCGGTGCGGCCCGATGGGGAGCGGGCCTTCCTCTCGGACTTCGCCTGCCTGGCCCACGCGGACGAAACGGTGATCGCCCGCCATTGGGACATCGTGGAGGGCGCCGCGCTGGTCGGCCTGCTGGGCGTGTTCAGCTGGCCGGGCCTGTCCCTGGCGCGCACCGCGACCCTGTTCGCCCGCGCCCGTCGGTCCGGCAAGACCACCATGCTGGACACGGGCTGGGACCCGGAGGGCTGGCAGCCGCCGACCCTCGCGGCGCTGCAGGGCCTGCTGGCCCAGATCGCGATCTTCCTGCCCAACCTGGACGAGGCCCGGGCGATCACCGGCGCCTCCGGGCCCTCCGAGGCCGCCCGCGCCCTGGCCGGCCTGGGCCCCGGGCTGGTCGTGGTCAAGCTGGGGCCGGACGGAAGCCTCGCGCGCGCGGGCGGGCGGGAAGTGCGCCAGCAGGCGCTGCCGGCCGAGGTGGTGGACACGGTCGGGGCCGGCGACGTGTACAACGCCGGCCTCCTGCACGCCCGCCGGCAGGGCCGGCCCCTGGAGGCCTGCCTGCAGGCCGGCAGCGCGGCCGCGGCCCTGTACATCGCCCGCCCGCGCGACCGCTTCCCCACGGCCGCCCAGCTCGAGGCGCTGCTCGCGGACACTCGCCCGGCGGAGGCCCCATGATCGACTTCCACACCCACCCGGTGATGATCCGGGAACTGCGCCTCGAGGACCCGCAGCTGGAGCGCGCCGTGCGCGAGGTCTTCCAGCTCCACTTCCCGGCGCAGCCGCTGGAGCTGTTCCTGGCCGAGATGGACGCGGCCGGCGTGCAGCAGGCGGTCCTGCTGCCCGTGGACTGCACCACGGCCCACGGCTGCCGCATTGTGACCAACGAGCAGGTGGCCGAGCTCTGCGGCGCCAACCCCCGCTTCCTGGGCTTCGCCTCGGTAGATCCCTCTACGAAGGACGCACCCAGGCAGCTGGAGCGGGCCATCCGCACCCTGGGCCTGCGGGGCCTGAAGCTGGACCCGGCGCTGCAGCGCTTCCACCCCGACGACCGGAAGCTGGCCTGGCCGCTGTACCAGGCCTGCGCCGAGCTGGGCGTCCCGCTCGTGATTCACTGCGGCCTGAGCTGGTCCCTGGTCGGGCAGTCCAAGTACGCCCGCCCCCTGGCCCTGGAAGAGGTTGCCCAGGAGTTCCCGGCCCTGCGCATCGTCATCGCTCATTTCGGCTGGCCCTGGGTTGAGGAGGCGCTGCTGCTGGCCCTCAAGTACCGCAACGTGTACCTGGACACCTCGATCGTGTACAGCGGCACGCCGCGCCAGGCGCTGGCCCGCGTTCTGGCCGGGCTGGTCGGCATCGAGGTGCTGGAGGCAAGCCTGCCCCGCCAGCTGCTGTTCGGCTCCAACTACCCGCGGGCCGACATCCGCCGCTCGGTTCGGGGGCTGGAGGCTTTGCCGCTCAGCCCCGGCCTGCGGGAAGCCGTCACCCGGGGCAACGCGGCCGAGCTTCTCGGCCTGAAAGGCCGGCCATGAAGAGCGTGCTCAAGCGCCTGACCCTGCTCACCCGCCGGGAGACCGAGCTGATCGACATCACCGCCGAAGTGCGCCAGGCCGTCGAGGAATCGGGGGTGCGCTCCGGCACGGCCTTCGTGCTGTCTTTGCACACCACCACCGGCCTGACCGTGAACGAGGGGCTGCCGGATCTGGAGAAGGACATCGCCGACTTGCTGCAGGCCCTGGTGGGCGAGGACCACCCCTACCGGCACGCCCGCTTTCTGCATTCCGACGGGCAGATGGCCATCAACGCCCCCTCGCACCTGCGCGGGGCCCTGCTGGGCTTCCAGGCCTTCTTCCCCATCGAAGATGGCCGCCTGGTCACCGGCGGGCGGCAGACCATCTACTTCGTGGAGTTGGACGGCCCCCAGGAGCGCGGCTACCTGGTGCAGGTCCTGGGGGAGTGACCTAGAAGTACGTCTCCCCCGGAATGTACGGCCGGACGTGCATCTCCCCGTAGGCGTCCATGTCCCGGCCGTGCAGCGTGCAGTAGTAGATCAGGAACAGCTGGCTCACCGTGTGCAAGGCGAAGGGCGCCAGCACCGGATGGCAGTCGAAGTAGTCCCGGCTGTCGAACACGGCCAGGCGCGCCCCCCGCGAGCGGCAGTAGGCCTGGGTGGCCAGCGCGTACTGCCGCCCCGGGTCGGTGCCCACGAACTGGATCATGGCCGGGGAACGCGGCAGCACCTCCAGCGGGCCGTGCCGCCACTCGCATCCCCGCAGGCAGGCGGCGTCGATCTTGGCGTATTCCATGAGGTTGGTGTAGCCGAACTGGTAGGCCAGGGCCCACACCGCCCCGTCGCCCAGCACGTAAGCGAACTCATCGTCCTTGAGCCGCTCGACGGCCTCCCCGGCCACCTCCTCGCTCTTGGCCAGCGCGCCGCGCAGCTTGTCCGGAAGACGCCTCAGCTCCTCCTGCATCCGCGAGGCCTCGGATTTCTCCCCGCGCAGGGCCGCGTACTCGGCCAGCAGCCACAGCAGGTTGGCCATGGCCGAGGTGTACAGGCACACGGATTCGTAGGTGAGCAGGTGGTCGGCCTGCTCCATGAGCTTACCCTTGCGCGTGCGGCAGATGGCGATGGTCGGGATGCCCCGCTCCCGGCAGGCGCGCGCCGCGTTCACCGTGTCCGCCGTGTTCCCGGAGTAGGAAGCCAGGATGGCCACCGTCCTGCCCCGGCTCCTCTCCCGCGGCTCGTCGGCCAGGAACTCCGGCCCGTAGCGGTGGGCCACCGGCAGGGAAGTGCAGGTCTGGAGGAAGTAGTAGCCCGTGTACAGGGTGACCCAGGAAGCGCCGCTTCCCAGCAGAAGGATGCGGTCCGGGGCCTGATCCAGCAAAAAGCGGGCCAGACGCGGCAGTTCCTGGCGATTGGCTTCCAGGCTCTTTTCCATCTCGTCGGCGGCGATCAGGTAGGAAGAAATTTCGGAGTGTTGATTCTTGCGCAGCAGCGCGGGGTCCAGCTTCACCATTGCGGCCTCCTCTTGCCCGCCCAGGGGATCAGCCCCGGCGAGTGCGAAAAAAACCCCGCCTTCAGGAGGCGGGGTCCGTGCCACCGAGCAGAATCGAACTGCTGACACATGGATTTTCAGTCCACTGCTCTACCGACTGAGCTACAGTGGCATCGCGGCAAACACTGTAGCGGTTTTTTTTTCGCCTGTCAAGTTGAGGGGCTTTCCAGCGTGGTGTGCTCCGCGAACCAACGCCCGATGCGCGCCATGGCCCACGGGGTGTAGATCCCCAGGGTCACCAGCGTGAGCAGGGTCTGCCCCCAGAGCAGCAGGAAACCGGCTCCCACCGGGCCGTCGAAGCCCACGGCCTGCCGGACGCTCCCCCCCTCGACGAGCACGGTGCGCCGGGCGAAGTAGGCGTACAACCGGATGTAGGCCCCCGGCCAATAGACCAGGGCGGAGAGCAGGGTCAGAATCAGCTGCAGGAAAATGAATCCCACTGCCGGCCAGAAGCGGGTGTCCCAGCGCACGGCCTGCCGCCCCGGGCGCAGGTTGTTGAAGATCCAGCGATAAATGAGATAAAGGTAGGGGGGGATCACCAGCAGCACCACCACGACCATCACCGCGAAGCCCAGGGAGAAACTTTCGGCCTGACCGAAGCCCCCGCTGTGGCCCACGAGCAGCAGCGTGAAGACGGCGGTGATGACCGCCACCGGAAGCACCAGGGACAGCAGCAGGATCACGAACAGGCGGCCTGCCTTGCCGGTGAACTCCCAGGCCGTGCCGCGGTAGTAGGTTTCCCCCGCCAGGTAACGGGTGACCCGTGCCGCGTACCAGGGAGAATAGATCCCCAGGGTGACCGCCGACAGCAGGATGCCCAGCAGGTTCAGGCCCACGAATCGCCCGGTGGACCCGCGGAACTCCAGGGCCTGGCCCTCCAGGGACAGGGCCGGCACCAGCCGCCGCAGGAACGGAATCGAAAACAGGAGGTACAGCAGCAGAAGCCCCGCATAGCCGGCCACGGCCGCCGCCAATCCGGCGGCGGAGCCTGCCCCCCGGGTCGGCCCGGCTTCGGCCAGCCGGCTGCCGGCCAGCACCGCCGCGTAGCAGATCAGGTAGGGAATGTAGAAGCCGATGAAAAGGGGGAACAACTTGCCGCCAGAAAGCGAGTACGCGAACCTGCGCATCGTGCCCTCCATTCATTTCTGCGCGATGGCTTTGCTGCCGATCGGCACCTTGAGTTCGATCTCGCTGGTTCCGGCGATCTCCAGCAGCTTGGCTTCCAGCTTCTCGAGACTGATCTGGCCTTTGACGTAGGTGCCCACGATCTCACCGCGGTCCAGGATGATGATGCGGTCCGCCACCGGATAGATATGGAACATGTTGTGGCTGATGAAAATGCACGACTTGCCGCTCTCCTTGATGCTGCTGACGAATTTCAGGACTTTTCTGGTTTCCGAGAGGGATAGTCCGCCGGTGGGCTCATCCAGAATGATCAGGTCCGCCTCGAAGTACAGGGCCCTGCAGATCGCCACGCCCTGCCTCTCTCCGCCCGACATGTTGCCTACCGGCGTTTCGGGAGTCACGAAAGAAGAAGTAAAACCCATAATCTCCTTCATGAGCTTCTGGGTTTCCTCTTTTTGCTTCCTGATGCGCATGAATCCCGCCCAGTTGGTCAGTTCTTTGCCCATGAAGACATTGCGCCAGATGGAATGCTGCTCGGAAAGCGCCCTGTCCTGGAAGACCGTGACGATTCCCATTTCCCGGGCGTCATGAACGGAAAAGCTCCCGAGCTTCTCCCCCTTCCAGTACAGCTCGCCGGAGTCTGCCTGGTAGACCCCGGTCAGGGTCTTGATCAGGGTGGATTTCCCGGCCCCGTTGTCCCCGATGAGCCCGACGATCTCGTTGCTGCCAACCTCAAAACTGACCTTCTTCAACGCCTGGATGTAGCCGAAATACTTGCTGACCTCGGACACTCTCATCAGACATTGCTTCTGTTCGCTCATCTCGCCCTACTTTCTCTTCAGGCCGACGTAGCGGTGGCTGATCAATGCCAGGATCAGGATCAGGCCATAGAAGAACTGGGTATAAAAGCCCGTGAGCCCCGCCGCCACGATTCCCGTTTCGATGAAGCCCAGGATGAAGGCTCCGATTACCGCCCCCCAGATGGTGCCTATTCCGCCCCAGGTCGGGGTTCCCCCCAGGAAGACCGCCGCGAGAATCAGAAGAAGATACCCATCACCGGTGGTGGGCCAGAAGGTGCTGTTCAGCAGGGTCACCAGGACTCCCGTCAGCCCGGCGCTGAAACCCATCAGCATGAAGGTCCAGGTCTTGATGCGGTTGACTCGGATGCCCATTTCCCTGGCGCTGGTGAGGTTGTCGCCGACATAGCAGACGTGGCCTCCGAACTTGTGCCTGGCGAACAGGAGCCAGCCCAAGAAAGCGAACCCGAGGCCCCATAGCAGCTGGACCGGAAACACCCCGATTTTCCCGGCGAAAATGTTCCAGAAGGGGGTTTCCCGCAGTTCGGTGAGCGGAATCGCCAGCCCCCCCGTCAGGATCATGATCAAACCCCGGAGCAGAAAGTTCATGCCCAGTGTGGACACGAGCGAGGAGAGGCCGATCTGGGTGACCAGCATGCCGTTGAGAAAGCCGCAGAAGGCGCCCGTGAGCAGGGCGGCGAAAAGCGCGAGCACCGGACTGGCGCCGGCCCTGGCAATCACGGCAAACACCAGGGCGGTCAGGCCGATGATCGAGGGGAAGGAGAGGTCCAATTCGCCGCTGGCCACCACGAATACGCTGGAGGTGACGAGGATGATCGAGGCGCCCAGGGTGGTGAACACGGCGAGGTAGGCCCGGTAGTTGAAGAAGACCCTTGGATTGGCGATCGCGAAGCTGGCAATCATGACGAGAAATACGCCCAATACGGCGAATTCGATCTTATGCTTGGTGAGAACGACTTTTAGTCTGCTCATCGATTTTCAGCCCTCCGCCTGCGGGTGCTTCCAGCCTCACGGGGCGGATCTCCCGCCCCGTGAGCCTTAGAACTTTCTGCAATCAGCGAATACCCGCCACAGCCAGGGCTGCCAGATCTTCGATGTTTCCCGGGGTCACAAAACCCGCTCCGGTATCGTAGCTGATAAGGCTGAAACCGTAAGCGATGGTCAATGCCAGGCTGGTGACCGGAATGAATCCCTGAAGGTACGGCTGCTGATCCGAGCTGAGCTGGACATACCCCCTGCGGAAGGCGTCCACGATGGCCGGGCTGGTGTCGAACCCGATGTTGATGATCTGGCCCGGTTTCTTTCCCAGGCTGTCCATGTACATGGGAACCGCCCCCAGATTCGCGGAGTTCGAGTACAGGATCAGCTTGGTTGCCGGCTGCGCGAGGATCGCGCCGCTGATTACCGGCAGGAGCAGCTGCGTATTGGCCACCTGCTCGTTGGTGATCGTCAATTTTGTCACGATCATCCCGGCCTTCGTGAAGGCATCCGCGGAGGCGCCTTCCCGGATATAGCGGCCGGGCATCCCCCAGTTGCCGAACACGATGACCCTGTCGCCTTTCTTCAATTTGAAATTCTGGATCGCGGTTTCTGCCAGGGCGCGTCCCTGCGATTCCAGCTGCGCCCCGACGTAGGCGCCCCCGAATTTCTCCCGGACTTTTGGAACATCCACGTTCTGATAGATCATCACGATTCCCGCCTTGGCGGCTTCTTCTGCCAGCGGCATTATGGCGGCGTCGCCCGCATGCCCCATCATCGCGATCCCGTCCGGCCGGGCCGCAATCGCATCACGGAGCTGCGCCACCATTTTCTCGTTGTCCCATCCCGAGAATACGTAGTCGACCTTCACTCCCAGCGCTTTCTGCGCCGCCAGGGCGCCCCGGTACACGATGGAGGCGAACGGATCCCCCGCATCCCCTCCCGCGAAGAAGCGGATGGTAATGTCCTCCATCTTTTTCCCCTGGGCGAAACCGAAACCGGCGGCCAGCAAACAAACGAGCAATACCAGAACTGTTTTTTTCATGCTTGCCTTCCTTTTCTAATGATTGGCTCGAACCGCTACAAAACTTGGTGAATTTGCCTTTCTGCTGCCTTTTACATAAGCGCACCTCCTGCGTGTTCTCAATATGAACAGGCGGGTAGCGGCAGTCAAGCTTTTGCTTGACAAGCGGAAGCCGATCCAGTCAAAGTCAGGCAGAATGAAAATCGGAATCCAGGAATTATCCCCGCGGCAGAGGGTTCTGCGGGCAATAAGGCTCGAAGAACCGGACAGGGTTCCGCTGTTCTTCACCGTCACACCGCAGGTTGCAGCCCTCCTGAGCCGTCACTTGGGAATCGCCGACTACACCGTGGCCGATTCCCCGCTCTCCCAAAACCGCATCTCCTATCATGAGCTGCTGCTGGAGCTGGGCAATGACGTCGCGGGAATCGGCGCCTGTTCCCCGAGAGGGAACCCGACGCGGGAGTTGGAGTCGGGCCTGCTCACCAACGAGTGGGGGGTCAAATACCGGACCGTCGGGTATTACAGCGAGATGGTCGCTCACCCCTTGGCGGAAGCCGAAAGCCTCGCGGATGTGGACGGGTACGCATTCCCTGACCCCCATGCTCCTGGACGCTTCGATTTGGCCAGACAGGTCGTGGAGCGCTACGGGGAGCGCTATGCCATTTGCGGCGATCTGGAATGCACGATCCTCGAGGCTTCCTGGTATCTCACGGGATTCCAGAAGTTCCTGATCGACCTGAGCCTGGAAAAGGACTACGTGTTCGCGCTCCTGGACCGGGTGATGGACTACAGCATCGAGGTGGGCAGGGAGCTTCTCCGCATCGGAGCCGACATCCTCTGGCTGGGGGATGACCTGGGCAGCCAACAGGGAATGCTGCTGTCTCCGGCGATGTGGAGAAGGCATTTCAAGGAGAGGATGCGCAAAGTCATCCAGTCGCTGAAGAGCGCGGACCCGCGGGTGAAAATCGCCTATCACTCCTGTGGTTCCTACTACCCGGTCATCCCGGAGCTCCTCGAAATCGGCGTCGACATCCTGAATGCCCTGCAGCCGAATGCCAGGGACATGGACCTCGCCAGGCTCAAGGAGCAGTTCGGGGAAAAGGCGGTCTTTTTCGGCGGACTGGATACCCAGGGGGTCCTGCCCTTCGGATCGGTTCGCGACGCCGAGGAAGAAATCAAACGGGTGATTCAGGCCGCGGCCAGGGGCGGTGGACTGATCCTGGCCGGGGCGCACAATATCCAGCCGGATGTGTCCGTGGAAAAGCTGGTGAGCATTTTCGATTTCTCCAAACGGCACGGGACCTATCCGGTCTGATCCTCGCTGGCCGGAAAGTCGACGGGCAGGGCAGCCGGTCTGAGGCAGGTGCTCTGCAAATAATGGTACTGGCCCTGCTCCGCGGACCGCAGCAGCCCGTGCATGATTTCCAGCGAGTGATAGGCCATTTCGGCGCCCGCTCTGGCAGGTCTGCCGTCTCGTATGGCGTAGGCCATGTCGACCAGGCCAAGCCCGCGGCTGTTTTGAAGGTAGCCGTGCCTCACGGGCACCTGGTCCCATTCCTCCAGCCCGCCGGCTCTCGGCAATCCGCACCAGCGGGAGGTTTGCCTGGTTTTCACCCAAACAGGACCGCCGAACAGATTCGGCCCCTCAAGGGGATCCAAATCCGGCAGGCAGAGCGTGCCTTCCGTGCCGTAGACTTCGATCCTGGGCAACTGCGAATCCCACACGTCGAAACTGGTGACGATCGTGGCCAGGGTGCCGTTCGCGAATTCGACATTTCCGCAGACATGCGTCGGCACCTCGACCCGCAGCGTCTCCCCGCGGCGGGTCCCGCTCTCGATCCTCCTTTCCGAAAAGCTCATCTTCGCGAATGCGCAGCACCTGGCCGCGGGCCCGAGCAGCGAAACCAGGGCGGTGAGATAGTAAGGTCCCATGTCCAGCAGGGGACCCCCTCCGCGCTGGTAGAAGAAGGCGGGGTTGGGATGGTGCCACTCGTGGCCATGGCAGAGCAGGTAAGCGCCGGCGCCGACCGGTTCGCCGATCAGACCCTCATCCATCACCCTCCTGCAGGTCTGCAGCCTGCCGCCCAGAAAAGTATCCGGAGCGCACCCGGCGTACAGGTTCCTGGAACGGGCCGCCTCGAGTATTTGCCGGCCTTCCTCGATTTCAGCTGCCAGGGGCTTTTCCGAATAGACATGCTTTCCCGCCTCCATCGCCGCCAGGGTGAGCCTGGCGTGCGCTTCCGGCACGGTCAGGTTGAGAATGATGTCCAACCGGGGATCGGCGATCAGCTCTTCGATGCTGCACGCTTTGGCAATCGCGTGCTGCGACGCTTTCTGCTGCGCCTTGTGCAGGTGCAGGCTGGCGCAGGCGGTGATTTCCAGAATCTGGAAACTCTTGCAGGTCTGGAAATAGACGTCGCTGATATCCCCGCAGCCCAGAATCCCGACTTTGAATCTTTTCGTAATGTCCTCCTTACAGATGCGCTATGGCGGACCGCAGCATCTCCGCGGATGTTCGTATCGCTTCCCCGGCTTCGAGCCGATGACGAAAACCGATTCGAGAGTACAAAGGAAATAATCGCAAGCCCAGGGGAGCGCATTGACGGTGAAAAACCAACTCAGTACATTGTAGGCAATCGAACATGGCAGTCAAATTTCAGGACTATTACGAATCACTCGGGGTGGACCGCGGGGCCAGCCAGGCCCAGATCCAGGCCGCATACCGCAAGCTGGCCCGCAAGCTGCACCCGGACGTGAACAAGAACCCGGACGCCGAGGAGAAGTTCAAGCGCCTCAACGAAGCCCACGAGGTGCTCCAGGACGCGGACAAGCGCCGCCGCTACGACTCGCTGGGCGAAAACTGGCAGGCCGGGCAGGACTTCAGTCCGCCGCCCGGCTGGGAGTTCTTCGGCGCACGCCCGGGGGCCGGCCGCCAGGGGGCGGGGCGGAGCTTCCGTTTCGACATGTCCGGCGAGGACTTCGAGCAGACGCCCTTTTCGGGCTTCAGCGACTTCTTCGAGATGCTTTTCGGCATGCCGTCCAACGGCCGCGGGCGCTCCGGTCACTCGGGCCGCATGGCCTGGGGCCGGGCGGCTCCCGGTGAAGACCAGGAAGCGGAAGTCACCATCAGCCTCGAGGAGGCCCATCGCGGCGTGCGCAAGAGCCTGGTCCTGGAGGGCGGCAAGACCCTGGAGGTGAACATCCCCGCCGGCACGAGCGATGGGCACCGGCTGCGGCTGCGCGGGCAGGGCGGCAGCGGCCAGGACGGCGCCGAGGCGGGGGACCTGTACCTGCGCGTGCGCCTGGCCCCCCACGCCCTTTTCCGGCTGAACGGCCAGGACCTGGAGGTGGAGCTGCCGATCACCCCCTGGGAGGCGGCGCTGGGCGCGCGCATCGAGGTGCCGCTGCTGGAGGGCCAGGCGCACCTGAAGCTCGCCCCGGGGGCCCAGAGCGGGCAGCGCCTGCGCCTGCGCGGCAAGGGCCTGACCCGCCGCGGCGGAGGCCAGGGCGACCTGTACGCCGTGATCCGCATCGTGGTGCCCGCCTCCCTGAGCGGGCGCGAGCGGGAGCTGTACGAGGAGCTTTCGAAGGTTTCATCCTTCCGGCCGCGGGGCTACTAAAGTCATGCCCGCGCAGATCTGCCATCTCCTGTTCGCCGAAGAGGCATTGCAGGGGGCGCTGGGCGAGCGCGCGGCAGGCCTGCTGGAGCGCCACGGCAACCTGTTCCGCTTCGGGGCCCAGGGGCCGGACTTCTTCTATCATAACCAGCGCACCCGGCCCACCGGCCTGAAGTACGGCGTAGCGGCCCACCACGAAGGCTACGGCCGGCTGACCGCGAACCTGGTGCGCGAGTTCCGCCGCCTGGAGGACCGCGGCATCGACGAGGCCGCCCGGGGCGAGCTTGCCGCCTTCACCCTGGGCTGGGCCACCCATGCCTTCCTGGACCGCGTCACCCACCCCTTCATCGTGTACTTTTCCGGCTGGGTGGACCCCGGCCGGCCGGAAACCGCGAAGTACTTCCGCTGCCACATCTTCTTCGAGCGCATCCTGGACGTGCTGACCCTGCGGGAGCGGCGGGGGCAGGAGCCCTGCCGCCCTCTCCCTGCCCGGCCTCCTGGGCTGCGGGCCCGTGCTGCCCTACCCGCTGGTGAAGACGCTGCTCAAAGCCCTGAACGCCGCCTACCCGCGCATGAGCCGCAAGAGCCTGGACCGCCGGCGCATCGAGAACGCCTATGCCGACGCCATGTTCTTCTACACCTACACCGACCCGTCGGAGCACCGCTACCGGCGGCTGGCGCTGGAGCGGGACCGCGAGGCCCCCAACCGGCGCCTGGCGCTGTTCCACCCCCAGGAGCTCCCGCAGGAGATCGACTTCCTGAACACTGCGCACACCCGGTGGCGCCATCCCTGCCTCGGCGAGCCGACCACCGCCAGCTTCCCGCAGCTCTACGAGGAGGCCCTGGCCCTGGCCGTGCCGGCCCTGGCCCTGGTGGAGCAGGCGCTGGCCGGCCGCCGCGGGCCGAGGAGGTGGAAGCGGCGGTGGGCAACGCCTCCCTGAACACGGGCCTGGAGCGCTCCCAGCGCTGCCGCCTGAGCTACTGCGATCCGCTGCCTCTGCCGGAGCTGCTGGACGGGCTGTACCGGCAGGTCGGCGCATCGCCTTCGAATTGACCCTCCACCCCCTACGGGGTAATATCCTCCCATGAATCCGGGCAACCCGAAGGACGTGGCCAGGGACAAGGGCTACGAGAAGGCGGCCCGCTTCCTGGTGCTGCTCGGCAAGGAGCAGGCTTCCGAGGTGCTCAAGCACCTGTCGGAGGAGGAAGTGGCCGGCATCACCCGGGAGATCGCCATCCTGGAGCGCCTGGACACCAGCGAGGCCGCCAAGATCCTGGAGGAGTTCGGCTACCTGGTGAAGACCAAGGACCTGCTGGCCCGCGGCGGCGTGGACATGGCCAAGGAGATCCTGCGCGCCGCCTTCGACGAAGACCGGGCCAACGCCCTGATCGAGCGCCTCTCCCTCAAGACCGCGCCGCACCCCTTCGCCTTCCTGATGGACCTGGACGTCGAGCAGGTCAAGCTGCTGCTGAAGAACGAGTCCCCGCAGGTGCTGGCCGTGATCATCCCGCACCTTTCTCCGGAGCGCGGCGCCCAGGTGCTCGGGTCGCTCGCCCCCGAGGTGCAGGTGCCCGTCGTGCAGCGCATGGCCAACCTGACCCAGATCAACCCGGAGGTCCTGCGGCGGGCCGAGGGCACGCTGCGCGAGAAGGTGCGCGCCCAGGGCCAGATCGTCACCCAGGAGGTCGACGGCCAGGCCGTGCTGGCCGAGATCCTGCGCAACATGGCCCCCGGCCCGGAGCGGGCGATCATGGAAAGCCTGCAGCGCCAGGACCGCTCCCTGGCTCAGGCCCTGTCCCGGCGCCTGATGACCATGGACGTGCTGTTCGCCATTCCGGACCGCGACCTGGAAAAGGTGCTGCGCGACTTCTCCGAGACGGAGCTGGCCCGGATCGTCCGCGGCCTGAGCGACGCCCAGTCCAGCCGCCTGCGGGCCAACCTCTCGGAGCGCCGCTGGGAGCTGGTCGAGCAGGAATCGGTGCGCCTGGGCTCGATCTTCCGCTCGGAGATCGACCGGGCCATCTCGGAGTTCATGGACTACGTGCGCAGCCAGCGGGACAAGGGCGAGATCCGCATCATCCAGGAGGGGGAACAGGTCCTATGAGCGTGGCGCGAACACTGATCGCCGAGATCGGCAAGCACGTGGACGGCGAGGTCGAGATCGCCGGCTGGCTGTACAACCTGCGCTCCAAGGGAAAGATCCATTTCCTGCAGCTGCGCGACGGGTCCGGCCGCCTGCAGGCGGTGGCCGTGCAGGGGGAATGCGACCCGCCGAGCTTTGAGGCCATCGGGGCGCTGAAGATGGAGGCCTCCCTGAAGGTGCGCGGCCGGGTGCGGCGCGAGGAGCGGGCCCCCGGCGGCTACGAGCTGGCCGTGACCGGCGTGGAGGTCGTGCAGAACCCCGCCGAGGACTTCCCCATCTCCAAGAAGGAGCACGGCATCGACTTCCTGCTGGAGAACCGCCACTTGTGGCTGCGCTCCTCGCTGCCAGGGGCCATCCTGCGGGTGCGCCACGAGGCCATCGCCTCGCTGCGCGGCTTCTTCAACTCCCGCGGTTTCCTGCTGATCGACACGCCCATTCTCACCGGGTCCATCGGCGAGAGCGCGGGCTCCCTGTTCGAGGTCCCCTACTTCGACCTGGGCACCGCCTACCTGGCCCAGACCGGTCAGCTGTACCTGGAGGCGGCCTGCGCCGCCTTCGGCAAGGTCTACAACTTCGGCCCCACCTTCCGGGCCGAGAAGTCCAAGACCCGCCGGCACCTGACCGAGTTCTGGATGCTGGAGGCCGAGCAGGCCTGGCTGGACAACCTGGGCAACCTGGAGCTGCAGGAGCAGATGATCAGCACCCTGGTCCAGGACGTGCTGTCGCGCTGCGGCCCGGAGCTGAAGCTGCTGGAGCGCGACACCGGGAAGCTGGCCCGGGTCCAGGCGCCCTTCCCGCGGCTGGACTACGGAGAGGCTGTTGAAACTCTAAAGAAAGAGGGCCACCCCATCGAGTGGGGCAACGACCTGGGGGCCGAGGAGGAAACCATCCTTTCCAGCCGCTACGACAAGCCTCTGTTCCTGACCAACTACCCCAAGAAGGCCAAGGCCTTCTACATGAAGGAGAACCCGGCCAACCCGGACACGGTCCTGTGCGCCGACCTGCTGGCCCCCGAGGGCTACGGGGAGATCATCGGCGGCTCCCAGAGGGAGGACGACCTGGAAAAACTGCGGGCCCGAATCCGCGAGGAGAAGCTGCCGGAGGATTCCTACACCTGGTACCTGGAGCTGCGCCGCTTCGGCTCGGTGCCGCACTCCGGCTTCGGCCTGGGCCTGGAGCGCACGGTCACCTGGCTCACCGGCATCCACCACATCCGGGAGGCCAGCCCCTTCCCGCGGACCATCGCCCGCCTGTACCCCTGAGGCCGGCAGCCGTGGCTACCCTGACCTTCCTGGGTGCGGCGCGGGGCGTCACCGGCTCCTGCTACCTGCTGGAGCAGGGCCCGACGCGGGTGCTGGTGGACTGCGGCCTGTTTCAGGAGCGAAAGCTCCAGGAGCGCAACTGGAAGCCCTTCCCGGTGGAGGCCTCCTCGCTGGCGGCGGTGCTTCTGACGCACGCCCACCTGGACCACTGCGGGCTGCTGCCCAAACTGGTGCGGGAGGGCTTCCGCGGAAAGATCTTCAGCACGGCGGCCACCGCCGAGATCGCCCGCTACGTGCTGCTGGATTCCGCCCGGATCCAGGAGGAGGACGCGGCCTTCAAGGCCGCCCGCCACCAGCGCGAAGGGCGGGAGGGTCCGCACCCCGTGCTTCCCCTGTACACCGAGGAGGACGCCCGCCGAACCCTGCCCCTGTTCTCCGCCGTGAACTACGGCCGGCCGCTTCAGGCCGCCCCGGGTGTTTCCGCCGTTTTCCTGGAGGCCGGCCACATCCTGGGCTCGGCTTCGGTGCGGGTCGAGGTCGGCGGGGTTTCCGTGCTGTTCTCCGGGGACGTGGGCCGCTGGGACCGGCCGATCATCCGCGACCCGGCGCCTTTCGAGCCCGCGGACTACCTGCTGCTGGAAACCACCTACGGGGGAAGCCTGCACGAGAACACCGCCGGCATCGAGCAGGCCCTGGCGGAGGCCGTGCTCTCCACCCGCCGGGCCGGGGGCAACCTGCTGATCCCCAGCTTCGCCCTGGAGCGCGCCCAGGAGGTCCTGTACTACTTGAACCGCCTGCAGGCTGCGGGCCGCGTCCCGCACGTGCCGGTGTTCCTGGACAGCCCCATGGCCGTGGAGGTCACGGAGGTTTTCCTGCACCATCCCGACCTGTTCGACGAGGACATGCGGCGGCTCATGCTCACCGGCTCCTCCCCCTTCTCCTTCCCCGGCCTGACCATGGTGCGCAGCGTCGAGAAGTCCAAAACCCTCAACCACCTGCGGGGCACCGCGGTGATCGTGGCCGGCTCGGGCATGTGCACGGGGGGCAGGATCAAGCACCACCTGGTGACCAACATCGGCCGCCGCGAGAGCACCGTGCTGTTCGTGGGCTACCAGGCCGAGGGCACCCTGGGCCGGGCGATCCTTTCCGGGGCCAGACAGGTGCGCATCCACGGGCAGACCCAGCGGGTGCGCGCCCGCGTTACGCGCATCACCGGCTTTTCGGCCCACGCCGACCGCGGGGAGCTGGAGCGCTGGCTGGCCCCCCAGAGCCGGCCGCCGCGGCGCCTGTTCCTGACCCACGGCGAGCCGCAGGCCGCCGAGGCCTTCGCCGGGGCCATGCGCGCGCGTGACGGCTGGCAGGTCAGCATCCCCGAGTACGGAGAGCAGGTGCAACTGAGCTAATAGGCGAGTATTATGTTGAGCTTCTGCTTGTGCTTCTTTTCTTCCGCGATGATCGCGTCCAGGTCCTTTAAAAAGGCCGGATCCTTGGACTGCCGGCGCAGGTCGCCGTAGAAGTCGATGGTCTTCTGCTCCACCGCCATCCCGAAACGCAGGGCCTCGACGGTCTTGGTGATCTTCGCGGCCCGGTAGAACTCATCCATCGGCCGGATGAACTCCTCCTGCAATACCCCGGCCAGGCCGGGGCTCAGGGCCACCTCGCCCTGGCCCTTCTTGCGCAACTCGCCCTGGAAGAAGGCCTTGTGCTGGGCCTCCTCGTCGCGGAGAAATTTCAGCTCGTTTTTCACGCGCGTGTTGTCGCTGGCCTGGATCAGCTTCTCGTAGAAGTCGAAGCCGCCCTGCTCGATGGCCACTGCGAACTGGTATACCTCTTCGATCCGGAACTTGGAAAGGTCCATTGCTCTCGCCTCCTCGTTGTGGTCGCCTGGCCTTACTTTGCCGATCCGCGCTCCGCAGGTCAAGCGACCCGCTGTTTCAACCAGCGGATGGCCTGGGGGACGGTGGAGAACAGGCGGTGCGCCTCCCCCAGTCGCTCCGCGGGGTAGGAGGTGGTCACCCCCAGCACGTGCATTCCTGCCGCCCGCGCCGCCTTCACCCCGTAGGGGGCGTCCTCCACGGCCGCGCACCGCGCCGGGTCCAGCCCGAGGCGGGAGGCGGCCAGCAGGTAACAGTCCGGCGCGGGTTTGGGCCGCTGCACGTCGTCCCGCGTGATCAGAACGCGGAACACCCCGGTCAGACCCAGGGTCCGCAGCATCAGCTCCGCCTCGCGCCGGGGGGTGGCGGTGGCCATGCCCAGCGGCACCCCGTCCCAGGAGGCAAGCTCTTCGGGAACGCCGGGAAACGCGGCCAGGGCTTCCGGGACCAATGCCCGGTAGGCGGCGCGCTTTCTGTCCAGCAGCTGCTCGGCGGTGAGCGGCAGAGCGAAGCGCTGCGCCAGGCCGCCCACGATCTCCGCGTCCGGCACGCCCACCCAGGCTGCCAGCACGTCCCGGCCGAGTGACTCCGGCCCCACGCCCAGGCCGTCCAGGACCTGGACCCAGGCCCGGATATGCAGCGGCTCGGAATCCGCCACCACCCCGTCCAGGTCGAAAACCACCCCCAGGAACCCCCGCGGGCCGGAACCTTGCCGCATGGCTGCCATAGTAGCGATCGGGCGGCCGCCGGACAAGCGCCGGCGCTGCGCGGCTGCGCGCGCTTCGCGGCTGCGCCCCCGCCCTCGTTGACACGCGGGCCCCGCGCCCGTAGGATCACACGCATGACCGGGCGTGAGCTGAAGCAGAAGTACATCGACTTTTTCCGCGGCCATGGGCACGCGGTGATCTCCGGCAAGTCCCTGATCCCGGAGAACGACCCCACCGTGCTGTTCACCACCGCGGGCATGCACCCGCTGGTGCCGTACATCCTGGGTGAGCCGCACCCCTCCGGGCGGCGCCTCACGGACGTACAGAAGTGCATCCGCACGGGGGATATCGAGGAGGTGGGCGACCGCCACCACCTGACCTTCTTCGAGATGCTGGGCAACTGGTCCCTGGGGGATTATTTCAAGGACCTGGCCATCCGCCTGAGCTATGAGTTCCTGACCTCGCGCGAGTGGCTGGGCTTCGACCCGGCCCTCCTTTCGGTGACCGTCTTCGCCGGCGACAAGGAGGTCCCTCCGGACGAGGAGGCGGCCGCGGTCTGGCGCAGCCTGGGCCTCCCGCAGGAGCGCATCCACTTTCTGGGACGGGAGGACAACTGGTGGGGGCCGGCCGGCCAGAGCGGCCCGTGCGGGCCGGACACCGAGATGTTCATCGACACCGGCACTCCGCCCTGCTCACCAGTCTGCCGGCCGGGTTGCAAGTGCGGCAAGTACTTCGAGATCTGGAACAACGTGTTCATGCAGTACAACAAGACCCCGGAGGGCGCCTACCTTCCCCTGGCGCAGAAGACCGTGGACACGGGCATGGGGGTGGAGCGCACCTGCGCCATGCTGCAGGGCCGCTACAGCGTGTTCGAGACCGAGATGTTCCAGCCCATCCTGGGCGCGGTGCAGTCCGCCACGGGCGCCGCCTACGGCAAGGACCCCGCGACCGACCGCTCCATCCGCATCATCGCCGACCACATCCGCTCGGCGGTGTTCATCCTCGGCGACGAAAAGGGGGTGACCCCCTCCAACCTGGGGCAGGGCTACATCCTTCGGCGCCTGGTCCGGCGGGCCATCCGCCACGCCCGCAAGCTGGGCGCGGAGCAGGACTTCCTGGACGCCCCGGCGCGGGCAGTGCTGGAGTCCAACCGCCAGGACTACCCCGAGCTGGAGCGCCGGCGCGAGCTGGTGTTGAGCGAGCTGGCCCAGGAGGAGAAACGCTTCCTGGCCACGCTGCAGAAGGGGGAGCACGAGTTCGAGAAGCTGCTGCCCAATCTGTTGAAGAACCCCAGGCCGGTGGTGCCCGGCCGGGTGGCCTTCCGGCTGTACGACACCTACGGCTTTCCCATCGAGCTGACCCAGGAGCTGGCCGCCGAGCACGCTTTGAGCGTGGACCTGGAAGGCTTCCAGGAGGCCTACGCCAAGCACCAGGAGCTGTCCAAGAGCGGGGCGGAGAAGATCTTCAAGGGCGGCCTGGCCGACAACACGGAGATGACCCGCCGCCTGCACACGGCCACCCACCTGCTGCATCAGGCCCTGCGCCAGGTGCTGGGCAAGCACGTGGAGCAGAAGGGCTCCAACATCACCCCGGAGCGCCTGCGCTTCGACTTCACCCACCCGGCGCCCATGAGCGAGGCGGAGGTCCGACAGGTGGAGGCGATCGTGAACGAGCAGATCAAAGCCGACCTGCCGGTCAGCTTTCAGACCATGACCCTGGAGCAGGCCCAGGCCGCGGGGGCCATCGCCCTGTTCGGGGACAAGTACGAGGAGAAAGTCAAGGTCTACTCGGTCGGGAACTTCTCCAAGGAAGTCTGCGGCGGGCCGCACGTGGAGCACACCGCAGAGCTGGGGCGCTTCGTGATCCAGAAGGAGCAGTCTTCCTCGGCCGGGGTGCGCCGCATCCGCGCCGTGCTGGAATAGGCGTTCAGTTTCCGGCGGCGGAGCCCGACGTGCCCGTCGGCGGCGGGACAGGGGCGGCGGGCGGCGCGGCGGAGGCCGGCGGCGAAGCCGGGCCTGCCGCGGAGCCCGGCCCGATAGGCCCGCCGGATGCCGGCTCCTCGGACAGCCAGTGCCGAAGCACGGCCACGCTCTTCTCCAGCAGGGCTTCTACCTTTTTGGCGTCGGGAGCCTGCAGGTACATGCGGAAAGCCTCCAGCGGTTTGGACTGTTTCAAATACAGGTCCCCCAGGCGGATCAGGCCGTCGGCATAGCCCGTGGTCACGAAGATTTTCCGCGCCAGGTCGTATTTCTTGAGATTGAACAGCTCATTGCCCTTGCGGATCAGGGCGACCCGCTCGTTCTCCGCCAGTTTGGCGGCCCCGGCGGGCTTCTCCGCGGTGATTTTCAGGAAGCCTTCCCTGGGCAGGCGGCGCAGCAGCTCTTCCCGGCTTCCCATACGGCCTCAGCCGATCGTTCCCTTCGTGGACATGCCGCCGGCGGCCGGCGCATAGGCCCGGCGCAGGGCCAGGCCCAACGCCTTGAACAGCGCCTCGGCCAGGTGGTGGCTGTTGGCCCCGTAGCGCAGGCTGGCGTGCAGGGCGATGCGCGCCCGGGCGGCCAGTGCCGTGAGGAACTCGCGCAGCAGCGCCGCCTCGAAGCTCCCGACCCGTGCTTGCGGAAACTCGCCGGAGAACACCAGGGTCGGCCGGCCGCAGACGTCCACGGCCACCTCGGCCAGCGCCTCGTCCATGGGCGCCACCGCATGCCCGAAGCGCTCGACGGGCCCCTGCTCCAGCAGGCGGGCGAAAACCTCACCCAGGGCCAGCCCGGTGTCCTCCACCAGATGGTGCTCGTCCACCTCCAGGTCGCCACGGGCCCGGATGCTTAGACCCAGGCGGCCGTGGAAAGCCAGCGAGCGTAGGAGGTGATCGAAGAAGGGCACCCCGGTGTCCACGGACGCCGGGGCCGCTCCTGGGCCGGCCTCCAGGACGAGCCCGACCCGAACGTCGGTTTCCGAGGTCTTGCGGGAATACTCTGCCTTGCGTGGCTCCACCGCTTCCTCCGTACTGCGATTATCGGCCGCCCCCCGGAACGAGTCAAGACGGATCGGGCCGGACTTAGCATATTCTAGCCACGGAAGTATTGTATGAAAGTTCCTGCCATGGTATTCCGCCTGGCCCGGGCCAATGCCCGGATGCTGCTGGCCAGCGCCGGCACCGGGGGCACTCCGCACCTGGACGGAGCCGGCGGGCTGAGCTGCCTGGCCGCGGGCCGGGTCGGGGTGCGCTACTGGTTCTGCCCCCGGACCCTGGCCAACCTGGAGGAAAACCCGCGGTGCAGCCTGGTGATCTGGAGCGCGGAGGAGGACGACGGTGAGGGCTACCAGCTCGTGGGCGAAGTGGACGCGATCCAGGAAGGCGGGGTGCTGGACGGCTACAGCCCGCAGGAGGCCCCGCTGCCCCAGGTGGAGCACTTCCTGACCATCCGGGTCGATCAGGTGCTGGATTTCCGCAACACCCCTCACTCGGATGCGCTGATCGCGCCCGCCGCGCATGACTGAGGCCGCAGCCGCGGGGCGAAGCCGGGCAGGGATGCCCGCGCGAAGCCGGGCAGGGATGCCCGCGCGTTGCCAGGTGATCGCCCGCCGGGAGGTGGCGGCAGCGGTGCATTTGCTGGCCATCATCGGCGGCGGCCCGTTCCTGGCCGGGCAAAATGTGAACCTGGCTCTGGCTCCTTCCGGGCCGGCCCGCAGCTACAGTGTGGCCAGCGGCCCTGCGGATCCGGCCCTGGAGGTGCTGTTCGACGTGGTGCCCGGAGGTCTGCTCACCCCGCGCCTGGCGGCTCTGCAGGCCGGCGACCCGCTGTACGTCTCCCCGGCCTTCGGAGGTTTTCTGGACGACGAGCGGCCGGCAACCTGGATCGCGGCGGGCACCGGGGTGGCTCCTTTCGCTTCGATGGTGCGCTCGGGCCTGGCCGCGGACAAGATTCTGGTGCACGCCAGCCGCTCCCCCGCGGGCTTCCACTTCCGCGAGCTGTTTGCCGCGCGCCTGGGTCCCCGCTACTTCCGCTGCCGTCCGGGAGCTGCAGGGCCACCCGGTGCTGCGGAAGTGCAAGGTGCGGCGGAGTCGGCAGATCCGGCGGGGGCGGACGGTGTGCGCGCGGGTGGCCTGATCTCCTGGATTCAGTCCAGCGAGCTGCCGCCCGACCGGCGCTACCTGCTGTGCGGCAGCGCGCGGATGGTGGTGGAAGTCCGGGAGGCGCTCATCGCCCGGGGTGTGCCGTTCGCCAACGTCCTGGCGGAGATATATTTCTGAATGAGCGCGACTTGAACGCGACGAAGGAAAACCTTTTCGGAAAAACCCTGCCCGAGCTGGCCCAAGTGGCAGCGGAGGCCGGCCTGCCGCCCTTCGCCGCCCGGCAGATGGCCCGCTGGCTGTACGTCCAGGAGGCCGGCTCCTTCGGCCAGATGCTGAACCTGCCCGCCCGGGCCCGCTCCTGGTTGGCCGGGCGCTACGAAATCCGCCTCCAGACCCCGACCGCGGAGGCCCAATCCGCGGACGGCACCCGCAAGTACCTGTTCCCCGCCGCCGGACGCTTCGTGGAGGCGGCCTACATTCCTGAAGCCCGCCGGGCCACCCTGTGCCTGTCGGTGCAGGTGGGCTGCAAGATGGGCTGCCTGTTCTGCCAGACCGGGCGCCAGGGTTTCCAGGGCAACCTGGACCCCGGGGAAATCCTCAACCAGGTACGCAGCCTGCCGGAGAGGGAGCGGCTCACCAACCTGGTGTACATGGGCATGGGCGAACCCCTGGACAACCTGGACAGCGTACTGGCCAGCCTGGAGATCCTGACCGCCGACTATGGCTACGGTTTCAGCCCGGCGCGCATCACCGTTTCAACCGTCGGCCTGCTGCCCGCCATGCTGCGCTTTCTGGAGGCCAGCCGCTGTCACCTGGCGGTCAGCCTGCACTCCCCCTTCGAGGAGGAGCGGCGGCGCCTGATGCCGGTCCAGAACGTATACCCGCTGAGCGAGGTCCTGCGCGCTCTGCGCGGCGAGCTCCCCGACGGCCGGCGGCGGGTGTCCTTCGAGTATATCCTGTTCGACGGCCTGAACGACTCGGCGAAGCACGCCCGGGAGCTGGCCCGCATCCTGCAGGGCCTGCGCTGCCGGATCAATCTGATCCCCTTCCACCCCATCCCGGGTTCGCCCCTTCGCCCCAGCCCGCCCGAGCGGATCCAGGCCTTTCAGGAAAGGCTCAAATCCGGCGGTTTCGTCACCACGCTGCGCAAGTCGCGGGGCCTGGACATCGCCGCCGCCTGCGGCCTGCTTTCCACGAAAAAGCTGCTGGCGCGGGAGGAAGGCCGGGAAGAGTTCTAGGGCAGGGGCCGGCTGCGCGGGCTACTCCCGCTCCCCCATCAGGACCTTCAGCTGCTGGATTTCGGACACCAGGCGGCCACGCTCCAGATTCTGGAAGCGCTTGGGGATCATCTCCCGGCTGGTGCACTCCAGCACGGCCACCAGGTTCTGCAGCTCGATCTCGTGCGGGTAGGAGGGGGGGTTGAAGTCGCGGATGGTTTCATCCAGGTCCTCGCCGCTGATGATCACGTGGTTGTTCATGGCCGCCAGCAGCTTGGCCCGGATCAGGATGGACTCCAAGTCGGCTCCGGAGAAGTCGAACTTGTACTTCCGGAACAACTCGATGATGTCCACGCTCTGGACCTTGAGCTTGAGTTTGCGCACCAGGGTCTGGAACAGATCCTGCTTCTCCTCGATGGTCTCCGGGTAGAACAGCGCCAGGTGCTCCTCGGCCCGGCCCTGGCGTTTCAAATCGATGGGCAGCAGGTCGGGGCGGCAGGTGATCAGGAACCAGATGATCTTGCCGCGGTACTCGGTGTTTCCCATGAACGAGGCGATCTGGGCGAAGATGCGGTTGGAGGTGCCCGAGTCCCCGTCCTGGTTGCGGTCCCCCAGGAAGGCGTCGGCCTCGTCGATCATCACCCCGACGGGGGCCATGGCCTTGAGAATGTTCAGGACCTTCTCCATGTTCGCCTCGGTGACCCCCTGCCACTTGGAGCGGAAGTTGCGGAACTTGACGATGGGGATGCCGATCTCCCCGGCGAAAGCGGTGACCATGAAGCTCTTGCCCGTGCCCACCGGGCCGGCGATCAGGTAGCCCATGGGCAGCACGTCCAGGCGACCGATCCTGATGGCCTTGGCCGCGCTCTTAAAACGCTTCTTCACGTAATCGTGCCCTGAGACCATGCCCAGGTCGAACTCGCTCTCGATGAACTCTAATAGGCCGGAGGCCTCGGTCTCGATCATCTCCTTCTTCTTCTGGCGCAGGTACTCCAAGCCGATCTCCCGGTCCTCCTGGTAGCTCTCTGCGGCCAGCTGGTGCATGTTCACCAGGTTCAGGCCGCTGGTGATCTTGGCCACCTTTTCCGGATTGAGGCGGTTCTCCAGCAGCAGCCGGCCCTGCTTCTCCAGCCAAGCCAGGAAGCGCTGGCGCACCGTCTCGTCGGGCAGCGGGATATTCACCTTGATCGAGGCCGGCGAGCGCACGACCTTGGTGTTCAGGTCGGCCAGGTTCTCGGTGAGCAGGATGATGGAGATGTCCCCTTCGGTGAAGATCGGGTCGTTGGCCCAGCGGTTCAGGGTGACCAGGCAGTAGCGGTCCTCGTCGGTGAAGCGGGAGATGTCAGTGTTGGGCAGGATGGTCTCGGCGTAGTCGATGATCAGCACCAGACGCCTTTTGCTGGCCACGTGACGGTAGCAGAACTGCTCCCAGGCCGGGAAGGCCTCCAGCGGGTCGCGGGAGAGGGCCGCGACGGCCTGCCCGTTGCCCCCGCCGCAGGCGGCCAGGTAGTCGCGCCGCATTTCCGCCGTGCAGAAAGTCACCCCTGCGGAGCGGTCGTAGAAACTGATGAGGTCACGATTGCCGAACAGCACCTCGGCGATGTAGTTCTGGATCTTGACGAAGTTGAACTGGCTGTCGTTCATCTTGTGCGGCAGGAAATCGCGGATGTTGCCGTGCACGATGTACAGGTTGGCGGTCTTGGAGCAGTACTTGTAGGCCAGCTCCTGGGCCCAGTTCGGGAGGATACGAATGAAAGGCAGGCTTTTTAGAATGAGCTGCTCGGCCATTGCCCCTCCCAGAGAATGACAGGAGCTAGTATACGCTCTCGGGGGGCCGCCGTCAACGCCGGTAGGGCGAAAGCCAGCTATTGCCGGCCTAGATCAGCTTGCGCCGCCGCGCCTCGGCGAACAGGCCGGCGTTCCAGCGGTTGTTGTTCAGGTAATGCCAGCGCAGGGTGGAGTCCTCGATGCGGCTGGCCCGCTGCTGCAGAAGCTGCAGCGCCTTGTTGAGCACGGTGAGCCGGTCGTCCAGCGCGTCCTGCCGGATGTCCGGCAGGATGCTGGCGTACCAGTAGTGATACAGACTCTGGTAGGGATCGGCCTCCGGGATGTGCCCGCTGCGGGTGATGGCGTGCAGCTGCTCGGTGGCCCGCTCCACGCTGCCCTCCAGACCCCAGAGGTAGGCCTGCAGGGACTGCACCAGCCGCAGGGCCAGCGCCCCGTCTTTGGCCAGCACCAGGCAACGGCCCTCCACGTCGCTGAAGCCGTCGTTCCAGAGCATCCTTTCGCAGGAGTAGGCGTCCTGGGAGGAGGTCAGGGACAGCGCCTGGCCGCAACACTCCAGCGCCTTGGCCAGTTCGCGGCTGAGGAAGCAGGCCTCGGCCTGGAACAGGCAGCCCTCCCAGCTCTGCTTCAGGCCCCCGAGAATGCGTAGTCCGAGCTCGGGGCTGCCGGCGTAGGCGAAGGCCCGCGCCAGCCAGGCGTAAAGCACGCGGTTGGCCGCCGGCTCCGGATACAGCGCCTCCAGGGCCAAGGCGGCCTGGAAGCCCTCCACCGCCTCGGCGTAGGAGCCCAGCTCGAACTGCAGGCGGGCCGCCAGGAAAGCCAGGAACAGCTCCCACTCGCGGCGCTTCAAGGCGTGCGCCTTGGCCAGTCCGTCTCGCGCCTCGGCCTGGGCGCGCGACAGATTGCCCTGGATGAACAGCGCGGAGGCCCGCAGCGCCGCCAGGCGCAGCTCCCCGGGATCCGGGGCCTGGGGCGAGCCGGCCAGGTTGAAGTATTCCTGGGCCTCGGAAACGCGCGCCTCGGCCAGCAGGACCGCACCCAGCTCCAGGGTGGCCTCCCGCTCGGCCTGAGCGCTGCCTGCACTCTGGAACTGAATCAGCGCCTTCTTGACCCACTGCAGGGCGATGTTGGTCTCCCCCCGGGTGGCCAGGAAGCGGCCGATCTGAAGGAACAGCTCCCCCTTCAGCAGGCTCACCTGGAAGTCGCTGCCCTGGTCCACGGCCGTCAGGTAGGCGGTCTCCGCCTCCTTCCGGTTTCCCAGCAGAAGGTTGTAGCGGATGCGCACGGCGCCCAGCATCATGGCCAGGGTCTTTTGCTCCTCCGCCCCGAGGGCGGCGGCCAGGCGCAGGTTCTTCGGCTCCAGGAAAAGCCGCACCCCGGCGAAGTCCAGCTCGTCGAGCTTGCGCTTCAGCAGCTGCCCCAGGACCTCCAGGGCGGTGGCCGAGTGGTGGCTTTTGGCCAGCAGGAAGAACAGAAGCACGTGGTGCGGGTATTCCCCGTGCCGCCACAGCTCGATCAGGTGCGTGAGCAGCTGTTCCTCCAACCCGGGCTCCGCGGCCAGCACCAGTCGCCGCAGGCGCTGGCGGAAAACGGGGAAGACCGGCACCACGTGCTGGGAAACGTGCACCAGGCCCAGGGTCGCCAGCTCTTCCACCGCCTTGTCGGCCTGCGTGTCGGGGATCCCCAGCGTGCGCAGGAAAACGGCGAGCCCCTTCAGGTCCAGCAGCCCTTGCGCCAGATAGACGGCGAAGAGCACACGCTGCAGCCCCGCGTCCAGCTCCGCAACCAGCTGCCAGGACGCGGTCAGCGGTCGCTTCGGCAGCGCGGACTCCCAGCCCTCGGCGGCCTGCCAGCGGTAGTGATCGCCCTCCTGCTGGATGATTCCAGTGCGCTCCAGCTGCAGCAGGCAGTGCTGGAAGGCCACGGGTTTGCCGCGCACCGCCAGGCGGATCCGCAGCCAGTCCTTGGCGGGAAGGTGCAGCCCGGGGAAATGCTCGGAGGCCAGGCGTCCCATCTCCGCCAGGCGCAGGGGCCGCACGGACAGCCGCGCGGGATTCAGCGCGGCCAATGGCTCCGGCAGCTCCTTGGCCCCGGAGGTGAAGACCGGCAGGAAGGAGGGCCGGTTGGCGAAGTCCTTCAGGAGTATCGACAGGATGCGCAGGGTGGAGGGTTGATAGGCTTCCAGGTCCTCGCAGATCAGCACGGCAGGGAGGAAGTTCTCCTCCAGCATGCGGAAGTAGGCGCTCAGATAGAGGCTGTACGAAAGAAGGAAATCCTCGGCCAGATGGTCCGGCCAGAGCGCCGGGGCAGTCGGCGGCTCGCCGGTCTTCGCCGGCGGCTCGGCATCCGAGGCCTCCTCCCGCCGTCCCCGCCTAGCCGGCAGGCCCTTTCGCGGGATGGCCGCGGGAGCCCGGCCGCCGTTGCCCGCGCCGACGGGTACGTCGGGCTTCGCGCCGCGCGGCCCGGACTTCAGGTAGCCCAGCAGGTCGGACAATTCTGCCCAGCTCGCCCGCTCATGGCTTTCCAGGTGTCGCGGCACCTGCGGCAGAAAGGCCGGGTCCACGCTGTTCAGGAACGGGTGCAGCGTGGAGCGACGCTCGAACAGGGCGTAGAGCCGGGGAAAACGCCGAACGGCCGAGGTGCCGGCCAGCCGTTCCTGCAGGGCGTCCACGATGGCGCGGCGATCCTGGGACACCGGACCGTACAAGTACAGGCCGCGGTCCCCGTCCTTGCCCTCCAGCTGCCGGTGCAGCGCCTGGAAGCCCTGGAACACAAGCCGCTCCTGCACCCAGCGCGTCTGGCGGGACTCCTGGGGGGCTTCCCGCGGCAGGACCCGGCTGACCACCCGCCACAGCTCCCGGGAGCGGCGCGTTTCCACCAGCTCGGCGAACAGCGGGACGGCGCCCTCCTCGATCCAGAGCTCCCCCTCCTCCTCGCAGGCGCCCAGCAGCTCCTTGAGCTGCCGGAGCACGGCCTCGGCGGATGCCTCCCCTGCCACCGCCAGCAGCAGCTGGTAGCCGTAGAGCTCTTCCTTCTTTTCCTCCAGCACCGCGGCGATGGGGAAAGCCAACCCCAGTGCATGCCTGGGGTCGACCTGGTCCTCCGGACCCAGGGCGAACAGCGCGTTGCCGTCCCGCAGCAGCTCGGGGGGCGAGCCGTGGCGGGCGCCCAGTTCGCGGATCGCGGCCTCGATGGACTGGGCCAGCTCCTGGTCTATCCTGGCCAATTGCCGGTAATGGCCGATCACGACCAGCAGGTAGAGCATGATACCTTTATACTATCGTCGCGCCATCTCCGCAACGATCTCGACTTCTCAAAGCATCCATTCTGCTGTACCCTGTTGCGCGAACATGATCGATAGCCTGGCGCTCCGCGGCCGGCGTTGCCGTCAACTGCGTCTGAACATCCACCCCGCCGCCGAGTACCGCAAGGTTTTGGACGTCCTGAACAGCCTGGACCTGCCCGCAAGCGTCGGCAATCCTGAGAACGTCAAGTTCGCGGTGCTGGAGCTGATCAGCAACTCCCTGCGTGCCCATCGGGAACGGCGGGTCGAGGAGCGGGTGCTCACGGTGATGCGCTGCGAGGACGGGCGCTTGACGGTGACGATCCGGGACTTCGGCGGCGGCTTCGACCCGTACAGCCTGCCCTACGACCTGGAGGGCGAAGTGCAGGCCGTGGACCCCAATGGCTCCAGGTTCCAGGAGTACCAGAAGCGCAACAAGTTCCAGCGCTTCGGCATGGGGCTGCTCGTGGCCCGCCGCGTGTTTCCCAGCTTCTCCCTGGTTTTCCTGGACGCCGCGGGCCGCCAGGTGCGTTGGGGGGAGGGGGCGGTGTCAGGGACCTTTATCCGCATGTCCACGGGAGGGTGGTAGCATGAGCGAGGAGCAGCGCAACGTGGTGCGCCTGAAAACCCATGCCAAGATCCTCATCAAAGGATGGGAAATTCCAGGCTACCTCCGGGACTTGAGCCGGAAGGGCTGCCAGCTTAGCCTCACCCGGCCGCTGGCGATCAAGCGGGAGCAGGCGCTGGCCGTGGCCGTCCTGTCGGACCCGGAGGCCGGCATCGCGCCGTTCAATTTCTTCGTGCAGGTGCTCTGGACCCGTGCCGACCCGGTGTTCTTCAACCTGGGCGGGCCGATCTCCCCGTTCCCCGGAGAGGAGAACGAGCGGGGATTGCGGCGCCTGTACGACTTTTACCAGTGATCGTACGAGACGATGCTGCGCAGGGGCTTGCGGGGATGGGCCTCCGGCAGCTCGGCGGGGTGCCCCAGTAGAAGCAGGAGCACGACCTTCATCGAGTAAGGCACGGAGATCAGCTGCTTGACCGCTGCCTCGTCATAGGTGCCCAGCAGGCAGGTGCCCAGCCCCTCGCGGACCGCCTGCAGGCTCATGAAGCCAGCGGCGATCCCCAGATCCACGGGATAGGACAGCTGCCCGTTGGGCATACGGTATTCGACGTTGGTCGTGCACAGGGCGATGATCACAGGGGCCTGGCCGACCTTCTCCTCCCCGAAGGCGGCCTCCTGGAGTTTTTCCCGCAAGTCCTTCTTCTGCACGGCCACGAACCGCCACTCCTGGCGGTTCTTGGCCGAAGGCGCCAGCCGGCCGGCCTCCAGCACCCTCTCCAGCTTGGCCGCGCTGACCGGCGAGGGCTTGAAGCCGGCAATACTCCGTCTTTCCAGAATCTCCGAGAGTATGGTCATCCCCTCGTTGCAATCATAAATTAAGCTCTCCCGTATTGCAATGCTTTTTTCGCACCACTATCCTGGACCTCACCATGCGTCGGCCGCTCGCCATGCTATGCCTCCTGCTCGCCCTGGCGGCGGTACGCGCCCCGGGCCAGCCGGCCGCCCGGGTGCTGGCGGATTACGCTCGGCTGCAGCAGCTGTACCCGCGGCCGGAGGGCTCGGCGGCGGAGCTCGGGGTGCTGCGCCAAGCGGAGACCCGCCTGCGCGAGCTGGGCATCCCCACGCGCCGCCTGGACTTCCGGGAATCCGACCAGGACCATTCCTTTTCGCAAGTGCTGGTCGCCTCCGTGGCCGGGGAGCGGCGCGACACGCTGCTGCTGGCCGTGCCGCTGGACCACCCGGCGGAGGCCAGCCGCGACCGGGACGGCTCGATCAGCGTTGCCCTGGCCCTCGGCCTGTTGGAGGCCGCCCGAGCGCGCCAGCCCGCCCTAACCCTCCAGGTGCTCTTCCTGGGAGCCGAGTTCGGCGATGGCCCCCAGTACCCCATGGGCTCGCGGCTGTTCCTGCGCGACTTCACCCCCGCCGAGCCGGCCATGGCCATGTACCTGAACCTGCGCGCCGTGCCCACCCGCCTGAACGTACGCGCGGGGGGCCGCGGCGTGGAGTCCCCGTTCTGGCTGATCGAGCGCACCACCCGGGCCCTGGCCGCCGCGGGGCTTTTCTTCCGGGTCCGGGGCAACGAGACCCAGATCTTCCGCATCGGACTGACCGACCAGCCCACCATGATCGAGCCGTATCTGAATGCCGGCTACCCGGCGGTCAGCCTGGAAGGGGAATATGGCGGGCTGCCCGCGGGTGGGGAGGAGGCCTGGGTGGCTTCCTTCCTGGCCTTCCTGGAGGATTTTGGCGAGTCGTTCCGCGCCGGTATCCCGGAGACCTGGGACCAGCACTATCTTTTTTTCCAGGTGCGCTCCTTCTTCTTCCCCATCTCCGAGCAGCTGTACGTAATCCTGCTGGTCGCGGTGCTGGCGGGGACCCTGCTGTACAGCCTGGTCAGCATCCGGCGGCTGCGCCGCTACCTGCGCCTGCTGGGGCGGGACTTCTGGATCCTGCCGCTGTATCTCCTGTTCATCTTCCTGCTGCTCTTTCTGGCCAGCTGGGCCCTGGAGGGTATGCAGCGCCTGCGCAACTCCGCGGATCTGTGGAGCCACCTGCCCCTGCCCTTCCTGGCCTTCAAGCTGGCCGTGCCCCTGCTGCTGTTCTTCGCGCTGCTGCCCGCGCTGCGCCGCCTGCGCTTGCCCTTGCGCGGCGGCTTCTACTCCGCGGCCGCCCTGCTGTGCCTGCTGCTGGACATCGTCGTGCTGGCGGCGATCAACCTCTCCTTCAGCTACTACTTCCTCTGGGCCTTCGCCTGCGCGCTGCTGTTCTCGGCCACCTCCAACCGGGCCCTCAAGCTGCTGGCCTTCCTGGCTTCGCCCTACTGGATCCTCAAGGCCGTCCTGGAGCTGTTCAGTCTGCCCGTCTTGAGGTTCTGCCGGGTCGTGCTGCTGTCCAAGCTCTGGGGCAACCTGCTGCTGGCGGCGGTGCTGCTGCCTTTCATCCTGATGTACATCCGCCTGCACCTGGTGCTGCCCTGGTTCCGCATCTCCTCCCGGCGCACCCGGCGGGTGCTCAGCGCCAGCCTTTTCGGCGCGATCCTGGCCGGCCTGGCCGGCTTCTTCCTGCTCTACTCTCCCTACGGCCCCGGCCGGCCCCAGCCGGTGACCGCCGAGTACCTGGTCGACCGGGAAAGCGGACAGGCCTTGGTGGAGCTGGCCAGCCCCGCCCCCCTGCGCGACCTGTACCTGCTGGAACCCGGGGGATTGCGGGTGGTGGACACGCGGGCGCTGCGGGTCCGGCGAGTGCTCCCGCCCATCGCGGACCTGGTGGTCCCCCGGGTGACGGAAGTGGGCTTCCTGGACCGCAAGAACATCCACCTCGCCCTCCAGCCGGTGGGCGAGCCGGTGCGCATCCGCCTGACCGTGTCCGCGCCGGAGGAGTTCGTGCTCTACGACGCCAACTTCCCTTACCAGCGGGAGCCGGACGGGCGGCGCTACACCTTGCTGATCGGGGCCAACCCCCCCCTGCCCCTGGCCGTTCAGCTCACCCTGCCGCAGGCCCGCAGCTTCGCCGTTGGCCTGGAGCTGGAGTATGGCGAGCCGCCGGCCGGCTTCGAGGCCTTCGGTGACCGGGCGGTGGTGCGCTCCCGACTGACCTACCGGATGAAACTGGAGCTGAAAACCTGATGGTGTTCTTCCTGGTGGACCTGGACGCCTTCTTCGCCTCGGTGGAGATCAGGGACAACCCCAGCCTGGCGGGAAAGCCGGTGATCGTCGGGGCCCTGCCCGGCCACCGGGGAGTGGTTTCGGCCTGCTCCTACGAGGCGCGCAAGTTCGGCGTGCATTCGGCCATGCCGATCTCCCAAGCCCACCGCCGCTGCCCCCAGGGCGTTTACCTTGTCCCGCGCATGGAGCGTTACAGCGAGCTCTCCGAGCAGGTCATGTCCATCCTGGGCCAGTACACCCCGCAGCTGCAGCGCATCTCCATCGACGAGGCCTTCCTGGACATGTCCGGCACCGAGCGGCTCACTGGGCTCGCCCCTGTCCGTGGGACGGAGCATCAAGGAACGCGTCCGCTCCGAGGTGGGCCTCACCCTTTCCATCGGGATCGCCCCCAACAAGTACCTGGCCAAGCTCGCCTCCGAGGCCGGTAAGCCCGACGGCCTGCGCCAGGTGCTGCCCGGAGCAGAGATCGAGTTCCTGGACAGCCTGCCGCTGGCCAAGCTGTGGGGAGTCGGGGAAAAGACCCGCCTGCGCCTGCAGGAGCTGAACATCACCACCATTCCCGAGCTGCGCCGCGTGCCCGAGGACGTGCTGCGCTCCATGATGGGCGAGGCCTCCGGCAACTACCTGTACCGGGTGGTGCGCGGGGAGGATCCCGGGATCTACTCCCTCTCGCCCAAGAGCCGCTCCGTCTCCAATGAGACCACCTTCGAAATCGACCAGAAGAACGCGGAGGCCGTTCGGCGCACCATCCTGGAACTGGCCGAGCAGGTCATGTACCGGCTCATGCGCGAGGGGCTCAAGTCCAACACCGCGGTCCTGAAGCTGCGCTACGCCGACTTCACCACCATCCACGCCCAGCGCACCGTTCGGCACTGGCTCACTTCCTCCGACGAGCTGTACCGCCTGTGCCTGGAGCTGCTGGACAAGCGCTGGAGCGGAGGCACCCCCATCCGCCTGGTCGGCGTGGGAACGGACAACGTGGTCGGCTGCCAGGACGTGGTGCAGCAGGAGCTCTTCGAAGACGAGGCCAGCCGCAAGCGCCGGGTGGAGGAGGCGGTCACCCGCATCCGCGAGAAAATGGACGGGGTGAAGCTCACCAAGGCCAGCCTGCTGGGGCAGGCCCGGCGCCGCCGTCCCGCTCGCCCGCCGGAGGCCTGAGCCCGGGCCTGCCCGCAGGTCCTACGGGCGCGTTTTTTCCCATGCTTCGATCTGCCCGGGTATGCGAATAAAAACCGGGTGAGGGTCAGGCTCCTTCAGCGGGTCGATTTCATCGTATTTTTCCGGGTTCCTTGTGCGCAGCTTCTTTCGCAGATGCTCCAATTCGAAAATCAGTTGGCCTGCGGTAACACTTATCGGCGGGACATTTTTCCTGTTTTGAATTTTAGAGGGATTGAACTTATATCCGCGCGCAGTTGCTTCCAGAAAAATGTGCCATAGATAACACTTCATTGACTCGATGGGTTCTTTTCCCCTTCGAAACCGCTCCAACTGCGGGTGCTTTATGTATCCTTTCGTGGTTCCCTGAAGCACCGCCAAGGCGAGCAACCCTTCCCGCCATAGAGCCACGATTCCCTTCGCATCAAGGTATTTCGGGTGCAATGACCAGATCCTCATTTACTGTCATATTTTGTAGGAGATCTTCCCATGCTCTTCAACTATTTGTTTTGTGGCAAAGAGCCGGTCGACTATTTGAGCCAATTTCTCCTCGCTCTGGGTCTTCCCAACAAGTGATTTTATATGTTGCCTTAGGGTTTTTTTGTTCCTTGGTCGTTGACCTTTTTCGATCTTCTTGAGGTTCGCAATCACCTTTCCATACTCCGCATCCGGTCCTTTGGTCCTTTTAATCGGTCCGATTTCTGATATGCCGCTTATCCTCTTGCAGCTCACCTTTTCTCTTGTTATGTGCTTGATCAAAGGGTCAAATCCTTTATCCCTCGATAATATTACGTACTCATTCGTGGGATTCTTGGCCACGTAGGCGCCGAGATAATAAGCGATGTGAAAATCCAACGCGTTCGGCCCATTTCCATCGATCCGTACCCAGTCCAATCTGTCGCCCAAAGCCTGCGCTGAGCGCACCAGTTCAATCGGTATCTTGTTTTGAGAGCTTCCAGTGAAAATGTATACCTTGCAGTCCGCTCCTTCTATTTCGCTCAAGTTGATATTCTGTACGTTTTCGTAGTCAATCAGCAGCACCTTGCTCATTTACTAGTCCTTTCATGCAATTAGCCTTACTTCAAGCCATATACTTGATCGTGCAGCATTACCTTGCCGCTATCCTTCTTCCATTCGTCATCGGGTATCAATTCAATTCTTCCGACTATTGTTCCTATGCTCTCAGTCAGATTTAGGTCCTTGCCGACCTTGGGTGCGACTATTAGCAGACGGTTTGGATTATTAAAGTCAGAGAACTGTCCAATATTCATGCACCAACTTTCATATTTATTATAGCTATTTGAAATCTTCAGGAATTGCCCGACATATGGAAGGCCTCCAAGCTCATTCCACCTATCCGATGAAACATTCGTTTCGCAAATGTTGTAATCCAATTCATACGGCAGTCCAAAAGACGATTGGTTATTCTTTGCTAGCTTTTCATTGATAAGGCCAATGCTGTAATTCCTGGATACAATTTGAATTGTCTCTGCAGTTCCTTTCGTATTTGCGACCTCGCCCATTCTTGCAGTTAGATCATCAACTTTTTTTTCAATTTCTGGAATGCGATGAACCTCCCTATCGATTCCAGAAGCCCACCAAATCGCTCCCCCTACGACTACCACTAGAGGGAGGACGTAAAGCAGAACGGATAGCCAGCTTATTTTTGCTTGCCTTTTTTCTTTTGCAGACATTTTTATGAGGGCCTCCATCGCTTCATTATGCAAATATGGCATCGGGTTTTGCTGCTGTCAACGAAGTTGATTATGCCGGCCTTGTTCAAACGGCTTTTGTCATTTCATGGTAGGCGCTTTGGCTGCTCGAACGTGTCGTCCAAATGTACACGCGGATGCCGGTATTTCTGTTGCTCATCCCTATAGCCGTGATGAATGGCATTATTGGGGCACCACTCGGCACATGCCCAGTTCAGAAGCACCTTGGTTGTTCTATACCTGCATTTAAGACCACGGCTCGCAGTCTGGCAGATTTCCTGTACCTTCTTACCACAGTTCCAGAACATCTTTTCACGATATTGATATTTTCAGCAGAAATCCTTCCCCCTAGAGATCTAACGAGTCTGGCCAAATTCCGCAAGGTCGGCAGCCCATCCGCGAAGATGTACTTCGAATCCAGGTTTTCAAGTCCTCGAATGAATCTCTCCCCGATCAGTGGTATGCCGTATAAATGCGCCATGTACGCCGGAAACACTAAGCCGATCTTATCAGAGTTTGTCGCGGCACTTTTCTTGTTGATAGCAGAGGCCATTGGCACCAAGGTGCCATGTAAGCTTTGGGCGATGTCCTTAGCCACAGATAGGGAGTTGCCAGTTCCTGAGAAATAGCACACTGCTGTACTCACTCGATTCCTCTCGCAAGGAAGCTTCTCGTGATGGCAATCATCTCAAGAGTTGGCAAGAAATAGATTTTTGAATCTGGGAATGCCACACGATATTCCCCATTCGATAGCCATCTGAAATTTTTATTTATGTAGTCAGGATCGCGCCTGACTGCATTTCTATGGTTGCTGAGATTAAGAGCCCTTACCAAAGCTAACTTGACTGAATATGGGAAAAGTGGGAAGAATGGCACACCATAATGTGGCTCAACCCAGCAATACTTGTATGGCACGACTACAATGTATTGCCTCGCGACCCTTCTTATTTCTGATACTATACTATTGAATGCTATTTCTTCAGTGATATGTTCCAACATTCCGATTGAAACAGCCAAATCGAATTCCTGATCTTTGAATCGACTCAAATCCTGAGCATTCTGCTTTAGATATGTAAAATTTGGGTGCTGATGATGTATTTGTTCCTCAGGAAGGATATCAACGCCGGTGATTTCCCAACTTGCGGGCACATAGGCATCAAATGAGCGACTATCGATTCCACAACCGATATCAATAATCTTCATCTTTTCATAAATGGTAACTTTTGACAGTATGAAATCAATGCGGGCCTTTCTGCGAGCTGCAAACACCTTTCGTATTATTGATCGAAATTTGTCCGTTTTCATGTTTTTTTTAGGGCGTCGGCCCAAAGAAACTGCCTTCCTGTCATGCGTTCATCTAAAATTTATTCCATGAAATTGAATAGGCCGAGTAGTCCGATTCAATGACTGAATAAATGTCGCTTATTGACTTTTCGAGCTGTTCAGAGTGATCATATATCCCATTAACGACATAGACTTCCACATCCTCTTTTCCAAAGCCAGTGCCATAGTAACGATAGGCGTAGTCGTTGATATTGAGTGATTGCCACAGCTGCATATTTGATAGGAACGTTTCATAATCGAACTCGATGTATCCGCCCAATAGAGAGCAAGACGAAAAAACCAAGACGGAAGCAATCAAAAACAGGGCCGTGGCTAGTCGTATTTTCCTTTTTGACATACTGTTTTCCTCGACGGTTGGCCTACAACCAGAAAAGATGTCCTTCTAAATGGTGTTGTTCCCCTGTAATTGCGAAATCGGCGTCCACATGCTAGAACCAGCGTCCTAATATAGTCAAACAGCAAAATCTCCTTGGGCAAGCCTTGCTGCTGGCCTAAAGCCACTTAACGATAAGCTGAGCTGCCGCGCCGAATCGGCCTGCGCAATCCTATCAAACAACGAGCATGAGCCGATCCAACTGGTCGCTACGCGCTCAGCTCCAGCGAGTTGTTATGTCTCTCACAATACTGCGCCGGGTTTCGGTTCTAGTTCTTGAGCGCTTTTTCCAAGAAATCCCATACGGTTTCATCAAAATCAAATGCATGCCTGTAGCCGGCCTTGATTATAAGAGTATGGGGCGCGCCTACTTCTCTCATTCTTCGATCAAGAAGAAATGCTTGCTCTGGAGGAACAGCAGTATCACTATCCCCATGAATAGTCAAAACGGGGGGCGTTCCCGGCCGTATGTATTCAACTGGACTGGCTTTTCTAAACAGTTCAGGCTGGGAATTCTAGAGACCCTCCGATATATGCGCTAACGTATGGCTCCATATTCCAACTCACGAGATCGGTTGCGGCTGAGAAGTTGACGACGGCTTGTACAGCACTAGAATATTGGAGATAATCATCCACTCCCTCTAGTCCGTCAGTTGGTCGGGTAAATGCAAGCATAAGGGCGAGATTCGCCCCAGAGGAGAATCCGACGACTCCAATTCGAGAGGGATCAATGTCAAATTTCTTGGCGTTTGCTCTTAGAAACCTTATTGCGCTTTTCACATCGTAAACCTGTGCAGGAAAAATCCCAAGAGCTCTATGGTAGAAATTTTCCACGGTCGAGCTAGAGTCAACTGTGACGCCAACATATCCATTGGCGACTGCAAGATCCAATGCATATGAGAATTGCCCTCTGTTAATTGATTTGTCGTATCCCCAGCCATTGCCACAAAGGAATACAATGGCGGGTCTGTCAATACCTTCAGGCTGTGGTCTTGAGATGTCTAGCATCAATTCTCTTCCGTTCGCGTTTCTGTAAACGATGTCATACGCTTCAATTGCGTTCTGTCCATAGAGAGAAACGGTCGATGTGGCCATACAAGACATGACGAAAGCAACAGCTATAAAAGCACGAGTAATCATAGTTTCCTCCCTTCTACAAAAACCATACAGTCTTGAGAGACATAACGAGTCTGTAGAAAAAGTCGATCAGGAATCGGTCTGCCTTCTTCGTAGTTTAGTTTCTAGCGCCATCAGGCGCTTTTCTCTTTACCGTTTCCCTTGGTCCGCTTAGTTCAGCGTCGCGTACCTCGATAACTTTTCGATGTTGTGCACAAGGCAGAACAACTTCCACTGGATATCCACCTTTGCTCTGCCCCGCAGAGTAAACCGATCCATTCCTATCGTGTTGCGGATGTTCGCGAATACTGGCTCCACAGTGCCCATCCTCCGACTGTAAAAGAACCGTCCCCGCGTCGAGTCAAACCGCTCGATCATCCGTTGCGTGTACCTCTGGGTCTCACCCTGCCCCTTCTCCAGCTTCGCCACCTGCCGGGCTTTCGTGGTGGACTTGCGGATGCATCGAGCTCGCAATGCACAGCAAGCACAGTTGTTGGCCTCTGCTATGTAGGAACTGCCCCGGTAGCCCTTGACCTGGAAGTTGCCGCACCGCAGCTTCATCGCCTTGCCGGCTGGACAAAGCAGTCGGCCGCTGACTTCCTCAAAGTGAAAATCTTCAGCCCGAAAGTATTTCCGAGCCCGAGATGTCCGCTTTCGGTCCGTAGTCTTCTTCTTGTACTTCTGCTGCTCCGCAAATCGTGGGTCTCTCTGGCGAAACATTCTGTCCGCCACGTAGGCCTCGATGCCTAACTCCAGGAGATTCTTCACGCCCTCTTCACTGTGAAAGCCACTGTCCGCGGTGAGCACCACCTGCTGGTACACATCGCTTTTCTCATCCAGAGCTACAAACGTCTGTCGCACCGATTCGACCACCGTTTCCAGATGCTTGGCTTCATGCCCATCTCCAAATGCTTGCGCGTCCACGATTACCTGATGCTTGTCGTCCACTGTGGCAATGGCGTTGTAACCCTGGATCACCCCATGGCTGCTGGGCATCTTCGCGCTTTCGTTGTCGGTGATGTTGCTCTGAATCTCCTTGCCTTGAGCGCCGACCTTTTCCTTGTTCTCGTTCAGCCAACTGCGGATCTTCTTCGCTTTGGCCTGCAGATTCTCAATCGTGCGCTGCTCCTTCTCCCGCTGCCGCGGTTCACCGCTCCCCTCATCCTCCTCTCGGTGCCGCTTCACCAGGTAGCGCACCGACTCCTCGATCTTCTCCGCCTTTGTAGAAAGGTTATGATTCGGCCATTATCATATTTGCTTGCGAAGCAGTCTACAAGCCAAATAAGCGCTAATAGCTCTCTCATGTGCGCAGAACGATAAGCTGAGTAGCCGCGCCGAGGCACGCAGCCCTACCCTTTTCTTATTTAGTACACACTGATCGAGTTTGCTCCTACGCGCTCAACTCCAGCGCCATGTTCGGCGTAAAAGGGCTCTTTGCCCCTGCACTCTAGAATAGGGTGAATCCCTTGCTGCAGATCAATTCATTCATGTACCATACCTCGAACGTCCAGTTGCCGCGAACCATCTCGAAGTCTTCCTTAAGCATGTACCCGAAATGGGCCGGAACCCCGGAGTAAATAGGCCACTTTAGCGTGGAGTCAGTCATTACCTTCTTCATATAGGGATCAGCCATTTCAGGATGCACAATCCTGAACATTACTTCAATCGATTCGTGCTTTGGATCTTCATAGCCCAGAGTAATGCCAAACAGCGTGCCCTTTCCGATAGGGATTTGGTTGGTTGTCTCAATCAGCCTGAAATCCTTCGCTGTCGTCATGATCCCAATTGAAGCCTCCGAAGTTGAAATAGTGGCGATTTTCTGGCAGGCATACATTCCGTATTCCCTAACATCAATTCTTAAGGGAACTTCGTTCTTTGCAGTCGATACACAGCAACTTAGTGACACAACACTAAGGACAAGAATTACACCAATTGCACTTCTTGCTGTCTTCATTTTTGCCTCATTCTCTTCTTAATCGACGTTTTCGATCTCGCACCGGGCTTAGAACCTATTATAGACAGCTGCGCCTTGAGTTGGCGACCAAATGTTTCTACGCAAACCTTACGTTCCTGGTCGAACACTCTGGGATTTCTATTCCAAAGTTGGAGTTGCAACACAACAACAGCGGAGGCAAACGATGGCCAAACTCAATCATATCGAATACTTCAAGCGGGCGCTACTGGATTTTATCACGGAAGTCGATCCCCTGTACTCGATGTTGCAGTGGGTAACCGAATCCATGATGCAATTGGAAGCCGAGCAGAAAGTGGGAGTTGAAAAAGGTACGCACTCGACAACCCGAACAACGCATTTCTCAGGCACTCGCCTGCGACGCTTCGATACTCGACTGGGCACGATGTATCTGCTGGTCCCCAAGCTGCGCAAAGGCGGCTACATCCCGTTTTTCGTCACGGAAAGAAAGCGAAGCGAGGCGGCGTTGATCGAGGTGGTCCAGGAAGCCTACATCAACGGGGTATCGACCCGAAAGATTGAAGAGCTGGCCAAGAAGTTGGGAGTGGAAACCCTGTCGGCCAGCCAGGTCTCGGAGATCAACAAAGGGCTGGATGAGCAGGTGAAGGCTTTCCGCACCCGCCCCCTGGCCGAAGAATACCCCGTGCTGTGGGTAGATGCGATCTACGAGAAGATCCGGGACAACGGGAAAGTGATTTCCGAAGCCGTACTGGTCATCTATGGGGTGAATCTGGAGGGCAAGCGAGAGATTCTGGCTGTAGAGCCGATGTACGAGGAATCGGAGGGGAGCTGGGGGGCAGTTTTTGAGAATTTGAAGGCCCGGGGCTTGAAAAAGGTGTGGCTGGTGATCTCCGACGCCCAGCGTGGGATCCAGGCTGCGGTCAGGAAGCATTTCCTGGGGACAAGCTGGCAGCGCTGTAAGGTTCATCTGATGAGGAACATCCTGGCACGGGTTCAACAGCGAGACAAAAAAGGCTTCGCCGAGAAGCTGAAGCAAATCTGGGTGCAGCCGGACAGGAAGTCGGCGGTTCGTACGGCGAAAATCTTCATGGCCGAGTATCGCAGCAAATACCCCGAGGCGGTAACGGTGCTGGCGGAGGGGTTGGAGGACTCGCTGCAGTTCTACGCCTTCCCCGAGTTCGATCACAGGAAAATCGCCTCTACCAACGTGCTGGAGAGAATGTTTCGGGAGGTGCGCCGGCGCAGCCGGGTGGTGGGGGTGTTTCCCAGCGATGAGGCGTACATCCGGTTACTCACTTGCTACCTGATCGAGTACTCCGAGGATTGGCTGACGGAAAAAAGCTATATCAAAAAGGAGGCGATCGAGGAATTGAAATCAAAGCTGGGAGTGGCGGCATGAGCGTGCGTAGGAGAGGAACCGAATTGATTTTGGGAGTTACAAGAAAAAGGACGCACGTGGTGGGCCTACAACGCATTTTGCGAGGCAGGTTGGTATTGGGACACCCCCAGGAAAACTCGTTTGGAGTGGTTTCCCATGCGCATCAAGTCAGGAGCTCGTGATGGCCTCCACTCAAATTGCGAACATCACTGGACCGGGTCAACCCGTATCGCTGCGACCATTCTGAAAGCATTGATTGCAAATGTACTCATTTTGGTTCGCCGAACGCTGAGTTGAGCTGCGCCTCCGAATCAGAAAAAACTGTGCTTTCTTCTAACTTCCCCGCAGCGATTCAAAAAACCCCTAAGGCGTCAGCTCCAACGACATGTTCGAACGCTACATATTGCTAATTCCGTGAATAGACTCCTACTTCTTTTTCTAGCTTATCGCCCAGTTGGTCTTTTTCAAGTTCCATGTCGTATCGCATTTGAAGATTCATCCAGAACTGTTCGGAAGTGCCAAAATATCTTGACAGACGTAGCGCCGTATTTGCAGTAATTGCCCTCTTGGCATGAACAATTTCATTAATCCTACGTGCAGGCACATTAATATCTTTAGCCAATCGGTACTGGGTTATCCCCATGGGCTCCATAAACTCTTTCATTAGAATCTCACCAGGGTGAACTGGAGCCATTATTTTCCTTTCCATATCGCAACTCCTCTATCCATGATAATCCGCAATCTCTACATCAAAGGCATCATTGCCTTTCCATCTAAAGCACAATCTCCATTGTTCATTAATACGAATGCTATATTGGCCATCTCGGCTTCCAATAAGTTTTTCCAATCTGTTGCCAGGCGGTATTCTTAAGTCGTTAATAGACCCAGCAGCATCTATAAGCAGCATCTTTCGGTAGGCCATTCGCTGTATATCAAATGAAAAGCGCTTCACGTGAAGGCGCTGAAAGACAAGCAATGTATCACGATCGGCAAACGACCTGATCACTTTCCGCTATAATATCGTTCCTCGTTAATATTGTCAAGCGTTACTACAGCCTCAAGTCGGTCGAACGATAAGCTAAGCTGCGCCGCCGCATCAGTCAGCCCTATTCGACGCCATAAGAAAATATTCCGAATTGAAAGGCCCTCATTAGGCGTCAGCTTCAGCGCCGGAACTAGAACAAACACAACTAAGGAAAGAGCCCTTGCAGTATGAAGCAGCAGTTACGCGGTCAACTCCAGCGCCATGTTACATGGCCCTGTCTATTGTCCAAACGTTTCTTTCATATAGCGAATCCGATGTACCTACAACCTTGCACACGGAATAAATACGCATATACTTCAATATAGGAGGCGTGCTTACTACTTGATGAAACGGCATATCGTTCTGGTGCTCGTTGCCCTTCAAGCAGTTGCCGTCCTGTATGCCGTTGACTCTACGACCTTTAGCGATTGCGATTTTTCATTTGAACTTGGAAAACAAGATGCCCGGCAAGTTTCCACTCTGAAATGGTTCTTTGCGAGTTGGGGCGTTACCTTTGCGATTGGCATGGCCGGTTTCTTATATGAGATGAACTCGGATGATTTTGAGGAAGGTAGCACGCCTGTGGCTATCGCTCAAATGGCTGGCATCGGTTTCATGTTGGCCTTGCCCTTGTTCATTTCCTCCCAACCAAAATCGCCGTCCACTGACACAAATATCGGCGTCGACTGCTACAACAAAGGATACTCCAGAAAGCTAAAAGGCAAGCGCTTTCTGTTCTCGCTGGGAGGCGTCGCGGTGGGTTGCGCTACGCTCCAAGTGGCGTTCTATGCAATGGCTTTTGCGGCCTTTGTCATGGAGCCACCTTTCTAGTAAGAGCTGTTTCCGTAGACGCTCTGTCACTGTGTCTTCCCGTGAGTATTTCTTCCGTCTGTGCTTCCTACGAATACTGTGGCCTCTATTGGCCTCCGTTCACTAGCGCCCATACAATCGCATCAGTCACGTGATACAACTCACAAACAGCAGTCAACAACGTTCGGCCATGTAACGATAAGCTGAGTTGGCGCGCCGAGACAGGCAACCCTTCCCTAACCTTGCAGTTAGACTAAGTCGACAAAAGTGGCCCCTATGCGCTCAACTCCAGCGCCATGTTATGCCTCATGTGGGTTATTCGAGCAGCTCTTATGCAGGTTCGATGACCAAGTAGCCATATGCCTTTATTAAGTCCAACATTATGCTCTCGATTAGGCCTAATAAGGAACCAGCTAGAACGGCGACTTTTTCCGCAAAATTGCCATATCTTTCAATTTCTGGAATTTCTTTTTTCATGCGAGAAGCAATGAAGTTTATTATTAAATCATTTGCTGCAGGATAGAATGTGTCATGTTTGCTTGTGCTGATTCCTATTGCAAAGGCTCTGTCATTATTAAATCTGTATCTCTTTAGCAGTTTAACCAACAGTTCGTAGTCAAAATGGAAAGCGCTCTTGTTTCTAATAGGTTTCAGCAATTTGGTGATAAAGTTGTCTGGATCTTCGAAATCTCTTTTCCATTTATCAATCTTAAACAAATCATATGACGACAATCTAAATCTAGGTAAGTGCTTGCTGGCACTCACAAATGTCTTTATCGTTTCAAACAGTACAGCTGCATGCTGAAGAGTAACATCAAACCGCATTTTGAATTTAAGTATCTTGTCAATATCCCTCGCTTCCTGAATACGGACATGAGCCCGCATTCAGGTAACCAGTGCATCAGATAGGCGTGATAGTTGGTAAGCCGAGATAATCGATGGATAGTTCTCAATCTGGTCAAAGTATTGATTCTTTATTTTAGCTTTGCGATATAGTACTTCTGACAACTGACATATTCCTTATTTTCCGCCGCGCTCTTGGGGCTCATCTAACCCGCATTTTTCACAAAAAAGCTCAAAAAAGGCCTTCTCGCTGGTATAATGCATGTGCTACCAAACATTTACACCAGAGGAGGAAAGGCCACCCTTGCAAACACAGTGTAGTTCAGCACAGCTTCGCTTTTCAAGGGCTTGGAGCTCGAGAAGTCGTCGCCGACTTCCAAGGTGGTACCATCACCTCGGATGCAGGCGCCCTGCTGCTGCGGCAAGTCGACCTAGCCAAGCGATATCTGGAGGATTTTGCCAGCTGTTTCCGTGATGAACGCGATGCTGCGGCAACGCGTGTTGGTTCTTTGCCTGGGCTATGAAGACCTCAACGATCATGACCGGCTTCGCCAGGACCCGCTGTTCGCCACCGCCTGCGGCGTGCTGGATCCTACAGGGAGAGAACGCAAATACGCGCGGGATCAGGGAAAGGCTTTGGCGGGCAAGAGCACGTTGAACCGGCTGGAAACCACTCCCCCAGGCAGCATCCGGCCTCGTAGCAAGAAGATCATCTATAATCCGCAGGCCATCAAGAGCTATTTCGTGCAGAAGTTCCTGCAGTCCCGCCGCTCGGCTCCTCGCCGGCTGATCTTGGACCTGGACTGCACCGACACGATCCTGCATGGGCATCAACAAGGCCGGTTCTTTCACGGCTATTATGATTGCTACTGCTACTTGCCACGCTGTATGTGTTCTGCGGCACGGACCTGCTGGTGGCCTGCCTGCGGCCTTCCAACATTGACCCCAGCGAGGGGGCCCTGGAGGAAATCCAGCGCTTGGTGCAGCAGATCCGCAAGAACTGGCCCCGGGTGCGCATCCTGGTGCGGGCAGACAGCGGTTTCTGCCGGGAAGCGATCACGGTCTGGTGCGAAGACAACGGTGTGGATTATCTGTTTGGGCTGGCACGAAATAGCCGACTGCTCTCCTGCGTCAAAAATCGATCCACGCTTTGGCAATTTCTTCGAATCAAATGAAAAAGAGATCCGGTTTCCTTTCTTCACACCAAAGGGTCTTCATATTTCGATTCTATCGGTTTGCGTTTTGTGAAGGGGGGCCGCCACGCTTAGATCCAAAACATTAGCAAGAACGGTAGACTATTTCTTCTGGAGGCGCGACAGTTTCAGTCTGCCACGCTTTTCACTCCTTCATCCAAGATGCTTAGCTCCGGAGATTTAGCAAGAGTCTGGTAAACAACGCAATACCGTTCCGTCAAACGGATAAGAGTCGCCTTCTGTTCCTCTGAAGCATCTGTATCCAATTCGAATGCAAGCCTAATCCGCAGAAATCCCACTGGCGCTTCTTTCGTTACGCCCAAAGTGCCACGAAAATCGAGATCACCTTCAGCTTTTATCGTTCCACTGCGCACATTTACTCCTATCGAGGTGGCAACCGCGCAAAGCGTTACTCCGAGCACGCCACCAGCGCCTCGAGCAGCATGTCCAGAACATGCCTGAAGACCAGTTCCCCCGGTGGCAGGATGCAGGCCCGCCTCAACAAGCGCTTGGCCCGTCTGTATTTTGCAGGTGACGTTCTCGCCAAGGTTACCCTTGGCTCTTAGGGTTATCATGGCGGCTTCAGGTTGATTCTTGTATCGCTCTTTGAGCGGCGCCTAGGAGTGCTCTTAGAGTTTCACCGGTCATGCCATTTCTCCTCTTGAAGAATCTTTCGATGGACGTATGGAAATATAGTAATAAAATTCCAGGAGAGCCTAACGATGAGCTGAGTTAGCGCGCCAATCAGACCCCTCTACCCTTTACATCCAGAACGAAAGGGACGATCGCTCGCGGCACCTACGCGGACAACTTCAGCGCTATGTTAGGCAGACCCCAATTGGGCATTCTAAGAGAATTTTAAGACTTTCTATTTCCAGAACCCTATGCGATGAATTTCTCTACGGAAACGTCAAATAGCTTAGCTAATTTGAGCGCAATCTTCTTGCTTATTGGTCTGATCCCATTTTCCATATTTGAGACATGCTGTCTAGGTAGACCGCCAAGAGCTTTTCCAGTTCGCTCTGGGTCATGTTCCGATTCTGCCGAAAGACCTTGATATAGGACCCAGGACTAAGTCTCTTTTTGATATTTTTGTACCAATCTGTCTGAAACACATCCAGCTTTTCGTCTTCCGGATCCGGCGTTATTTGAAGGGCATTCCCGTATTCTTCTGCAAGTGGATCAATGAGCTTGTTAGGAACACGGCCCTTGATTCGAATTTTCATAAGGGGCGTTTTGACGACTGCCAACATAATAAACCTCTATCTCCATAGTTCCTCTTCCCAGTACCAGCATGCCACCCAGCTTCGAGACAGATGGCAGTGATACTTATTCGGTCCTAATTTCCCATAATTGGCCCATCTCGGCTGTAAAGGTCCTTTCTCTCGCAATTGCTCTACCAAGATAGCCAATATCCGCTCAATTCTTTTCAGAATCCGCCTGGATATCAGAACTCGATACATAGCGCAATGTAACCACTTCCTGGTTCTATGTCAAGTCGACAATTATCTGGGCTGCCTAACGATAAGCTAAGCTGCGCCGCCATAGACTAGGTACAATTGTTTCTATGCACGTAAGCTCTATTTGAAGACGCAATTCAAGGCGTCAACTGCAACGACTTGTTAAGTGGCTCCCGAATCGTACTCGATCGCCGCAATGCAATGCGGCGGTGTCCACTACTTCTTCTCTTTCCCTTTGGCCAATAACCTTCCTGTCCTACGCAAACTGCCGAATAGTGGAAACTTCTTGTAGGTGCATGCTTGGCCTTCAATTCCTTCATTTTTGCGTTATCACCGAGTGCACCTTCAATTGAGGCAAAGTAGCTTCTCATATCTAGGATCGCATTCTTTCCTGAAATATCGCCGTGACCTGGTACCACCATCTCGATATTGAAGTCTTTGTCTAGCCTGTCTAGGTATCCCTTCCATAGGCCCAAGTTCGTGTTGCCATCAACTAATACGGGGTGCATGTTTACCCAGATGAGGTCTCCAGCCGCAAGCACTTTCCGTTTTTCAAAATAGACAACTATGTCGTTTGGCGAATCGAGCCGGGCCCATATCCATTACGTCTATGATTTCGTCGTAGCAGGCTACTAGATGTACTGTCTCCCCAGCGGTCAATACCCTGTCAGGACGCTTGCTATCTGCCGTATCAAAGTCCCACTGCTTCCAATTAGTTGACCCCGAAATGACGAAGGCATCCGGATAGTAGCGGTTTCCGCGAGCATGATCCAAATGGAAGTGTGTATTGATTACGGTAATTTCTTGAGCCGTTACCTTCTTCCTTAGTTCCTTCGCTCCGCGTCAGGTATTTCGTGTCGACGATTATCGCTTTTTCCCGTTCCGCGAATACAACACGATAGAATTACACCCGCCACCCTTGTAAACCTTCATCTCTTGATCGACACTCAATGTT
>CAVTQG010000059.1:0-18415 GCA_963736785.1 uncultured Spirochaetota bacterium | reverse complement strand
GTACGCCCCCGCCAGCAGCACCCCCAGAACCACGTAGTACCACACCCACAGCGGCAGCCCGGCCAGGAATGCGGGCCGGCGGTTCCAGGCCCAGAAGTCGTTGGCCAGCACGAAGAAGCCGGCGAACACCAGCGCCGCGGTCAGGAGGCGCCGCGGCCTAGGCGCGGGCGACAGCCGGTCCGGCTCGCGGTTGTCGCGAGTGGCGGATGGCCCGGCTCGCGCCCGGCGCTGGCTGCCCCGCCGGCCGGGCGACTAGCCCCATGTTCTCCTCGGGCTGGCCGTCAGCAGGCTGACCGCGACGAAGGCGGCCGTGCCCACAGCCAGCACCGGGATCACCGGCAGCACGCCAGGCACACGCACGACCCGGAAGAAAGCCAGCACCGTGACCGCCTCGCCGGCCAGGATCCCCGCCAGGGCCCCGTAACGGTTGGCGCGGCGCCAATACAGCCCGCCCAGCACCACCGGGGCCAGAGCCGCCAGGCCGGTGAACGAGGTGCGGTTCACGAAATCCAGGATCGTCTGGGGCGGCCGCAGCGCCAGCAGGTAGCCCGCGGCGGCAATGGCCAGGACGATGAGCCGATGCAGCCAGACCGGCGCGGCCCGGCGCTTGGAGAAATCCAGGCCGATCATGGAGGCCATGGTCAGGAGCTGGGAATCCAGGGTGGACATCAGGGCCGCCAGGCCCCCGGTGAGCAGCAGGGTGCCCACGAAGGGCGAGGCGAAGCGGGCCAGCAGAAGAGGATACACCGACTCGGATTGCGCCGGGCTCAAGTCCGGAAATACCGCCCGGCCAAGGACGCCGATGCTCACGGTCAGGAAAAACAGGAAGGTGGTGATCAGCGGATACAGCACCACGGTGGTCTTCAGCGCGCGGGTATCCCGCGCGGCCAGGAAGCGCTGGAAGAGCTGCGGGAACATGGGGTCGGCGAACAGCCACAGCAGCAGGTAGCCCAGCCAGACCCCGGGCACCATCGAGCCGTCCAGGCCGGGGCGGGAGAAAAGGTCCGGGTAGCGCGCGGCCAGCCCGCCGGGAAGGCTCTCCAGGCCCCGCACGCGGATCAGGATCAGGAGGAAACCGGCCAGGGTCAGCCCGAGCATCATCAGGGCCTGGACCACGTCCGTCCAGGCCACGGAGCGCATCCCGCCCAGCAGGACGTAGAGGGCCGTGAAGGCCATGACCAGCAGGGCGCCCGCCCAGTACGGCAGGCCGGCCAGGGCCTCCAGGGAGCGTCCGGCGGCGATGGCTTGGATGGCCACGTACGGCAGGGTGAACAGGATCATAACCAGGGAGAACAGTCCCTTCAGGCCCGGGGAGCCGAAGCGGTCCAGGATGAAGTCGGATGGGGTGATGTAACCCCTGCCGGCGGCCAGCTCGCGCAGCCGGCTGCCGATGACCCACATGCCCAGCGCCATGAAGCCGGTGCCGAAACCCATGACCGGGTAGAAGGCGTAGCCGATCCGGTAGCCGGCGCCTGAAAGCCCGAAGATCGTGAAGGCGCTGAAGTTGGTGGCCGCCATGGTGAAGAAAAGCAAAAGCCGGCCGATCCCTCGCCCAGCCAGGAAGAACTCCAGGGTGTTGGCCGAGGAAGGGCGGCGGAAGATCAGCCCGATGGCCAACATGGCCAGCAGATAGACCAGCACGATTGCCAGTTGCGGCGACATGATCACCTCCCCGACTCGCGGCGGCCAGCCGACCGCCAAAAAAAGGCCATCCCGACCCGTGGGTCTGGATGGCCTTGGCCTATAGCATAACCCAGGATGAGTATACCCGGCCGGAAGCGGTGGAGGCAAGCCACCCCGGCGGGGTGCATCAACCCGCTCGCGCGCGCAAAATCGGGCGCAGCACCAGCCAGGCGACCAAGGCCAGGAGGGCGAGCCACACCCCGGCCACTAGCAGCACGGAAAGCCATGGCCGGACCCGCGGCCGGGAGTCGGCCTGCCGGGCTTTGGTGCGGCAGTCAGCCATCACTTCCCGGGGGATCAGACGCACCGCCAGGGCGATGCCCAGGGGCACCAGCAGCAGGTCGTCCAGCTGTCCGAGCACGGGGATGAAGTCGGGAATGAGATCGATGGGGCTCAGAGCGTAGGCCGCCACCAGGGCTGCCAGGGCCTTGGCGTACCAGGGTGTGCGGGGGTCGCGATAGGCCAGCAGCAGGGCGTGAACCTGGATTTTCAACTCGCGGACCCGCGCGCGCCACCGGGCAAGAAAGGCCGCCGAGCGGACGCCCCTGGCACGCTTCAACTTTCGAACGGTGCCTCGTCGTGCGAACCGTCGCAGAAGGGCTTGTTGCGGGCCTGCCCGCAGCGGCACAGCGTGCAGTGCTCGCGGAACTGGGGCGCCGAGCCCAGGTCGTCCTTGATGCGGATGCCGCCTTCCAGGCGATAGGGGCCGTTCTTCGGCGATCCGGATGGCCGGCGCGCGGTCCGGCTGCGGCCCGCGTTTTCCGCGGTAGGTATAGCTCAGCGCGCCGGAGGGGCACTTGTCGATGGTGGCCATGATCTCGGAGGGGCTGGCCCGTCGGGGTCGATCCAGGGGACCTGGCCGCTGCGGAACACCGCGGGCAGGCCGCGCACGCAGGACTCGTCGTGGGCGCAGAGCCCCCGGTTGTCGTGGATGGTGATCTGCTTGCCCACGGCGTCGCGCACCCGGTCCCGGTTGCGCGGAGTCCCTCTTTCGCCCACGAAGCCGATGCGGCTGTGCGTGCCGTCGCAGTAAGGCTTTCCCGAGGACCGGCCGCAGCGGCACAGTGCGGTGACCGGCTGCATGGCCACCGGCCTGCCCTCCGCGTCCAGGCAGTCGGCCACATCGACCGCCAGGTACGGGGTGTACTTCGTGAACACAACCATGGGCTTGGGCTGCGGGCCGTCCTTCATGACTCTTTGTATCAGGATCCCGCGACCCCGGTCAACCGCTCACTGGCTTCCCACAGCCGCCGGAGCGCCTCTTTTTCCTTGCCTTAAACATTACGGATTCAGTAATATTTAAACATCCACCGCACGGCCGTACTCGACCCCAAATCCCCGGCCGGCGAGCCAAGGAGGCTACAGAATGGCATTCAAGTTGCCGGACCTGCCCTATGATTTCAATGCCCTCGAGCCCCACATCGATGCGCGGACCATGGAGATCCATCACGGGAAGCACCACGCCACCTACGTGGCCAAGCTGAACGAAGCTCTGGAGAAGGCTCCCGGGTGGGACAAGAAGAGCCTGGAGGATATCGTGCGCTCCTACGCGGAGGCGCCCAAGGAAGTGCAGGGGGCGCTGCGCAACCACGGCGGCGGGCACTTCAACCACAGCCTGTTCTGGAAGGTGCTTTCCTCCAAGGGAGGAGGAAAACCCTCCGGCGACCTCGAGTCCGCCATCGACGCGGCCTTCGGCGGCTTCGACGCCTTGAAGGAGAAGTTCAGCGCGGCGGCGGCCGGCGTGTTCGGCTCCGGCTGGGCCTGGCTGGCCGTGGACTCGGCGCGCAAGCTCACCATCGTCAGCACTCCCAACCAGGACAACCCGCTGACCCAGGGCCTGGTGCCCATCCTGGGCCTGGACGTCTGGGAGCACGCCTACTACCTGAAGTACCAGAACCGGCGCCCCGAGTACATTGCCGCGTTCTGGAACGTGGTGTTCTGGGACCAGGTGGCGCGCAACTTCAAGGAGGCGCGGGCCTAAGCCGCGGCGTTCTACCAGTCTTTGGGGTCGGTGGGGGCCAGGGCTCTGTAAGCCCAGCCTTTCCTAGGGGCGGCCATGAGCGGCTCCACCGCGAGCTTCCAGGCCTGGTAATGCGCCGTCTGCTTGTGCGCCTGGGTGGCCTCCTCGTCACGGTAGACCTCGTACAGCAGGAAGCGCGCGGGGTCCTCCGAGGACTGCAGCACGTCGAAGCGCAGCACGCCGGGCTCGCCCAACGAGCCCCGGTGGTTTTCCAGCGTGGCGGCGATGAACTCCGCCGCCCGCTCCGGCTTGACCTGGATTTCAATGGCCCGCACGATCATCGATCGCCTCCTCGCTACAGGCAGGCCTGGCGGAAGGCCTCCACCCGGGCCAGGTACTCGGCGGTCAGCCGCCGCGCCTCGCCGGGCGGCAGAAAGCTCGCCTTCAAGGCGTTCAGGTTGAGTTGGACCAGGTCCTCCAGCGTGAAGCCGAAAAAGCGCACCGCCTTCAGGTAGTCGTCGGTCAGGTCCGTGCCCTGGATGAACGGGTCGTCGGAGTTGAGCGTCACCGGCACCCCGCGGCGGTAAAGCTCGCCGATGGGGTGGTTGCGCTCGTCGGCCCAGGCCCCGGTCTGGTAGTTGGAGGTGATGCACAGCTCCAGGGCGATGCCTTTGTCCTTGAGCAGCTCCTGCAGCGCGGGATCCTCGATTGCACTCTTGCCGTGCCCGATTCGGTCGGCGTGCAGGCCGCGAATGGCTTCCCAGATCTGGGCGGGGGGGCTCACCTCCCCGGCGTGCACCGTGACCTTGAACAGCCCGTCGGCGTGCACCTTCTCGAACAGCGCCCGGAAGCCCTCCGGCGGGTAGTTGATCTCGTCGCCCGCCAGGTCGATGCCCACGATCTGCGGCAGGCCCAGGCGCTTCAGCCGCTCGTAGAGGGCCAGCATCTGCTGCACCGTCTGCTTGCTGCGGTTGAAGGTCAGCAGGTAGCGCAGGTTCAGCCCGGTCTCCTCCGCCGCCCGGTTCCCGGCCTCTACGACCAGCTTGGTGATCTCGACGCGGTCGAAGTCGTTCTCCAGGGCGAAGTGCTCCGGTGAGAAGCGCAGCTCGCAGTAGAATAGACCGTCGTCCACCAGGTCGCGCACGGAATGGTAGGTGATGAAGTACACGTCGTCGTGAGAGCGGTACCAGTCGGTGTGGAACTTGGAGAGGAAGGCCAGGAAGTCGGGGCTGGAGTCCTTGGGAAAGGTCACCTCCCGCCGGAAGGCCTCGAAGTCCCTGGGCCGGTTCAGGTTGTTCTTCAGCGAAAGCTCGAACAGGCGCCCGACCGGGAAGGTGCCTTCCAGGTGGCGGTGCAGCTCCACCTTGGGAAAGCGCTGCATCACCTTCTTGTCCAGAATCTTGGCGTTCACGCGAGCCGAACCTGAAGAGATACCTTCAAACAAGCGCGGGCCACCGGCCGGGCCGGAGGCGCGCGGTGGACGCTCGACGGCCGAAAGACGGCCTCAAAGCACGTCCGGGTCGCAGAGGTAGTCGGCGCTGGCGGCCACCCGGCCGCATTGCTTGCACACGTACTTGCCGCCGCGTACCAGCTGCTTGTAGTCGGCCAGGTTGGTCTGGATGTAGTTCATGACGTGCGCGACGCACAGGTGCTTGCCGTGCCCCTTGTGCGGGCCCTTGATGTCCTCGGACAGCGGAAACCACTCGGCCATGGAAACCTCCTTGCCGTATCGTGAATGCTACCCACAATATACAGGCTCGCCGTCCGCCGCGGCAAGCGTTCGCCCCGGGCGGCCCCTGCGCCCCCGGTCTATCCGAGCAGCCCCGGTGGCAGGTCCGCCGCGCGGGGGAAACTGGACTGGGTCCCGGAGGACTGCACGCTGATGGCGGCGATATGGTTGGCCCTGCGCATCGCCTCCGGCAGCCGCCTCCCCCGCGGCCAGGAAGTAGGCCAGGCTGCCCACGTAGGCGTCCCCCGCGCCGGTGGTGTCCAGCGCCTTCACCGGAATGGCAGGGACGTGCAGGGCTTCCTTCTCCGTCACCAGCAAGCTGCCGTTCTCCCCTAGAGTGAGAATGACCTTGCCCGCGCCGCGTTCCAGCAGCACGCGAGCGGCGCGCGTGGCCTCCTCCACGGTCCGCACCGGCAAGCCGGTCAGCAGCTCAGTCTCGCTCTCGTTGGGGCAGAAGATGTCGCTCAAGCGGTACAGCTCGGGGTCCAGGTCGGACCTGGCCGGCGCCGGGTTCAAGATCGTCGGCACCTTCTGCTCGCGGGCCACGCGCATCGCCGCCAGGGTGAGGTTCAGGGGGATTTCCAGCTGGCAAACCAGGATCTGCGCCGCCGCGATGGCCGGGCGGGCGGCCTCGACCTCCTCCTCGGTCAGCAGGTCGTTGGCCCCGGTCACGATGATGATGGCATTGTGGCCGTCGGGGTCCACGGCGATGGGAGCCACCCCGGAGAAGGCCTGGTCGGTGAACAGCACGTGCCGGGTGTCGATGCCCCAGGACTGGAAGTTCTTCAGCGTGTTCTCGCCGAAGATGTCCCGGCCCAGCTTGGTGATCATGCTCACCCGGGCCCCCAGCTTGGCCGCCATGACCGCCTGGTTGGCCCCTTTGCCGCCGAAGCCCATGTGGAAGCGCGGTGCCGTGCAGCGTCTCCCCCAGGCGAGGCAGCCGCGGCACGTAGCTGATCAGGTCCAGGTTGGCCGCTCCGATGACGCAGATCCTCGGTTGTTCCATTTCGCGCTCCTCCTAGAGGTAACCGGCGTCTAACGCAGTACGTATTCCCGCGTGTAGATGTGCGTGCGCACCACCGTGAACAGGTCGGCGTCGGCCACGGCCCGGCGGGCCTCCGGGGAGGCGAAGTCCTCCTTCATCGTCCTCCAGGGAATCCCACCACAGCTCCGCGGTGCCGTCGTAAGGCAGCTCCCCTTCGATTTCCTGGTATTCCTCGATGGCGATGTTGATGCGGTAGCCCCTCAGGTTCTTGAACTTCAGGGTGAGCGGCGCATGCCCTTCCACCCAGCGCTTCTCGAACTGCTCCCGGCTCAGGCCGGGCTTGGCCTTCAGCAAGGCGATCAGTTTTACCGGTTGTGACATGCCTTCCTCCTCATCCTTTCACCGCCCCCAGGCTCAGGCCCCGGACCAGGTAGCGCTGGAGCAGCAGGGCCAGCAGAATACCGGGGACGATGGCCAGCGTTCCAATGGCCGCGATCTCGCCCCAGAGGATCTCGTGCCCGCCGACCAGGCTGGGCACGATGATGGTCAGCGTGCGGACGTTGCGCCGCGTCAGCAGCAGCGCGAACATGAACTCGTTCCAGGAGAAGATGAAGCAGAAAAGCGAAGTGGCCACCAAGCCGGGGGCCACCAGCGGCAGGGCGATCAGCCGGAAGGCCTTCAGGCGGCCGCAGCCCTCGATGAGCGCCGCCTCCTCCATCTCCGCGGGCAGCTCGTCGAAAAACCCCTTGAGCAGCCAGATGACGAAGGGCAGGTTGAAGATCGTGTTGGCGATGACCAGCGACAGGTGCCTGTCCAGGAGGCGCAGCTGCTTGAAGATCAGGAACAGCGGCAGGGCGGCGGCCACCGGGGGGAACATGCGCGTAGAGAGGATCCAAAACGAAAGGTTTTCCCCGCCGGTCTTGAAGCGGGACAGGCTGTAGGCGGCCAGCGAGCCGATCACCACCGAGGCCAGCGTGCTGCCGGCGGCGATCAGCAGGCTGTCCCGCAGGCCCTGCAGCCCGCCGCGCCCGTCCGGCGGGAAGGCCATGGCATTGAGGTAGTTGCGCAGACTGAAGGATTTTGGCCAGAAACACGGGGGGGTAGGAGAAATATTCCGCTTCGCTCTTGAACGAGGTCAGGAACATCCAGACCACCGGGAACATGAAGAACAACAAGGCCACGAGCAGCACCAGCGAAAACGACGGCCTTCCGGCCGGGACTCCACCGTCTCATGCTCATCCCCTCCCCGCCTGCCGTCTTCTGGAAGTTGACGAAGAACTGGGCGATCACGGTGATCACCACCAGCTGCAGGAAGGCCATGGCCGCGGTGTAGCCCAGGCTGAAGAACTTGAAGCCCTGCAGGTAGGTGTAGAAGCTGATGGTTTCGGTGACGTTGCCCGGTCCGCCCCCGGTGACCAGGTAGATGATGTCGAAGAGCTTGAACGAGTCCATGGCCCGGATCAGGATGCCGATGATGATGACCGGCAGCAGCAGCGGCAGCGTGACGCGGCCGAAGGTCTGGCCGGCGGAAGCCCCATCCACCTCGGCGGCTTCGTACAGCTCCAGGGAGATCGACTGCAGCCCGGCCAGGATGATGAGCATCAGGAACGGCGTCCACTGCCAGATATCGGTCATCATGATGGCCAGCAGGGCGATCTTCGGATCGGCGATCCAGGCGAAACCCCGCCAGCGCCCGCCGGTGGCCAGCTCGATCAGGTAGTTGAGCGGCCCGAACTGGTCGTGGTAAATCATGCGGAATTGGAAGCCGGCCACCACCGGCGCGATCAGCACCGGTATCAGAAACAGTGACACCAGCAGGGTGCGGGAGCGCCGCAAGCGGTTCAGCAGCAGGGCCAGCCCCGTGCCGATCGCCACCTCGGCGCTCACCCCGAACAGCAGCAGGGTGAGGGTCACCCGCAGGGAGGACCAGAAGCGCGAATCATGAAACAGGATGGTGGCGAAATTGTCCAGCGCCACGAACCTGGCCGGTTCGCTGGTGGTGAGCTCCCAGGACATGAAAGCCAGGCGCAGCTCGTAGATCAGCGGGAAGACGGTGATGGCCAGCAGGGTGATGACCGCGGGCAGCACGAAGAAAATGGGTACGCGCCGCCTGCGCCATCGAAGAAGAAGCCGATTCTCGCTCATGGCTGCACAACTGCCCCTTGCTCGGAGCGCCGGAACCCCGGGTTGGAAGGGTGAGGCGCCGAGGCGCCTCACCCGAGAGTCTACTCGACCAGAGCTATTTGATCAAACCCAAGGAGCTGTAAGCCTGCAGCGCTTTTCGCCACAGCTCGATCTGTTTGGCCCGCCCGAGCTTGTCGGTGATCGCATCCCATTCCTTGGCCACGGCATCCAGAGCCTGCTTGGGGTTCTCCTGGCCGGCGAGGGCCTTGTTCACATGGAGGTCCAGGGAATCCTCATACTGGGCCGCGCCGGGGATGAAGATCTCCGGATAGCCGTCCGCCATGGCCGCCTCGACGCCCTTGAGGTAGTCCTGGGCCCTGGCCTCGGTGGGGAACATCTTGTAGGCCTGGGGATTCTTGAAATGGGTCGTGCGATAGGGGTCCAGGCCGGTGAGCGCAGTGGAAACGTCCTCCAGGCTGCGGTCGTAGCTGATGTGCTTGGCCACCCAATAGGCGGCCTCCTTGTTCCTGCAGTCCGCGGCCACTGCCACCACCCGGCCCACGGGCATCATCGAGCGGTGGACCACCTTGCCGCCGATCGGCCAGCCCGGCACGCGGCCTACCCCGATCTTCCCGGCGATCGCCGACTGCGAGGGATCGTCTCCCTTCTTCGGCACGTCGGTCCATTGCACGACCATGGCCACGGTGCTCTTGATGAAGGCGTCCCGCAGCTCGTCGTAGCCGTAACCCAGCACGTCCGGCGGGGAGTTCTTCAGGCTGTCCACCATGTTCTGCAGGGCTTTCACCGCGTTCGCCGAGGCGATCTGCGGTTTCATGTCCTTGTCGAAGTAGGGATCGCCGAAGGGCGCCCAGCGGTTGAGGAACCAGGCGAAGCTGAAGCCGCGCTTGGCGAACTCGGCGGAGCCGTAGAAATCCCTCTCCAATACCTGTCCGGCCAGCTTCGCGCCTTTCTTGCGGGTGAAAAACTGCCCGATGTCCAGCCAGTCCTGCCAGGTTTCCGGTGCCTTCAGCTCCTTCCCATACTTGGCCTTGAAGGCCGCCTTTTCCTGCGGGTTTTCGATCAGGTCCTTGCGGAACTGCAGCATGAGCACGTCCCCATCGATCGGCAGGGCGTACACCTTTCCGGCGAACTTGCAGTACAGCTCCCAGAAAGGTCCCAGCACATCCGCCGCGTTGGGGTCCCAAGCCGAAGCCGGAGTTTTCTTCATGTAGTTATCCAACGGCTCCAGATAGCCGTTGCCCGCAAAATCCCCGATGTAGGCCGGATAGAAAGTGACCACGTCGAACGCTCCGGTTCCGGCCACGAACTCCGTCTTCTCCTTCTCGTACACTCCCTCGAAAGGTACCTCGATGATCTGGATGGTGATGCCCACCTTCTCGAAATCGCCTTTCCAGAACTCGTAGGGCTTGAGGTTATGCCCGGCGTCTCCCACCACGTTGATGGTGACGTTCTTGAAGCGTGGAGGATAGTCCCATTTGACGACACTCAGCGGCGGCGGCTTGGGCGACTGCCGCGGTAGCCAGGACCAGCGCGAGAACGAGCCAAAGAATGGCCCCTCTGTACACCTTCATCGGTGTCCTCCTTTTCGCGATACTGACACGATACCTCCAACGGAGGCAGCACTCTCTGTGCACCCCTATTATAGTTTTTCGCCAGGAAGACCGCAAGTTTTTCCACGCCGCGGAGTTGCGCGGCGCCCGCTCGGTAGCCGCAACCCGCCGTTTCTGGTAGAATTCGCCACTCCATGGAGCAGCGCAAGGGAGAACCGCAGGTGAAAGCCATCGAGCTGGCCAAGGCATACGACCCCAAGGACTTCGAGGAGCGCCTGTACCGCTTCTGGACGAAGCAGGGCCTCTTCCAGCCCTCGCCGAGCGCGAGCGGAAAGCCCTTCGTCATCGTCATCCCTCCGCCCAATGTCACCGGGGTCCTGCACATGGGGCACGGCCTGAACAACTCACTTCAAGATATCCTGATCCGCTACCACCGCATGCTGGGCGAGCCCACCCTCTGGGTGCCGGGCTCCGACCACGCCGGCATCGCCACCCAGGCGGTGGTGGAGGCGCAGCTGCGCAAGCGGGGCACCTCCCGGCTGGAGCTGGGCCGGGAGAAGTTCATCGAGGAGACCTGGAAGGTCAAGGAGAAGCACCACCGCACCATCGTGGAGCAGCTGCAGAAGATCGGCTGCTCCTGCGACTGGAGCCGCGAGCGCTTCACCCTGGACGAGGGCCTGTCCCGTGCGGTGCGCGAGGTATTCGTGTCCCTGTACGAGCGGGGCCTGGTGTACCGCGGCAACTACCTGATCAACTGGTGCTGGCACTGCGGAACGGCCATCTCCGACGACGAGGTGGAGCACGAGGAGATCGAAGGGGCCATGTACCACTACCGCTACCCCCTGGCCGACGGCTCCGGCTCCATCCAGATCGCCACCACCCGCCCGGAGACCATGCTGGGGGACACGGCCGTGGCGGTGCACCCCGACGACCCGCGCTACCAGGCGCTGGTCGGAAAGACCGTGGAGCTGCCCCTCACCGGGCGGACCATCCCGATCGTGGCCGACGCCTACGTGGACATGCAGTTCGGCTCCGGCGCGGTGAAGGTCACCCCGGCGCACGACCCCAACGACTACGAGATGGGCAAGCGGCACAACCTGCCGCAGATCAACATCCTCAATCCCGACGACACCCTGAACGCCAACGTGCCGCAAGCCTACCGGGGCCTGAAGGTGAAGCAGGCCCGCCAGAAGGTCGTGGAGGACATCAAACTGGCGGGGCTGTTCATCAAGGAGGAAAAGCACCGGCACGCGGTGGGGCACTGCTACCGCTGCCACTCGATCATCGAGCCCTACCTTTCGGACCAGTGGTTCGTGCGCATGCGGCCCCTGGCCGACAAGGCCCTGGCCGCCTGGCAGCAGGGGCAGGTGCGCTTCTACCCGAAAAAGTGGGAGAACACCTACGCCCACTGGCTGCGCAACATCCGCGACTGGTGCATCTCGCGCCAGCTGTGGTGGGGGCACCGCATCCCGGTGTGGTACTGCGGGGCCTGCGGGAAGATGACCGTGGCCCGCGAGGACCCCTCCGCCTGCGCCCACTGCGGCAGCGGCGAAATCCGCCAGGACCCGGACGTGCTGGACACCTGGTTCTCCTCGGCCTTGTGGCCCTTCTCCACCCTGGGCTGGCCGGAGGACACCTCGGACTTGAAGCGCTTCTACCCCACCTCGGTGCTGGTCACCGCCTACGACATCCTGTTCTTCTGGGTGGCCCGCATGATCATGATGGGCCTGGAGTTCCGGGGCGAAGTCCCCTTCCCGGACGTGCTCATCACCGGGCTGGTGCGCGACATGCAGGGGCGCAAGATGTCCAAGAGCCTGGGCAACGGCATCGACCCCCTGGAGATCGTGGACCAGTACGGGGCGGACGCGCTGAAGTTCACCCTGGCCTTCCTGGCCGCCCAGGGCCAGGACATCCTGCTGAACAAGGAGTCCTTCAAGCTGGGCTCCAAGTTCGCCAACAAGGTCTGGAACGCCTCGCGTTACCTTTTGATGAACCTGGAGGGGCACAAACTCGTGCCGGCCCAGGACCTGAGCCTGGACGAGGTGGACCGCTGGGTGCTGCACCGCCTGAACCAGGCCGTGCGCGCCGTGCGCGAGGCGCTGGAGCAGTACCGCTTCCTGGACGCCGCCCAGGGGGCCTACGAGTTCTTCTGGAACGACTTCTGCGACTGGTACCTCGAGGCCTCCAAGCTCAAGCTGGATGACCGCAAGCTCACCCTGTTGCTGGCCGTGCTGGAGGAGTCCCTGCGCCTGCTGCACCCGCTGCTGCCCTTCGTGACCGAGGAGATCTACCAGAAGCTGCCGGCCCACGGGCCCAGCATCATGACCGCCCCCTATCCGGAGGTCCGGGCGGAGCGCGAACAGCCCGAAGCCGCGGCCCGCTTCGCCCTGGTGCAGGAGCTGGTGCGGGCGGTGCGCACCGTGCGCGCCGAGTTCACCATCCCCTTCGACCGGCCGCTGCGCGTGGCGGTGGCCGCCGCCGCGGGGCCGCGCGAGGTCCTGCGCGACCACCTGGAGCTGGTCAGCCTGCTCTCCGGCGCCCGCGAGCTCGCCCTGGAGGCCCCAGGGGCCGAGCGCAAGGGAACCATCCCGGTGGTGGGCTCCGGCTTCGAAGCCTTCGTGCACGTCCGCGAGCTGATCGACCTGTCCAGGGAGAACGCCCGTCTGTCCAAGGAGCTGGCCGGCCTCCGGCAGCTCACCGAGCGCACCCGCGGCAAGCTGGCCAACGCCGCCTTCGTGGACAAGGCGCCCGCCGAAGTGGTGGCCAAGGAGCGGGAAAAGCTGGAGGAGTTCGCCCGGCGCCAGGAGAAAATCCAGGGCTACCTGCGGGACCTGCAACCCTAAGGCGGGGAGGGCGGTCGTTATGGAGATGCAAGCGATTCTGCTGTCCACCGGGGGCTGGGGCGCGCTGCGGCCCAGCGCTCAGGTGCTGATCGCTTCCCTGCCCCTGGTGGCGGTGGTGCTGTTGGCAATCCTCTCCTTTTTCTTTATACTGTGGGACTACAAGCGCAAGCGTCTCGTCATCGAGCGCGGCGGCACGCCGGTGCCGCGGAACATCGATGAGAAGCTGCTGCTGATCGGGATCGTGGCCCTGTTCGTGGGGGTGGGACTTCTGGTTTTCTTCGCCCTGAAAACGGGCCTGAGCGACGCGCTGCTGGGCGGGATCATCCCGACCACGGCCGGATTGGGGATCATCACTTATTATGTCCTTGTCCAGCGCAGAAAAGCGAAAAGCTGAACCCGACAACCTCCTGGTGCGGCGCGTGCTGCAGGGGGAGGTGAAGGCCTACGGCACGATCGTGGCCCGCCACCAGGCGCGTATGTTCTACCTGGGCCTGAAGTTCCTGCGCCGCAACGAGGACGCCGAGGACTTCGCCCAGGAGGTGTTCATCCGGGCCTACGAGAAGCTCTCTTCCTTCCAGGGCACCGTGCCCTTCGCGGCCTGGCTCTATCGCATCGCCTTCAACCTGGCGGTCAACAAGTACCATCTGAAAAAGCGCCAGGCCCAGGCGGTGAACACGGTGGACATCCTGCCGGACTCCAGCTTTTCCCCGGAGCATCACCTGCTGGCCGAGGAGCTGAGCGAGTGGGTGCGCAAGACGCTGCACAAGATCCCGGAGATCTATCACGTGCTGATCCGTATGCACTTCTTCGAAGGCTTGAGCTATCCGGAGATCTCCAAAGCCCTGGAAATGCCGGTCAACACCATCAAGAGCTACATCTTCCGCGCCAAGGAGCTGCTCCGCCAGAAACGGCAGGTCTGGGACAGGGAGGCTGTCCATGGCTGAGCATATGGAAGAGAGCTTGCGCCGGCTTCTGCCGCCTGAGGAACCGAGGGGCGAGCTGCCCGGCGAGACCGAGGTGCGTCTGGCCGCCTACCTGGAGGAGCGCGGCTTCGTGGAAGCGGTGATGCAGCGGATCTATTCGCTGCACCTGCACCCTCGAAAGAGCGTGGCCTGGGGCCTGTTCTGCCTGGCCAACCTGATCCTGCTGGTCGTGCTCGGCGCCAACGAGCCCTTCCTGGCGGACTTCTTCGCCCCGCGGGCCGAGCTGGCCCAGTTTTTCTTCCTGTTCCTGGGCATCACCTTCCTGGGCGGGCTGGTGGGGCTGGTGCTCTGCGTGGACACCTCCCGTCTCCTGCCCCCGCACCACCGGGACGGTTGAGCCCGGGATTCCACCGGGATTCCAGCCGGGCTTCTATTTCTCGCTGGTCACCACGGCGCCCGGCGGCACGTCGTGGGTGAGCCAGACGTTCCCGCCGATGACCGCCCCCCGCCCGATGCGCACCCTGCCCAGAATGGTGGCCCCGGAGTAGATCACCACGTCGTCTTCCACGATCGGGTGCCGCTCGATGCCCTTGATCGGGTGGCCATTGGCATCCAGCGGGAAGCTCTTGGCCCCCAGGGTCACCCCCTGGTAGATGCGCACCCTCGAGCCGATCACGCAGGTCTCCCCGATCACCACCCCGGTGCCGTGGTCGATGAAGAAGCGCTCCCCGATGCGCGCCCCCGGGTGGATGTCGATGCCCGTCAGGCTGTGAGCCCGCTCGCTGATGATGCGCGGGATAAGGGGCACTCCCAGGCTGTACAGCTCGTGGGCCAGGCGGTGGTAGGTGATGGCCAGGATCCCCGGGTAGCAGAAGATGGTCTCGTCCGTGCTGGTGGCCGCGGGATCCCCCAGGTAGGCGGCCTGAACGTCCGTGGCCAGGATGTGCTGCAGGCGGGGCAGCAGCGCGAAGAACTCGGCGGTGATGGACTCCGCCTTGTCCGCGCAGCCGGGGCACTCCGGTCCGTGGTGGTCGCACTCGAAGCACAGCCCGCGCTTGATCTGCTCCTTGAGCACGATGAGCACCCGGTCCAGGGTCGCCCCCACGTGGAAGCGCATGTTCTCCTCGGTCAGGTCCGGGGCTCCGAAGTAGCCGGGGAACAGGGCCGAGCGCAGGTCCTCGGCGGCTTCCACGACCAGGTCGCGCGAGGGCAGCACCCGTCCCCCGCGGGCCAGCCAGGACAGCATGCCGTGCTCGGACTTGCACAGCTCGTCGACCACATGGGCCAGGCGGCTTGGCCGCCGGAGCGGCTTGTCGGCGTTGCTCATACCTTCTCCCAGCCTCCCGAGCGCTCCGAGGCGAACAGGGCGTCCAGCACCTTCATGTTGGCTACCGCGTCCTCCGGCGGGGTGGGCACCGGCCGGTCCTCCCGCAGAGCGCGCGAGAAGGCCTCGAACTCCAGGCCGTACTGGTCCGCCGCCGGGAGCGACGGCTCGCGCTCCCCCACCCCCGTGGTGACGGTGATACGGGCGGGGCGGTCCGGGTACATGTTGATGGGGATCTGCACGGCGATCCTGCCCGCGCTGCCCACCACCTCCACGCCCTGGTGCGAAAAAACCTGCGTGCTCACCGTGAAGGTGGCGCGGCCTTCGCCGAAGTCCAGGATGGCCGAAGAAAGCGCGTCGGTCTTGAAGACCGGGTCGCGGCTGACCAGGCTGACCACCCGCCGCGGCTCGGCCTGGAACAGAAGGCGCGGCATGGACACCGCGTAGCAGCCGATGTCCATCAGGGCCCCCCCGCCGAAGCTCCAGGACGTTGCGGATGTTGCCCGGGTTGGTGTTGGAGTAGCCGATGGCGGTATGCACCGCGCGCACCGCGCCGATCTCGCCGATTCTCACCAGCTCCATGGTCCGCCGCCACTGCGGGTGGAAGCGGTACATGAAGGCTTCCATCAGACGCACGCCCTTCTTCCGGCAGTGCTCCAGGCAGGCCTGGGCTTGCCCGGCGTCCAAGGCCAGCGGCTTCTCGCAGAGCACGTGCTTTCCGGCGTCCGCGCTATTGCGCAGCCACTCGGCGTGCAGGTGGTTGGGCAGGGCGATGAACACCGCCTCCAGGCTGCGGTCGGCCACGAGGTCCTCGTAGGAACCGTAGGCGGTCGGAATGCCGAAACGCTCTGCCGTCTCCTGGGCCCGGCGCAGGTCCCGCGACGCCACGGCGGCGACCTCGATGAGGGGGGAGTCCAGCAGCGGCTGGAGGACCCTCTGGACGAAGTGCTTGCCAATACCCAGCACACCCCAACGAACCGGCTTCATACCCCCAGTATACGTGGAAGGCCGCGAGAGGACAACCGCCCCCCGACCGGAGGATTTGACTGGGACGGCCCGTTTTCGTATCTTTTCGTAGACATCCACGGAGAAAATTATGCGCTTCGACAAATACACCATCAAGGCCCAGGAAGCGGTGCAGGCGGCCGAATCCGTGGCCCATCGCTACAACCACCCCACCCTGGACCCGGAGCACCTGCTCTCGGCGCTGCTGGAGCAGCGCGACGGGGTCGTGCCGCCCTTGCTGTCCGCCCTGGGGGTTCAGCCCGGGACTCTGGCCGGCGAGCTGGAGAAGATCCTGACCGCCAAGCCCAAGGCCTACGGGGACGGGGTGCAGGTGTCCCTGTCGCCCGCCCTGAACAAGGTGCTGCACGACGCTGAAGGCGAGGCGGACCAGCTCAAGGACGAGTTCGTCTCCACCGAGCACCAGCTGCTGGCACTCGGGGACGACGCCGGGGGAGGCCCGCGAGCTGCTGCGCCGGCACGGCGTAGTCCGGACCTCGATCCTGGAGGCCCTGCGCAAGATCCGCGGCAACCAGCGGGTCACCGACCAGAACCCGGAGGGCAAGTACCAGGCCCTGGAGCGCTACTGCCGCGACCTCACCGACCTGGCGCGCCGCGAGAAGATCGACCCGGTCATCGGCCGGGACGAGGAGATCCGGCGGATCATGCAGGTGCTGTCGCGCCGCACCAAGAACAACCCGGTGCTGATCGGCGAGCCGGGGGTGGGCAAGACCGCCATCGTGGAAGGCCTGGCCCGCCGCATCGTGTCCGGGGACGTGCCGGACTCCCTGAAGAACAAGACGCCTGCTGGCCCTGGACCTGGGCGCCCTGGTGGCCGGGACCAAGTTCCGCGGGGAGTTCGAGGAGCGGCTGAAGGCCGTGATCAAGGAGGTCGGTGGACTCCGAGGGCGGGATCATCCTGTTCATCGACGAGCTGCACACCCTGGTGGGCGCCGGGGCCGCGGAAGGGGCCATCGACGCCTCCAATCTGCTGAAGCCGGCGCTGGCCCGCGGCGAGCTGCGCGCGGTCGGCGCCACCACCCTGGACGAGTACCGCAAGCACATCGAGAAGGACGCGGCCCTGGAGCGGCGCTTCCAGCCCATCTTCACCAGCGAGCCCTCCGTGGAGGACACCATCGCCATCCTGCGCGGCCTGAAGGAGCGCTACGAGGTGCACCACGGCGTGCGCATCCGCGACGAGGCCATCGTGGCCGCGGCGGTGCTCTCCGACCGCTACATCACCTCCCGCTTCCTGCCGGACAAGGCCATCGACCTGATCGACGAAGCGGCCAGCCGCCTGAAGATAGAGATCGAGAGCCAGCCCACCGAGCTGGACCAGGTGCAGCGCCGCATGCTGCAGCTCAACATCGAGCGGCAGGCCCTGCGCAAGGAGACCGATCCGGCCTCCAAGGAGAAGCTCAAGGAGATCGACAAGGAGCTGGCCGAGCTGAAGGGCAAACGGGACGCCATGCAGCTCCAATGGCAGAACGAAAAGAAGGTCATCGAGGAGATCCGGGCCCTGAAGCAGAAGATCGAGGAGCTGGGCATCGAGGAGACCCGCTACGAGCGGGAGGGGAACCTCACCAGGGCCGCGGAGGTCAAGCACGGGAAGCTGCCGGCCATCCGGCGGGAGCTGGAGGCGAAAACCAAGGCCCTGGAGAAGTCCGGGGAGAGCCACCTGCTGCGCGAAGAGGTCTCCGAGGAGGACATCGCCAAGATCGTCTCCACCTGGACCGGCATCCCCGTGTCCAAGATGCTGTCCTCGGAGAAGGCCAAGCTCCTCAAGCTGGAGGAGATCCTGTCCCGGCGGGTGGTGGGGCAGGAAGAGGCGATCCGCGCGGTATCCGACGCCATCCGCCGCAACAAGGCCGGCCTGTCCGACGTCGCCCGCCCCCTGGGGATTTTCATCTTCATCGGCCCCACGGGCGTGGGCAAGACCGAGCTGGCCAAGACCCTGGCCGATTTCCTGTTCAACGATGAGAAGGCCCTGACCCGGGTGGACATGAGCGAGTATATGGAGAAGCACACGGTGAGCCGGCTGATCGGCGCCCCCCCGGGCTATGTGGGCTACGAGGAGGGCGGCCAGCTCACGGAAGCGGTGCGCCGGCGCCCGTACTCGGTGATCCTGTTCGACGAGATCGAGAAGGCTCACCCGGACGTGTTCAACGTGCTGCTGCAGCTCCTGGACGAAGGCCGCCTGACCGATGGGCAGGGGCGGATCGTGGACTTCAAGAACTCGATCGTGATCATGACCTCCAACATCGGAAGCTC
>CAVTQG010000058.1:0-48078 GCA_963736785.1 uncultured Spirochaetota bacterium | reverse complement strand
CCTGGACTGCCCGCGAGCTGGAGGCCGTCGGCTCGGCGGCCGGCCGCTGGCGGCGTCTGCCCGCCGAGGAATGGCTCGCCCCTCCCGCCGGGGAGCGAGCTTCCTGCTTCCCGGCCGCTTGCCCGTCGGCTTCAACCCCGGAAACAAGAGGTTCCGACCCTTTCAGAGGACCCCGTACGAGCCCGGAAGCCGGATCCAGGCAGTGGCGACGTTCATGTCGCCCGCACACACCCAGGTCTATGCCGCAGCCTGGGAGAGCCTGCCGGCGGCTCCGCTGCTGCCGCTTTTTGCCTACACGGCCGTCGGCTGGCACAAAGGTGAATTCGTGGCTGCCGGAGTGAGGGTGGATCAGGACGAGCGACAGGACTATCGAAACTTCGACCCTGTCCGCATCAGACGAAACGCACGAGCCAGGATGCAACGGGAGCCCGAGAACCGTCTGATCCAGCACCTGGGTCATTGCGCCCTGACCTACGGCTGCCCCGCCGCCCGCAACCTTTTCATGAACCGATGGGAGGCCCCGCTCCCAACCTCACCCGCCTGCAATGCGCGCTGCCTGGGCTGCATCAGCCTGCAGGATCGGGAAGATCTGTGCGCGACCCAGGATCGCATCCGGTTCGTCCCCACTCCCGAAGAGATTTGCGGCGTGGCCGTTCCGCATCTCGAGAAAGCCCCAAAAGCCGTTGTCAGCTTTGGCCAGGGCTGCGAAGGTGAGCCGCTCCTGCAGGCCGAGACCATTGCGGAATCCGTCAGAGCCATGCGACAGGCCACGACACGCGGAACCGTCAACCTGAACACCAACGGCAGTCTGCCCGAGGGGGTGGAGAGGCTGTGCCGGGCGGGCCTCGAGAGCATGCGGGTCAGCATCAACAGCTGCCGACCGGACCATTATGGGGCCTACTCCGCCCAGAGGCTACGGTTTCCAAGACCTCAAGCGATCGATTCTGGCCATGAAATCCCACGGCGGCTTCGTCTCTATCAATTACTTCGTCCTGCCAGGCTTCACCGATGAAGAAGAAGAATGGCAGGCCCTTCGCCGATTCGTCGAGGATACCCGAATCGACCTCATCCAGATGCGAAATCTGAACATCGACCCCGAATGGTATTTGCGGGAAGCAACGTCCCCCGGGCAGGAAGGCTCTCGGCATGCGGCAGCTGATGAATCGGATCCAGGATCGCTTCCCCGACGTAGGCCTGGGCTACTACAACCCCTGCCTGGACCCCGGCGCCTGAGGGCTCCAGGTCCATCTCCGGCTCCGGAGCCGGAGGCGGGGGCAGGTCCACCGGCTCGGTGCCCGGATCGGGGAAGGCGGCCAGCAGATAGGCGTAGCGCTCGGCCAGGGCCCGGCGCCGCAGGAAGTTGCCGGTGTCGTACCTCAGGGGGCTGGCCACGATCAGCCGCCGCGCCGGAACTCGTCCCGCTCCAGGGTCGCCGCGCTCTTTGCGAAGTGGTGCCTGGCCGCCGCCCCGATACCGTACACCCCGGGGCCGAATCGATGCGTGTTCAGGTACAGCTCCAGGAGGCGCCGCTTGGGCAGCAGCAGGTCCAGCTCCAGGGCGGCCCAGGCTTCCGTGTACTTCCGCAGATAGGTCCGGTTCTGGGTCAGGAAGAGGGTCCGGGCCAGCTGCATGGGGATGGTGGAGCCGCCGCGGTAGACGTAGCCCAGCTGCCGGTTGACCCGCCAGGCCTCGCGCAGGGCCCGCAGCTCCACGCCCGGATGCTCGTAGAAGGTGTTGTCCTCGAGGCGCACGAACATGAGCTGGGCGTAACGCGGCAAGGCGGCCAGCGGCACGAACTCCAGCGGCCGGGCCGGGCGCCGCCGTGGAAGCGCCTGCCAGCATCAGGAAGCTGACCGGAGGGTTGGCGGGACAGGAGCAGGCCGGCCAGGGCGACGAGCACCCAGAGGGCGGCGTGGAACACGGCCGCCACGATCGCCGCCAGGACCGCCCCGCAGGCGCGCAGCCGAATCCTCCACTTGACAATCCGCGGGGCCGCGCCTACGAGGTTGGGCGGACGGGGGGCGTGCACAAACCTACCATCGAACGAGGGAAAATCCAGGTCCAGAGGACGACAGGGCGCGTGCACGTCTACGTCAACCCGGACGAGGCGGAGCGGCGCCTCCTGATCGAGCAGCTGCAAGATCGACGAGCACACCCTGGCCTCCTCCCTGGACCCCGACGAGATCTCCCGCCTCGAGTTCGAGCCGGAGCACATGGCCATCATCTTCAAGCGCCCGAAGAACTACTCGGACGAGGACCAGTTCGAGTTCAAGGTCTCCTCGATGGGCCTGTTCCGGTTCCAGGACCGGCTGGTGCTGGTCCTGCCGGAGGACTACGCAGCCTGTTCGAAGGCAAGGCCTTCCAGAAGGTCGGCTCCCTCACCGACCTGGTGCTGAGGATGCTGTACCGGACCATCTTCCACTACCTGGGGCACCTGCGCACCATCAACATGATCGCCGACGCCCTGGAGCAGAAGATCAACAAGGCCATGGAGAACCGGTACCTGCTGAACCTGTTCTCCCTGGAAAAGGGCATCGTCTACTACCAGAACGCCATCCACTCCAACGGGATGGTCATCGACAAGCTGAAGAACTTCGCCCAGCGCATCGGCCTGACCCCGGAGAACCTGGAGGCGCTCGACGACATCATCATCGAGAACCAGCAGTGCTACAAGCAGGCGGAGATCTACTCCAACATCTTCGCCAGCCTGATGGACGCCCGGGCCTCGATCGTGAACAACAACCTGAACGTGCTGATCAAGACGCTGAACATCGTCACCATCGCCATCATGGTGCCCACCTTCGTGGTCAGCATGTTCTCCATGAACGTCAAGATCCCCCTTCGAGGCCGCCCGTACGCCTTCTGGATCATCATGGGCATTTCCGGGGTCGCCCTGGCGGGCTTCATGCTGGTCTGGCGGCTTTTCGGCGGCAAAGGCCGGTAGCGAGCGCTCAGCGCGCGGCCTTGATCAGCAGGGAAACGATCGACAGGTTGTAGGCCGAGGTCCCACCGCGCAGGCTGTAGTCCAGGGGGGTCTTGTCGAACAGGTTGCGCGCCCGCGCGTCGGCCCCGGCGGCCAGCAGCAGCTCCACCACGCGCCGGTCGCCCGCCGAGCGGGCTAACGCCCACGGCCAGGTGCAGCGCGGTGTCGCCGAAGGCATTGCGCGCCTCCACCCGCGCCCCGCGGGCCAGGAGCAGCTCCACCATGGCGGGAAGGCGCACCGCCAGGTGCAGCGGGGTGTTGGAGAAGTTGTCCAGGGCGTTCACGTCCGCGCCCTGGTCCAGCAGCTGCCCGGCGATCTCCGTCAGGCCGTTCTCCGCCGCCCAGTGCAGAACGGGGCGCACGGTCACGGTCAGCGCGCCGGCGGCAGGCCGCGGCCAGCAGAGCCAGCGCGGCGGCGAGCCGGAGCGGGCGATCCGCTTCATATCCTGCAATGTCTATCGGAACTTCCCGGCCCTTGGACAACCCGCGCGGCTTGAGCTACGCTCGACGACATGCAGGAGCTCACGCTGGCGGAGCTGGAAGCCCTGGACCCGGCGCTGGACCTGTTCCGCGCCGCGCCCCGGATGCCGGCAGAGCTGGCGGAGGCGGCTGCACCCGCCGCTTCCCGTCTGCGGGCGCGACCTGGCCTGGGGCTTCCCCCTGCTGGCCGCGGCGCGAGCGGCGGGCATTCCCGCGCTGGAGTGCCGACTTCTCGGCGAGCGGACCCCGGCGGAAATGCTGGCCCTGGCCCTGCGGCTGGAGGCCCGGCCCGGAGCCTACCGCTGGAGCGAAAAGCTGGCCATGCTCGGCTATGCCCGCTCCCGGGGCTTTGACCTGGGCGATCTGGCCGAACTGATCGAAGGCCGCCCGACCCGCGTCTGGAGCAAAGGCTGGAGGGATTCGCCGCCCTGCCCCCGCCTTGGGCGCGCTGGTGGAGGAGGGCGGCCTGGACCTGCGCACCGCCTCCGGCCTGCGGGACCTGCCGGAGCAAGTCTTCCCCGCCGCCGCCCGCGCTCTCCTTCAGCGAGCGCAGGTCCTTCCTGGGCCTGCTGCGCGATCCCCGCCTGGAGCCGGGAGGCCGCCCTGGCCGCGGCCCGCGCGGCGCTGGCCGGCCCCCGGCCGCTGGAAGCGCTGGGCGAGCTGGCCTTCCCCGCCCTGGCCGACCTGCGGCGGAGCTGGGCGGCGCTGGAGGAGTCGATCCTCGGGGGAAGCGGCGTATCGCTGAAACCGCCGGACTTCTTCGAGGGCGAACGCCTCGAGGTGCGCTTCAGCTTCCGCAGCCGAGAAGGCCTGGCCCGGCGCCTCGCCGCCCTGGCCCGGCTGGAGGCCCGCTTCGATGAGCTGGACCCCTTCCTGCGCTGAGGGTTTCGCCCGGGTATACGCGGAGGAGGCCTTGCGCGGCTCCCCGTGCCTGGCCGAGCTGCGCGACCGCTTGCCCGGCCTGGAGCCCCGTTTCGTCGCCGGCGGCAGGCCATCCCGCCGGAGCACCTGGAGCCCGCCACGCTGTACCTGTGCCGGCCGCGCGGCCGCCAGCTCGCCCCCTGCCCCGGCTCCGCCGGTCACCTGTGCTGCGGCTACTGGACCCTGGAGCTGTACGTCGGCTGCCGCCTGGGCTGCTCCTACTGCATCCTGCGCTCCTACCTGAACTTTGCCCCGCTGATCGTCCACCCGGACCCGCGGCCGGCGATGCAGGCGCTGGCCCGGCTGGCCGAGGCCAACCCCGGCCGGCAGGTGCGGGTGGGCACCGGCGAGCTGGGGGACTCCCTGGAGCTGGACCCGGTCTTCCGCCTCTCCGAGCACCTGATCCGTGCGGCGGCGGCCCACGCCAACCTGCACCTGGAGCTGAAGACCAAGACCGACCGGGTCGACCACCTGGAGGCCGTCCAGCCCAAGGGCAACGCGGTGATCGGCTTCTCCCTGAACCCGGAGGCGGTGGCCCGGGACCTGGAGCCCGGCGCCGCCCCGCTGCACAGAGCGGCTGGCCGCGGCGCGCAGGGCGGCGGCCGCGGGCTTCCGGCTGGCCTTCCACTTCGATCCCATCGTGCTGCAGCGGGACTCGGTGGCCGAGACCCTGCGGCTGTACCTGCCCCTGGCCGCGAGCCTGGCGGAGTTCGGCCCCGGGCGGGTCGCCTGGGTGAGCCTGGGCACCTTCCGCTACCCGGCGAGCCTGCGGGTTGCCCTGGGCCGGCCGCGCCTGGCCTCCGGGCGGCTGGTGCCCTGCCGGGACGGCAAGTTCCGCTATCTGCAGCGGGAGCGCAGCCGGCTGTACCGCGCCCTGGCCGCGGAGCTCGAGCGCTGCACGGGCGCCCCCGTTTACCTCTGCATGGAAAGCGCGGCGGTGTGGCGCAATGTCTTCGGCAGGCTGCCTAACGAAATACCGGCCGTGCGTGATATATTCCAACCTGTACACGGAGGGTGACGATGAAAGCTCTGCTCACCGCCCTGCTCGCCTCGGCCCTGCTGGCCGCCCTGAGCGCCTCGGCAGGGGCCCAGGATCGCCTGGGCGAAATCACATACCTGGAAAACGACCTCACCGTGGTGCGCAACAACCAGGCCGTGGAACCGGCCGGCGTGGAGATCGGCATGGAGATCCAGAACCTCGACTTGCTCAAGACCGGCAAGACCGGCTACGTGGAGGTGGGCCTCGACGACCCGCGGTCGGCCACGATCCGGGTATCCCCCGGCACCACCTTCTATCTGGAGCAGGGCGTGGTGGGCAAGGGCAGGCGGACTTCCGTAGGGGCGATCACGGGCAGCATCGCCGTCAAGGTGCAGAAGCTGGGCGCCAACCAGCAGGTGCAGGTGGCCTCGGAATCCGCCCTGATGGGCGTGCGCGGAACCACCTTCGAGGTCACCCTGAGCCCCTCCGGCGACCTGCTGGTCACCTGCGCGGAGGGGGAGGTGGTCTGCCGGGAAGAGGGCGGCGGGGAGGTGAGCGCCGTGCCGGGCAGCGTGGTGGCCCAGCCCGCCGGCGAGGGCTTTCAGAGCGTGCCGGTGTCCGTCTCCGACTTGAGTCGCTTCCGCCAGGAGTGGTACGCCGAGCGCCTGGAGGTCCTCAAGGCCAACCCCTTGAAGGCCATCCGCTTCTACGCACTGCGCTACGCCGCGCTGCGCGATCGCTTCAACCGCGCCTACGCGGCGCTGGGCAGGGAGCGGCAGGTGCTGCAGAAGTGGTATGACGAGGACCGGCGCGGGCAGGTCGGCGGGAACGTGGAAATCCTGCGCGAGAAAAGGCGTCTCATCGGACACCTGCTGGAGCTGCGCCAGGTGCTGTTCCTCTTCGAGCGGGTCTACTTCCGGTTGAGTGAGCTCCAGGAGTACTTCCGGCAGGGCTACGGGGAGGGTACCCTGGAAAGCGGCCTGACCAGCAGGGCCTTCTTCCAGGCCTTCGACCGGGACCGGGCCGTGCTGGAGCGCCGAATGGCCGAGGTGCGCTACGCGACCAAGCTGTACGCCAAGCGCAATCAGGGCGCCTTCCCCACGGAGCGGGCCGAGGAAAGCGAGCAGGACTTCTTCGGTGACGAGGACCTGGGGGAGGAGGAGGACCTGTAGGCCCGGCCTGACGGTGGGTGGGCCTCAGCCCACCGGGTGTAAGCCCGGTACTCCGGCGAGCCTGTACGGCACGCCCGGCCGTCAGGATCCCGTAAGGGCCGTCCGCCAGGAAGGCCAGCCGCGGCTCCCGGCCCTCCCGCTGCGGGCGGGCGGTTTCCAGAAAAGCGTCCAGGACCCGCTGCACGTTGCCTGAATCGGGGCGATAGCGGCGGTCCTCGCCCAGCAGGCTGTTCCCATCCAGGCCCGGCAGCGACGCGCAGTCGCGCTCAGCGAGCTGCGGGCTGTAATAGACCAGGCCCCCCGGCCCGAGCTGCTCCAGGGCCCGCGCCCAGGCCTGCACCTCCCATTGCTCGGGGATGAAAGTCCAGTCCGGAGAAAACAGCAGCCGGCGGAATGCCTCGGCACCGACCAGGGTGAGCAGGTGCAGCAGGCTGCGATAGCGCAGGCTGCCGACAGGGTCCGCGTCGGTGTTGGCGGCCAGGACCAGCAGGCGGCCGCCCCGCCGCACGGCGGGCAGCGCCGCCAGGACCGCCTTGACCGATTGGTAGTGATTGATGCCCACGAAGCCCGCGTGCGTGACCACCGCGTCGAAGGGTTCGCCAAAGGGCACCGTGACGTAGCCGCGCAGGTGCTCGAAGGCCGCCTGATGGGCCTGCTCCAGCTCCCCGGCGAACACCCCCGTCGGGCGGAGGAGCTTGTCCAGCGTGACGTTGACGATGAAGTCCGCGCCGGCCATCCGGGCCACCTCGAGGGCTTCCTCGTGGCAGGGATTGCCCTCCAGGTTCAGGTCGCGCGCCCCGGCTGCGGCCATCATCCGCGCCCCGTGGAAGTGGCGGGTGGATTCCTCCCCGATCAGGCCGGGGCAGATGGACTTGCGGCCCCCGGACACCCCGGCGATGAAATGGCTTTCCACCAGGCCGGTGAGGATGCGCAGGCCCGACTCATGATAACGCCGGTTGACGAAGATCTCCTCCCCCTGGGAGGTGCGCCCCAGGCGGAGCAGGCCGGCTCGGTAGCGGGCTTCGTGGTTCAGGATGGGGATGCCCCGCTCGAACACCCGGGGGTCCAGCATCCGCCGCAGCTCCGCTTCATCCAGAGGCCGGTGCGTGCCGGTGGCCACCAGGACGAGGATCCGTTCGGGGGCGAAGCCCGCTTCCAGCAGCCGCTGCAGCACGGGCCAGAGGATCCCGGCCTCGCCGCGGTAGGGCACGGGGCGGGTACTGTCGGAGATGACTACCACCGCCCGGGCCTGCGGGTCCTCCGCCAGGCGGCGACGGGCCAGCTGAGCCAGCGGGGCGGTGCCCAGGGGACGATCCAGCGCGCGCTTCACTTCCCCGGCCGGGTCGGCCAGCGGACGCACCTCGCCCATGCTCAGCAGCTGGACCGCGTCAGGCAGCTCCAGGTTGAGTGTTTCCGAGCCGAAGGCCAGGGGGCAGCGGTTCAGATTACGGCGTTCTCCGTCTCCAGGTCGAAGAAGTGGATCTTCTCCAGCGCAGGCTTCAAGGTAGCCGAATCCCCGACCTTGAACAGGTGGTGCGGCGGAATGCGCACGATGATGCTCTCGTGCTGCTTGGTGCTGACGTACAGCAGGATCTCCGCGCCCAGGGGTTCCACCACCTCGACCCGGGTCGTGAGGGTCTGGCCTTCCACCGGCTTGTCCGTGACCACCATGTCCTCGGGACGGATGCCGATCAGCACGTCCTTGCCCAGGTAGGGACGAACGACGTTGGTGAGGTTGCCGTCCAGGGCGATGGCGAAGTCCCCCTCGTCGGCCAACAGGCGGCCGCCGGATTCCCTGATCGTGGATTTCATGATGTTCATCTGGGGTGACGCCGATGAAGCCGGCCACGAAGCGGTTGATGGGCTTGTTGTACAGCCCCAGCGGGGTGCCGATCTGCTGGATCAGCCCGTCCTTCAGCACCACGATCCGGTCGCCCATGGTCATGGCCTCGATCTGGTCGTGGGTGACGTAGATCATCGTGGCCTGCAGGCGGTGGTGCAGGGCCGAGATCTCGGCCCGCATCTGCACGCGCAGCTTGGCATCCAGGTTGGAAAGCGGCTCGTCGAACAGGAACACCTTGGGCTTGCGCACGATGGCCCGGCCCACGGCCACGCGCTGCCGCTGGCCGCCGGAGAGGGCCTTGGGCTTGCGGTCCAGCAGCTCCTCGATGTCCAGGATCTCGGCCGCCTCGTGCACGCGCTCGTCGATCTCCTTCTTGGGGAACTTGCGGATCTTCAGCCCGAAGGCCATGTTCTCGTACACGGTCATGTGCGGGTACAGGGCGTAGTTCTGGAACACCATGGCGATGTCCCGGTCCTTGGGCGCCACGTCGTTCATCAGCTTGCCGTCGATGTAGAGCTCCCCGGCGGTGATCTCCTCCAGGCCGGCGACCATGCGCAGGGTGGTGGACTTGCCGCAGCCCGACGGGCCGACCAGCACCACGAACTCCTTGTCGTTGATCGTGATGCTGCAATTATCCACCGCCAGTACGCCGCCCTCGTACACTTTCTTGACGTTCTTCAACTCAACCGTAGCCATGCTCTGCCTCCGCTTAAGATGAGAATTATTTTATCGAAGGACATACTACCCGCTTTGCAGGTTGCTGTCAAACAAAAACACGGGGCAGGGCCTATTTCCGGCCCTTGCTCAATCGGAAGGCCTTCAGCCGCTCGCCGAGGTCCGCCTGGCTGCCCGGCTCCCCCGGGGCGCTCGCCGCCTCCCGCAGCCAGGGAACCAGGACCTGGGCCTTGATCTCCGGCCAGGCCTCCGGCAGAGGCCCGGGCACCTGCAGCAGCTCCTCCGGCGGAATCCGCCCGATCAGGCGGGGGTAGTGCTGGGGAAAGGCCAGCTCATTGACGGATTTCAGGCCGGAAAAGCCCCCTGCGATGCCGAAGACCCCCAGCCTCTGGCGCCGCCCGATCTCCAGGAGACGGGTCTGCGTTTCGCCCTGGAACAGCCACAGCAGGAAGGCCTTCGCCTGCGCCTTGCGGCGGGAGCTGCGGGGAATACCGGCGAACAGGATCTCGTCGCTCACCAGGATCTTTTCAGGGCCGGCCAGCCAGCGGAAGTCCGCCTCTTCCTTCTGCTCGTCCAGGGCCCGCAGCAGGTCGCAGGAGCGCAGCATGTAGAACTGGATGCGCTTTTCGTCCAGCAGCCTGCCAGGCGGCAGGTACAGGTACTTGGCGGCGAAGGCCGTCTCCGCCTCTACCCCGCCGTTGGTCACCCGCACCCAGTCCCGCAGATAGGCGATCGCCTCCTCCAGGGCTGGGGCATCCCACTGCAGGCTGCCCACCTCCTGCCGGAAGCGGGCACCGCCAAGCTCCGCGGCGGCCAGCAGGAACTCCGGGTCCCATAGCGGGGAGAAACCCTCGCGCACCAGAGCGTCCCGGACACGCTGGTTGTATTGGCCGCCGCTGCGGCGCAGAAAGTCCAGAGTGATGCCCAGGTTGGGGGGGCCTCCCCCAGGTTGTAAGGAAGGAAAACCAGCGCCGGCAGGCAGAAGGACAGCGGCAGAAGCACCTGACGGCGCTCCGGGGCGCCGGCCGCCAGCAAGGGGGCATAGAAATCCTCGCGGGCGAGGCGGTTGGCCCGAAACAGGCTTCTCCAGCGACTCCAGGGAGCGCGCTTCCGCCGCCCCGGCCAAGCGGGTGCCGATCAGCAGGTCCACCCCCTGATCGCGGCGCAGCGCTTCCACCGGTGAGCTCTGGTAGCGCAGATGCACGCGCAGGTCCGACTGCAGTGCGTTGAATTGCTCCACGAAGGAGGCCAGCTCGGGACGGTCGGTGCACAACACCAGCGGCCGCCGGTTGAACAACCCGCAGCCGGCCAGGCTCGTAAGAAGGCCCAGAAGCAGGAACAGGGGAAGCCTTCGCATGACGCAGGCAACTCTATGTGAGGCCCCCCGGCTTGTCAAGGACGACCCCGCAGGGTCTATCATGGGGCCATGGCGGAGGGCTTTCGCGGCTACGCCGAATACCTGCGGGCGAAATACGGGGCCCCCGCCTACCGGGTGGCCGTGGACGCCGGTTTCGGCTGCCCGAACCGCGGCCCGGACCGCGGGAACCCCGGCTGCCTGTATTGCGACGAGCGCGGCGCCCTGGCCCCTTACCAGGAAGCCGCGGCCGCAGGCCCGCCGGGCGCGCCCGGCTCGCTCGAGCCGAGGCTGGCCTCCATCCGCCGGCAGGTCGAGCGGGGAACGGCATTCCTGCGGCGGCGCTACGGGGCGGAGATCTTCCTGCTGTACCTGCAGGCCTTCTCCGGCACGCATGCCCCGGCGGCGGAGCTGGCGGACATCTACGATTTCGCCCTCGCCTGCGGCCGGTTCCGCGAGCTGATCGTCTCCACCCGCCCCGACTGCGTGGACCCGGAGCGCGCCGAGCTGCTGGCCGGCTACCGGCGGCGCGGCCTGGAGGTCTGGGTGGAGCTGGGGCTGCAATCCGGCTGCGACGCCACCCTGGCCCGGGTGCGGCGGGGGCACACCGTGGCCGACTTCACCCGGGCCTTTGGCCTGCTGCGAAAGGCGGGGGTGAAGCTGGCCGTGCACTTGATCTTCGGGCTGCCGGGGGAAGGGCTGGAACAAATCCTGGATACGGTTCGCCTGGTGGCCGGCCTCGAGCCGGAGGGGGTGAAGATCCACAACCTGCACGTGCCTCGGGGCAGCCCCCTGGCCGCCGAGCACCTGGCCGGCGAGCTGGTCGCCCCCTGCGCCGCCCGCCACCTGGAATACGTGCTGCGGTCGCTGGAGCTGCTGCCGCCGCGGACCCTGATCCTGCGCCTGACCTGCGACACTCCCGGCCAGCGGCTGGCGGCGCCGCGCGGCTCTCCGCCTAAGGCCGAATTCTATCGGCAGGTGCGGGCATCCCTGGCGGCGCGGGGGAGCTGGCAGGGCCGGCTCTGGCAGGCCCCGCTCAGCGGGCGAGCTTCTGCGCCGCCAGAAAAATGGTAGTGTACAGCTCCTCCAGGCGTTCCTCGTCCACGCTGGAGTAGGCCACGCGCAGGTGACGGTCCCCCAGGGCGATGGTGCCCACCCCGTGCTCCTGGAGCAGCTCTTTGCGCAGGCGCTCGGCGCCGCCTTGCGCCAGCTCGAAGGTCATGAAGTAGCCGGAGTTGAAGGGCAGGGCCCGTAAGCCGGCCGGCGCGCGGGCGGCCAGCGCCCGGGCCTGGCGGTAGCGGGCGGCCAGCACCTCGAAGGCTTCCTTCTTCTGGGCCTCGTAGCCGGGCTCGCGCATGGCCTGCAGCATCAGGCTCTGGGCCAGCTGACTGGAGTTGGAGACCGTGGCCCGGATGGCGCCCAGCACCTTCTGGCCCAGCGCCTCGTGCTGGGCGACGGTGAGGCCCCGGGCGGCGAAGGTCAGGAAGCCGACGCGGAAGCCCCACACCAGGTTCTCCTTGGTCGGTCCGTCGATCTTGACGGCCAGCAGGTTCTCGTGCAGGTCCGCCGCCTGGGCGAACAGGGACTGCCGGTGGACGCCCTCCTCGTAGAACAGTCCGAAGTAGGCGTCGTCGAAAAGGGCCAGGATCTTCTGCCCCGCCCGGGCGCGGCCGGCCAGCACCTCCAGCAGGCCGCCGGCCTCCTCGCGGCTGGGGGAATAGCCGGTCGGGTTGTTCGGGAAGTTCAGCACCAGCAGCACCTTGGCTTTGCCCAGGCCCTCCAGGGCCTCCCGCAGGGCCTCGACGCCCAGCCCGCCGGAGGGGGTGAAGAAGGGAAAGGTCAGGACCCTGGCCTGCAATCGATCCTCGAAGATCAGCCGGTAGTTGTCCCAGCACATGTCCGGCATCAGGACCGCGTCCCCCTCCCCCGCGAACAGCTCGGCGGTCACGGCGATGCCGTGGGTCAATCCGGCCACCACCGCGGGCAGCGAGATGGTTTTTCCGGCCAGGGCGGGATTCTTGGCCAGCATCTCCCTCTTCCAGGCTTCGCGCAGCGCGGGGGAGCCGGCGGTGGGCGCATAGGCGAAGATCTCGTTGGGCGTGAACCCCTGGATACGGTCGCGGATGGCCGCCAGGTGCATGGCCTGGCCGCCGCGGGTGGCGATGCCGATCGTGGCGTTCAGGCGGTGGGCCTGCTTTCCGGCCTCGGCGGACTGGGCTACGATGCCTTTGGGGAAGTAGATCCTGCGGCCGAAATCCGAAAGCAGCCCGGCGACCACACTGCCCTCGAGGGCCTGGTTCAGCTGCACGGCCAATTCATTCATGGAAACGGATCATAGGGAATGACGGAGGGCTTGTCAATTCGGGACCGGCAGGCGGGCCCGCCAGGCGCGCTGCACGCGCTGCAGGCAGGCATTCAACTCCCCGGTGAAGAGCTCCGCGGTGGCCTCCGACCCCAGGGTCCGGCGGGCCAGGGCGGCCAGCTCCTCCGGCTCGGAGGGCAGGGTGTGCGTCTGGCGGTCCTCGAAGATCTGCAGGTAGTGCTCGATGCGGCGCAGGAACAGGTAATCGCGCTTCAGGCCCTCCGCCTCCCCCGGCGCCAGCAGACCCGCGGCACGCAGCCCCTCCAGCGCGGCCAGGGTGTTGCCGTCCAGCACGGCGGGGGCGTGGATGAGCTGCAGAGCCTGGACCAGGAACTCCACGTCCCGGATGCCGCCGTCGCCTTCCTTGATGTCGGGTCCGCCGGGCAGGGCCCGGGCCAGGCGCGCCCTGGAGGCACGGCGCAGCTGGGTGACGCTGCGCGCGACCTCCCCCGCCGGGAAGGGATGGCGCAGCCGCTCGCCGGCCTCCCCCAGGAATCGGGCCCCGAGGGCCAGGTCGCCGGCCACCGGGCGGGCCTTGAGCAGGGCTTGCAGCTCCCAAAGCTCGGCGCTCTGCCGGTAGTAGCGCAGGGCCCCATCCAGCCCGGCGATCAGCTCCCCGGAGCGGCCGTAGGGGCGCAGGCGCAGGTCCACCCGGTACACGTACCCCTCTTCGGAATGGTCCGAGAGGTCGGCCCGCAGCCGCGCGACGGCCCGGCCGAGGTCGTTCAGCTCCTCGGCGGAGGTCTGCGGGGGGGCCAGGGCCAGCAGGTCGATGTCCGAGGAGTAGTTGAGCTCCTCCCCCCCCAGCTTGCCGAAGGCCAGGATCGACAGCCGGTCGGGGGCCAGGCCCGCCTCCGCGGCCTCCCGCTCCCAGGCGCACTGCAGGATCGCCTCGGCCAGCATGGACAGCTCCCGCATGATCTCCTGGATAGGCGCCCCGAGGCAGATGTCGCGGATGCCCAGGCGCACGTATTCCCGCCTGCGGCCCCGGCGCAGTTCGGCCAGCCACTGCGGGCGCGAACCCGTGCCCAGTTCCCGGAAAGCCGCCAGCATCTCGGAGCGGGGGCGCACCCGGTGCAGGTGCTCCGGTTGGGTGGCCCAGTCGAAAATTGAGGGGTTCTGGATCAGGGCGTCGGACAGGAACTGGCTGCCGGCGAACACGGCCAGCAGGAGGTCCAGCCGGCGCGGCTGCGCCGCCAGGCCGCGGAAGTGCTCCCCTGCCGCCTGCGCCCCCCCAGCTTCGCGCAGGGCGGCCAGGAAGCGCTCCCAGTTGTTCAGGGCCATGTCCGGGTCCGGGCGGTGCTTCAGAAAATCCGTGGCCAGCACGGCCAGGCGCAGGAAGGTTCCCGTGGGATCCGCGGCGGCCAGGCCGCGCAGGTTGCGGTACGCCCGCTCCGGCTGGCGGAAGCCGGCGCGCAGGAGGATGCGTTCCCGCCCTCCCGGCGGAATGGCCTCCGACAAAATCAGGTCGGCCACGTTCCCGGAGGCGGCGTCGGGCAGGTTTTCCCGCCCCAGGTGCCGCTCCACCGCGTAGCGCACCGCGGCGGTGCAGGTATCGAACTCCAGGGAGAGGCGCTGCGCCGGGGTGAGCTCCTCGGAGGAGGTGTACCCCAGGCGACGGGCCAGGTGCACGTACTCCTGGGAGTCCGGGGCCGGCAGGTACATGTCCGTGGCCGTCCCGCGCAGCATGCGCAGGCCGTTGATCAGCCGGCGCAGGAACTCATAGGCGGCGGAGAGGCGCTCCCCTTCTTCCGCCGACAACAGGCCCAGGGCGGGCAGGCGCTCCAGGGCCTCGCGCAGGAAGGGGGTGCGCAGCTCGGGATGCCGCCTGCCGTGGCGCACCTGCAGCAGCAGGATGACCCACTCCAGGTCGCGCAGGGCTCCGGGGCTGGTCTTGGCATTCAGCTCACCGGCGCGCGTGCGGGCCTCCATCTGCCGCTGCCTGGCCTCGCTCAACTCGCGCGCATCCAGCGGCTTGCCGGAGTACAGCAGCTCGTCGCGGATCCTCTCCAGGCGCGAGCCCAGTTCGCGGCTGCCGGCGATGGCCCGCAGGCGCGCCAGGGCCAGCCGTTCCAGGGAGTGCGCCTCCCCCTGGGCCCCGTAGTACCAGCAGAAGGTATCCAGACTGCAGGCCGCCGGCCCGGAGGACCCGTAGGGACGCAGGCGCAGGTCGATTTGAAAGATGCCTTGTTTTTTGGCCAGGATGGAGGTGGAGGTTTCCCGCACCAGCGCCTCGAAGAACTCGGCGTTGCTCACAGGCGGCTGGCTTCCCCTCTCGCTCTGCCCCTGGTCGCTGTAGACGAACAGCAGCTCGATATCCGAGGCGTAGCCCAGCTCCCCGCCGCCCAGTTTGCCCAGCCCCAGCACGGCGTACTCCGCGGTCAGCCCGGCCACCGTCCTGGGCCGGCCGTGGCGGGCGACCAGGTCCTGCCAGGTGAGGCGCACGGCGGCCTCCACCACCGCCTCGGCCAGCCGGGTCAGCCCGCGCGAGAGCTTCTGGAAATCCGGCAGCGGGTCAAGGATGTATTCCAGCTCCAGGCTGAAGATCTCCCGGTCCTTGAACTCGTTAAGGGCCCGGCGCTTCTCCGCCAGGGTGCCGGCCCGTTCGACAGCCTCCCCCAGCAGGCGCGGCAGGCTGTCCGCGGGCGTGCCCAGGCGCCCGGCGTGCGGCTCCAGCACGGGCAGCAGGGTCTCGTACTGAAGGCGGATGAAATCCTCCCACAGGAAGTCGCTGGCCCCCAGCAGGCGGGCCAGCTCCTGCAGCACGCGCGGGTTGGAAAGCAGCTCCAGCCAACGCCCCTCCTGCGGCTGGACGGACTCCACCAGGTGCTCGAAACGGTGCAGGGCGGCGTAGGGGTCGGGGGCCCCGCCCAGGAAATAGGTGAACTGCTTGGTCAGCAGCACCGACAGCTTGACCTGGTCGAGCACCGCTGGGTCGGTGATGCGCCCGCCGCGGGCGTCGAGGAAGGAAAACTCGTCCTCGATGCGGTTGTCCATGGTGCGGATGCGGATGTGGTCGATGAAGATCGAACGCAGGGCCAGGGCGGTGCTCAGGGCGTAGAGGAAAAGCGGGGTGTCCTGGGAAACCACCCGCAGCAGGGTCCGCCCGTCCTCCCCCGCGCCGATGGTAATCTGCGCGGGGTACAGGACCGACTCCATGTGCAGCGCCAGGCTGGAGAGGTGAACGGCGGCCAGCTCGTCCACCCGCTGGCGGGCCTGGGCCAGGCCCTGCCCGCCGCCCTTTTCCAGCAGGAGCACCGTGTCGCCGAGCAGGCTGCGCAGGCGGGCCTCCCACAGCTCCAGCGCCTGGCCCTCGGCCAAGCGCCCGGCGAAGTGGTCGATGATCCGCCGGCGGCGCAGGCCGGCCGGGAGCCGGCCCGCAGTCGCGCGGCCCGGTGCAACCCGGCGGACAGGCCCACTGCGCGGGAGGACCCGCGGGTAGAGCTCCGAGGAACCTCCTCGGCCTTGCCGCCGACATCCCTGTCGGGCTGCGCGCCGACATCCTTGTCGGGCTTCGCGCCGACATCCCTGTCGGGCTGCGCCCAGGTGAACACGTCCCCCGAGAGGATGTTGAAACCGGTCGCCCCCAGGATGCCGGTGATGATCGAGAACTCCCCCGGATAGTCGAAGGCGATGACCGTGCAGTCGACCTGGGTGAAACCCGCTTGCGGCCGGAAAGCCGGCTCCGCCGGGCTGCGCCCCGCTGGCGGCGGTCCGGTGCGGACCAGCACCTCAACCGGACGATCCGGGCGGAGGGCGGCCAGAGCGGTCAGATGCTCGGCCACCTCCCGCGGGGGGAACAGTTCGAAGTAGCGGTCCTCCAGGCGCCGCAGGTGCTCGCGAACCAACTCGCGGTCCACGCCGGGGGCCAGGGTCTGCAGCTCGTCAAGAGAGGGTTTCATGGGCGGATAAAAGAAAACCTACCGGCGGGCCGGTAGGCTCAGTCTCAGCCGAGGACCGGCCCGACCGTCACTTCTGGGGCTCAAAGTCCTCCTTGCCGGCGCCGCACACCGGACACACCCAGCTGTCGGGGAGATTTTCGAAGGCGGTGCCGGGGGCGATCCCGCCGTCGGGGTCACCTTCCGCTGGGTCGTACACGTAGCCGCAAACCGAGCACACGTACTTCTTCATGGCGCCATCATAGCACAGCCGCTTTTTTTTTCAAGCCGGAAATCGCTGCCGCGCCCGCGGGCGCGGCAGCGACGATGAGCGAAGACAGCCTGCTGCTGCTTTACGCGCGCTGGCCCAGCTGGGCGTCCAGCATGAGCAGGCCCTGGGGCTGCTCCTTGATCATCTTCAGCTTCTCGACGATCTCGCTGGCGTGAGCCTCTTCCTCCACCTGCTCGGTGACGAACCAGGCCAGGAACACCTCGGCGGCGTGGTCGTTCTCCGCGCGGGCCAGGTCCACCAGCTTGTGGATCAGGCCGGTCACCTTCTGCTCGTGGGCGTAGCTCTCCTCGAAGATCTGAAGCGGGGACTTCCATTCGGCCGGGGGGGCGGCGATGGCTTTCAGCGCCACCCGCCCGCCGCGGTCCACCAGGAACTCGTACATTTTCCTGGCGTGAGCCTGCTCCTCCTTGGCCTGCAGGTCCATCCAGTGGGCGAAGCCCCTCAGGTTGCCGTTCTCGAAATGGGCGGCCATGGCCTGGTACAGGTAGGCCGAGTACAGCTCCGCGTTGATCTGCTCATTGAGCGCATCCAGCATTTTTTTTCCGATCACGTTCCTCTCCTCGTCCAGGGTTTGATAATGGGTTCAAGGCAAAGGTAGTAACGCGGAGGGCCCGAAGTCAAACGTACATGCGGAACAGCTGCTCGACGATCGCGGGGATGGCCGCGCGCTCCGGCTTGCCGTAGCGCCAGACCGCGCAAACCCCGAAAATCGCGCCCCGCAGGGTCTGCAGGACCAGCTCGGGGGCGAACGCGGTGGCCAGCTCGCCGCCAGCCAGCGCCAGGCGGATCTCCTCCAGCATCAGGTCGTTGGCCAGATGGTAGCTGTCCATGTAGTTGTTGATCGCCGTGGATTCCTCCCTGTTGCCCGGTTCGAGGAACAGGGGAAAGATGCGGGTGAGGATGATCAGCAGGATTTCGATGTTGTCGTGGTAGAACTCCAGGATCACGCGGACCATCTCCTTCAACACGTCCACGTGGGCCTTGTTGTCCCGCCGGATGTCGTGGATGTTCAGCGAGAAGTCGTAGTACTCCTTGTCCAGAATCGCGTTGAGGATCTCGGGAATGCCCTTGAAATAGTAGTAGAGGGAGCTCTTGTCCATGTCCAGGGCCTGGGCGATGTCTCCCATGGAGGCATTCTTGCCGCGACGGATGAGGATTTCCTCGGCCGAGGATAGGATGGCCGCTCGTTTCTGCTCGAGGCGCTTTTGCTTGGTGGTGGCCACGATGGACTCCCTATCTTAAAATATCTTTTCAATTATAATTTCAATTCGCATTTAAATCCAGCCTGCTGGGTCGGGAGCCGGCAGCCGCTCCGCTTGTCCGGACTGATGGTTCCGGGTAGATTGGGCGCATGGTTATTCATGAATCGGAAGCGAAAACCCGCGCCGTGTACGGCGAAGGCCTGCGCAGTGTGAGCAAACAGATCCTGGTGGGACCTCGCCAGGGATTCGCTGGCTACCTGCGGGAGTTCACGGTGGAGCCCGGGGGCTTTACCCCCTACCACCAGCACGACTGGCACCACGTGGTTTATATCCTGGAGGGCGAAGGCAGCCTGCGCACCGCTGAGGGCGAGCAGGCCCTGGTGCGCGGTTCGGTGGTCTACGCGGCGCCCGGCAGCATGCACGGCTTCGCCAACACGGGCCACGGCGCCCTGCGCTTCCTGTGCCTGGTGCCCGAGAAGGGCGACGCGTACAGCCCGGAGGACTGAGCATGCGCAAGGGTCGGCACCGCATCGGCATCCTGGGCGCCGGGGCCTGGGGGACGGCGATCGGCAAGCACCTGGCCGAACGCGGCCACAAGGTGGAAATCTGGTGCCGGGAGGCGGAAGTGGCCGAGGAAATCAACCACCGGCACTCCAACAGCCGCTTCCTGATCGGGGTTGAGCTGCCGGCGGGACTGCACGCGCTGAACGACCCCCTGGAAGTCGCCACGCGCAAGGACCACCTGCTGCTGGCCGTGCCCTCGGCCTACCTGCTGGAGGTTGTGCGCAAGATGCTGTTCGCTCCAGACATCCTCGAAGGCCGCACCCTGATCGGGGTGCTGACCAAGGGATTCGTGGAGACCCCCCAGGGGGTGCGCCTGGCCACCGAGGCCGTGGAGAACCTGCTGCCGGGGATCTACAAGGACAACCTGGTGTACATTTCCGGGCCCAGCCACGCCGAGGAGGTGTCCCGCGGCAAGCTCACCGGCCTGATCAGCGCCAGCCGCAACGGGGCCAATGCCATCCGCTTCCGCGAGCTGCTGGCCGGTCCCCCCCTGGTGGTGTACTCCTCTTTGGACGTGCGGGGGGTGCAGATCTGCGCCGCGGTCAAGAACGTGATCGCCATCGCCTTCGGCATGCTGGACGCCCTGAGCGAGTTCTCACCGGCGGTCGGGGACAACACCGAAAGCCTGCTGCTGGCTGCCGGGCTGAACGAGATCCAGAGGCTGGGCCTGGCCATGGGGGCCACCCATGCCGAGACCTTCACCTCCATCGCCGGGGTGGGCGACCTGGACGTGACCTGCCGCAGCAAGTATGGCCGCAACCGCCGCTTAGGCCGGGAGATCATCCTCGCCCGCCTTCTGGAACGCTTCCGGGACATCGACGACCTGATCGCCAACATCTCCAGCCTGGGCTACCTGCCGGAGGGCATCCTGGCGGCCAAATACACCCGGATCCTGGCCGAGCAGAACGGGGTGACGCTGCCGATGTGCGCGCTGGTGCACGCCGTGCTGGACCGGCGCACCGAGCCGCTGGCGCTGGTGGACCTCATCCTCAAGCAGCAATGATGGACATCCGCGGAGCTTTCTGCTACAGTTTCCCCGATTTTGCGTGGCGCCGTACCCAAGAGGTAAGGGAGAGGTCTGCAAAACCTTTATGCACCGGTTCGATTCCGGTCGGCGCCTGTCCGCCCCTCAGCCTCCGCGCCCCGATAACGCAGGTACCAGCACCAAGCCACCACGGTCATGGAGTTGACGAACTCCCCGGTGCCGATTTTCTCCGCCAGCTCCGCCCGCGCTACCTCCACTATCTCCAGATGCTCCAGTTCGTCGGGCCGCGCCAGGCCGGCCTCGCCCAAATCCTCGGCGCAGAAGGTGGAGCACCAGTTGTTCATGAAGGCCGGATTGGCCGCGACCCGGCCGATGGGCTTCAGGGAGCCGGCCTGCCGGCCGGTCTCCTCTTCCAGCTCCCGGGCGGCGGCCCGGGCAGGCTCCTCCCCCGCCTCCACCAGCCCCGCCGGGAACTCCACCGTGATGCGCTCCAGGCCATGCCGGTACTGGCGGACCATCAGGAAACGCCCGCCGGGCAGCACCGGGACCACGTTCACCCAGCCCGGAGCCTCCAGCACGTAGAAGCTGCCCGGCCTGCCGTCCCCGGCGACCCGTTCCGCGCGGATCAGGTCGAATATCCCGCAACGGGCGACCAGCGCGCGCCCCAGCTCTCGCCACACGAGGGGATTGTCCACGGACCCAAGGTAGCACACGCCGGCCGGCGCAGGAAAGGGTGCTCAACATTGACAATTCCCGAACCGATCCATATACTAGCAAACGAATGGCGAACCCACTACAGCTTTCGATCGTCAACTTCCACCGCAACTCCTATATCATCGTCGAAGGCAAGCAGGACGCCGTTTGTTTTTACATCATCCGCAGCGGCAAGGTGGGGGTCAGCAAGGAAGTCAAGATCATCGAGGAGGAGGGGGGCAACATCCTGGGACCCGGCGACTTCTTCGGGGTCGTGTCCACCATGTCCTCCCACAGCCACATCGAGACCGCCCAGGCCCTGACCGACGTCTCCCTGATCGCCGTGCGCCGCGAGCAGTACGACCTGCTCATCAAGAACAACGCCCCGGTGGCCATGAAGATCATCCAGGGTTTCTCCAAGCGCATGCGCTACCTGGACGAGGCGGTGACCCGCCTGACCTTCAAGAGCACCGGCACCGAGCATCCCAGCCACCTGTTCAAGGTGGCCGAGTACTACGCCCGCCAGAGCCAGTACAACCAGGCCTACTACGCCTACTACCGATATTTGCAGTACTGCCCGCAGGGGGAGAACGTGAACATCGCCAAGGAGCGCATGTCCAAGATCCACCCCTACGCCAAGGCGGTCTACCTGGAAAAGAACTCCAAGGACTTCTCCCGCTTCTACCCCAAGAACACCATGATCTGCAGCGAGGCCGAACCGGGCGACGAGCTGTACATCATCCAGAAGGGCGCCATCCGGGTCAGCAAGATCGTGGACGACAAGGAAGTGCTGCTGGCCCTGCTGAAGCCGGGGGACATTTTCGGGGAGATGGCCCTGCTGGAGAACAAGCCCCGCTCCGCCTCCGGCATCGCCCACGATGACTTGAGCGTCATGGTCGTGAACCGGGCCAACTTCCAGCGCATGGTGCAGAGCCAGCCTCAGATCATCACCCGCCTGACCCAGCTGCTGGCCGAGCGCATCTGGATGGTCTACCGCCAGCTGGCCAACACCATCATGGCCAACCCGCTGGGCCGGCTCTACGACCGGCTCTGGCTGGAGCTGGAGAAGAACCGCGTGCAGTCCTCCCCGGGCACGCCCCACACCTTCGACTTCGGCCCCAAGGACCTGATCAACATGGTGGGCATGTCCATGGAGGACGGCAGGGCCGTGCTCACCAAGCTCTTCGAGAACAAAAAGATCAAGGCCGCGGACAACCGCATCGTCACCACCGACAACGACGAGATCCGCAAGCAGGCCGAGTACTACAAAAAAATGGAGAAGATCCAGAAATCCCGGCAGGAAGGTTCCCTGCGCTCCCGCTAAAGCTCCCGTAATCAATACGTACCGGTCACCCTTAGCCCCGACCAATAAGCGCTGTAGCTATTCAAGCCCCCTGTCGCCTCCTCGTGGATGCTCTGCAGGGAGGGAATGTCCGCCCGGCGCACGGCCCTGCCTTGGGGATCCATGGAGTTCAGCTCGATCAGGCCCTTGGAGAAGGTGACCCGGTCGAAATCCAGGCTGCCGAAGTAGTAGGCGCGCGGATTGGCCTCGGGGGGGATGGAGACGCGGATGCGGCCTTCGCCCAGGAACAGGTCCACGGGGATCCAGCCCACCGTCTCGAGGTAGAACTCCGCCCAGTAGTGCCGGGAGGCGGCGTTCTGGCCGCGCTCCAGCAGGTATCCTGCCACCGGCCGGGCGGGAACCCCGGCCGCCCGGGCCAGGGCGCAGAACAGGACCGCGTAGGAGTAGGCGTCGGCCTTGCGGGTTTCCAGGGACCGCAGCGGGTCCCGCTCGCCGGTCGGAGGCACCGGCTCCAGGCGGGTGAGCAGGTACTCGTAGACCGCGCGGGCCTGGCGGTACGGGTTGCGCTCGCCGGCCACCACGCTGCGGGCCAGCTTCAACACCTGCTCGCTTCCGGCCGGCACCTGCGGGTCGGCCGCCGTGTAGCGCTTGTAGAGCTTGGTGGCCGTGTCGTACGGAGGCACGCGGCCGATGTTCACCTTGGTCTGCACGGAATAGCGATCGACCATGTAGCTCTGGGAAATCCCGTAGCTCTCCCCGGGGGCCAGGTTCTCCAGCCGGTACAGCTTCACGCCCCGCACCTCTTCGAACATCGGCTCCGGGTCCTGTGAAACCAGCTGGATCCCCCGCTGCTCGGGGCCCTCCTGCGGCTTGGGCACCCACAGGTACAGGCTGTTGGGAGCTTCGCCGGTCACGCCCCGGACCTGGACGGAGTACTCCAGCGCGTAGGTCTGCTTGAGCGGGAACAGCTTGGTTCCGGCCACTCCGCCCACCTCGACGTAGAGGGAGTTGCTGCGGCCCTTTTCGGTAGCCACCAACAGGTGCCCGGAGGAGGCGCCGTCCGGGATACGCACCTGGATTTCCTGGTCGCTCCAGGCCTCGTAATCCTGGTCGTACTCCAGGGCGGGGGTGAGCGAGCCCTCCTCCCCTTCGCTTTCCTTGTCGTCCTCGCTGGATACCCAGGTGAACAGCACCCGGGTCCCTCCCCGGTCCTGGCCGAAGTTCATGCCGCTCAGGTTGAGCAGGGTGCCCACCGAGCCGCCCAGCGGATCGATCGAGCGGATGTACGGTTCGCCGGCCTTGACCGGGCCGGAAATGACCACGGGGATCTGCTCCCGGTTGGTGAACAGGATGCCCCGGCTCTTGCCCCGCCGGGTGATCACGCGCACCATCCCCGAGGAGGCGTCATCGGGGATGCGCAGGCTGATCTGGTTGTCCTTCCATTCCAAATAGTCGCCCGACACCAGCCGGGAGCCTCCCACCGCCACCTCGCCGCCGTCCCGGCCCTTGCCGAAAAAACGTCCGGTGATGACCATGACGTCCTTGGGGTAGCCGATCCGCGGGGTGATGGCCTCGACCGCCGGCGGCCGGCCGGCGATACGCGAGGCGAGCAGGAGGAACACCACCAGCACGACGAAAACCGCCGCGTACAGGAATTCCTTCCTCTTGTAAATAGGTATCGAGGGTTTCTTGGGCTCTTCCATGAGGCGCTATTCCGCGGCGGAGGCCTTCTGCTTCTCCAGCAGCTTTCGGTAGGGGTAGATTTCCACCTCGATCTGCAGGGTGAAGGTGTCGCCCTGGGACACGTTCGAGGACAGGCCCAGGGGGAAGAACAGCACCTTTTCCCCGATGTCCACCGGCACGCTCTTGAAGGTGGTGAAGTAACGGGTTTCCTGGGCTCCGGCCATCCAGATCTGACCCTGGGCCAACAGCAGCAGCTCGCCGTTCGCATCCTGGTAGGGGGTGAAGACCACGTCGATGTGCAGCTTGTCGCCCACCAGGCGCACCGCCACCGCGCGCCCGGGCAGGGTCACCTTGCTGCCGGCGCTGTTCCATACGGGAGTCTCCCCCGGGGGCAGCACCTTGGCGGTGATGTTCAGCTGCAGCGCCTGGTCGATCAGGCTTTCCAGGTCCTGGTCCTGGAAGATGCGGTCCAGTTCGGTGTTCTGGGCCCCGGCCCGCAGCCCCGCGACCGCCAGCAGGAGCATGACCGCCTGCAGCCTGGGCCTGATCATCGGCGCCCCCTGCTGTAGTCGGCCTCCCGCACCAGCTGCGGCTCGCCCATCATCAGCAGCCGGGAATCGGCCGGCAGCTGGATGACCAGCCCCGTGGTCTGCGAGGGCTGGTCCAGGGTGCGCAGGAGCTGCTCCAAGTCGTCGATGGGCGCGGCCACGATCACCTCCGTGGCTCCCGTGGGGGCGTGGCGAATGCGCATCCACGGCAGGGTCGCGCGCCCGGCCACGAAGGTCAGGGCCACCCCCAAGGCCAGGATGGCCAGCCCCGCGGCCGCAGCCGCGGGCAGCGGGAGGGCGATGCGCCGTTTCCAGACCGGCACCGGCTGCGCCCGCTCGCGACGCTCCGGCAGCGGCGGCAGGCCGGGCTCCGGCAGCGGATCCCGGGCCAGCAGCTCGCGCAACCGCCGGAAGCGGGACACCGCCTCCAGGCAGGCCGGGCAGACTTCCAGGTGCCGCGCGAGCGACTGGTCCCAGGGGGCCTGCACCTCCCCGTCCACGAAAGCCGAAAGCGTCTCCCCCGCGGGGCAGCCCGGGCCAGCCCTGCTCATGCGGATATCCCCTGCATCATAGCTTGTCCTCCAGGAGCTGCGCCAGCCGCTCCCGCGCCCGGAAAACCCGGACTTTCACGTTTCCCTCGCTGATCCTGAGGATGCGGGAGATTTCCCGGTATCCCAGGTCCGCGTATTCCTTCAACACCAGCACGCTCCGCAGCTTGTACGGCAGCCGGTCCAGGGCCTCCTGCACGAGGGAACGGTCCTCCTGCTGAAGCACTTCCGTTTCGCCGGATTCGCTGTACTGCCGGGAGCTGCGCGCCAGCCGCTGGTAGGCCTTGCTCTCTCTTGACCGCTTCTTTTCATGATTAAAGGCCAGGTTCCGCAGAACCCGGATCAGCCAATACTTGGTCTGCTCCAGATCGGGCAGGGGCTCGCTTCGCTCGAAGTACTTGATGAAGGCTTCCTGACAGATGTCTTCGGCTTCGATTCGATTTCCGCATATTCGGTAGGCGACCCTGAACAGGATCGGGTAGAGGGCCTCATAGACGTGTGCGGAACCCGCATGCAACATATTAAACAACGATCCTTGGGCTGACGTTACAGCTTTTTCCAGCGCACCCCGCCCGGGGTGTCCTCCACCTGGACGCCCCGGCGCGCCAGCTCCCGGCGCAGGGAATCGGCGCCGAGCCCAATCCCGGGCCTGGCGGGCGCGGTTGCGCTCCTCCAGCAGGGCCTGTTCTTCCGGGTCCAGCGCCTTCGCCTGCCGGGCCCCCGCCGCCTGCAGGCCCAATCCCAGAATCCGGTCCATGGCCAGCGCTCCCCGCAGCCTGGCCGCGGGCGGCAGGCCTGCGTCGCGCAGCAGGCCCCAGAGCACGGCCAGCCCGCGCGGGGAGTTCAGGTCGTCGGACAGCTCAGCGAGGAAGGCCTGCACTTGCTCCCGCTCCGCGCCGGGCTCCGCGCCGGGCTCCGCGCCGAACTCCTGCCCGGCGGGCAGCTCTTCCCGCAGCCTGGCCAGCCGCTCCTCCAGACCGCGCCGCCCGCTGCGCGCCGCCTCCAACGCATCATAGCTGAACTGCAGCTGCGAGCGGTAGTGCGCGCCCAGGCACAGGTAACGGTAATCCAGCGGCTCGAAGCCCTTTTCCTTCAGCGAAGCCAGGGTCAGGAAACCGCCTGCCGACTTGGCCATCTTCTCCTTGGCCAGCACCAGGAACTCGGCGTGCAGCCAGTAATTGACCCATTTGCGCCCCGTGGCCGCCTCGGACTGGGCGATCTCGTTGGTGTGGTGCACGGGCACGTGGTCGACGCCGCCGCAGTGGATGTCGAACTGCTCGCCGAGGTACTTCATGGACATGGCGCTGCACTCGATGTGCCAGCCGGGGTAGCCGCGCCCCCAGGGGGAGTCCCAGAGCATGGCCTGGTGCTCGAACTTGGAGCGGGTGAACCAGAGCACGAAGTCCAGGGGATTGCGCTTGCCCTCGTCCACCTCCACGCGGGCCCCGGCCTGCAGCTCCTCCAGGTTCTGCCCGGCAAGGCGCCCGTAGTCCGGAAAGCGGGCGATGTCGAAGTACACGTTGCCCCCGGCCTGGTAGGTGAAGCCGCGCTGCTCCAGGCGGCGGATCAGGGCGATCATGTCCTGGATGTGCTCCGTGGCCCGGCAGACCACCGTGGGCCGCAGCACGTTCAGGGCGGCGCAGTCCTCGAAGAAGGCGCGGGTGTAAAACTCGGCGATCTGCCAGACGGTCTGGCCCTGCTCGCGCGCGCTCTTCACCATCTTGTCCTCGCCCTCGTCCGCGTCGTCGGTCAGGTGCCCGACGTCGGTCACGTTCATGACGTGCCGCACCTGGTAGCCCAGCTCCCGCAGGGTGCGCACCAGCAGGTCCTCGGAAACGTAGGTGCGCAGGTTGCCGATGTGGGCGAAGTTGTAGACCGTGGGACCGCAGGCGTACACCCCCGACCGCCCGGGCTGCAGCGGGTGGAATTCCTCAAGCTCCCTGGAGAGGGTATTGAAGAGGCGCAAGGACAAGGTACCTCCTTTTGTCCTGGAACTTGCCGGGGTTTCCCGCTACATTGTGGCCGTGCCGCGGACCCCGTCCACGATAGGGAAAATACTCGAAAAAATCAATATTAAAGGAAACATTCGCAGGGAAGAGCCCATGAGCCGGCACACCACCTTCCGCATCGGCGGCCCGGCGGAGCTGTTCCTCCAGCCGGCGGATCCCGGCGAGCTGCCCGCGCTGTTCGCCCTGCTGCGAGGCGAAGGAGTGCCCTGTTTTCCCCTGGGCGGGGGGGCCAACATCCTGGTGTCCGATCGCGGAATCCGCGGCGCGGTCCTGGACCTCTCGGAGCTGCGCGGCTGCCGCCAGGCCGCCGGGCCCGGAGGGGAGCAGCGCCTGGAGTTCCTGGCTGGCACGCCCGTGAGCGCCGCCTGCGAGGAGGCGCGGCGGTTGAGCCTGAGCGGGCTGGAGTTCCTCTACGCCATGCCCGGGAGCGTGGGAGGCGCGGTCTGGATGAACGCCCGCTGCTACTCCCGCTCGGTCAGCGATGTGCTGGCCGAGGTCCAGGTCGCGGAGCCCGGCGGCGGCCTGCGCCTGCACCTGCCCCGTCCCGAGCGAGTTCGACTACAAGGTCTCCCCTTTCCAGGGGATGGACGCCCTGATCCTGCGGGCCTCCTTCCGCCTGCAGAAGGGCGACCCCCAGGCCATCCAGACGGCCATGCAGGCCAACCGCGCGGACCGGGAGGCCAAGGGCCACTTCCTTTGGCCCTGCGCCGGCAGCGTCTGGAAGAACAACCGCTCCTTCGGTGAGCCCACGGGGCGCATCCTGGATGACCTGGGCTGCAAGGGCCTGCGGGTGGGGGATGCCGCCGTGTCCGACCGGCACGCCAACATCATCGTGAACCTCGGGCAGGCCACCGCCGCCCAGGTGCTGGAGCTCATGCAGACCGTGGAAGCCCGCGTGTGGGAGAGCCGCGGCTACCGCCTGGAGCGGGAAGTCCTGCTGGTCGGAGACGCCGGGAGCCGCTGACTGGCGCTCCAGCCCAGGCTAACCATCTCGCCGGCGCCTCCGGCCGAAACCCAGAACAGGAAGTCCTTCCCGGACAGCTCCAGGCGGCCGAAAGGGCGCCAACGAAAACCGGAGGCTGCCGGCCCGGCGGTTTGCCGCCCGGCGGCGCCGGCCTGCGCCCGGACTCCCCGGCGCTCCCCGCACAGCTGCCCGCGCAGCTCGGCTCCACCCTCCTTCCAGTCGCCCCGCAGTACCAGACCGAGACTGCCCGGTTTCCCGCGCAGCGCCAGGTCCAGACCCGCGCCGGCTGACGGCTGCACTCCCCCGTCGACCGCATACTTCGCCCGCACGACCGCTTCCGACCGGGCCTCCAGGCAGCCGCCCGCCCTGAGGGGAAGTTCCAGACGGGCGGACAGCCCCCCTTCCTCGGTCTTGGGCAGGTTGCCCTCGGGCACCGGGGGCGCCCGGTCGACCCTGCACTGCCAGCAGCCGGCCAGCCGCAGCGCCGGCCGGGGCCGCAGCTCCAGGCGCAGTCCCGCCGCCCAGGCCCCCGGGTACAGCTCCCCTTCCGGCGGGCGGTAGTCCGCCGAGCAGGCGCCCAGCAGCCCCTGGGCGCTCCAGGTGCCGCGCTCCACAGACAGCCTCCAGAGGCCAAGCAGGCCAGCGGGCACTCGCTGCCCGCCCGAAGCCGCAGCCAGCAGAAAGCAGGCCAGGCGGCCCCCCGCCGACCCCGGCCTCCAGCCGCAGGCTGCCGCCCAGGTGAAGCAGGCTGCCGCCGGGGAAGGGCGAGTGATCGTACAGCCAGTCCTGAGGCATTGGGTCCGGAACGGGTGCCGGCGGCAGGGACAGCAGGGCCAGTGCCTGCGCCTCCATGAAGGCCGACCTCCACGTCGGGCTACGCCCCGTGCCGCCTGCCGTCCCGGGCGCCGGCCGGCGCAGGCAAGCCGCGGCACCCGCCTGCAACAGCCCCAGGGCCCCGCCGCCCAAAGGCCCCGCTGCCCAGGGCTGCGCCGACTCCGGGGGCCTGTGCAGCGCGAACAGACCCAGGCAGCCCGGGAGCGGCTCCAGCCACAGGCCGCGCCGGGAAGCCCCCCGCAGCGCGCCTTCCAGCCGGAAGCCGGTCGGCTCCGCGAAAACCTCGCTGCCCGGCGAGAAGCCCAGGGGGTCGGCCAGCAGGCGCAGCAGGCCGCGGGGCGCAAGGGGTCCCAGCGCGCACCAGGCGGAGGACAGGCCGAAAGCCAGGTAGTCCGGTTCCAGGCCGGCGCCGCGCTCCAGGGCCAGCAGCCGCCAGGCTGGCGTGCGCAGCTCCAGACGCTGGGCCGTCTCCCGCAGGCCCTCCAGCTCCACCGTGTAGCGCAGGCTACCCTGGGCCGCCGACAGCATCGGGTTTCGCGCCGACAGCATCGGGTTTCGCCCCGCCGCCCCCCCGCAGAGCAGCAGGACGGCGACAGCGAGTTTGTTGTGCATCGCCTGCGGACAATGACGAGGGCCGCGGGCCCCACGCTTTTTTTCCCCTTGGTTGACCAAACCGGGGCAAGCCGCTATCATGCGCGCATACTTATATGGATATACTCACACTGAATTGCGGCAGCTCCTCGCTAAAATACCAACTATACAGCTGGGACAAGCGGGAGGTCCTCTCCAAGGGTATCGTCGAGCGGGTGACCGTCGGCGGCAGCTTCATCGAGCACTACGCCCGCGGCAAGGGCAAGGTGAAGAAGGAACAGGACTGCCCGAACCACAAGGTCGCCCTGGAGCTGGTCCTGTCCATGCTCACCCATCCGGAAGCCGGGGCCATTGCCGACCTTTCCCAGATCAAGGCCGTGGGGCACCGCGTGGTGCACGGCGGGGAGCACTTCGCCCAGTCCGTGGTCATCGATGAGGCGGCCCTGGCCGCCTTCAAGGAGCTGGCCGGCCTGGCACCGCTGCACAACCCCCCGAACATCCTGGGCATCGAGGCCGCGCGGGCCGAGCTGCCCGGCGTGCCGCACTGCGCCGTGATGGACACGGCCTGGCACCAGACCATGCCGAAGGCCGCCTACACGTACGCCCTCCCCTACTGCCTGGTACACGAAGCACGGGGTGCGCCGCTACGGCTTTCACGGCACCTCCTTCCTCTACGTGGCCAAGCGGGCCGCCGTGCTGCTAGGCAAGGACCCCTTCCAGACCAACCTGATCCTGCTGCACATCGGCAACGGGGCCAGCGCCAACGCGGTGCGCGCCGGGGTTTCCGTGGACACCTCCATGGGCTTCACCCCGCTGGAAGGCCTGGTGATGGGCACCCGGGCCGGCGACCACGACGCGGCCATCGGCTACTACGTCATGGGCAAGGAGAACCTGTCGCCCAAGGAAATGGACAAGATCCTCAACAAGTCCAGCGGCATCCTCGGGATCACCGAGAAATACACCGACCGCCGCGACGTGAACCAGGCCGCCGAGAAGGGCGACGAGCGGGCGCGCCTGGCCATCGAGGTGGAGGCCTACCGGATCAAGAAGTACATCGGCTCCTACCTGGCCGCGCTGGGCCGCATCGACGCGGTGGTCTTCACCGCAGGGGTCGGGGAGATGAACCCGGTCATCCGCGAGGCCGCCTTGAGCGGCCTGGAGGGCCTGGGCATCCGCTTCGACCCGCGCAAGAACGCGCTGGCCCGCACGCGCAACGCCGAGACGGTGATCTCCACGGAAGCCTCGCCCGTGAAGATCTTCGTGATCCCCACCGACGAGGAGCTGGTGATGACCGAGGACACGCAGGCCCTGCTGGTGGGCAGCTATCAGCCGCACACCCGCTTCGCCTACTCCTTCCAGCGCCCGGACTACGTGAACCACGAGCGGGCCGAGGCCCTGGCCCACGAGCTCAAGGAGCGGCCGCAGCTGGCCGAGGTGATCGCCCGGCTACCGTAGATTTTCTTCCGCGTACAGCGAGAGCTCGATCATTCGCTCCAGCAGCTCCCTGCTATCGAAGCCCGGGAAGTTGGCCAGGACCAGTTCCTTGGAGTACAGCCGGCAGATGTACTTGAGCTTCCTGGCTGGTTTGCGGGCGGCGAACAGGTAGTCTTTATGCCCGTTATTGATAACAACCAGGTTGTTCTTCTCGTCGTAGCGCGAGCGCCAGAGCTCGCCCGGCAGGCGCAGGAAAGTGTATCCGGGAAGCCCCTTGCCGCCGGAGCCCACTGCGCTCTTCTCAACTAGAGTCTCGGTGACTGTGACGAGCGCTTCGCCGCAGCGCACGATATCACCTTGCACCGCTTCGGCCGTCAGCTCCACGAGGCCCGGTTCGATCGGGGCCGTGAAGGTGACGATCTCGCCGGTATCCGCGGAGAGGCGGCCTCCCCCCTCGCGGATACGCCAGCGGACTTCGACCCCTTCTTCGATGGGGCGCCGGCTTTTGTCCCGCGCGATACCGCGGAATCCACGCTCAGCGCTCACCCGGAGCACGGCTGAGGCAGGCGACACCAGGAGGGAATGCAGTGGCCCGGGGAACTGAAAGAAATCGCGGGCTTCCGCTTCCTCGCCGACGGAACGGCCGCTCTCGGCGGATTGCGCGGCCGGAATGCCGGCCGGCACGGAATCGTCTCCAGCCTTCGGACCCTCTTCTCCGGATCCGGCACTGCCGGCCTCCCGGCTGCCGGGCGCATCTGGAGCACCACGGCGCGATCCCGAATGCAGGTCAAACCATTGGTAGTCTTCCGGCGGCAGGGTGAGGAAAGCTTCCTTGAGCGCCCGCTGCACGGACTTCAAAATGTGCCGGCTGGCCTCTTCCTCCTCGGCCTGCTTTTCCTGGGCGATTAGCTCGCGGAGCAGCGGCACCACCCCCTCCAGCGCCGCAAGCAGCGCGGCAAAACCCGCCTCGCGGATGACTCCCGAGCGGGTGCCGGGCGTGAGCTGGAGAAACGGGGCGTCGATCATGCCCTGCAAATACCCCGAGCCCCAAGGCTCGCCGGCCAGCTCCTCCAGCTCGCCAAATGCGGCCACCACCCGGGTGCCGGCGCGGAACAGGCTCACGGCGTTCTGCGGAGATGGAGAGTTGAGATACAACTCGCAGCTCGCCTCTCCTGCAGGCGTGGCCAGCGCGCGTACTTCGTGGATGAGCCGGCCGGCGAACTGGCGCGGCTGCACCTCCAGCTCCCGCCTGGCGCCCCGGTCCAGAATACGGATGCGCACCCCGGAGGTGCGGATTCGGTCGCGCAGCTCGGCGGCCAGGTAGTTCTGGATCTTCTCCCCGCTCAAGCTGCGCAGCCCCGGCAGCAGGGGCTGGATGAGCAGCTCAGTGCCCGGATGGCTGAAGAGGGACTTGCGCGCTGAAATATTGTAACCGGGCTCGTCCCGCTTCATCTCCATCTGGTAGGTTTTTCCATCGGACCCGGCGGAAGAAAGGACCAGCCGCTCTCCGACGGTCCAGAAGCTCAGCAGGCCAATGCCGAATTCTCCCTGGATGCCCTGCATGCCCTTTGCTTTGAGCGTGCGCTTGAGCGAATCGCAGATATGCGTGGCCACGTACCGGAAGTCCGGCAAGCCTTCCTCGCCCTTGGGGATGCCATCCCCGTCGTCGATCACTCGCAGAAAAGGGTGTCCTCCCTGCCTACCCCTCACGATGGTGACGTTCTTTGCGCGGGCGTCGATGCTGTTCTCCACGAACTCGGCGATGGCTTTGAGAGGATTGGACTGGGACAGGGCGATGATGGTGATCGCATTCCAGTTGTCGCCTATGCGCAACTTTCCGGTTGCGGCGGCCGGCCCGCGGCCGGTCTTGATGCGCTTCGACCGGTGCGCGCGGAGCTTCGCCGGGGGGCCTGGCACCTGCTCGCTCATATCGATTGTTGTACTGAAATGCGGTGCTGCAGGCAAGAGGCGGCTTTTCTCCGCCCGTGCCTAGATCTTCGCGGTTAGCTCGGCGGCCACCGCGCAGGCCAGGCGCACGTTGTTCAGCAGCAGCGCCACGTTGGCCTCCAGCGACCTGCCGCCGGAGTACTCCAGCACCTTGCCCAGCAAGTACGGGGTGACCCGCTGGCCCCCGACCCCTTCACGCTCCAGGGCCTCCTGAGCTCGGGCCAGGTAAGCTTCCATTTCAACGTGCGGGATCTCCGCATCCCGCGGTATGGGGTTGGCCGCCAGCATCCCCTGCTCCAGGCCGAGCCGGCGCTGGGCGCGGAACAGCCCGGCCAGCTCGCCGGGGGTTTCAGCCCGCATGGCCAGGGCCAAGCCGCTTTCGGCCGAGTAAAAGGCCGGAAACTCGGAAGTGCGGTAGCCGACCACCGGCACGCCGAGGGTTTCCAGCACCTCCAGGGTTTTCGGCAGGTCGAGGATGGCCTTGGCGCCGGCGGAGACGACCAGCACCGGAGTGCGGGCCAGCTCCTGCAGGTCGGCGGACAGGTCGAAGGTGGCGGAGGCGCCGCGATGCACCCCGCCGATGCCGCCCGTGGCGAACACGGCGATGCCGGCCAGGTGAGCGGCCAGCATGGTGCCGCTCACGGTGGTGGCCGCGTCCAGGCCGCGACTCAGGACCCAGGGCAGGTCCCGCCGGGAAGCCTTCCAGACCCCGGAGGCGGTGCCCAGGTGTTCGATCTGCTCCGGCTCCAGGCCCACGTGCAGGCGGCCGGCGATGACCCCCACCGTGGCCGCCACAGCGCCCAGCTCCGCGGCCGCGGCCTCGGCCGCAAGCGCCGTTTCGACGTTCCTGGGCCGGGGCATCCCGTGAGCGATGATCGTGGATTCCAGGGCGATCACGGGCTCCCTGCGGGCCAGCGCGCGGCGCACCCGTGGATGAACTTCCAGCTCCTCGATCACAGGCTTCCCTCCTCCAGTGCCTTCTCCACCTCGCGCATGGCCGCGGGTAACACCCGCGCCGCGGGCAAGGCCCGTCCGCTGGGCCCGCCAGGCCGGCGGGCGGCCCCCGCAGGAGGCAAGCGCGCCAGCAGCGCGGCCAGCAGCCGATCCCCGGCGCCGGTGCTGTCGCTCACGCGCACCACGCGCGTCGGGGCGAAGCTTGCGGCACGCACCCGGCCATCCGCCGAGAGGGTGTGCAGGCGGACCCCGCGCCGCCCGCGCGGGACCAGCAGGTGGGCGATGCGCCTGTCCCGCAGGAACCGCGCCACCCATTGCTCCCCGCTCCCTCTCGGCGCCACCCGCCCGCGCAGGGCGCGCGCCTCCTCCTGGTTCACCGCAAGCAGGTATAGGTCCCGCAAACCCGGCTCGTGCCGCAGGAGCTTCTCCACGGACACTCCCTCGAATACCACCCGGGTGAGCCCGGCGTATTGGCGGAGCAGCGCGCCCACCAGGACCGGCGAAAGGTTGGCCTCCAGCACCAGCAGGTCGGCGGGACCCAGGCTGGGCAGGTGCGCCCGCAGGCGCGCCCAGGTGAGGCCCCTCTCGATAACCGCCATGTCCGCGGCCCCGTACAGCAGCCGCCCGGACTCCATGAAGGCGCAGTAGCAGGCCGTGGCGTAGGGAGCCAGTCGCAGGAGGCGCGCGCCCGATCGCGGGCCGGGCCGCGCGCGTTCGTTGGCCCTGCGCGTGAGGCGGCGCTGCGCCTCCTTCCCGATCCGTTTTTCCAGCCAGCGCCCGGCCGGGTCGTCGCCCACGGCGGAAAGCAGCAGCCTGGGCGCGGGCAGACGCCGCCAGATGCGGTAGCCCACCCCGCCGGGGGCCCAGCGGATGGCCGCCGGGTTGGAGGTGCCGGCCAGGAAGCGCTCCCGGCGGGCGATCAGGTCCACTGCTGCAGCCCCGACCACGACGATCATGCCAGGGGGAAACCTTCCTTTCTCGCCGCGTCGCCCAGCCGGGGGTCGCCGCACAGGAAGGGCAGCGTCGTCGGGTCATCTGCTGATCCGATCACGGCGGCTGCCAACTGCAAGGCGTCCGCCGCGCACAAAGGATGCAGTCGGAGCAGCCGTATCGCACGCTGCCGCAGCCGCTGCGTCGGCTGAATTTCCAACCAGCCGGAGGCCAGGGTTTCCAGATCACCCAGGAGCTGCTCCAACCCATCGACACCCAGCAGGCCTTCCCGAAGCAGGCGGTTCAAGGCCGAAGCGCACTCGACGCGGCTGCCCCACCAGGTGGCTATCTGAGGATCTTCCTGCAATTGCCCTTGCCGGCGCTCCGTACCCTCCTCCTGCACAAGCAGAGGCAGGATGGCCGATGCATCCCAGTACCTCATCGCCCCGACTCCCGCTCGGCGAGCAAAGCCTGAACTGCGCCAGCCCCTGCTTGCAAACGCACGGCTTTCCGGGACAGAAAGGCCTGGACATCGAAGCGCCCGCGGGGGGCGGCGGCCAGGCCGTCCCGGACCAGCGCCGCGGCGCGATCGGCGTCGGTCCGCTCCGCCGCCGCCACCGGCTCCAGCCTGGCGACGGGCTTGTCCCGATCCATGATCAGGATAGTGGTCCCCGCTTTCACCTCATCCAGAAGACGGGAGAGGTGATTTTTCGTTTCGGTTATGCTGGCTTTCTTCATCAAGCCATAATAGCGCGATGATTAAGGTTATTCAAGCGTTAAACATGCCTCTCGCCAATCGCACGGCCCCGAGTGCTGTTCCCGAATACATTGCCCCGGCAGCTCTTGCCCGTTCTGATCCCCCGGCATATATTCACTTCCAAAGGGAGGCAGGGATGGTCTTCAACGGCGCGAAACTCCTCGTCGTAGCCGTCTTTCTGGCGAGCTACGTGCTGATCATCCTGCTTTACAAGCACAAGCTGATCGTCGTGGCGCTGGCCGTCGCCGTCCTGCTGGCGCTGCGCGTGCTCAGCCCGCTGCAGGCCCTGCGGGCGGTGAGCTGGAACGTGGTACTCTTGTACTTCGGGATGCTCCTGGTCAGCGAGGTGTTCCTCTACTCCAGGATGCCGGACTACCTGGCCACCCTGTTCACCTCGCGAGCCAAGGGAACCGCCGCCGCGGCGGTGATCCTGTGCCTGTTCACGGGCTTCCTCTCCATCGCCCTGGAAAACGTGGCGGTCGTGCTGCTCGTGGCCCCCGTGGCCATGTCCATCGCCCGGCGCAGCGGCATCAACCCCATTCCGCTGTTCATCGGCATGGCCATCAGCTCGAATCTGCAGGGGGCGGCCACCCTGATCGGCGACCCGCCGAGCATGCTCCTGGCCGGCTATGCCCGCTTGAGCTTCAACGATTTCTTCTTCTACCAGGGCCGGCCGGGCATCTTCTTCGCGGTGCAGGTCGCCGCCCTCCTGTCCGCCCTGGTGCTGCTGCTATTCTTCCGGAAGGACGACCGGAGGATGCCGTCCCTGGAAAGACACTCCTACGGCTCGATCGTCCCGACGCTGCTCATCCTCCTGCTGGTCGTCGCGCTGATCCTCGCCTCCTCCCTGAAGCACGACCTGGAAATCCTGGCCGGCCTGCTCTGCTGCCTGTTCGGCCTGGTCAGCTTCTTGTGGTACCTGGGGCACTCCCGCAGCCGGCAGCTGAAGGCCTTCCTGAAGGCCCTGGACTGGCAGACGGGTCTGTTCCTGATCGGCATCTTCGTGCTCGTGCAGAGCCTGGCTTCCGTGGGGCTGCTGGAGGACATCGCCGCCTGGATGCAGCGCGTCGCCGGCGGGAGGCCGCTGGTCGTCTTCCTCCTGGTCGTGTGGGTGTCGGTGGCCCTCAGCGCCTTCATCGACAACGTTCCGTACCTGATGGCCATGCTCCCCGTGGTCGGGTTGCTGGCCCGGCGCACGGCGGTCGAGCCCTACGCCCTGTATATCGGGCTGCTGCTGGGAGCCAGCGTGGGCGGCAACGTCACGCCGATCGGCGCCTCGGCCAACATCGTGGCCATGGGCATTCTGAAAAAACACGGCTACGAGTCGCGATTCTTCCAATTCGTCCGCATGGGGCTGCCCTTCACGCTGGTCGCGGTTCTCTCCAGCAGCCTGCTCGTCTGGATCCTTTTCGGCCGGTAAATCGAATCGCGCGGAGCGGACCTTCCGCAGCTCATGCGTTTCTTGCCGCCCTCGCCCGCTTTCGGGTACAATCCAGCCGACCATGGACGCACCGCTGCCCGGGCCGCTGCCTGGGGACTTTCTGTGGGGCGCGGCCACCGCCTCCTACCAGGTGGAGGGCCATCCCCTGGCCGACGGCGCCTGCCCTTCCAACTGGCACCGCTTCGCCCATCGCAGGGGCAAGGTGCAGGACGGCACCAACGGGGATCTGGCCAGCGACCATTACCACCGCTGGGCCGAGGACATCCGCCACATGAAGGAGATGGGCCTGGGGGCGTACCGCTTCTCCGTGGCCTGGCCCCGGGTGGTGCCGGAACCCGGCCGCCTGAATCCCCGGGGGCTGGCCTTCTACGACCGCCTGGTGGACGGCTTGCTGGAAGCCGGGGTCCGCCCGTTCGCCACCCTGTTCCACTGGGACCTGCCCGCCTGGCTGGAGGACCGCGGCGGCTTCGTCCGCCGCGAGGCGCTGGAGCACCTGGCCTTCTACGCCGAGGCCGTGTTCCGGACTCTGGGCGACCGGGTCGGCCACTGGCTCACGATCAACGAGCCCATGATCTACGCCTTTTTCGGGTACGTGTTCGGGCACTACCCGCCCGGGTTGCACTGGCGCCTGCGGCCGGCTTTCGCCGCGGCCCACCACCTGCTGCTTGGCCATGCCCGCCTGGTGCGCTTGTACCGCAGCCTGGCGCCCGCCGGCCGCGACGCCGGCCGCATCGGCATCGCCAACCACCTGCTCTACCTCCGGCCCTTGCGGCCGGGCGACGAGCGGGACGTGCGCGCCGCCCGGCGTGCGGAGGCGGTGGTCAACCGCTTCTTCCTGGATCCCCTCTACTTCGGCCGCTACCCGGAAGAGGCCTTGCGCCGCGTGGCCCGCTACCTGCCCCGGGGCTGGGAGCAGGACCTGCCCGAGATGCGCGAGCCCGGGGACTTCCTGGGACTCAACTACTACAGCGGGCAGAGCTATCGCCATGCGCCCCTGGCCCCCGTGCTGGGAGCCCTGGAGGTGCCCACCCCCGGCGCCCGGCGCAGCGCCATGTGGGAGGTCGCCCCGCAGGGCCTGGGCGCGCTGCTGCGCCTGCTGCAGACCGAATACGGCAACCCGCCGGTGTACATCACCGAGAACGGCTACCCCCTCCCGGAGCGACCCGGCGCCGACCCCCTGGAGGACGGGGAGCGCATCGAGTACCTTGGCGCGCACATCGGCGAAGCCCTGCAGGCGCGCCGGCAGGGAGCGGACCTGCGCGGCTTCTTCGTCTGGTCGCTGCTGGACAACTTCGAGTGGCACCTGGGCAACGCCATGCGCTTCGGCCTGATCCGGGTGGATTTCGCAAGCGGCCAGCGCACCTGGCGGCGCAGCGCCTCCTGGTACCGGGACCTCATCCGGCAATGACCGACTTCCGCCGGCTGGACGGCCGCGGCGACTTCTACTTCCTGCGCCACGGGGAGAGCGAGGGCAACAGCGCGCGCCTGCTGCAGGGCCGCGGGGACTACCCCCTGTCGGCCGAGGGCAGGCAGCAGGCCCGCCGGGCGGCCGGCTGGTTCGCGGACAAGGGCATCCGGGCCGTGCTCTGCTCTCCCCTGGCCCGGGCGGCCGAAACGGCGCGCATCCTCACCGCGGCGCTGGGGCTGCCTGAACCGGAAAGCCGCGCCGAGCTCACCGAACTGGACACGGGACTGTTCACCGGGCTGGCGGTTGAGGACATCCGGAAGCGCTACCCGGAGGCCTGGAGCGCATTCCAGCGCGAGAGCTGGGAAGGGGTGCCGGGGGCCGAGCGGGCGGCCGACCTGGCGGCCCGTGCCGGGCGCCTGTGGGAGGAGCTGGCCGCGCGTGCGGGGGAGGGACCGCTGTTATGCGTCACGCACTCCGGCACCCTGCAGTGGATCATCAAGACCACCTTCGACGCACGCGCCTGGATGCCGGTGGTGCCCATCGGCAACTGCGCCGTCAGCCGCTTCCGCGTGGACAACCGCCTGCACCAGGAGCCGGTGCGGCACTACGCGGAGTGGTCCCTGCTGGCCTACCAGCCATTTCCTGAGCCGGAGCGCGAGGATCACTTGTTTCTGAAACGCTGAGGGGGAAGCCATGAAAATCAACGTCTACCGCTGGGCGGACATGTCCGAAGCGGAGCGCCGCGCGCTGTGCCGTCGGGCCGAAGCCGGGCTGGAAGAGGTGCTCCCGGCGGCGCAGCGCATCATCGACGCGGTGCGCGCCCAGGGGGACGCGGCGGTGCGCGGCTTCACGCGCGAATTCGACGGCGCGGACTTGAGCGGGCGGCCTCTGGCCGTGAGCGAGGAGGAAATCGCCTCCGCCGCCGCCTCGGTCCCGGCGGAAGTCCGCGCGGCGATCGAGCACGCCGTGCGCAACGTGCGCGCCTTTCACGAGGGCCAGGCCCCGCCGCCCCTGGCCCTGCGCGAGATCGAGCCGGGGGTGTTCGCCGGCGAGCGCTGGACCCCGCTGGATTCGGTCGGCCTGTACGTGCCGCGCGGCCGGGGCAGTTTTCCCTCGGTGGCCTACATGCTGGCCGTGCCCGCGCTGCTGGCCGGCGTGCCGCGCGTGGTGCTGGCCACCCCGCCGGACGGCGAAGGCCGCCCCGACCCGGCCACCCTGTTCGCCGCGGGCCTGTGCGGGGTGCGCGAGGTCTACCGGGTCGGCGGGGTGCAGGCGGTGGCTGCCCTGGCCTTTGGCACGCAAAGCATCCCGCGGGTGGACAAGATCGTGGGCCCCGGAAGCCTGTACGTAGCCGCGGCCAAGCGAGCCCTGAGCGCCGTGGTGGACGTGGGGCTTCCGGCGGGGCCGTCGGAATCGATCGTGCTGGCCGACGGAAACGCAGACCCCTGCCGGGTCGCGCTGGACCTGATGGTCGAGGCCGAGCACGGCGCGGACTCCAGCGCCTTCCTGGTCACCCCCAGCGCCGAGCTGGCCGAAGAAGTGCAGCGCCTGCTGCCCGTCCTGCTGGCCGAGCTGGCCGGCCTCGACCCGCGGCGCGCGGCGTACGTGGAGCAGGTGCTGGGCGGCTTCGGGGGCATCGTGCTGGCCTCCTCCCTGATGGAGGCCGCCGAGTTCGTCAACGCCTACGCCCCGGAGCACCTGCAGGTGGCCTGCCGGGAGCCGTTCGCCGTGCTGGGCCTGGTGCGCAACGCCGGGGAAATCCTTCTGGGCCAGCAGGCCACCTTCTCGCTGGCCAACTACGCGGTGGGCTGCAACAACGTGCTGCCTACCGGTGGATGGGCGCGCTCGGCCAGCGCCCTTGGCTTGCGCGACTTCCTGAAATCTTCCTCGGTGGTCCACCTGAGCGCGGAGGGGCGGGCCCGACTGGCCGGCCAGGTGGCCCGGCTGGCCGGCTACGAAGGTTTTGCCGCCCACGAACTGGCCGTGACCCGCCCGGGGCCGGGGTCGGAGGCCGCGCCCGGGAACCCGGGCTGCGGGCCGGGGGCCTGATCGGGAGTGCCGATCTTGGACCGCCTGGGGGAGCTTTTCGGCTGGATCGAGTCCTTCACGAACCTGGAGCGCTCCGGGGCCGTGTTCTCCGCGCGCGCCTACCAGCTGGAGCGCATGCGAGGCCTGGCCCAACGCCTGGGCAGCCCGCAGGAGGCTTACCGCAGCTTTCACGTGGCCGGCTCCAAGGGCAAGGGCTCCACCGCCGCCCTGCTGGCCTGGTCCCTCCAGGCCTCCGGGCTGCGCACCGGCCTGTACACCTCGCCTCACGTGGAAAGCTACCTGGAGCGCTACGCCGTCCTGGAAAACGGGGCGAGTGACTCCCACCCTCAGCTGTTGGCGGACCTGGGCGCGCGGCTGCGGGAGAACATCGAAACCCTGCCGCGGGAATTCCTGGAGGAATACGGCCAGCCCACCACTTTCGAGCTGCTCACCCTCCTGGCCTTCGAGCTGTTCCGCGAAAGCGGCTGCCGGGCGGCCGTGCTGGAGACCGGCATCGGCGGAAGGCTGGATGCCACGAACGTGGTGACCCCGGAGCTGTGCCTGCTCACCCCCATCGAGCGGGAGCACACCGACGTGCTGGGCGACACCCTGGGCGAGATCGCCCGCGAGAAGGGCGGGATCATCAAGCCGGGCGTCCCCGTGTACAGCGCGGCCCAGGCGCCCGAGGTGCGCGCCGTGCTGCGCGGTATTGCCGCGCGGCAGCGCAGCCCGATCGCCTTCCTGGACGAGGAGCTGGAGGATCTGTCCAGCCGGTTCACCCCCGAAGGCACCGATCTGGAGCTGCGCTTCCACGGTGAGCCGCCGCGGCGCTACCGCCTGGCGCTCATCGGCGACTTTCAGGCCGAGAACGCCGCCCTGGTGGACCTGGCCGCCCGGCGGACCCTGGGCCTGGGCGGGCAAGCCCTCGAGCAGGGCTTTCTCGCCGCCCGCCTGCCCGCCCGCCTGGAGCTGCTGCGGCCGCGGCCTCCCGTGGTGCTGGACGGGGCGCACACGCCGCGTTCCGTGGAGCGGGTCCTGGCGGCGTTCCGAGCCCTTTACGGAGCGGATGGGGTGCTGCTGTTCGGCGCGGCCCGCGGAAAGAAGATCGCCGAGATGGCCGCCCTGCTGGCCCCGGCCTTCCAACGCATCGTGATCACCACCCCGGGCGTCTTCAAGCAGAGCGACCCGGTGGAGACCCACCGCCTGTTCCAGGGGCTTTGTCCCGCAGCCCGTCTGGAGCCGGACACCGGTGCGGCCCTGGCGCTGGCCCTGGAGCTCACGGAAGCCCGGCGGCCGCTGCTGGTCCTGGGCTCCTTCTATCTGGCCGGGGAGGTGCGCCGCCGTTTCCTGGCACCTCGTGGACAATTTCCCGCCCCGTAGGCTACGATCGTAGAGCATGGCACGCATCGCTCATCTGGCCGCCGCACTGGCGCTGCTGGCGGCGCACGGCACCTTCCTGGGCCGGGGGTTGTACCTGCGCCGCGTGGGCAGGGGGCCGGCCGCGCTGGACCGCGCGGCGCGCACCCTGTCGCAGCTCCTGCTGCCCCTGACCGCCCTGCTCGGCCTGGCGGGCCTTCGCGGCCGGGAGTCCCGGCCGCTGCTGCACCTGCTGCTGGGGCTCTCGCCGCTGGCCGCCATCCTGCTGGTGTTCGCGGTGCGCCTGGCTCTGCGCCGGCGCACCGAGGCGCCCTGGCTGCTGCCGGCGCTCAACCTGGCGCTGATCACGGCGGCTCTGGTTTCCGGGTTCGCGGCCCCGCGGGGATAGGCTCTTGTCGCTGAACTGGCGCGAAATCGATCGGGTTCTGGCCGAGCTCCCCCTGGAAGGGGCGTTCGTGCGGCAGGTCTACCAGCCGAGCCACCCGGTGCTGGTGCTGGAGCTCTACCGCCAGGGGGCCAATTTCCGGCTGCTGTTCTGCTTTGCCACCCCTCAACTGCGCCTGCACTCCAGCTCGGCCAAACCCGCCAACCCGAGCCCGGCGCCGCGCTTCGCGTCCTTCCTGCGCTCGCGCCTGCGCGATGGGAGAATTCTCAGCGCAGCGCAGCTGGGCCGGGAGCGCATCGTGCGGCTGGAAGTGGCGCGGGGGGAGGACCGCCTGCTGCTGTGGGCCCGCCTGTGGGGCGGCGCGGCCAATCTGATTGTCACGGACCTGGATGGCCGCATCCTGGACGCCCTGTACCGCCGCCCCAAGCGCGGCGAGGTAAGCGGAGGCCAGTTCCAGCCTCCAGCCGGGGCTGCCCCGTCGGCGCCGGCGGCAGCCGGGGGATCCGCGGGACCGGCCGCCGGGGCGGGACCGCTTCCAAGCCCGGGAGTTCCCCGGGGAGGGCACCTACAACGAGCGGGTGGAACGGCACTACGCCGGGCTGGAGCGCGACCAGGGGCGGGAGCGCCTCCTGGCCTCGGCCCGCAGCCGTCTGGAGCGCAGGGAAAACCGCATCCTGGCCGGGCTGGAAACCCTGCGGCAGCGGCGGGAAAGCCACGGGGAGCCGTCCCAGCTGCGCCGCTGCGGGGAGCTGATCCTGGCCAACGTGCACGCCGTGGAGCCCGGCGCCCGCTGGCTCTCGGCCGAGGACTACGAGGCTCCCGGCCGGCCGCTGCGCATCGAGCTGGACCCGCGACTCGGCCCGGCGCAGAACGCGGAGAGCTACTTCCGGCGCTACCGCAAGGCCACGGCGGGTCTGGAGCGCCTCGGGGAGGACATCGGAGCCCTGGAGCGGGAGCTGGAGGCGGTGCGCCGGGAAAGGCAATCCCTGGAAAGCGCGGAGGACCCGGCCGTTCTGGCGGCCCTGGCCGAGCGGGAAGCCGCGGAGGGGAAGCGGGAGCGCCCCATCGCCAAGCGTGGCGCCGGCGCGAAGGCCGGGCGGGAACGCACAGGCCCGCAAACTCCCGGACTGGCATTCGCCTCCGGGCCCTTCCGCCTGCTGGTCGGACGCAGCGCCGCGGAAAACGACGCGCTGCTGCGGCGGCACGTGCGCGGCAACGACACCTGGGTCCACGCCCGGGACGCGCCGGGAGCCTACGTCTTCATCCGCTCCCTGCCGGGGAAGAGCGTTCCCCTGGAGGCCCTGCTGGATGCCGCCAACCTGGCCTTGCACTACAGCAAGGCCCGCGGCTCGGGCAAGGGGGACGTGTACTACACGCAGGTGAAATACCTGCGCAGGGCACGGGACGGGGCCCCGGGGCTGGTGCTGCCCACGCAGGAGAAGAACCTGCACGTGCGCCTGGACCCCCAACGCCTGGCGCGCCTGCTAGGCGAGTATTGAAACTCCGCCGGCCTTCCATATACTTTGGATTATGAGAGTCCGCGCATCCACCGTGGACGGCATCTTCTACCCTGCGGAACGGGAGGCGCTGGCCGAGCGGGTGGGCGGCCTGCTGGCCGGAAGCGGCCCGGCGGGCTCGGCCGGCTGCCTGATCAGTCCGCACGCCGCCTACGAGTATTCCGGCGCTCTCACCGCCGCGGCCTTCCAGGCGGCCGCCGGTCACCCGGTCGAGCGCGTGCTGCTGCTGGGGCCGGTGCATCGCGAATCCAGCGATCGGCTGCTGCTGCCTGAATCCGAGGCCTACCAGACCCCGCTGGCCTCCACTGCCGTGGACCTGCAGACCGTCCGGCGCCTGGCCTCCCGGGATCCCTGCTTCGCTCTGGACGACATCCCTCACCTGGAAGAGCACTGCCTGGAGGTGCAGCTGCCTTTCCTGCAGACCTTATTCCCGCGGGCGCTCCTGGTGCCCGTGCTGATGGGCCGCCCCGCTGCGCGGCTGGTGGAGGTCCTGGCCGAAGCGCTGCGGCAGGAGCCGGCCCTGGCGCCGGAGCGCACGCTGATCGTGGTTTCCGCCAACCTGACCGGCTACCGCCCCCGCGAGCAGGGCCAGCGGGAGGCGCAGGCGCTGCTGGCGATGATCCGCGGAGGGGATTGGCGCGCCATCCTCTCGGAGACGGACCGGAAAAACCTCAGCTCTTGTGGCGCCGGCTGCATAGCTGCTATACTGGCCGTCCAGCAGGAGCTCGGGTCCCGAGCACAAATCCTGAAGCTGGCCAGCTCCCTGGACGTGAGCGACGACGAGCGCCGGGTGGTGCACTACGGGGCGATCGCCTTCGAAAGAAAAAACCATGGAACAATTCCTGACAGCCGAGGAACGCGGAGCGCTGCTGAAGGCGGCGCGGGAGGCGATTGAAGCCGGGCTGCGGGGAGACCGGCCCGCGCGCGGCGCCGGTCCAGGCGCGCTGGCCGCGCACCACGGCGCTTTCGTCACCCTGACCCGCGACGGGCGCCTCAGGGGCTGCATCGGCTTCGTGGTCGCCCGGCGGCCGCTGCTGGAGACCGTGCGGGAAGCGGCCCAGGCCGCCGCTTTTCACGATCCGCGCTTTCCTCCCCTGCGTCTCGCCGAACTGCCGGAAATCCGCCTGGAGCTGTCCGTGCTGAGCGAGCCCCGGCCCGTGACGAGCCTGGAGGAGATCCAGGTGGGCAGCCACGGCCTGATCGTGCGCCAGGGCCCGCGCTCAGGCCTGCTCCTGCCGCAGGTGGCCACGGAATACGGCTGGGATCGGGACACCTTCCTCTCCCACACCTGCGCCAAGGCCGGGCTTCCCGAGGATTGCTGGCGCGAGCCCGGCACGGAGATCGAGATCTTCGGAGCCGAGGTTTTCGGCGAAGGGCGCGCGTGAGCCTCCAGCTGCCCGGCCGGCGGCTGCGCGACGGCCGCCCGGTCCTGGCCATCCCCGTGGGACTGGGCCGTAATGAGATCGTATTGACCAGGCTCCGGGGACTGCGCACCTCCCCCGGATTCCGGGTGGGCGCCGACGGCGTGGCCGAGCGCTATCTGGAGGGGTTCTACCAGGAAGAGGGACGGCTGTACCTCTACGGCCCCTGGGAACCGGGAGTCACCCTGGAGGAGGTCCTCGAACAGGGAAAGGCACTCCCCTGCCTGCGCCGGCTGGCCCAGGCCCTGGTGGCGCTGGGCGATCGCCGGCCGGAAGAGCTGGCCACCGACGCGGTGCGCTTCCTGGAGGACGGGGCGGTGGAGCTGCTCAGCCCCCAGGTCATGCGCCAGGCGCGGAGCATCCAGCCGGAGGAGCACCGCCTGCGCACCTTCGAGGCCATCAACCATCCGGACTCCCGCGGTCTTTCCTACAGCCTGGCGGCCATGCTGTATCGGCTGATCGCCGGGGAGTACCCCTTCGCCGCCGAAAGCAGCGAGGAAACCCGCCGCCGGGCGCGCGAGCTGCGCCTGGCCCCCCTGTACCTCACCCGGCCGGAGGTGCGCGAGGAGGTGAGCGCGGCCGTGATGGACGGCCTGGGGCGCGGCACCGGGAAGCCCCCAACGCTGGAGCGCTGGGCCGCACTGCTCCGGGATTGGGAAGCCGGCGGGCTGTTCCGCAAGCTGCCCGAGGCGGAAGCCCGGGCGCTGGCCGCCAGGGCCCGCCGGGAGCAAGAGCTGGCCTCCAGGGCTTACCGGCGCGGGGTGTTCTGGCAGCGGCATTGGAAAACCGTGCTGATCGTCGCGGCGATCGCCGCCGCGGTGGGAATCTTTTCGGGAACCGTGCTGCGCAACCTGCTCGCTCCACGCTCCACCGTTGGGCTTTCCCCGCGGGAGGTCGTGGAGAGCTTCTACCGCAGCGCCAACAGCCTGGATCACGAGCGCATGCAGGATTGCGTCGCCGGCCGCGCCGGCAAGCAGCTGATCGACCAAGTGATCCACGTCTACGTGGTGAGCCGGGTGAACCTGGGCTACGAGGGACGCTCCCTGATCCGCAGCGCCGAGGAGTGGGACCGCGCCGGCCGGCCGGCGGTGACCCCCCCCGACTCGGTATTCGGCATCACCGACCTGGCCATCCAGCCGCTGGCGGGGGAGGCCGAGCCCGCCTTCCAGGTGGACTACCGGCTCTGGGTCCCGGACCCCGACCAGGGCACCGCCTCGCGGGAAGCACGGGAGCGGGTGTTCCTGCGGCAGCAGGGCAGAGCCTGGGTCATCTACCGCATCGAGGGGTGAGCGCACCCGTGCCACTGACCACCAACGCGATCCAGGCCAGCGTCACCGACCCCGCTTTAAATACCCTGCTGGCCGCGACGCCGGCCGGTGAGCGCCCATTGAGTCGCCATTTCAGCCAGACCGAGGAGTTCTTCGTCCGCACCGAGGCCGAGTACCGCGTGCCGCGGCTGGCGATCCACCACGACGTGCGCCGGCCGCAGCCCGATCCCGGGTATCTGGAGAGCCTGGGCGAGGTGCTGGCCCAGCTGCTGCGCCTGGCCCCGCAGCTGCTGCACGGACTCACCTACCTGTTCGACCCGGCGGAAGTCCTGCGCCCCTCCTTCTTCCAGCTCTACCGCCTGAGCGGGCGGCAATACGCGTACCTGCTGCGCCTGGACCTGGCCTACCGGCCCCAGGCCTACCGGGTGCTGGAGCGCGGCGACAATGACCTCTCCCCGGCTTTCAGCACCCGGGAGCTCTACTTGGAGAGTTCCTTCATCCCCCTGCAGGGGGTGGAAGCGGAGAACGGCCGGTTGCGCGGCCTGCTCGTCGACCAGGCCATCTCCAACACCTGGGTGGGGGAAACCGGGCGGGGTTATTTCGTGCAGGGCATCTGGATGGACAACGACCTGACCCGCTTCTTCAGCCGGCTGTTTCTGCCGGCGGGGCAGCGGACCTACCCGTACTTCCCCTATCTCTGCAGATACCGGACCCTTTGCCGGAGCCTGATCCGCTTCTCCGCGGCGGACCGCGAGACGGCGCTGCCGCAGCTCCATCAGGCGTACGAGTTCCTGAAGCCGTTCATGGGCCGGGTGGAGTCCGCCCTGAAGGGCAGGGAGTTCTCCGAGGAACACCCCGTGTTCCGCGAGCTCAAGAGCCCGGATCCCCGAGTCCTGGTACCGGCACTGGGAAGGCCTGAGGGTGGAGGCCTACCTGAACGAGCGGGACCTGAAGGAGTATCGGATTGACGATCGGGCGCCTTGAGTTCGAATCCAAACGGGTGACCGTGATGGGGCTGGGCCTGCACGGAGGAGGTCTGGCCTCGGCCCTGTTCTTCGCCCGGCACGGCGCCCGGGTCACGGTCACCGATCACCGGCGGGACCCCGCCGCCTTCGATCCCCTGCTGGCCGAGCTGACCGCGCACGGGGTGCGCACCGTGCTGGGCCGCCACGAAGAGCGCGACTTCACCGAGACCGACCTGGTCGTGAAGAACCCGGCGGTACCCCTCTCCTCCCCCTTCCTGGCTCTGGCCCGCGAGCGGGGCATCCCCGTGGAGACGGACCTGTCGATCTTCCTCGGCCTGTGCCCGGGCCCGGTCCTGGCGGTGACGGGCAGCAAGGGCAAATCCACCGCCGCCATCGGCGCTGGCCCGCTGCCTGCGAACCCGGCACCCGGGCTGCCGGCTGGGCGGCAACATCACGGTCTCGCCGCTCGGCTTCCTGGAGCAGCTCGCGCCGGCGGATCCGGTGGTGCTGGAGCTGTCCTCCTGGCAGCTGGCCGACCTGCGGGGCCGGGGCCTGCTGGCCCCCCGGGTGAGCCTGGTTACACGCATCCTGCCGGACCACCAGGACAGGTACCCGGATATGGCCGCCTACGTCGCCGATAAGAAGGTCCTGTTCGCATCGCAAAAGCCAGGGCAGTTCGCCGTGTTCAACGCCGACGACCCCTGGCAGCACGATTTCCCGCAAGGCACCGCCGCCGAGGTGCACTGGTACTCGCGCGCCCCGCTGCCGCCCGGGCGCCCCGGCGCCTGGCTGCAGCACGGCGTGGGCCTGCGCCGCGAGGCAGGGCGGACCGAGACGATCCTGCCGGCCCGCCTCTTGGTCCCCGGCGAGCACAACCGCCTGAACCTGCTGGCCGCCGCCTTGAGCGCCCGCCTGTTCGGGCTGGATCCCGAGCCCATCGCCGCGGCCCTGGCCTCCTTCCCGGGCATCGAGCACCGCCTGGAGCTGGTGGCGGAACGCGACGGGGTGCGCATCTACAACGACTCGGCCGCCACCATCCCGGAGGCCGCGGCAGCCGCCTTGAGCGCCCTGCCGGCGCCGGTGTTCCTGATCGCCGGGGGCACCGACAAGAACCTGGACTTCCGCCCCCTGGCCGAGGCAGCGGGCCGGGCCGCGGGCATCTACCTGCTGGCGGGCAGCGGGACGCGCAAGATCGAGCAGCTGTTCCGCGCGGAGGGCATCGCCTTCGAGGGCCCCTTCCCCGACCTTGCCCAGGCCCTAGGCCGCGCCTGGGAAGCGACCCGCCGCCGGGCTGCCCGGCCCGGAGCCGCCGGCGCCTCCCTGCTCTTCTCGCCCGGCTGCGCCTCGTTCGAACTTTTCCTGAACGAGTTCGATCGCGGCCGG